>NZ_CP195791.1:5117500-5859625 GCF_051465655.1 Planctomicrobium stercoris | reverse complement strand
CTTGCAACCCTTCTGGCGCACTTCTTCCGCACCCAATGTCCAACCCTGACGGTCGGGGGTGTCACGCGATGTGTCAGCACTCCGTTGCCATTCCACAATGGCATCAGGGAACACGAGCTGCGGGGAAGCGGCATGAATCGTTAAACGGAACCAGTGTCTTGCCCAGTCTGTCCTGAAACACACATTGCAAGAGCGGCAGCAGAAGCTGCGGAGCCTTCGGCAATCTGGGTTGTCATTTCAGTATTGAAGATCGACCAGAAAGGTTCGCGTTCGGAAATGGATAACTCACTCAACGGGGGTGATCCTACAAGGGCTCAAAGCTTAGTCAAACCAAAATCGATCACGGAGAAGGGACTTTTTTGAGTGCTGTTCACGATCGTCTTGCACAATCAACAATTGCGTCGACAAAGATTTTTTCGGTCGATTCCGGGCATGTCGAAAAGTTGTCGACGGCGCGATCACCAGCGGTGCGAACATCGTGTTGTCGTTGTTCAGGATTTTCACGAAACCCAGTGTTTTCTCAGGCGAAACGCATTTCAGTCGCAGTCCGCTCGAAGATGAATTGCAACCCTGCGAGTGAGGTTGAGTCTGTCGGTTCAGCGTTGTTTGCGCAGCTTGGTAAGTATGCAGATGTGGACGAATCTGCGCGTGAATTCAGCAGGGTAAAGTGGGTTGGAGCTTCGCACGCGAATGGGTGGCATGTGATGTGTGGTGACGCGAGAGTTGGACTGACAGGTGGAGTGTCCACTTGAGTCGGTAGGGGGCTCTGGGCAGTTGATCGTCGTGCTTGACCATGGGGCGTGATGCTCTGCCAGGGGAGTGCAGCGAGAGAATTGTGGCGGCCCCAAAAAGCGACAACCCCGACCATTGCGGGCGGGGTTGTCGTTGAGTGAATGTCTGCGAATGTCGTGCTCCGTGAAGCATCGCATCACGCGAAACTTCAGACCATTTCTTTCAGCTTCTTCAGAGCGGTCACTTTGACCTTCTTGCTCGCCTTTTTGGCGGGGATCATCATCTCTTCGCCGGTCTGGGGGTTTCGTCCCATGCGGGCCGGACGAGCTTTCACGGTCTTGATGGAGATCTTCATCAGGCCGGGGAGAGTGAAGGCGCCGGGGCCTTTCTTGCCCAGAGCTTCTTCAATCAGTGCTTCCAGCTTTTCCAGAACTTCGGAAACATCTTTCTTGGCAACGCCCGAACGCTCGGACAATTCGTTGAGAATCTGTGTCTTCGTCAATGGCTTATCGGCCATCGTGGCTCCTTTCAAAATGGCATCAAAGGGGACGTTGATCTGCTGAAATGCAGGCTTAGTAGAGTCCGCGTGTTTCAGCTTGTCAATTATCATGCACTGCCAAAGTCCGCAAAAAATGACATTTTCTCGCGGAAAATATGCTGTCGGACGCGTGTTGCCCCTGGCGTCACCCTCCGACAGCGTCGATTGTGGCAGAACACAGCACCTGCTTTTTCAGGCAGACAGATAGCCATTTGCCTTCAGGTAGGCGATCACTTCATCAGCCAGTTCGTCGATTCCCTTGGAGTCCGAATCGAGCACCAGCTCGGGCTTCTCAGGGGCTTCGTATGGGTCGTCAATCCCGGTGAATCCCTTGATCTCTCCGGCGCGGGCCTTCTTGTAAAGTCCCTTCGGGTCTCGCTTTTCGCAGGTTTCGAGCGAAGCGTTCACGTAGATTTCAATGAACTCGCCCGGAGCCAGAATCTTGCGGACGTTGTCCCGGTCAATGCGATATGGAGAGATGAATGCGGTCAGGGTGATCACCCCGGCATCCGAGAACAGCTTGGAGACTTCGCCGATGCGGCGGATGTTTTCCATGCGGTCTTCCGCAGAGAAACCGACGCCAAAACGGGCGGCAGCCGCTTCCGAGAAGCCGGCTTTTTCGACGAGGGACTTTTTGTCCTTGTTCAGGCCGAATCGGACGTTATCGCCGTCCAGAACGTAGGTGTGCTTGCCTGCTTCGTGGAGTTTGTGGTCCACGGTGTTGGCGATCGTGCTCTTGCCCGAACCGCTCAGTCCGGTGAACCAGAGGACCGCTCCCTTGTGTCCCATCAGCTCCTTGCGCTTGTCGCTGGAGACCTTGTGCTCATGCCAAGTAATGTTGACGCCGCTCTCTGCCATGTTTGCTTCCGTTATCGCTGTAGCATCCGTTCCTGAAAAAACCCGGGCCATCCTAGAGCATGCGAAGTTTGAAGAAAAGCATACCGGCCCCCCGGGAAGCTGCGGAGGCGGTTTTCATTTCTCCGGCCGCTAGTGGCTGGTTTTCGGACGTGCTAAAGTGGAGCACGACGGGAAGGGTGAATTCTGCCTTCCCGAAGAGATCGATCCTTGAAATTTCGTTTCCCGATGCGACGTCCCTCGCTCGCCGGGAGCACATGCAGACAGGCTGAACTTTCGTGAGCGGACCCGACTTCAACAAGATGGAATTGATTCCCGTCATTGCCCAGGATGCCCAGACCGGAGAAGTCCTGATGCTGGCATACATGAATCAAGAGGCCTATCAGGAAACCCTGAAAACCCAGCGAGTCTGCTACTACAGCCGCAGTCGCCAGAAACTTTGGCGCAAGGGGGAAGAAAGTGGGAATGTTCAGGAGCTGAAAGGCTTGTATTTTGACTGCGATGCCGACACGCTGCTGGTGAAGGTACACCAGATTGGCGGGGCCGCCTGCCATGAAGGCTTCAAGAGCTGCTTTTTCCGGAAGATCGATCCCGTCACCGGAACCGTCAGCGTTGAAGGGGAACGGGTCTTCGACCCTGCTGTCGTCTACCAGAAGAAGTGAAGGATGCATGTCGATTCGATCCTGGCGGCGTGTCGCCGGGACCGATTGTCATGGATCTGCGTTCATCACCGAGGCCAGGACCTCAACAAGGAATCAAGATGTCGAGCGAGAAGTTGAAGCTGGGGATTCCAGCGGGGAGTCTGCAGGAAGCGACCGCTGAACTGTTTCGAAAAGCGGGATACAAGATCACGTTTTCCTCCCGGTCCTACTACCCTTCCATCGACGATGACGAGATCGAGTGCCTGCTGATTCGCGCCCAGGAGATGGCACGCTACGTCGAAGACGGCATTCTGGATGCCGGCATCACCGGCTACGACTGGGTCATGGAGACTCAGGCAAACGTTCATGAAGTGTGCGAACTGGTCTTTTCCAAAGCGAGCCGCCGACCGGTCCGCTGGGTGCTGTGCGTTCCCGAAGACTCTCCGGCCCAGTCTGTGCAGGATCTGCAGGGGAAACGGATCGCCACGGAAGCAGTCGGACTCACTCAGGGGTATCTCGCCCGGCATGGAGTGACTGCCGACGTCGAGTTCTCCTGGGGAGCGACGGAAGTTAAACCGCCCCGGCTGGCAGACGCGATTGTCGAAGTGACCGAAACCGGTTCCTCGCTGCGCGCCAACAACCTTCGCATTCTCGATGAAGTGATTCAGAGTACCACGCGTCTGATCGTCAACCGGGCCGCCTGGGACGATGAGTGGAAGCGCGAAAAACTCGAAGGGATTTCGCTGATGCTGCAGTCCTGCCTGGCTGCTGAAGGCAAGGTCGGGCTGATGATGAATGTCCGGCGAGTCGACCTGCCCGGAATCCTGAATGATCTGCCGGCCCTGAAGGACCCGACTGTTGCTTCGCTGTCGGATCCGGAATGGGTGGCTGTGAATACGATCATCGATGAATCGGTCGTCCGCTCGATCGTTCCGAAGCTGAAGGCAGCCGGAGCCAACGGCATCGTCGAGTTCCCGATCAGTAAGATCATTGATTGATGCGTTGAACGCATCCCTGCGGGATGGCGGCCAAACGCGATTTTCTATTCCCTGCCCTCTGTTCCCTTTTCCCTCTTCCAAATATGTCCGAACGAGTCTATCTGGCGATTGATCTGGGTGCGGAGAGCGGACGTGTGATCGCCGGTCTGTTCGACGGCAAGCAGATTCGGCTCGAAGAGCTGCACCGTTTTCCAAACGGGCCCATTTCCGTCGCAGGGACCCGTCGCTGGGATCTGATCGGTCTGTGGAAGGAAATTCAGACCGGACTGCATCAGGCATCCCTGAAGTTCGGAAAGAAGATCGTCTCCGTCGGCGTCGACACCTGGGGCGTGGACTATGTCCTGCTTTCCTCGAAGGAGGAAATGCTCGGCCAACCCTACAATTATCGCGACCCCCGTACGGACGGCATCCTCGAGAACGCCTGCAGCCGCGTCCCCCGAAAAGAAATCTTTGCAGCGACCGGTTTGCAGTTCATGCCGATCAATACGCTGTACCAGATGATTGCCATGCAGCTCAAAGATCCGGAGTTGCTGGGGATGGCGGATCGCTTCCTGATGATCCCAGACTTCTTTCACTGGCTGCTGTGTGGCAGCAAAGTTGTCGAATTCACGAACGCCACGACGACGCAGTTCTTCGACCCCAAACGGCGCGACTGGGCCGTAGACCTTCTGCGGAAGTTCGACATCCCGACAAAGATGCTTCCGCCGGTCGTGACTCCGGGGACCAATCTCGGCAAGCTGCGGGCGGAAGTCTCCCAGCTGACGGGGTTGCCGCGGATTGATGTTGTTGCTCCAGCGACTCACGATACCGGTGCAGCCGTCGCGGCTGTGCCGACGAGTTCCACGGGAACCGCCAAGTGGGCGTACATCAGCTCGGGGACATGGTCGCTGATCGGCGTCGAAGTTCAGCAGGCGATTCTCAACGATGAAGCTTTGAAACAGAACGTCACCAACGAAGGGGGCGTTGACGGCACTTACCGACTGCTGAAGAACGTCATGGGGCTCTGGCTGGTGCAGGGGTGCCGGCGTTCCTTCGAGCGAACCGGGAACGACTTCGACTATTCCCAGCTGACGTATCTCGCGACCAAATCCGAGCCGTTCCGGTCGTTGGTGCATCCAAACGATCCTGCATTCCTGAACCCCGCCGACATGGTGGAATCGATTCAGGAATGGTGCCGCAAGCATGATCAGCCGGTTCCGCAGGATGAAGGACAGATCATTCGCTGTGCCCTCGAAAGTCTGGCGATGAAGTATCGCGACGTTCTCGAGGGGATCGAAAAACTGACCGGCGAGAAAGTGGAAGTGATTCATATCGTCGGCGGCGGCTGCAAGAATGCACTGCTCAATCAGTTCACAGCCAATGCCTGCGGACGACCGGTCATCGCCGGCCCCGTGGAAGCAACCGCACTGGGGAACGTGCTGATTCAGGCTCGTGCTGCGGGCGAAATCGGTTCTCTGTCAGAGATCCGCAGCGTGGTGAAAGCGAGTTCCGAGCTGGAAACATTCGAACCGCGGCAGACCGAAGAATGGAATGCTGCGTACGAGCGTTATCAGAAGCTCGTTTCCGCAAGTATTTGAACGACAGACAACGAACATCGATTTTGAGGAACATGATTCTCCATGGGATTCTTTGACAATCTCAAGTCGGCGCTCAAGAAGACAAAGGACGTCCTGCGGACCGATGTCCGCGATCTGCTCAAGGCAGGTGAGATCCTCGATGAGGCGAAGCTCGAGGAGTTTTATCGCGGACTGATCACGACCGACATGGGGGTCGCTTCCGCGACAGAAGTTGTCGAAGAGCTGCGCAAAGAGTTCGGTGGTCGGACTGTTGTTCCCGACAAGATCTGGGAACTTGTCCGCAGCCGCGTGAAGAAGATTCTGCATGGAGAAACCGACGCCAAGTGGGATCCCGCGCAGCCTGTATCTCCTCTTCGGATGGCCGAATCGGGGCCGACGATCATTCTCGTGTCGGGGGTCAATGGGGTCGGCAAGACCACGTCCATTGCCAAACTTGCCCGCATTCTGCATCAGTCCGGCCGCAAGGTGGTGCTGGCTGCGGGGGACACGTTTCGAGCTGCTGCCGTCGATCAGCTGACGATGTGGAGTCAGCGGATCGGCTGTGAAATCGTCACGAAGCCCCCGGGGAGCGACCCGGCCAGCGTCGCCTTTGAAGGGTGTGAGAAGGCGATTCAGTCGAAAGCGGATTTTGCGATCATTGATACCGCCGGGCGATTGCAGACACAGCAGAACCTGATGTCGGAGCTGCAGAAGATTCACCGCGTGATCGGCAAACGGATTGAAGGGGCGCCGCATGAAAGCCTGCTGGTGCTCGATGCGACCACTGGTCAGAACGGGATCAGTCAGGCTGCGAAGTTCAGCGAAGCTGCTGGATGCACGGGGATTATCCTCACCAAGCTGGACGGCACCGCCAAGGGGGGAGTCGTCGTCGCGATTCGTCAGAAGATGGGAATCCCGGTCAAGTACATCGGCGTGGGAGAAAAGATCGAAGACCTGCAGGTCTTCTCGGCGGACGACTTCGTGAACGCGCTGTTCTCAGAGGTTTGAAAAAAGAGATAAAACCACGGAAAGCACGGAATATACGGAAGAAACAATAGAAGAGAGGAACCGCGAATCGAGCGAATTGGGCGAATGATTCAGTAGACACTCCAATGAGAAAATCTTTCGCATGCAATCTTCAACAGGAATTCGCCAGATTCGTTTGATTCGCGGTTTCAATTCCTCTTCCGTGAATTCCGTGCCTTCCGTGGTTCAAAACTTTCTTAACTGAGGCCTGGCCGAATGACGTTTTCCACCCGTTCCGTGGTTCAAACCTTCTGATCCCGATATGGCCTACACACCCGGACTTCAGATCAAGGCCAGAACGCGGTATCGCGTGGCGAGATCGCTGCCGATTTCGGGTGAAATTCTTGTCCAGCTGGGAGACCGGGTCGCCGCGCAGCAGATTGTGGCACAGACTCATCAGCCGGGGGACATCTTCCCGCTCAATCTTGCCAACATGCTCGGCATTTCAGCAGCAGATCTCCCTGCAGCCATGCAGCATCAGGTCGGCGACCACGTCCGGAAAGGTGAGTTGCTGGCGATTTCGAAAGGGATCTTCGGTTACTTTCGCCAACGTGTCGAATCCCCTGCGGACAGCGTGCTGGAATCGATTTCGAATGTGACCGGTCAGGTGATTCTACGAGGTCCTCCGGTTCCGGTTCAGGTGAACGCTTTCGTCGACGGCGAGGTCGTCGAGGTACAGGACAAGACCGGTGTGATCGTCGAAACGACCGCTGCATTTCTGCAGGGGATCTTCGGGATCGGCGGCGAACAGCACGGGATTCTGCAGGTCGTCACGTCCGACCCTCACACCGATCTCACTCCGGAGATTCTCACCCCCAGCTTGAAAGGGGCGGTGGTTGTCGCCGGTCGTCGCATTCATGGTTCGGCGGTCGCCCGGGCCAGAGAACTGGGAGTGACAGCACTGATCGCTGGCGGGATCGATGATCAGGACCTGAAAGAGATTCTCGGTTACGATCTGGGGGTGGCGATCACCGGTTCGGAATCGATCGGGCTGACGATCATCATCACGGAAGGCTTCGGGCAGATTGCGATGGCGGATCGCACCTTCAAACTGTTGAAGTCGCTGCAGGGAAGACCGGCCTCTGTGAACGGCGCCACTCAGATACGTGCCGGCGTGCTTCGCCCGGAGATTGTTGTTCCGCTGGAAAATGTGGACGGCGTGCAGGATGTCGCTGCCCGGGTGGGCGGGGGCATCCTTGAAATCGGAGCACCGGTGCGACTGATCCGTGATCCCTGGTTCGGAGAACTGGGAACTGTTTCCGGGTTGCCGGTTGAACCCCACGAGCTGGAGTCCGGTTCACGGGCCCGCGTCCTCGAAGTGGAAACGCAGTCGGGACAGCATGTCGTCGTTCCTCGTGCCAACGTGGAGATCGTGGCCGAATGAAATCTCAAACTTCCCCAACAAGACAACACCGTTTAGCTGCGACTCGAAGAGGAGCGCGCTTACGAGTGGAAAATATTCGTCAATTGTCATTGGTCAATAGTCATTGGTCGTTTGAAGAGTCCAACTGTCGGTCGATTCTCCGGTTGTGTTTCGGTCTCTTGCTTGTTCTCGGGTCGGCTTGTTCAGTCTACGCTGCGGTTCCGCCGGCTCCTTTGGAGGTGAATGTTGCGGATCATCCTCAGGACAAGGGGGACGCCATTGATGTGGTCGTCACCCTGCCGGTTGTTGAAGGCCCGGCACCGGAATTTCCCACGCAGTACCGTGTCGAACGCTGTGGAGAGCGAAACGGGATCTATGAGAAAGTCGCTCAGGCAGCTCCCACCGCCCGTGACATTCTGAACGGCCACTTCACGATTGTGGTGGGGAAGTGCATTCCCGGCGAGCCCTACTGGTTTCGCGTGGCTGCCGTCGATCCGGGACCGGAAGGAGGTCGATCCGCTACGGTCGCTCCGGTTGGGGATCAACCGGTCATGGCGAAGCAGCAGGCGTTTGACGGCAGTCGATTCTGGCTGTTGATCATCATGTTGCTCGTCTGCGGTGCGATTCTTACGTTCGTGATTCTGGCGTGGATCGGGATGCCGCTGAAAGTGCGGCAGATCGCTGGTCTGGAAGCGATTGAAGAAGCGGTCGGTCGTGCTACTGAGATGGGACAGTCCTGTCTGTTCGTGCCCGGGATTCAGGACATGAACGAAATGCAGACAATCGCTGGACTGACCATCCTCTCACGCGTCGCGGAGCGGGCTGCGGAGTACGACTGTCGACTGGAAACGCCGACCTCCAAATCACTGGTGATGACTGCTGCCCGCGAGACCGTTCAGAATGCTTTTCTGACAGCAGGCCGTCCGGACGCCTACAACCCGGACGATATCTATTACGTCTCGGATGAGCAGTTTGCTTACGTCTCTTACATCACCGGGAAGATGGTGCGTGAGAAGCCGGCAGCGTGCTTCTATCTGGGTTCGTTCTTCGCGGAGTCACTGATTCTCGCTGAGACTGGAAATTCGATTGGGGCGATTCAGATCGCGGGAACCGCTCAGCCGGCTCAGCTTCCGTTCTTCGTCGCGGCCTGTGATTACACGCTGATTGGCGAAGAGTTCTTTGCAGCCAGCGCGTACCTTTCCGGTGCTCCGGATCAGCTGGGAAGCCTGAAAGGCCAGGACGTGGGCAAGATCATCGTGGCGGTGCTGATCATCGTGGGAGTGACACTGGTGACGCTGACCCAGGTGACGGACAGTCTCGTGATCGCTGATGCTGCCAATTACCTGATGGACAAAATTCTGCACGCGGGCGGGTAAGATTCTGGAGCGAAATCACTTACGTTCCAGAATCTGAACCTCTCTCTCAAAGGGAACAGCACCGTGAGTCAGCGTGATCGGCCAGATTCTCACGTGACCGTCGATAGTCATAACGACTTCTGCAGGACCAGCAGGAAGCTCCTTAGCCTGTTGAAGTGAAATGCTGCTCGGGCCAATTCTTGACAGTCCGAATATCTGCCCGTCCATAATGAGCTGAAGCTCAACTGTTGCCGAGTACCGATCAAGGATTTCGGGTTTCATGGACATCAGCCTTAACAATGTCAAGGGACGATTGGATGCGTATTGCGATGCGAAGAAGATGCATCTCATTCACGCCCCCCGCCTTGGGTGGGGACAAGATGGCGAAGTATACTCGACGAATCTTAAGACAGCTGTCAAGGGCTTCAAATTCTCTGCACAATATCGGCAGGAACTTGCAGTATACGAACGATTGAAAGAAAGGCTAGTTGTTGAAGTCGAAGGCTTCGCGGTTCCAAAATTACTCGACCACAGCGCTGATTTCGCCGTTATTGAAATGGAAATCGTAAAGCCTCCCTTTGTGGTTGATTTTGTTGCGGCCAGGCTGGATCGACCACCTCAGTTTTCTGAGGAGGAGATTGAATCGTACGAAGAAGCTGCGAGGGAGAGATTTGGTGGGGATTGGGACCAGGTACTGTCAATCCGGGCTGTCTTCCGCCGACATGGGATCTACCTTGGAGATCTGAATCCAAAGAATATCAGATTTCGCTGAACTATGGACATTTCCCTAGCGGTTTGACCGCGGCTTTCCCTGCCTCAGTAATTCATGCTGTGAAATGTCAAACCTCCCACTGCGGCTTTCGCTTCTCCAGAAACGCTTTGATGCCTTCTTTGGCGTCGGTCATTTCGGCGTTCTTCGTCATCACGTCGACAGCTCTGTCGTAGGCAGCGGGTTCGTCCATGTTGAGCTGTGCGTAGAATTCCCGCTTGCCCAGAGCGATCACCTGTCGGCTGGAGGACACGATGGCGTCGGTGTACTGCTTGATCACCTGGTCGAGCTGATCTTCTGAAACGACCGCGTTGACCAGCCCTGCTGCCAGCGCTTTCTGGGCGGTGATTGGTTGCCCGGTGAGCAGCATTTCCATCGCGATCTTAGGAGCAATGTTCCGGACGAGCGGCACCATCGGCGTCGTGCAGAACAGCCCGATCTTGACGCCCGGGGTCGCGAACTGGGCATTCTCGCTCGCAACTGCCAAATCACAGGCAGCGACCAGCTGACAACCCGCTGCGGTGGCGAAACCCTGTACGCGGGCGATGACCGGTTGCGGTAGTGTCCGGATCTTCTGCATCACGCGGGAACAGGTGGCGAACAGCTGTTCGTATTCGTCCGCAGTCCGATCTTTCATTTCACCCAGATCATGCCCCGAGGAGTAGACTGCCCCGGACGATGCGAGCACCACCACCCGCACGGTTGCGTCTTCTGCAATCTGGTTCAGCGTCCGTTCGAGTTCCTGCAGCAGCGACAATGACAACGCATGCCGCCGGGCCGGCCGGTTCAATGTGAGTGTGGTGACGCCAGCATCGGATCGAATCAACAACTCGGTATTGTCCATGTTCATCTCTGTGTTTAAAGGAACCACGGAAAGCACGGAATTCACGGAAGATATGGTCTAAACCGCGAATCAAGCGAATCCAGCGAATTGAAAATCAGGTCACGGACATTTGGGTCCTGAAGCTTCTCATGGGAGCTCACCCAATCATTCGCCTTATTCGCGTGATTCGCGGTTAAGACCTTTTACTTTCTTCTTTCGTGAGTTCCGTGCTTTCCGTGGTTCATAAAATTTCACTTCCAGGCGAAGGTCTGCTCGGTGAGCAGTTCATAGGCTTCGATGTACTTCTCGCGGGTCCGCTGGACGATCTCTTCAGGGGGATGAGGAGGAGGACTGTTCTTGTCCCAGCCGGTAGTCTCCAGCCAGTCCCGCATGAACTGCTTGTCGAACGAGGGTTGCCCCTTGCCAGCCTGATAGCTGGCCTGAGGCCAGAAGCGGGAACTGTCGGGAGTCAGGACTTCGTCGATGAGCACGATCTCATCGCCCACCAGCCCGAATTCGAATTTCGTGTCCGCGATGATAATCCCGCGAGTGAGTGCGTACTCGGCGGCGTTCTGATAGATCTGCAGACTCAGCATGCGGAGGTCATCGGCCAAATCCGTTCCGACCTGATGCTGCATCTCCATGAAGGAGATGTTTTCATCGTGCCCGGTCTCCGCTTTGGTGGCCGGGGTGAAGATGGGCTCGGGGAGCTGGCTGCTCTCGACGAGTCCAGCCGGGAGTTTCATCGAGGCGACTTTGCCGGTCTCCCGGTATTCCTTCCATCCTGACCCTGAGAGATACCCGCGGACGACGCATTCGATCGGCACCACTTCGGTTTTTCGGACAACCATGGACCGTCCCTGCAGCGAGTCGACATCGACACCCGCGGGAAGCGGCAGGGTGGTCACGTCCAGTGAGAGGAGATGATCGTTCACCTGAAGGCGGTCGAACCAGAATTTGCTGATCTGGGTGAGCACGCGTCCCTTGTCCGGGATTCCGGCGGGGAGAATCCAGTCGAACGCGCTGATCCGGTCGCTGGCGACGAGCAGAAGTCGGTCTCCGAAATCGTAGACGTCACGGACTTTGCCGCGGCGGACCGGGACACCGGGGATGTGGGATTCCAGAAATGCCTGCATATCAAACGAATTCCGCGTGAGGCTCATGGCAGAGCGGGAAAGTGGGGAAAATGGGCCCGCGAGAAGTTTAACATCTGGAGCACATTGCGTCCTCGCTGCAGAATCCCTCTTGTCACGTAGAAGACTTCGGTCCTAGAATCGGCGTCTTCCCATCTGAGTGATCGATGCGGGGTTTCTTTTTCCCTGCCATTCGGCTTATCGACGAAATTCCCGGAACTGTCTAGAATCCGAGGGGTTGAAATTTGGATTCGATCCGGTGTTCGAGTAGGGGCGTGACAAACAATCACGCTGGACCCGTCCTTTGAGGAGTATGGAGAGCATGAAGAACTTTTTCGCAGTTGCCGTGGCTATTTCAACACTGACGAGCGTTGCCTTTGCAGACGGTCTGGAAGTGGGCTCGGCAGTGAATGCATTCTACGTCAAAGACGTGACCGGCCCGGCTGCCGGAACGAAGCTGTGCTACCGCTGCCGGTTCGGAGATCGACCTGTGGTCAGCATTTTCGCCCGAGACGTGAATGGGGAAGTCGCCAATCTGATTCAGCAGGTTGACGGCGTGGTCGGCAAGAATCAGGCCAAGGACATGAAGGCATTCGTCGTTCTGCTGAGCGATGAGCCGGAAGCCAAAGAAGCGACACTGAAAAAGGTGGCTGATGAGACCAAAGTGACCAACACCCCGCTGACCACCTTCGACAGCAATGTCGGTCCTCGCGATTACAAGATTGGCCAGGATGCCGAAGTGACCGTGATGATGTGGGTCGATGGCAAGCTGAAGGTCAACGAAGCCTACAAGCCGGGTGAACTGACCAAGGAAAAAGTGAGCAGCCTGGTCGGCAAGACTTCCCAGATTCTCAACTAATCTGCTGGCAGGTGCTGAGTCTGAGATCAGCTGATTTCTGGTGAATTTCGAGCGTCCATGACCAACCGGTGATGGACGCTTTTTTATTGGCCGCAGCCGCGAATTCGCTGGTTACGCTTCGCATGCCGGGAGCAGAACGGATAAATTGGTAGGGAGTCCGCCGCTCCCGAGTTTGTGGCGATTCGAGATTCAGGACCATGCCTTTTGAGGATGGATGCACCGAGCATCGCGGACAGCCTTCCCCGGCAGTGCTTCCACTGGACAGTCTTATGATGACGGATCTTTCCCACGGAGGTGAAAGTGAAAAACGTTTCCGGATGTCTGCGACGATGAAAAAGCAGAATCGTGCTTCTGTCGGCCTTCGGTCTTTCGCTTGTCTTCTGCTGTTGCTGCTGATCGGTTCAGCGAAACTGGTTCGGGCGCAGGCTCAGTTCGGTCCTGTGCTGGTTCCTCCTGCTGCGCAGATGCAGGGTCAGGGCCAGGGAGATCCGTCCCGTCGCCTCCCGCGAGACCCGTTGACTCAGGCCTCGGTTCTGAAAGCCGTGCAGGCAATCGAATCTGAAGACGTGACTTCGGGGCTGGAGACTCTCCAGGAGCTGCTGGACGAAGACAGCGATTTCTTCATCAATGAACCGGGACAGCGGCCGCGCTCTTTGTTTCGTGAACTTTCCCTGCTCATTCGTGAGCATCGAGAGGACTATGAACGTCTGTACGGACCCGTTGCAGCCAAACTCCTGTCCGAAGCTCAGACCGACCAGAACAGGGTGCAGCTGGAGGCTGTCAGTCGCAGGTTCGGTTTGACGAATGCCGGCGCGACAGCTTTGCGTGAGCTTGCCAATATCGATCGGGACCGGGGTGAACCGGAACTGGCGGCCCGAAGACTCGAAGAGCTGGCGAGTCATCCCCAGACTGCTGACCCCCGTCCCCTCTTGCTGGAAGCAGCCCTGATCCTGGCTGGAACCGGTCAGGAGAGTCGTGCACAGAGTCTGCTCAGCAGTCATTCGGAAACATTTCCCGCTGACGATCCGGCGTTCGCTGCGCTCAAGTCGGCATCGAAGGATCCCATTCGTGGGGCAGCTGATGCCCGGATCTACGAATGGCGGACACCGTATGGCGATGTCCGTCACACCGGTCAGGCAGCTCCAGCTCCTGCGTTGTTCGATGATGCCTGGAGTGCGACTCTGATTCACGATGAATTCGACTTCCCGGCACTTCTGGTGGCCCCGGATGTCGGGCACCATCTGGCTGAAGAAAGTCGAAATCTGACGACTGCGATTGATCAGCAGGTGCGGGCCAATCCTGCCCGGATCGCGATGCCTGCTGGCCGCCCGTTGATTGTGAATGATCTTGTTATCGCCGCCGGACCGGGTACTGTGAAGGCATTTGACCTCAAGTCCGGGGAGCTGGTCTGGAACGGGGTCGACCTCGATGAAACATTTGATTATCTCGCCAAGCAGTCCTACTCCGCAGGGGAATCCCACGATCCCGTTCGCGAAGAGATGCGGGAACTGTTCGCCAGCGTTCGGGGTTGGCGCGACCTGACGTCTTCTTCGATGAGTACGGACGGTCAGAACGTTTACGCGATTTCCAATTGTCAGCTGGTCGGGACCACCAGTCCCCTGCGGATGATGCAGAACACGCAACGGCATTCGCTGCTTCCCCAGCGGATGAATCGTTTGACCGCTTACAGTCTGGGTGCGGACGGAAAGAAGCTCTGGTCGATAGGAGAACCGGAAGCGGACTGGGGCGCCAGGGACCCCTCCGGCGCGGATGCCGTCATCGAAGCCAGAGAAATCTTTTTCCACGGGGCTCCGTTGCCGGTGCAGGGGCATCTCTATGTGCTGGGTGAAGAACGTGGCCAGATTCAGATTTTCGAGATTGATCCCGCCACAGGTTCGGTGATCTGGTCGCTGGGGTTGTTGAATCCCGATCGGGATCTGGTCTGGGACGATGTCCGCCGGCTGGCCGGTTTGATGCCTGCTTACAGCGACGGTCTGTTGATCTGTCCAACAGGAGAAGGATCGATCACTGCGGTCGACCCCGAGAAGCGACAGGTCGTCTGGACGCACATGTATGCGGAGTCGGTTCCGCCGCTGCGGAATCAGATCATGCTCATGCGGATGATGCGCCCGCAGAATCAGAACGCGGCCCAGTCACGGGAAGAGCTTCTGGCCGATCAGCGCTGGTTCGACTCCCGGGTCATGCTCTCCTCCGATGCGGTGGTCTTCACTCCCCCGGATGATGATGGGCTGGTTTGTCTGAATCTGCGAGATGGAACGGCTCGCTGGAAGATCCCGCTGCAACGCATGCAGATGGTCTATGCACCGACGATTTTCGGAGACAATCTGCTTCTGGTGGGTCGCAGTGAAATCACGTCAATTTCACTGGCAGACGGGACACCGACATGGAAGTCTCCCATTCCCATCCCGGGACCGAGCGGGCGCGGAGTGCGCATGGGAGATCAGTTCCTGCAGCCATTTCTCTCGGGTGAGATTGGAGTCATCGATCTCAAGTCCGGTCGGTTGCTGACGCGCTTGCCGCTGTTGTCCGGTCAGATCCCCGGGAATCTGGTCGCCCACGGCGGACAGCTGATCATGCAGACCTCTACCGGAGTGACCGCGTTTCAATCGAGTGCGATCCTGGAGAAGAAAATCGCAGACCGCCTGCAGGAGAATACAGCTGATCCGGAAGCGCTGGCGATGCGTGGGGAGTGGCGACTGCAGCAGGGAGAGTTCGATGCGGGTCTTTCCGATCTGAAACAGTCGCTGGCTGCCATCAACAGTCAGGCAGCGCAGCAGGTGCTGGCGTGGTCGCTGCTGGATGGATTGAGAACCGACTTCGCGACCTATCGCAATCAGGCTGAAACCATCGAACGAACTCTCGGTTCGCGAAGTCAGCAGCTGCAGTTCCTTCGCACCTATGCTCAGGGGCTGCAGAAGGTGGGCGAGTACGAACCTGCGTTCGAACGCTATCTGGAAGTGCTGCGCATCCTCCCCTGGCCGGAATCACTCAGCGACTTCGATAGCAACTGGGCAGCCACCGACTCCCGCTGGGTGCTCGCTCGTCTGGATGAATTGCTCAGCGTTTCCAATGAAGCGACTCAGAAAAAATTGCGTCAGATCCTGGCGGCATGGGTTCGCAATACGACCGACACCGCATTGGTGCTGCGAGTTCTTCCGGCATTCCCAGCAGGCTGGGTCGACGGCGAAACCATCCTGCGACGACTGGCTGCGACGGAAGGGACAGACGCCAACGCCCATGAGCGGGAAGGGGTTCTGCGGTCGCTTTACGCGAGTTCAGATCCGGTGGTTCGCACGCAGGCCGCTGCCCAGCTGATCCTGCAGGCCCGACGTTATAAGGATGCGGTGACTGCCAGGCAGATGCTGGCACATCTGGAGCTGAAGGATGTGCCGTTGCCGGGAGTGACTCCACAGACGTCATTCGAACTGGCAAAAAAACTGCGTCAGCAAGCGGACTTCGCGGATCTGATTCATCAGGATTTTGTGTGGCCGGATCAGGTTCGTGTGGCCGAAAGTACTCAGGCCCAGATCCGTACCTCGTCGTTCCAGATTCCGCTGTTGGGGGCAGCTTCTCCTCCGTTGCAGGGCTGGAGTTTCTTTCTGGATTCCGGGGGGGCGAACATCGAGATCTTCGATCAGCATGGGCAGCATCGCGGCCGGATTGCCACCAGTTATGGCGGAACGAGATTCGCCTCTGAAGGGGAACTGGGCCGCTATGTCTGCATGCACAACCACCTGGTGCTCGTGGTTCTGCTGGACCGATTTCTGGTACTCGATTTCCTGACAGATCCGCAGTCTCCGAAGATACTTGTCGTTCGCGAATTTGCCCGGGATGACGAAATCGCGTTTGCGGGGCGGGGAGCATTGATGGGCATTCCCCGTCCTGGAACCCGCAGCATGGTTGTGGAGCTTCGGAATGGACGGATGGGCTCCAACGTCGGTCCGCTGACCGACTCTGTGTTGTGCTACGGCTCAGAGAACAACCTGATCGCCATCAACCCGGTGAACGGGGCAGAACTGTGGCGGCGGCGCGACATGCCGATCGGGGCCGAGATCCTGGGGGATGAGAATTACGTCGTCCTCAAACCTTCGGACGGCAGTCCCATCCAGATTCTGCGAGCGACTGACGGCGGGTTCGTGAAATCGATCCCAGCTCTTCCGGAAGGGACGCTCAACTGTCTGACACGCGACTATGGGGACTGGGGGATCGGGCTTCCCGTCGTTGATACTGCGGAGGGAGACATGTTCCGGTTCCGCATGTTCGACCCTGTCAGGGAGACCGCGTTCTGGACTCACACCGCGCCGGCGGGAACTCGCTGGACGATCGTGCAGGGGAAAAAAGTTGCCTTCTTCTCGCCCGACAGAAAGTTGTCGATCCGCGACGGCATGACGGGGAGCGAACTCTTCTCCGCTCAGGTTCCGGTGCAGCAACCGGTCGGACAGATCTCTGTGCTGGAGTTTCCGGATGAATGGATTCTGCTGACGAGTGCGCGCGAGATGAAGCCGTTGAATACGCCGGATTATCTGCCGACGATGCGATCTCGAGAAGTTCTGATGGCGGATGTGGAGGGGCCCGTTGTCGCGCTGGATCGCCAGACCGGGAAAGTCCTCTGGTCGAAGACGCTGCCGAGTCAGGAAATTCTGACTCAAGGTCCAAGCAACTGGCCGTTGCTGGTCTTCAATCGAGTGTGGGGTGCTTCGGAATCGCTGGTGTTGAACCGGGCGACCGGTGATGTCATTCGCCAAAAGCATGGGAATGACGACGGCACCGGGAGCGTCAACTGGATGACGGAGACGCAGCCTCCCCGAATTCAGCTGAAATTCGGTTCCGATCGAGCAACTCTGCTGTTCGGAGCAGGAACTGATACCCCGCCGGCGTCGGACTCACCGACAGCGCCGGAACAGGAAGAGTGAATCAGACTTCCAGAGCGAGTACGGATCTCAGTGGACGACTGAGTCAGCCGGGCGCTGCGCGGCCTGACGGTCTCGTTCAATGCGAGTACCGAGGGCGTCGAAGTTCAGCGGACTTCGCTGGAACTTGTCGGAACGTCGCTGTCGTCACGCTCTTTCAGGATGGCGTTATAGACTTCTTCGCGATGGATGCTGACCTGCTTAGGAGCTTCAATCCCCAGCCGCACCTTGTCCCCCTGAATCGATACGACCATCAGGGTAATTGAATCGCCAATGATGATTTTCTCATCTTGTTTTCGGCTGAGTACCAACATGACTTCCATTCCTCTCGCTTCTGCGGATGATCATCCTTCCTTCATTGGTCGGACGTTGTCCAACCCTAGCTTAGCCTCAGACGCGAGGTGTGGTGGAAAGTCACCATTTCGTGGACAGAATCGCGAAGAGGCTCATTCTGCCGACAGCGACCGCAGCCGCCGGTCCTGACGGCCATGCCACGTGCAACGATTTTCTCGGGGGCTTCCTGGCCGGGACGGACCGGGCTCTTTCGTCAATCGGTGACTCTGTGGACTGAACTCAGATCGTCGATCGAGAACGGGCCGAACGTTTCTCCACGTTCGCCGATCAGCACCAGCTGGCCTCGTTCCGATTTCCGGGCGTCCGGGTATCCCGTTGCGGAGCGGCCGTCATGGCATTCGACCCGGACCGGCAATGTCTCGTTCAGAGTGGTCAGGCCGGCATCGCAAAGATCCGGGAACCGACTCCAGGCCCACAGCCACAGGGTCATCTGCGGAGCGGGACGACCGGCGATGTCCTGCCATTCCTGTTCGGCCAGCAACAGGTCCCGGCGACTGGCAGTCCGGCACCAGGGCTCCAGGACTGTTTCAATCCAGGCTCGGCGGGAAGCAATCAGATCTGAAAACGAGGCCATGGCTTGCGGGCTTTCCTTCCTCGGGCTTTTCAGCGGCAGGGGCCTCGTGGGGGGGCAGGGCCGTTTTCGGCTCCGCGTGTCGGAAAAATCGAATGTTCCCGAGAATTTCACGGTTTCGGGGGACTTATCGAAGATTCGTTCATTTGATCGTATTGGTCCCGGCGGGTACAGTGGGAGGTCTGAAGTTCCCGTCTGAATTGTGACAGAAGCGCAGTTCTCATTGACTGCCGTCGATTCTGGAGAGACACCGATCATGGGTGGATTGCCGTTCCTTCTGGCTCAAGCTACTGAAGAGACGATCCGGTTGCCCTATGTGGCACTGGTCATTGGCTGGTGTATTTTTGTTCCCCTGCTGGTGCTGGTGAACTATCTGACCCAGTCGGGAGTGATTGCCCGCGCGACGACCAAAGAAGCTGTCCGGCAGCCGGTCTTTGTGCTGATGCTTGCTTTGGGGCTCACCGTCATTGTGATGAATGTCTGGGTGCCGTTCTTCTCCATGGGGGACGACACGAAGATGTACATCGACTGCGGTCTGGCGACCGTTCTGATCTGTGCCCTGCTGCACTGTGTCTGGACTGCCAGTATCAGCGTGGCGGAAGAAATTGAAGGGAAGACAGCCATGACGCTGCTGTCCAAGCCGATCAATCGCCGTCAGTTCGTCTTCGGGAAATACGTGGGAATTCTGCAGTCGGCCCTGATCATGATCGCCATTCTTGGGGTCGTGTTCTTCTTCCTGACCTACTACAAGTTCCACTACGATCAGAAGGAAGCTTCTCAGGAACAGACACCGCTGATTTACTGGAAGACGTTCGCCGGATTGCCGTTCCAGCTTCCGAGTATGAACCGTATTTACTTCGAAGTTGCGAGAACTGTCTTTCCGGGACTGACGCTGATCTCCATGGAAGTGGCGGTGATGACGGCTGTCAGCGTCGCGATCTCGACCCGTGTTCCCATGCTGGTGAACATGAGCACCTGTTTTGCCGTGTTCGTCATCGGTCACCTGACTCCGGTGCTGGTGCTTTCCAACGTGCAGAACGTTTTCGTGAAGTTCGTGGCACAGCTGCTGGCCACCATCTTGCCCGGGTTTGAAAACTTCAATATGTCAGCGGCGATCTCCACCGGGAAGGTCATTCCACCTGACTACATTGGCCTGGCAGGCCTGTACTGTCTGGCTTACGTGGCCGCCATGGTCATGCTGGGGTTCCTGCTGTTCGAAGACCGCGATCTGGCATAGTCGACAATGCTTTGTGAATGAAGATCGGGATTTGAAAATCAGTTTTTCAGGAGTCAAAGAGACAAAAAGCAGCTAGGCAGCGGATGCTGAATCGATTCTGATGGAGTGGGGAGAGTTCTGCCTCTCCCGGATGCGGACACATCTTTGAATCTTCTGCCGTGATTGAACCACATGTCTGCGATGATCACTCCCATGCGGCGGCTGGTGACGCGTCGGTCCTGGGTGGACCGGCACGGAATCGCCTTGTTTGCCTGGATTACGGTCGCGTCCGCGTCGATCGTGGCTCTCCTGATCCTGTTGACCCTGCTGGTCGATCTCCTCGTCGCGCGCGGAGCGGGGCAGTTCCGCAGCTCCTCGATCGTTCCTCCCAATGTGGAACCCGATATCGGGCTGCAGATGCAGGCGATTCGGTATGGCACCCTGCCGCTGTGGCGGTGGCTCGGTCCCGTTTGCGACGCGTTCCCTGTGTTGCAGACCACCTCGGGGGCGCTCTCCATCCTGGTGAGCCTCACGCTGGTCACGATCGTGACGTTCTCGTTCGCCCGAGGGCGTGCCCGGGTTCATTCCGCACGGTCGGCTCGTGAACTGGCCACGTGGCTGCGCAGCTCGATTCACCGGCAGACACTGCGACTGGGGCCCAGTGACCTGACCGGGCAGCGCTATCACACCGCTCTCAGACATTTCGTTGACGACGCCGAGTCTGTTCGCGAATCAGCGGCTGAGTGGAGATGGCGCTATGTGCGGTGCTGCTTCTTTCTCCCGCTGCTGACGGTCTGTGTCCTGGCGATCGACTGGAGACTCGGGATCGAATGTCTGGTTCCCACGGTCGCCTGCTGGTTCGTCTTCCGTTATGAACGCAAGCAGGGCCTGACCAAACGATTGATCTCAGAATCCCACGCGGAGACCGAAGTCCGTTTTCTGGCGGAAGGACTCAAGCAGACCCGGCTGGTGCGGGGTTACAACATGGAAGAGTTCGAGCAGACGCTGTTCAACCGGCATCTGGCGAGAATGACGCAGGAAGCTCAGACCGGTCGACGCCTGGAAAGGACAGCCTTATCCACAGCCCGCTTTGTCACCTGGGTGGGACTGACTCTCGTCCTGCTGCTGATCTCGTTGCGGGTGATCTCCGCGACAGCTCCCATCCCGCTGGCGAGTGCCGTAGCGATGATCGTGGCTTTGATTCTGATTGCTGTGGAACTCAACAGCTGGGATCTTCTGGTTCAGTACCGTAAGGAACTGACCGCCAGTGGGGACCGGATCTATCGCTATCTGGACGAAATTCCGGAAGTGGGGCAGGCGGTTGGAGCCAAGTTCATCGAGCCTGTTTCCAAGTCGATCGTCCTGGAATCGGTGCACTATCAGCAGATGGGGCACCAGCTTTTGCGCGGGATCGACCTGCGGATTGAAGCCCGAACGCAGGTGGCCCTGGTCTCGCTCGATCCACTGCTTCCCAAGGCGATCGCCTATCTGATTCCCCGCTTCATCGAACCGACCAAGGGCCGAGTGCTCTTTGACGGCGAAGACATCGCGTGGGGGACTCTGGAATCCATCCGTACTGAAGCTGTTTTTGTCAGCTGTGAAGATCCGGTCCTCTCCGGCACCATCGCTGACAACATCATCTGCGGTGATTCTCGATACACGCTGCAGGACGCGATGGAAGCGGCCAAGCTCGTGCATGTCCACAAGCTGATCTCTGGGATGAAGCAAGGCTACGACACGGTGCTGGGGGAACATGGAGAGCAGCTCGATGTCGGCGCGGCCTTCCGGATCGGACTGGCACGTGCTGCCCTGCGTGATCCTGCGGTCATGATCATCGAGGAGCCGAAGACTCTGCTCGATGACGACACCAAGGCGCTGATCGATGATGCCTTTCAGCGGCTGGCCGCCAAACGCACGATGATTTACCTGCCCGGTCGGCTCACCACCAGCCGCCGCTGCGATCAGGTGGTGATGCTGCACGATGGCCGGATCGAAGCGATCGGGACTCATCAGGAGCTGACCAAAGGGTCGGATCTGTTCCGCCACTGGGACTACGTGACGTTCAACTCCTTCAGTAAGCGATCGCGTCGACTGCAGCAGGCTTAACCACGCAATCACATCTCGGTGAGCGGGAGACATCAGTCTCCCGATGACCGAGGGACTCAGCGACGGACTCATCGGGAGACTCACGTCCCCCCGCTCGCCGGTTTATCCACGCAGACAGGCGAGTGCCGTCTCGGCAGCGGACTTCACGTCCGGACTTTCCGAGCGGGCTGCCTTTTCCAGATCGGGGATTGCGATCGCAGCATGGCTGCCGAGGCCTCCCAGGCTCAGGCAGGCTGCAATCCGCACTTCCATTTCACCGTCGTTCAATGCGTTTTTCAGGGCTTCAGCAGCCTGCTTCTCGCATTCACCCGCGACGGTTCCCAGCGAGACGGCTGCAAACCATCTCAGTTCCCGGTCTGTTTCCGAAAGAGCCGCCGTCAACTTCTGAACGGAAGAGACATCTGCAGGAGCAATGTGAGTCAGTGCTTCAGCGGCATGCAGGCTTGTCATCCCCTGCGAATTGTTCCGCAGTCGCTCGAGTGCAGGGACAGCGTCCATGGCTTCAGGCCCCATCTGCCCGAGCATGTAGGCCGACAGCTGGGCAATTCCCGGATCTGTGTGATCCAGATACTTGGTCAGTGTGTGTACCGAACTCCAGGCATCCCCGGTGATCTGACGCAACGTCCCGGCAGCGTACACGGCCACAACCGGATCCTGATCCTGCATCAGGGAATACACCGCGACAGACGCAGAGCGGGCTTCGGATTTCAGTTCGCCCAGTTCAAACAGGGCTGCCACCCGGTCGCTCGATTCCTTGCTCTCCAGTCTGTCCACGATGGGAATCAGCCCTGGAGCGAGGTTGTCACACAGGCCGGCCAGTCGAGTGGTCTGCCAGTTTTCCTCGGAGGCAACTGTTTTCTCTTCCACAGCGGGTGGACGAGTCAGGTCTGTTGTCTGCCATGCATCCGCATCCGGTTCTGATACAGACGCGACCTGCTCAGATTTCGGCATGGGTTCATCGGCTTCGACAAGAGCCCAGTCGCTGGTCTCCGCTTCCGGTGCCTGCACCTTGTCAAATTCCGGCGAAGATTCGCTGAATGCGACAGAAGTCGGACTGGCGAACTCTTCGGCGGCCTGAGACTGGCCGGTGGGCTTCCACGCACTCTCCTTGCTTTCGATGTCATTGCTGACGATCTGCCAGTCACCGCTGGATCCTGTCGAAGCCCAACCTGGATCTTCCACGGACGCAGGTTGATTCAACATTTCCAGCAGGTTGGCTTTGCTTTTTGCTGCCAGCGACTGTTCGGGAATCGGCGTGGGTGTCAGGTCATTATCCTGTGCCGACTTTTCACCCGGGACTGCGACGATCGGGTGCGTGGACGCTTTCTGCTCAGCCAGCATTTTGGCAAGCTCAGCGTTCTTGCGATGGATTTCGGCAGCGATATCCTTCTGTGCCGCTGGCTCAGCAGGCGCTTTCGGCTTTGAAGCAGACGCGTACATCTGCTGTGGAGCAGTATTGATTCCCGGAGCCGCGTCTTTCTGCAGAGGACGAGCGCCGCTCTTGACTCCCTGCTGGGCGAGCAGATCTCGTTTCAAGGTTGCATCTGGATGCTGGGGCTGTTGTGCGAGCACGTGTTCATACACGCGCATGGCCGCTTCGGGCTTCCCCTCTTTTTCGAATTCCGCAGCGACCGTCATCAGACGGTTCACGCGTGCTTCCCGAGGGTCGGTCGGCTCAGATCGGCTCATCCAGCTGGGCGTGGCACATCCGGAGATGCTCGCCAGCAGGATCGGTGCCAACAATAACGACAGCTTCGAAATACGTCGCATCCTTGCCCCCAATTGAAAGCCCCCCCGGGCTCCCAGCATTGATGTTGGTCAGTGCTATCATTCCTTGAAAGCACACATCCACAGACTGGCCTTCGGCACAATCCGTGATCTTTCTATCGGTCGACTATGATGAAAGCCTGCACGTGAATACTGAAAAATGGCCCCTGCCCGCGTGATCTATCTGGTGAACTTTCCCGAAGTTCCCACGCCCATCCGAATCTGGAGGAACTTGGGGGTCGGCAGATAGGCACCCGGGACCGGATGTGCGTCCATACTCGGCTCAATCTGCTGTTCGGAAAGGATTCGCAGCAGATTGCTGCGGCAGAGCTGTCCGATCAGTCGTTCTCCGTCCAGCACCGGAACGCTGGAGTGCGGGATTTCGCTGAGGAGTCTGGCACCTTCGATCAGACTTGCTGCGGGCGTGAGATATCGGGTGACGGGGGTCATGAGTGCAGCTACCCGCCCTTGTCCATCTCCCCCCAGAAGACGGTATTTCAGGATCTCCTGATCGGGGATCATCCCCAGGATCCTGTCGTCATGATCAGTGACATAAATTTCGCTGGCAGTGCAGCTGATGAGCATCTGTTCCGCATCGGCGATGGGAGTTTCGGGCAACACGGCCACAGGAGTCCGTAATGCGACTTCTCGCACCGTCAGTGCCATGCGATTCATCCTCTTGGTCTATCTAATAGAGTGTTCGCGGGATTGCATCTGGAGCGGCTATCGGCCAGTGCATCACAGTGATGAGCGTCGGGAATATCCGGTCGTCTGCGTGTGATCGGCATAGTTCAGGAATGTTCTGCACCTGCACGTTGACTGTCCGGTGAATCGCGAAAATTTTTTAAATCGGCTTCGCTAATGTCGATGTCATTTCGCCAAGAGTCCATTGCAATTTCTGCATATCGTGAACGCGTGCGGTCAGGCAGTTCTTGCCGGTTTCCGAAGGCCTGATCTTGTCCTTCCGGAGGCAGTGGCGGATAATGCCGAAAGCGGCACAGGAGAGAGCGACGATGAATCCACCGAACGCGAATTCGATCCAGAAACTGTTGGATTCGACGTCAATTTACTGGGTTGGCCTCGGAATTGCTTTTGTGGTTCTCGCAGTCATCGTTCACCGATTACGTGCATGGTATCGGGATGGTGATGATCCTGCCGACGCCGCCGAGGAAATCGTCACCCAAATAGAAGAATTGAAACGGCGGGGTGACCTCACGGACGAAGAATTCCGATCCATCAAGGGTCGGATTTCAGGAGGCCGGGACAGGACAGCGCTCTCGGGAGGGGAACAGGCCCGGGAGGGAAAGAGTGTTCCATGAATCCGATGGTGATTGGGTAAGTTGATTCGCAGGGAATCGCATGACGACTTTCCTGATGAACTTCACCCGGGACTCCATTCAGTGTTGAGACAGTTGTTGTATCCGTTCATGATGACGATCTCAGAATCGATTTTCCGTGGCCAAAACATGGAGGGGGCCGCGGGGCAAGCACTCGTTCGAGCGCGTTCTCGCACGCCAGCGTTAAAGGGTTCTACATGACCTCCAAGGAATTTACGTCCGGCCGTAAAGGGACCGGAAAGAAAAACGCCAACTGTTCCTTCTGCGGCAAGAGCTACCGGGATGTTGGTCCGCTCGTCGAAGGGCCTGGGGACGTGTACATCTGCGGCGAATGCATTGACCTGTGCCAGTCGATTCTCGATCAGGATCGCCGACGGCGTGGCGAGAGCAAGAAGCTGTTCCAGAAGGTGCCGACCCCTCGCGAGATCGTGGCCCACCTGGACAACTTCATTGTCGGACAGATGCACGCCAAGAAGACCATGGCTGTGGCGGTCCACAATCATTACAAGCGTCTCATGCTCTCGCAGGACGTGGACAACGACGTCGAGATCGAGAAGTCAAATATCCTCTTCATCGGACCGACCGGTTCCGGGAAGACCCTGCTCGCCCGCACGATCGCCAAGTTCCTGCAGGTCCCCTTTGCCATCGGTGATGCCACCACCCTCACCGAAGCAGGGTACGTTGGAGAAGACGTTGAGAACCTGATTCTCAAACTCCTCCACTCCGCCGACTTCGATATTGAATCCGCTCAGCGCGGCATCATCTTCATCGACGAGATCGACAAGATCGGCAAGACCAGCCAGAACGTCTCGATTACCCGTGACGTCTCCGGTGAAGGGGTTCAGCAGTCGCTGCTCAAGATGCTGGAAGGAACCGTCTCCAACGTTCCTCCACAAGGGGGACGCAAGCACCCCGAGCAGCAGTATATCCAGGTCGACACCTCGAACATCCTCTTCATCTGCGGCGGAACGTTCGTCGGTCTGGAGAACATCGTTGCGAAACGCCTGGGCCGCAAGATGATCGGCTTTGGACATGAGTCACGCAACGAGGAAGAACAGCGGCGCGAACTGCTGCGGCACGTGACCGTCGAAGACGTTCTTGAATTCGGATTGATCCCCGAACTGCTCGGACGCCTCCCGGTTCTCAGCACGCTGCAGACTCTGACCGAAGACGAGTTGATGCACGTTCTGACCGAACCGAAGAACTCCCTCGTGCAGCAGTACACCAAGCTGTTCGAGATGGAAGGGGCCGAACTGGAATTCCAGCCTCAGGCTCTGCGGGAAATCGCGAGAATTGCCCGGGCGAAAGAAACCGGAGCACGCGGACTGCGAAGCGTGATCGAATCGGTCATGTTCGACATCATGTACGAACTGCCGGAAAAGGAAAAAGGTCATCGTTACCTGATCACTCCGGAAGTTGTCCGCGGAGAGAAGAACCTGTTCACGAAAGATGGTTCGGCAGCAGCTTAAGTTCGGCCGATCTCTTTGAATTGCAGAAAGAACCCCGGGAGCTTTTCCCGGGGTTCTTTGCATTTGGACGCCGTCGAGAATCCAGAACGCACCGGGTACACTTCTGGGACGGCACTGACCCTGCAACGTGAACGGTTTCAGAAACTCGAGCAGACTGGAATTCATCGTGATGCGAAAACGTCATTGGCTGATCGCAGGCTTGTTTCTCTGTCTGACAGCCCCGATTGTTCGTGCTCAGGACGCAGAAGCAGTGACGCTTCCGGCGAAGGATCAGTTCTATCTCTTCCTGCTTGTCGGCCAGTCGAACATGGCGGGACGCGGAGTCGTCAGTGACGAAGATCGGGAAATTCACCCGCGGGTGCTGGTCTTTGATAAGAAGAAGGAATGGATTCCGGCAGCAGACCCGCTGCATTTTGATAGATCGGCAGCCGGGACCGGGCTGGGGAAAACGTTCGCGATCGAGATCGCCAAGGATGATCCCGACGTGACCGTCGGCCTGATTCCATGTGCTGTTGGAGGAACGCCGATTTCTTCCTGGGAGCCCGGCGTATTTGACGCCGCGACGAATACGCATCCCTGGGACGACTGCATGGCCCGCGTGAAAGTGGCTTTGCCCGCTGGCGAGCTCAAGGGGATTCTCTGGCATCAGGGGGAATCCGATTGCAAGCCGGATTTGTCTAAGGTCTATTCAGAGAAGTTGAAAGAACTGGTCGTTCGGTTCCGCCGGGAACTTAATGCCCCCGATGTCCCGTTCATCGTCGGCCAGATGGGCCAGTTTCCAATGCGACCGTGGACGGACTCCCATCGCCAGGTCGACGGCGCGACCCGGGACCTTCCGAATCAGCTACCCCGGATCGGGTATGTGAATTCTGATGGCCTGAATCACAAGGGAGACAGCATCCACTTCGACAGTGCTGCCTATCGCGAACTGGGGCGCAGGTATGCGAACGAATATTTCAGACTGACGGACGAAGAGGCGAAAAGCAGGCACTGATCATCCTCAATGCTCAGAGAGCTGCTTCGTCGTCGTGACCCATCGCTCGTGACGACAGCACTCTTTGCACGGAGCGACGTCATTCATGTTGATAAATTGCCGACAGATGTGGTTCAGGAGTCTGAAGACATGATTCCCGGTCTCCCCAAATTCAATTTCGATACCCCGACTCTGGGGGGCCGACAGTTCTGGGGCGACGTGGTGTTCTTCCAGGGCTATCGGATTCAGCACAATGTTCTGACGAATCATTTTCGACTGCTTGACCCGGGCGATGTTCGAAGGGCATGGGGAGCACGGGAAGACTGCCAGTCAGCACTGGATCGCATCCGGACCGAATTACAGCTTCCGCCGATGACCGGAAAGGCGGTAATCCTCATTCACGGGATCTTCCGGTCCTCTAAATCGCTCGAGACGATTTCCAATCGACTGAAAGAAGAGGGCTACCTCGTCGTCGGTTTCGACTATCCCAGCACGCGTCATGCACTGGTCGACTCGGCTCGGTACCTCGCGAGCGTGATCGAGTCGCTGCAGGGAGTGGAACAGATCGATGTGGTCGTCCACAGCATGGGAGGGCTGCTGCTTCGAACCTATGTGCGGGAGTCTCAGACGCACCCCGACCCGAGGTTGCACCGCGTGGTGATGCTCGGTGTTCCCAATCAGGGAGCCCGCATGGCCAATCTGCTTCAGAACAACTGGCTGTTTCGTGTTGCCTATGGACCCGCCGGGCAGCAACTGGTGGAAGATCCTGAAGGGTTCATTGCCACGCTTCCGGTTCCGAATGCGGAGTTCGCGGTGATTGCAGGAGTGCGGGGAACACCGGATGGGTGGAATCCGTTGATTCCTGGGGACGATGACGGGACTGTGAGTGTTGAGGCGACGAAGTTGCCTGGAGCTGCCGACTTCATCGAGATTCCGTCACTGCATTCACTGATGGTGTGGAATGCCAACGTCATCGACGCCACGGTTCGCTTTCTGAAGACCGGCGCGTTGCGGGAATCGGGGATTCGTGTGCCGATCCCCGTGTCAGACAGTGACGATTCTTCTTCACCAGATGCAGACAACGTCACTCCCCCGAAGAAGTGACGTTGTCGATGGATGGGTTTTGGACGAGCGGTCCGATCAGCGGACAGGAGCCGTATGAACAGCTGCAGCCGGCTGCACTCCCTGTCCGGGGATGGCAGTTCCGGATGTCATCTGAATCTTACGGCCGCCGGTCGATTTGTTGGTGAGGAAGTTGTCGACCCGGGCCTGTTCTTTGATTTCTGTAAAGACCTTGGCGACGGCCTGCTGGGTTCGTTCTTCCATCAGCTGGGCGTACAGGTCGTTCCAGACATCCTTGATGTCGGTGACGACGGGCTCGGTGAAGCCTTCGCACTTGAGGATGATGTATCGGTTTTCCACATCCGGGAGCTGAATGACGGGAGAGATCTCGCCCACCTTCATCCGGAATGCCTGCTCTTCAACCTGCTTGTTGTCCCCGTGTCGACGGATGGGGGGAATGACCCCGCCCAGCGGACGAGTGTTGGGGTCGGCAGAGTACTCGCGTGCCAGACGATCGAAGTCATCTGGATTGGCTTTGCACTGTTCCCAGATCATGCTGGCATGACGAATGTTTCCACTCACGAGAATCAGACGGGCCTTTACGCGTGGACCGTAATTGCTCTCGAAGCCCTTCTTCATGTCCTCTTCGGAAATCTGGATGTCCTGGCCAGCGAGCTTTCTCAAGGCGATCATCGGCCAGATCACGTCCTGATGATACTGATCACGGGTCAGGTGCCGTTCGGCTTCCAGCATCTTGTACCAGGTGTCGAGCGGAAGATTGAACTTCTCAGCGGTCTTCTTGACTTCGGCTTCCACTTCCGCAGCCGAGACGACGACGCCGCGGGTTTCGCATTCCTGCTGAATGATCAATCGATTGACCAGCGTATCGAGAACTTCGGTTCCGTGACGGGCCACGCATTCCCGAGCGAGCACGTCATAACCGATGGATTGTCCATTCACTTTGGCCATCGCCCGATTGGTGGCAGGAGCGGAAGTGAGCGAGGCTTTCCCTGTCTCGGCTGGCGCCGTCTGGGAAGCGGCCGGTTGAGCCCGGAAGAACTGCAACCAGACTCCCGCCACGACCAGAAGTACGCAGGTTCCTGCAACGGCCGTAAGGAGTTTTCCTCGTGATTTCGGTGATGCAGCAGGCTGTGCGGAGTGAATCCGTTCACTCATAATCTGGACTCCAGCAAGGAAATTTCGGGGCAATTCCATGTTTATCTGCCGCATCCCGCCACGCGGAGAACGGCATTTCATCAGTCGAAAATCAGCTCGCGAGCCCCACAACGTTCATGTGGGTCAGGATGTGACCATCCAGGTCACGGACCTTCCGCAGCGTGTCAACGACCAATGACGAGGGCGATTTAGCGAAATCTGCAAATTCAGGTCAAGATCAATCGATCAAGTGCCGACACGCCCCCCGCTGTTGTTGAGGGGAGCATGTCCGGAGTTGATGTCCACGAATGACCATGGACCGCTGAAGCCTTGCCTACTGGAAATACTCCACAGCGTTGCGGAAGACCTGGAATCCGGCCCCTTCGCCGCGAAGTCCCAGCCGAGTCCAGCGGGGATGCTGCGTCGCGAACAGGAATCGTTCCGGATGAGGCATTAAACCGAGAACGCGTCCGCTGGGATCGCCCAGCCCCGCGATGTTCTCAATCGATCCATTGGGGTTCTGTGGGAACGGGAGCAACTCGGAATCGGAAGCGGATTCCGTTTCGCCGGTGTAGCGAAGCGCGATCTGATCCGCGTCTTCCCAGGCCTTGACCACAGCCGGATCGGTGACGACAAGGCGTCCTTCACCATGGGCAATCGGGCAGTCCAGCGTCTCAATTCCTCGCAGAAAGACGTTCTTCTTCGAGCAATTCTTCAGCTTGACCCACAAGTCGGTATATCGCCCATTCGCATTCCATGTCAGCGTGGCCTGAGGTGCGGATTCTTTTTCGCTGGACCAGCCTGCTGCTCCTCCGGGAAGGATTCCGGCTTTTAGCAGCACCTGGAATCCGTTGCAGATCCCCAGGGTGAGAGTGTCCCGGTTGAGGAATTCGCCAATCGCGTCACCGAGCCGATTCTTCAGCTGGCTGCTGAAGACGACTCCGGCCCCCACGTCGTCGCCGTAGCTGAACCCTCCCGGGATGCAGAGCACCTGGAAATTCTGGAGAATTTCGGGCTGTTCCAGCACGCGAAACAGGTGCAGCCGTTCGGCTTCCGCACCGCAGTGGGTGAATGCAAAGGCGGTTTCGTGATCGCAGTTGGTGCCCGGGGCTCGCAGCACGCAGACACGGGGAGTGGCCATGGAAGTCTTGATCCTCATTCGGGGGGCGAAACAGGCATTTTAGTTGCCTGCCTCTGAAATCGAAAGCGGTGGGTTCCCCGCTTTTTTGAAGTTCGGACTCCACGACAAGATGTGACTATCTAACACGTTACGAATGCATGGACGAATTCGAAAAGGATCCGGACACGCGGAATTGCTGCCAGAAAATCATGGACAGTGTCCCGGCGGGCGGCGCTGCAAAATCGCCGTAGGAGAGTCGCGACAAGGGAGTTAAACTCTCGACGGATTCGCCGGAATGAGGAGTTGGACCTGCCGGCATCTCTCCCCCTTCAAGGAGGAAGGGCTCGCGATGACAAACTTTCGACACAACTTTCGAATCGCCGGTTTCGTACCGAATATACGCAGCTGGACCTGCAGTCGTGGGCTGCTGGTCTGTCTGACTCTGTTGATGACAGGGATGGGAAGAGACGTTCGCGCCCAGGAGGATGCTCCTCAGGTCACCGCTCAGGTGATCGATCCGACTCCGCTTCAGGATGACGCCACCCTGCGCGATGTTGCGATCATGGGAGGGGCACGGATCTGGGCTGTCGGTGACCGGGGAGCGATCTGGAAATCGGAAGACGGCGGAGCGAGCTGGAAATTCATTTCGGTCTCTCCGATGCTGGAACGATATTCACTGCACAGCGTCTGCTTCCTGACCGACCGTGTCGGCTGGATTGCCGGAGGGACGGTTCTGCCTGTGGGCGGGACTTCGGTGGGTGTCGTGCTGTCGACGCTTGATGGCGGGGCGACCTGGACGGTCAGGCAGACCGCGAATCTGCCTTATCTCAAGTACGTTCGATTCTTCGATCTGGAAAACGGAATCGCTGCGGGAGACCGATCCACTGCATTCCCGTCTGGTGTTCTCCAAACCACCGACGGCGGATTGACCTGGACCCCCATGCAGGCACCTGCTTCGGGATATTGGAATGCAGCCGCGTTCACTTCGGCTCAGACGGGACTGCTTGCAGGTGACTACGGACATCAAGCGGTGGTGGCGCGCGGGGCGGTACTCAATCGAAGCGTGGCCGGTTCAGGGCTCCGTGCCTTTCATGGAGCCTCACTCGATACGGGCGGACGGGGCTGGTTGACCGGAGATGGCTGTTATCTCTTCCGGACAGATAACGGCGGAGCTTCCTGGAAGCCGATTCACCCTCAACTTCCTCCTGAGCTCGAAGACTTTTCGAACTTCCGCAGCGTCACACATGCTGGTGACCATACCTGGGTGGTGGGAAGTCCCGGGTCGGTCATCTGGCATTCGTCCGATTCCGGGAATACGTGGGAGGCTCAGTCGACCGGCGATCCGGTCCCGCTGCAGTCGGTCCGATTTATTAATCCACAGCAAGGTGCTGCAGTTGGAGAACTGGGGCGCATTATTTTGACCAATGATGGCGGCAAGACGTGGACCCCAGTTCGGGGAGCAGGTCGACGCCTTGCCTGTCTGGCTGTGCAGACACACTTCGAGTCTGCTGCGATTCCCTTTCTGACCCGCTGGGCTCATGAAGAGGGTTATCGTTCCGCTGTCATGATCGCCACGCGCAAAGATACCGGGGACGATGCGCACATCGCCCGACAGGCTGACTTTCGACTCTCTCACGCGGTGCAGTCTGCTGGAGGAAACCGGGGGTGGATCGACTGGCGGCTTCCCATCGGACTGCCAAATCTCGAAAAGGACCGCGAGAAGCTGATCCGTGAATGGACGCTTCTGACAGATAAGCGACTGACCGAAGTCTTGCTGGAAAGTCTGGTCGCTGAGATTCGCATCTGGCGGCCTTCTCTACTTCTCATCGACGAATCTGCATCAGGGGAGTTCGCTTCTGATCTGATTCAACGGGCAGTGACGAAGGCGATGGAACAGGCGGCCGACTCAGCCTATGCACTTGATCAGCAGCACTATGCATCCTTGCAGCCGTGGAGTGTGAAGAAGCTGGTGATGCAGAAAGCCCAGCCGACTCCCGGATGCATCACCCAGGATCCATTGGAAGTGTTACCGCGTGTCGGTAAGACTCTTGAGCTTGCTGCTTCGGATGCACTGGGACAATTGGCTGCCGGACAGAATGCCATTGTCCCGGGGTGCAGTTATCTGGTGCTGCGAACCAACGGCAAGGAACCGCTTTCGGAGAAGAATCTCCTGGGTGATCTGGCGATCCCCTTCGGCTCGGACGCCCGCAGGGCTCAGACGATCATCACCACACAGGACTATGAAAAGCTGTTACAGCAGTCGCAGCATCGGCGGAGGATCACCGCGATCAGCGACCGCATGACCGCTTCGCCCGCTCAGGCAGGGCAGTTGCTCGGGCAATTGAAAGAGATCATCGCTCCGTTGTCTCCCGAACAGGCTGCCCAGCAACTGGCATCACTCGGACTGATGTACCACACGCGAGGTGAATGGGCGTTAGCAGAGTCGATCTATACGGAGTTGATCACCCGTTACCCCGACCAGCCGGTGGCTGTCGATGCGATGCTCTGGCTGATGCGGTACTGGACCAGCGCCGAAATGAACTGGCAGCGGCTGCGAACCATGCAGGCGACCGGATCGATTGTGCGTGCGGGTGGCGGCATGGACTCGGGTGTCGCACAGGCCAAGCTGGAAGAGGCGATTCAGGTCTTCCGTGATCAGAAGACGAAAACCGCCGCCACTTTGAATACGCCGACTCTTTCAGCTCCCACTTCCGAAGAGTCTCAGCCCCTGGTGCTTGCGAATGGAAGCGTGCAGTCGTTTCAGGGGGGCAGTGGAAATTCTGTCAGTCAGACCGACATGCAGCTGCGCCGCTGGCAGTTATCCGCAATGTCTGTCGCAAACGGGCTGCGGGATGCTTATCCCCATTACTTCGAAAAGCCGGAGATGCAGTTCCTCACCGCTGCACTGCATCGGCGTCGCAATGAAAACAAGAAAGCGGACGAGATCTACGGGGAGTTTCTGAAGACACTCAGTGACGATCCATGGAACATTGCAGCCCGGGGAGAAGCATACCTGCTGCGGCCCGGAGTTCAGTCACCCAAACCGATTGTGGCATGCAGGCAGACCCGTACCCCACCGATCCTGGACGGCATTCTCTCGGACGACTGCTGGAAAGATGCCACTGAAATTCGACTGACAGAGAAGTCTGCTGCCGAGACCTATGTCGGCGCGGCCGTTCAGTCGAACGGACGAAGCACACGCACCGGAGCACAGCCGGTCGTCTTTCTCACGTACGATGAGAAATTTCTCTACATCGCAGCGAGCGTCCCGATTCATGCGGAACTTCCACAGGACCCGCCGGAGAGGGCAGGCCGGGAACATGACGCCAATCTGGATGCGTTTGATTACCTGAGTCTGCAACTCGACGTCGACCGGGACTACTCCACGTTTTACCGGTTTGAAGTCGATCAGCGTGGACAGACCCGCGAAGCCTGCTGGGACAACTGGGCCTACAATCCCAAATGGTATTGTGCGACGACGCGGGAAGTGGACGCCTGGAGACTGGAATGTGCGATCCCGCTGGAAGAACTGCTTCCTCCGGAACGGATCGTCGGAACCAGCTGGGGGATGGGAATCACCCGGATTCTGCCGGGAATCGGCTCGCAGAGCTGGACGTCAGCGGGGGCCACGGTCCCTCAGCCGGCGTTGTTCGGGTTAATTCGATTCGAGTAAATCATGCTGCCTGACGAAAGATGTGGCTGATGGTTGTGAGGTTGCAGGAGGAGTCTAGAATACACCTCAGAGGACATTGCCACTAACAACAATCAGCCAGAGGAGTCTCCGAAATGGCATATACCCTGCCAGAACTTCCATATGCGTACAGCGCGCTCGAGCCCCATATCGATGCCCGTACCATGGAAATTCACCACACCAAGCATCATCAGGCCTACATCACCAATGTGAACAAGGCACTGGAAGGGCACCCGGAACTGGCTGCCAAGTCCATCTGCGACCTGATGAAAGATCTGGCTGCCGTTCCTGAATCAATCCGCACAGCTGTTCGCAATAACGGGGGTGGACACTGGAACCACTCCATGTTCTGGACCATCATGAAGCCCAACGGCGGCGGTGAGCCGACCGGAGAACTTGCAGAAGCCATCAAGTCGGAGCTGGGCGGTTTCGACAAGTTCAAGACCGATTTCGCAGCTGCGGCAGCCACCCGCTTCGGCAGCGGCTGGGCCTGGCTGACCGTCGATGGCGGCAAGCTGAAGATTGAAAGCACTCCGAATCAGGATACTCCACTGTCCGAAGGTCGCACTCCGATTCTCGGACTCGACGTCTGGGAACACGCGTACTACCTGAACTATCAGAACCGTCGTCCCGATTACGTCACCGCATTCTGGAACGTGATCAACTGGGACGAAGTGGCCCGTCGCTATGCAAAGGCCAAAGCGAAGTAGGGTGATCTTCGCTGAATGTGATCCAGTCGAAATCCCGCGCGAGCAGCGCGGGATTTTTTTATCGCCAGCAAACTCAGGGTCGAGGCGATTCGCTCGCGGGCAGATCTTCCAGCGGCCAGGGAACGGTGCTGTACAGTTCCAGTCGAACCAGTTTGCGTTCGGTCACTTCCATGACCGTGATCCGCAGCTGGTCCCAGGTCAGCTGTTCTCCCTGCTTGGGGACTCGGCCGAGCTCCGAGAACACAAATCCGCCGATCGTGTCGAAGTCTTTATCGTCGGGCAGATTCAGGTCGAACAGCTCGTTGAGTTCATCCAGATGCATCCGGGCATCGACCCAGAGTGTGTGTGGATCGATGACCTGGAACAGCTCTTCCGGACGTTCATCGAACTCGTCGGCGATATCCCCGACGATCTCTTCAAGAATATCCTCCAGCGTGACCAGTCCTGTCACTCCGCCATACTCATCCAGCACGATGGCCAGATGCAGTCGCTCCAGCTTCATCCGGTCGAGCAGGGCGTTGATGGTTGTTGTTTCTGGAACGTAGAACGGAGGCCGTACAATGTCCCGCAGCGATTTCCCTTCGCCGTCGACAAAACACTCGAGAAGATCCCGGGCGTACAGCAAACCGACGATGTCATCCATGGAGCCGTCCACGACCGGAATGCGGGAATGCCCCGCTTCAAGCAGCTGTCGGCGGGCTTCCTCCAGCGAGCAGCTCGCCTGGATGGCGACCATGTCCGTGCGGGGAGTCATGACGGAACGGACATCGTCTTCGCGTAGCTCCATGACCCGCTGAATCATCCGGCCCGAGTGGGACTCAAGAATTCCTTCCCGTTCTCCTTCATCGACGACGCTTTGAATTTCTTCCGCGAACGTTTCGAGGTTTTCGGGGGTCGGATCGCTCCGGCCAGCTACCCGGTGCATCAGTGTATCGATCCACCGCGCGACCACGAGAATGGGTCTGACGACCGGGATCAGAATTTGAATGAGAGGCCAGCAGCGGTACAGCACGGATTCCGCTGCCACGCGCGAAATGGACCAGGGGATCACACGGATGGCCAGCCAGGTGATGACCAGCGCCGTGACCAGGTCGAACCAGAACTGACGATGCGAAGCAGGTTCGCTGGGCCAGTTGCGGGCGTCGGTGGCGAGCATCAGCGAGGTGACAAGCGTCGTGAGTTTGGCCAGTTCGCAGACCTGCAATGCCAGCTCATCGTCCCGGAGGATCAAGCCGAAACGGGTCTCGTTGCCACGGACCCGGCACAGGTAAGCCAGTCGGCTGCGAAGGAAGTTCCGTAAAGACTCGCAGATTGTCGCGAAGAACGCGCTCAGCAGAAAACAAAGAACAACAACGATGGCGTTGATCACGACGAGCCGGTGACAGGGAGGTGAAACCAGTGGTCATGGGCAGGGAACCGGATGGGCTTCAGACCCGCCTCCCCTGAACGCTCGCCCGATGACCTGCTACGAATGATAGTGTGGCGTGAGATTCCAGATTTGCAAGACGGCCCGCTCCCGAGCCCGCATCAACGTCTGTTCTTCCGCTGTCAGGTCGTCATATCCGCACAAATGCAGCAGGCCATGTATGATGTAGAGCATCACTTCGGCCTCGGTAGACCAGCCGGCTTCCGTGCTCATGCGAAGGGCCGTCTGGGTGCTGACGAGAACTTCGCCTTCAATGGCGCATCCCGAGCCCCGTAATTCACTCGAAGCAGCGGACACTCCCGGTGTGCTGGAGTACAGAAAACTGATGACGTCCGTGGGATAGTCGTGCTCGAGATGTTCCCGGTTCACCACGTGAATCGCGGCATCATCGAGCAGGGCGATTTCGATCTCCGCTGCAGCAACTTCCTGCGCGGCCAGCGTCTTTCGAACCACGTCAGCGACCCACTCGGGATCGACCTGCAGCTGGGACTGATCATCGGCCACATCGACGTGATACATCAGGCCGTCCGCACTTCGCTGCTGCTCACTTCCGGATACCGGATGCGTCCATGGTAAACCGCGATCAGCGACTTGATCACCGAGTCCTGAATGATCCGGATATCGGACATCCGCAGCGGGCACTCGTCGAACTGGTCATCCAGCAGACGTCGCATGACGATGTTGCTGACCAGGGACTCAATCCGTTTGGGCGTGGGTTCCGTGAGCGTTCGACACGCACTTTCGCAGGCGTCGACGATCATCAGCACACCTGCTTCCTTGGTCTGCGGCTTCGGACCGGGATAGCGAAATGCCGACTCTTCAGCATCGGTGCGATGGTCGGGCGTGCATTCCGCAATGCGGGTGGCTTCCCGGAAGAAGTATTCGACAAGCGTGGTCCCGTGATGCTGTTCGATGAAGTCGACAATCGGTGCGGGGAGTCCGTACTGATCGGCAAGATCGACCCCGTCCTTGACGTGCCCGATGATGATCAGGGTACTCATGGCCGGGTTCAGCTGGGTGTGTCGGCTGACCGCTCCCCCGTGCAGGTTTTCAATGAAGTACTGCGGCTTGAGCATCTTGCCGATGTCATGGAAGTACGCGCCGACTCGGACCAGCAACCCGTTCCCGCCAATGCGTTCCACCGCCGTTTCCGCAATACTCGCGACTGCCACGGAGTGGTTGTACGTCCCCGGGGCGAGACGCACCAGATCCTGCAGAAGGGGATGAGATGGATCGCTGAGTTCCAACAACGTCATGTCGGTGACGACACCGAAAATCTTTTCCACGAACGGCAGACTTCCGGCGACGAGATAACCTGCCACCAGACACAATGACGCTCCCTTCGCACTCATCACCAGGAATGAGGTGTTGTGGTAGACTTCATTGAGCGATTGAGTTTCGACCACCGCTGCACCGCAGCTGATGACAAAGTAGGTCAGCGCGGAGAAGAAGCTCACTTTGATCAAGGTGGCTCGCGAAGAGACCCGACGTAGCGGAATGATGGCGGCAGCGGATGTGCTGAGCAGCACCAGAAAATCTTCCAGTCGCCCTGTCGTCGACATCGTCAAAACGAGTGCCAGGGAGAAGGCGGTCAGGGTGGCCAGAAACTGGTTGTAGGCCACACCGATCAAAAGGACCGCCGTCAGCAGGGGCACGATTTCGGCGCGAAGTGGGTCGAACGAGACCAGCCGTCCCAGAAACGCGGTGATGACGATCGCGCTCAGATAGGTGACGAGTCGACCGACATCGGTGGCGAGTTTCGGTTCGTTCCAGACAATGTAATAACCGTTCAGTCCCGCCAGCACGAGCACCAGTATGAACACAATTCCGATTCGGGTCAGGCGAGCCCCCCAGGTGATCTCGGATTCCGCTGCCTGATATTCATCCTTCAGCAGCGTCAGGTCATCCGCATCGATCGTCTTTTTGGGGCGGATCAGGGTGTCTCCCTCAATAAACCGCTCCATGCGGATTTCGACATTTTCCCGCGCCTGGCTGATGGCGGTCTTGGTCGCCACCTGGTCGTAGCGCAAGGTGGGCTGGACCCGCTTGAACAGCCAGTAGGAGAGGGCCGGCTGGATGTCCTTCTTCAAGCTTGGAAACCGGGCCCAGGAACGGCCCAGTTGACCAGCCTCGTTAAGCAGATCCTGCAGGCGAACCTGTGTCACCAGAGCTTCCTTCCCGGTGGAATCCGGCTGGTTCTCTTCGACGATCAACAGCGTCTTGTCCGCGGTGATGCCGCGCCGAACATCTTTGGGATCGATGATCCCTGTTTCGAACAGCGGAGCGATGAACTGCCGAAACTCTTCCACCATTTCATCGATGCGGCTTTGAGCCATGCTCATGTCCGGACCGACAATGGCCGCCCGCAGCTTCTCAAAGCGGTCTTCCGGAGACTTTGCTCCAAAGCGCTCGGCAGCTTCCCGCGCCTTTTCGTTCTGGGGACCGGCTGTCGTGAGACCGAAATCTTCCAGCGTGTCTGTATTGAGTTTGCTCAGAGAGTCGGCCTGGGCAAGGTCACCCAGCTGGGCCCGAAGTTCCTCGGCCAGCGACTGCAGCGGGGCAGGATTGTTGCGGAAGATGAAAGCGACATTATCTTCGGCACGGTCCCGGGCCCGTTCGGTATCTTCCTGATCGATGCGCTCAAAAGGGATCTTCGCGGAGATTCCGTGTGGAACATAGTCCCCCTGCCGGAACGGGAAGGGGGCGCGCCAGCTTTGCAATGCGACCACGAGCAGAAAGAGCGCCATGAGCGTGATGCTGAGGCGAAGCTGCAGGCTGCGATTCTGGAACAGACTCGACAATCTCGTCCAGATCGTCACGGGACGACGGAGCGTCACCGAACGTGGAATACGAGAACGTTTCTGGCCAATCCCGAACATATCTGTTGGCGGATCGCGCACAACACGCGATCACGACTCCTGTGTGTTAATTTCCAGCAGGTCCGGCGGCGGGACCCTGGTCATAGGCTTTGACAATTTCACGTACCAGTCGGTGTCTGACGATGTCTTCCCCGCTTAACTCAACGAGCGTTACTCCCTGGATCCCCTGCAGTCGCTGCATGGCATCGTTGAATCCGGAAGCGACATTGTCCGGCAGGTCGGTCTGGGTGGCATCGCCCGTCACAACAATCTTGGAACCTTCCCCCATTCGGGTCAGGAACATTTTCATCTGGGTAACGGTCGTATTCTGAGCTTCATCCAGAATGATGAAGGTGTCGTTGAGAGTTCGTCCCCGCATGAACGCAAGAGGGACAATCTCAACAACATCGTTTTCCATGTACAGGCGGACCTGTTCGAAATTCAGCATGTCGTTCATTGCGTCCAGCAGCGGTCGCAGGAACGGATTGACTTTGGCGAGCATGTCTCCGGGGAGGAAGCCGAGTTTCTCTCCCGCTTCCACTGCCGGTCGGACAAGGACGATCCGCCGCACCTGCTCCGATCGCAGGGCGTTCACAGCCATGGCGACTGCCAGATAGGTCTTGCCGCAGCCGGCCGGACCCTTGCAGAAGACCAGATCGTGCTGGCGGATGGCGTCGATGTAACGCTGCTGTCCGGTTGTCCGGGCCCGGACCTTCTTGGCTTTCTCGAACAGGTCGATGGCCAGTTCGCTGCTGGGACCATCGTTCTGGGCAGTCCCCGCGAGCAGTCGCGTGACGGCATCTTCGTTGATAACGCCATCTCTGCGGAGGATTTCGCGAAGACGCTTGAAGACGTTGTTCGTCTGGCGAACCTGGTCGCTGGTCCCCTCGATGACGACAGAATCTCCCCGCAGCACGATGCTGGCTCCGAGGGCTTCACGGATCTTACGCACGTGCGTATCTCCGGGACCGAAGAGCAGTCGAGCTTCGTCAGGATGGGGAAGTTGGATCAGTGTGGACGCGTGAGACATGCATTGAGCCAGGAAGAGGGGCACAGACCGGTCTGAGTTCGACGTGTGGGATCGTGAACAAGGTGAAGGTCAATAATACGGACTGTCCTGTCCGCCGGCTTCCTGTTTCAGATCAGGAAGCCTCCTCCAGTCGCGATTTACTTCGGAGGATCGTCTGTGCTTGTCAGCTTGGTCACCGTAGCGGTGATCCGTGGTTCAATTTGCGACATCAGAATTTTAGAAGGGACAGCCTCTGTTGGAAAGGATTTCGTAACGGATTCTGAAACCGGAGAAGGAAGGCCGAAAATCGCGGCTCGAAGGTCTTGACAACGGGCCTGTCTGCTGACCTAAACGAGAGAGGTCCATTTCAGATGAATCTCCCGAGGTTTCATACCTGAGTAGTTAATGGTCCGGCCACAGCGGTCGGCCGCGGCCATCCAGAATCAGCCCCACCGTCCCCCCCCGCACGGTTGCGGTCACTCTCTTGCCGGGACCGTTTCCCAGATCGAAGCCTCGCATCGGCTCCAGTTCAATCTGGACACTTTCTGAATGCGGAAGTTCGAGGATCTGCTGTTCGCCGACGTTGATCTCCCCGCTCCGCTCCAGTGCCCCGGTCATGCGGTAACGAAAACAGGGTTTGCCGCGACGGCCTGATCCCTTCGCAGCTACGACCGTTCCCAGCGCGATCAGGCAGTCTTTCTCGAACACTTCCATGGCTGCCTGCGGATGAACAGAGGCGAGCACCCCCAGATGCGGCATCATAAAGATGCTGTCCTTGGCAAGCTCGGTGATCCCTTCCGGCTCGAACGCGTCGATCATCATCTGCGCGGTCTGTTCCATGCGAGGTGCGTGTGAAAGGACTCCTCCGGAAGCGACGAGCAGATTCAGTGTCATGTTGTTGACGATCGATTCCCCGCCCCCTTTCTGGCTGAAGGTGTCTCCCACAGTCCGTTGCTGCTGCACTCCTTTGAGTGTCGTTGCGAATTCCTTGTGCTGCTTGTACGCCAGTCGCAGTGCTTCACGGGCGACCGCCTGCTCAAACTCCAGTGCTTCGAGAGTCTGGGGGATCGTTGTCGGGCGGATCATTTTGTTCTTGACCCGGTTTCGCAGCTCGCGTTCGTCCATTTTATGGCGGACCCAGCGAAGAACGTTGGGCATCCCCGCTTCGGAGCAGACATTCGAGATCGAGTAACTCATCCCGAGATTCGCACTGACGGTCCGGTTGAAAACGGGAGCTCCATCCGCACCGGCAAAGACGCTGAAGACATCCGTGGTCGCACCGCCGATGTCGACGCCGACACAGTTGATCCCCCGGGCCTTTGCAATTGCCTGTAGAATGTCCCCGACAGCTCCGGGAGTCGGCATGATCGGGACATCCGCCAGGGCGATCAGCTTGTCGTATCCCGGAGCGTGTGCCATGACATGCTCCAGAAACAGATCGTGAATCATGTCTCGCGCCGGGGCGAGATTCTCCCGCTCGAGTGAGGGACGCACGTTCTCGACCACGGAGAGTGCGACCGATTCATCGAACGTCTTCGAGACATCGTCGGCAGCGGCCTTGTTCCCGGCGTAGATGAGCGGCATCTGATAGTTGTCGCCAAATCGTGGCTTGGGCTTCGCAGGGGCGATCAGTTCGGCCATCTGCACCACGTGCTTGACTGTTCCACCATCGGTTCCCCCCGCCATGACGACCATGTCAGGTCGCAGATCGCGGATTCTCTGGATCTGTTCATGAGGTCGCCGTCGATCATTGGAGGCGATGAGATCCAGAACAATAGCCCCCGCTCCCAAAGCAGCCCTTTCGGCACTGGCTGCCGACATTTCCTTGACCACCCCGGTCACGAGGATCTGCAGGCCCCCGCCGGCACTGGAGGTGGAAATGTAGATGTCACAGCCATCCTTGCCTCGCGCGGGACGGATGATATTGCCGTTCTCATCGATCAGTCTTCGACCGGCCAGCTCACCAATTTCAGTGGCAGCGTTGATGACTCCAACAGTGACATCCGCCACCGGCTCTTCAACGGTCGTCGGAGCTTCACCCCGATAGGTCTGGCGATAATGGCCGTCGATTTTCTCGATCAGAATGGCCTTGGTCGTTGTGCTCCCGCAGTCGGTGGCCAGGATCACGTTGATGTCATCGGGATTGAGCGGAGGCATACGGTCTCAAGGGTTGGTGAGTGACCCGAGCGGTTGAAGCTGGGCGAAGCCGTTGATGCCTACTTTATCACCTCCGGAGTCAGTTTCGTATACCTGGTCAACTCCGCCAGAAAGTCCTGAAACTTCTGCTCGCTGTCGAACGCATCGACAGGGATGACGAACCCGCTGGCGTTGTCGAGGACGATGAACAGCCGGCGCGCGCCCACAGCCAGGTTCTTGATCGCCGTCCAGTTCACCCGTTGCTCTCCTGACTCGCTTCGCTCAATCAGTCCCTCATCGCCAAGCGAGATCGACTTAGCCCCTAACACCCCCTGGGCCTCGGGGCCTTGTGACATCTCTCGCATCGCCCGGCGTGCCGTTCGATTGATCATCACATAGTACAGGGGGATGACGACCAGCGGGCCGATCAGGAGTGGCCAAATTGCCGCTGCCGTCTGCAAAAGCGGTTTCTGGTTTCCCCGTAGAATCATGAACGGCAGAATGGAGAGTATCAGGCAGGCCAGGAGCGCGCCGCGAAGCTTCTGACGCCTGAAGGTAGGAGATTTCGCCAGTAAATATTCGAGGAACGCGAGGTAATCCTCGGCGGTGACATTGAAGTCGATGTGCATGTTGAGCCCGATTGGTGCAGGGAAATGCACCAGAGGATAGACGTGTTCCGTGCTGAGGTGCATCTGCATGCACCGAATGCGTTACTCCGAACGCAGCAGCATTCTCTTCTTTGCGATCAGGTCCAGCAGCGCCTTCTGGGGTTTGGCGAATTTCTCCAGCCCTTCTTCCATCAGCACCTCTTCCATTTTCTGGAAGTCCACCTTCTGATCGATCTCGTCCATCACCTCTTGCGGGAGCAGCTTGTCGACCTGCCGGGTATAGGTGTGGCCCAGCTTCTGGACTGCGTCGTTTGTTTCCGGAGGATTGGTCTGGATGTCAGAACCGGCCAGGGCTGCCACGTACTTGTCTTTGGGATCTTCCGGCATCTTCGTCCCGGTGCTGGCGAAGATGATTTCCTGCTTGAGGGGCAGCTGTTTGTCTTTCCAGAACTCTTCGTTGTCCTTCCACAGCCGCTTCACATTGAGGATGCCTACCTGACCTTGGGCAGCTGGTGAGAGATCCGGAATCTGCTTGCTGGTGTAAACGTCAATCCGGCTCACAAAGATGCTGTAGACAGACTTGAGCGATTTCGGGTCCTTGCGTCGCTGGGCTCCCCGCCAGATGGCTTCACGGGCAGCATGGTACTGCCGCTCGCTGAAGATGAGGGTGACGTTGATCGTCACTCCGGCGGCGGAGAGCTCTTCCAGGGCTGCCAGTCCTCCGGGCGTGGCCGGGACTTTGATCATCCGGTTCTTCTGTCCGGTGGACCACTTCAGTCCGAGGTCGATGTATCTTTGGGCGCGTTCTTCCGTGGGGAGCTGAACGTCGACGTCTTCGATGAGCGGATCCAGTTCGAAGCTGACGTACCCGTCGTTTCCCTTGGTCTTTTCCCACACGGGAAGGAAGACGTTTTGGGCCCGCTGCACGAGGTCATCTGTCAGTTTCCAGGCGATGGCATCGTCGTCGAGTCCTTCTTCGACAAGGCGGGCAATTTCAGAATCGAACCGTCCTGTCTTGATGAGATCCGAGATGATGATGGGGTTCGAAGTCGCTCCGGTCGCGCCGAACTGAAAGTTCTCTTTGACCAGATCCGGATCGATCGAATCCAGCCAGAGTTTAGTGCCCGTGGAAACGAGAGATTCGAGAGAGGTCATGATGAGCAGCTTTCGACGAGATGAGATGTGGGGAGTCGACAGGGAGTGGTGGGCAGGAATTTTCGAAACGCTGAATCCGATCCACATGCAGCTGCCCACTTTTCCTGACTACTTCACCATCGTCGATCCGGGACTGTTCTGCAAGTTTTGGGCAGGCGCTTCACGATACTTCGCAGCCATTTCCTGATTGATGCGCTGGTCCAGTCCGCCGACGAACAGATTCATATGGTCGCGTCCGGGGATCAGTTCGATGTGAGCATCGCTGCCGAGTTGCTGCAAGGACTGCTGCATCAGACGGGTTGCTCCGTCGAGATAAAACGTATCTTCCGTTCCCATGAAGACGTGCAGCTTCCCTCGGAGTTTCGGCTCGAGTGTCTCCCAGTTCTCCTCCAGAAGCATCAGGATGTCGTACTTCTTCCAGGCTTCGACGACTTCCGGATCGATCGCGCCTGTCTCACGGTTCCAGAGTTTTGCAGGTTCACCATTGGCAGCTTTCGGACTGAAGACTGCTTCGAAGCTTTGAAGCTGACACCCGTGGCCCAGTACATCTTCCATATTCGAAAAGGTGTCGTAGTAGACCACCGGACGGTTTCGCAGACGGACAATGGGGCGTCGCTGTCCGTTTTCATCGTGGAACATGTTTTCGCCGTCTCGATAAAGATTGATCAGCTGAAAGTCCCGGAAGCTCACCGAATCCGGAGCTGTGCTCCATGTGCCCGCAAACTGATCTGGAGCATTGATCATCAACCAGAGACTGGCCCAGCCGCCGGAGGAATGTCCTGTGAGAAACCGGCCTTCCGGACGGGCGTCCGTTCGATAGGCAGCATCCATCGCTGGAATGAATTCCTGCAGGAGCGCATCCATGCAGGGACCGTTGTTCGCGGAATTCGCGAAGACATGGTGACCCAGCTGGCAGTTCGGGTCGAGCATGACCCGGATGAATTCGACTCCCAGCCGGTTTGTTTCACGGACCGGCTGCCGGTGAACGCCATGAAAGTGGCTGCCGCTGAAGCCGGGGATTTCGTAGATCACCGGGTAACGACGCCCCGGCTGGGAAAAGTAACTCGCTGGAAGGGTGACTGCTCCGTTCAGAAAGATGTCACGCTGATGAAACTGGCTGAGCAGTTCCGAGCGAACCCGCAGGAGCTTCGTCCAGGCGGTCTCCGGAAACTGCGGAGACGGAACGACACGGTTCAACTGAAAGGTGACAGCGGTTGGATTCTGCAGCGTGACGACCTGGCTGTACCAGTTCCCCGGGCCGTCCCCGACTTCCCGTTCTTCCGGATGTGCCCGGACCACGGCCTGAGCATTGGTCCAGCGAATCATTTCCGCGTTCAGGTCTTTTGGAAACTTCAAAACGGCTGGATTGTCCAGATCGAGAACGAGCTCCTCGCCTGGTTTCCAGTTCGTAACGTCCATGGCAATCATGGGTTGCGGTTGAAACCAGTCAGGACCCGATTTCGGTTCTTTCCGGTCCCGTTGGTCGGCCGGCTTCAAAAAGACGTAAACCCGTCCGGTGAACGGAGTCTGGTGAACGGAAGGGGAGGACTGGAGCTTGAAGGACCACTTCGGCTCGTCGCTCCAGGCGGGGCTGGCGGTGACAAGGAGTAGTCCTAAGAGGATTGTGTATTGGCACTTACGAATAATTCGCAGCACGGAGGAAGGTCCTGATGACTGGCGGAAAAGGTGAGAGCGCGCGGCAAAGGCCGTCGGAAAACGGGATTCGAAAAATCTTTGACTTTTGGTATTTTCCGCGAACCATTTTGATCGAATGGGGGTCAAAGTACCGTAGAGGAGAGTGTTGGCAAAGACCAGCCGGGAGAAGCCCGCTGGAATTTCCGGTTGTGTATGACCGGTCAGGGATGAGCCAATCCATCATGACCTGGTTCCGGATGTGCGGAACCGTCTTAATTGTGTTTCCTGACTGCGACTTGTTCGCAGGGAGTGCAGCCATGCGTCACGCCATCAATCACAGCAACAACACTGGCATTTCGGTGAGCAACAGCTCCGTCCGCGCCATTGTCGCCGCTCGTGGTCTGCATGCGTCTGACATGCGCACCGGGAAACGGCTACCTAAAAAAGTCGAGGTCCCAGTAGGCCCAGTTACCGGGTCGCTTTGCGAGCGACCAACTGCGAAATGCCTCACTGCGGAACAACCGACGGCAATGTGGCAAACGGCGTCTTTTGACTTGCCGGCAGCCGCGTGGGCGGCGTTCGTCCTGAATCGAACGACCTCCGTCTGAATCGCCCCAGCGATTCCCGGGGAACAGCCGGTTCATTTCGAAGAGTGATGCAGTCTCTGCAGGTGTGTTGCCTGCCGTTTCATACCCATCATTTTTCGTCGTGATCTGCTGAGACCCGAATTCGGAGAGTGTCCCCGGTCCTGATCTCAAGCATTCGGATCTGAAACAACTCGTCCATTGCACATGTGCTGCTGGACAACATTGCTTTCAAATCCCGCTTCAGCAGGGACCGGAGTCAGATTGTTGAAAGCGGACAGCTGGTCGTGCTGTCGTTTCCCGCAGGGACGCTTTGTCGCAGCCTGACTTGCCAGAGGTGTTCATCCCGTTCGAACGAGCGGGAAGTTTTGAACGGATCTGATCTGAACGACTTGCAGTTCGCTCACCCGCTCTCGCAATTGACGAAGGGGTGTCCTGGCCGGCTGCTGACTCCTGAAAGAGTCCCCATGAAGGGGAGGAAGCTATGCTCGATGAGAACGAGTTGTTAACGCTGGTGCTCCGCGCTCAGCAAGGCAATCGCGATGCGTTTGGTGCACTGGCACGAGAATATGAATCCATGGTCTTCGCGGTCTGTGTCAGACGTCTGCGAAATCAGGCGGAAGCGGTCGAAGTGACCCAGGAAGTCTTCCTGCGGGCGATGCGAAAACTGCCGCAGCTGCGGGAGCCGGAGCGATTCGTCGGCTGGTTGAAGCGGATTGCCGTGCGGATGTCGATCAATCGTGCCGTGCGACGACCTCGCGAAACCTGTCAGGCCCCCGAAACCTTTACGGTGGTCGCGAGTCGGGCGACTCCTGTGGACGGCGTTCTGCAGCGTGAACGGGCTGATCAGGTTCGCGTGGGTTTAAGACAACTCCGGACGCTCGACCGTGAAACGCTGCTGGCCTTCTACTTTGAAGGGCAGTCGCTGAAGGAAATGAGTGATCGTTTCAGCAGCCCGGTGGGGACGATCAAGCGTCGCCTCCACACCGCCCGTCATCGGTTGCGTGAGGCGCTGGACGAGCCGCAACTGGTTTGAGTTCGTATGACTCAAATCTGACCAGGTGGAACAGGCATTTCTGCCTGTTCGAAAGTGTCTGAGTCTTTCAGGTTCGCGCAGTCACAGTTGATTGCCCCACCTGTCGATTCAGTTTTCACGTTGACCTTTTCCCGAGCCGCGAGAGATTCTCTTTCGCGGCTCGGTCTTTTTCTTCAGAACGGAAACGGCTTGGGAATCCCCGCGCGGGCCGGTGTCCGGTTTCGACGCTTCTTCTTTTCGGCCTGCAGCTCTGCTTCGGTACTGGTTCGTTCCGTTTCGCGGTGCTCTGGCCCTTGCACCGTTTCAGAAGTTCCGACGATTCCCCACTGGCTCGCCAGCAAGTGCTGTTCGGATTTCGACAGTCCGGAGAAGATCCAGTGGTCTTCCCCCTTCTTCCAACCGACCACCTGTCCTTTGCGATAGGCGACTCCATGGGCCGCCAGGCCTGGAATTCGCATGCCCGAACCGACCACGCCGGTGAGATTCAACGGGTCGGCTCCGGAGAGAATGAGAAGCTGCGCAGGGGACTCGTCCGAACGGATCGAGCGGAGTTCTCGAATCGCCTCACTGGTGGCGAACTGTTCTCCACTCACTCCGCGAATGAACCGACCGCCGCGTAATTCGCCGCGTGCCTCCAGTCGGCGATAGACCTTCAGCAGTTCCCACCATTGCGGGGCCAGACATTCCCGGAGAACCAGATCCCGGAAGACGACTCCCCAGCGGCGAATCAGCTGCCACGCCCATTCTTCAACATGTTGATCCGGCGTCAGGTCGGATTCCGGCCGGTTCATCAACGTCCATCGACCGAGTCCCTGTGTTCTCTGACGGACTCTTCGGTATCGGCTGGGTAAACCGGGTCGGGAGTCGTTTGTGCCCGAGTTGATCAACTGTCGCAGACCGGCAAAGCCATCGGCTGTTAACCATCCGTAGGCGACCAGTTCTCCGAGCAGTTCATCAAGCTGCGAGGGGAGCAGCTTCAGTCGCTGGCAGAGATCCGAGGAAAACAGTGCCCCCTGAGTCTGCAGCAACGCCAGTAATTCCTGTGCGCAGGGGGATAACTCTTCGACGGGAGCGTCCACCGAACGTTGCATCAGCCACGGCTGGTCTTCTCTCAGAAAGAGCGAGACCGGGATGGCTCGCGTCATGGAGGCCATGGGGCGACCTGAGGATTTCCGCTTCGCCTGTGGTTCCAGTCTCCCCCAGCCGACGCTGCCGGAAAGACAAAGTTCATCCAGCCAGGAGCTGCGATAGCCTTCCACTCGCAGCGGCAGGATCGATTGCTCCCAGGCTCCCGCTGCCACATCGGTCCCCTGCAGCTGGGAGATCACCTCGTGCAGCCCATCGACTCCCTGTTTGTGATGGCCGGACAGAACCCCTTGAGACCGGGCAAGGAATTCCAGGTACACCGAAGGATCGACCGCTTCAATCTCTTGTCGGAGACCGGAAATCGTACGGCGATGGATGCGGGCCAGCAGTCGGCGATGGCACCATTCGGGGGGCGTTGAGGGTTGAGCGTTGAGTGTTGAGAGTGGGGGCGGTCCACTTGCGCTTTCAACCGTTTCCAGAAACCGTCCGCGGAGAATGAGTCCTTCCCCTTCGATCGCTTCCAGTGATGCGGAGATCCGGCTTTCCGGCAGTCCGAGCAGGTCGGCCAGCTGACATGCCGTCACGGGGCCACAGGTCTCCAGCCAGCCGCGCAGAAGTGAGACCAATGCTTCGGTCGCTTCCCAGGTTTTGACAAGCGAAGCGGGGAGCGAGACCGGGTCTTCAGCGATGACTTCCGGGAACAGTGTGCTGATCGCTGACCAGCATTCTGTGGCAATCCATCCTTGATGGGCTTTCTCATTCCCCTGATAGCTCACGCGAACCGCGCGGCCTTGTTCGCGCAGCTCTTCGAACAACTCCTCTTTCTCCCGGAGTTGATTTGCAGCGAGTGCGAGTGTGGCTGCGGCCGGGGAGTCGCAGTGTTGCCCGATCGGAATCAGAATTCTGCTGACGAGAAGGTCGTGGAGTTCATCTGCATCGCGGACTTCAGGCTGCGCTTCAGCGACAACATCATGAATCGCACGGGGATCGAGACGGCCCAGATCCCGCATCCCTTCAACGCTGAGTGAACGACGCGTGGCGACGGCGCGGGCACGGCGTTCCTGCACTTCTCCTCCATCGAGAAATGCATAGGGATTCGCATTCAGCAGTTCGTAGGCAAATGGGGACGGTTCACGGGTGTCCCGACCGATCAGGGTGATCTCTCCCGCCTCAATCTTCCCCAGCACGGCGGTGAGACCGTCGATATCCAGAGCTTCGAACAAGCAGTCCTCGACTGTCTGTCGCATCAGTGGATGATCGGGAATTTCGTGGTCCCCGACGATGTTTTCCTGGCAGCCCGTCAGCTTTGGGAAGACGGCTGTCAGCATGTCTTCAGAACGGAATCGTTGAAGTGCCGGCGGGACTTTCTTGCCGCTGCGCATCCGTTCGAGAAAGAGCGAACGTGTGATATTCCATCGCCAGCGGAGATGAAACATCGGGGCGACCAGCAGTGCCTGTTCGAGCAGATTGCGGGCATTGTCGGTCCGCATCATCGGGAACAGCGATTCGATGGGGAAGCTGTGCTGTGGTCCGAGTGAGAGCAGGAATCCGTCATCGTCTGCCGATGCCTGCAGTTCGAAATCGAAGGACCGGCAGAATCGTTTTCGAAAGGCGAGACCCCACCCGCGATTGATCCGTCCACCGAACGGGGCGTGCACGACCAGCTGCATCCCGCCGGATTCATCGAAGAACCGTTCAAAGACAATCTTGTTCTGAGTTGGGAGAAGTCCGATTGCGGCCCGCTGAGAGGCCATGTAAATGACAACCTGCCAGGTTGCGAATTCTGAAGAGAGCGTTTCCTGCTGGAGCCAACCTGCAATGGGATGCCATTTCGCGGGGCGTTCAACATCTTCAGTGGGCGATTCCTCGGATGGAGAATAACTCCCATGCTCCTGGTCAGCCTGAATCAGTCGTCGTTCCACTTCTTCGCGGAGCCGGGCAATCTCTTCAGAAAGTTCAATGGTGCGGCCGGGGGCCTCTCCGCGCCAGAACGGGATCGTGGGCGGAGCTCCCTGAGCGTCGGTGACAATCAGGTCGTTTCCACGCAGACGCTGTATCCGCCATGACGTGTTCCCGAGCAGAAAGATGTCGCCCGATGAGCTCTCGACCGCGAACTCTTCATCGACTGATCCGACGACCGTGTTTTCATCTTCGAGGACGACTCGCACCGAATCGATTTCTGCGATCGCTCCGCCGTTGCTCAGGGCGAGCAGCCGCGCAGCTCGCCTCCCTTTGACCCGCCCGTTGATGCGATCGTAGTAGATCATGGCCCGGCCACGTCCCTCGGTGCCGGTCAGACCGGTGCTGAGGAGGTCCAGAGTCTGCTCAAAGGACTCACGGGTGAGCGACTGATAGGGCCAGGCCCGGGTGAACGTCGAGTAGAGTTGATCGACGTCCCATTCGGCTGTTGCCAGCTCAGCCACAATCTGCTGAGCCAGAATGTCCAGCGGGGCAATGGGAATCGGGGTGACATCGAGACGCCCGTTTCGCACCGCGCGGATCAGCGCCATGCACTCGACCAGTTCATCGCGGGTCAGGGCGAAGAGACGGCCTCGCGGCACCAGTCCCAGCGCATGTCCCGACCGCCCGATTCGCTGCAAAAACGGAGCGATCCCTCGGGGCGAACCGATTTGAATCACGAGGTCGATATACCCGACATCGATTCCCAGTTCCAATGACGATGTCGCGACAACAGCCTTCAGCTCGCCATTCTTCAGGCGTTGTTCTGTATCAAGTCGAATCTCTTTCGAAAGCGATCCGTGATGGCTGCCGACAGCCTCTTCTCCCAGAAGCTGCGTCAGCTGATGGGTGAGTCGCTCGGCCAGTCGACGCGTGTTGACGAAGATGAGTGTGCTGCGATGCGAGTTGATCAGCTCGACGATTCGAGCGTTCACCTCGGCCCATTGTTCGTGGGAGCAGGCTGCCTGCAGATCGCTGGGAGGAACTTCCACCGCGAGATCCAGCTCGCGCGAGTGACCAACGTTGACGATGCGGGCTGAGCGTTGCACGTTGAGCAGAGAGTGTTGAGTGTTGAGGGTTGAGCGTTGAGAGGAGTTTTCAGGGAGCGATCCGTTCAGCTTTTCCTGACACTCAACACTCAACTCTCGTCTCTCAACACCCACCAGAAAGTCCGCCATGCGTTCAATCGGCTTCTGCGTGGCGGAGAGTCCGATCCGCTGCAGCTTCTGGCTGGTCAGCGCCTCCAGTCGTTCGAGTGACAGTGCCAGGTGTGAACCCCGCTTGTCCCGCACGAGTGCATGAATTTCATCCACAATGACCGTATTCACGCTCCGCAGCATCTCCCGACTCTTTTCGGAAGTGAGCAGCAGATACAGTGACTCCGGAGTGGTCACGAGAATGTGAGGAGGGTTCTTGACGATCTGTGCCCGTTGATAGGCACTCGTGTCACCGGTCCGCAGTCCCGTTCGCAGAGGGGAAATGTCGATGCCCCATTCAGCGGCAGTCTGGTGAATCTCCGCGAGCGGCCCTTCGAGATTCCGCTGCATGTCGTTGGAGAGGGCTCGCAACGGGGAGATGTAAACGACCTGCAGGCCCGGTTCCAGTTCGCCTGCGGCAGCCTGGCGGAAGAGCCGGTCAATCACTGCGAGAAAAGCCGTCAGAGTCTTTCCACTTCCGGTCGGCGCGGAAATCAGAGTGTGCTCGCCCGCCGCGATCGATGGCCATCCCTGAGCCTGGGGCTCGGTCGGACCCTGAAACCGGGAACGAAACCAGTCCTGAATGACCGGGTGAAACGAAGCTAACGCATCTCGAGCGATCAGAACTCACCTCCTGTACGCCCGAACATGATATTCCGGCAGCCCCGTGTTTTCCATCCACGCAGGTGACGGGGCTGCCGAATTCGCTCTTCAGAGCGGTTTTGCAAAAGATCTATCGCGTTCCGCAGGCGATAATATGGACTTTCATGCGATGGGAATCCTGAATCGCCTACACATGATAGACCAAACTGGTCTAGCGTGCTGGAGCCAGCAAAATCTCGTTCAGCGGCTCGGCTGTGGCGGATTTCAGTTCAACCCCCAGCAGCCGCGCGATCGTCGGAGCGACACGAGTATTCTCGAACACTCCGAGTTTGACTCCGGGTTTGATACCGGCTCCCTCAGCCACAAACGTGGCCTTCATCCGGGGGTTGGTGGAGAGGAACCCATGGGTACCGAGTGTCGCGGTGCTTTTGGTGATGAACTCGCTGCCGGTCGCTGTCCCGCTGAACCCATAACCGTCTTTGGCGACGAGAATGAAGTCTGCCATCTGGGGGTATTCGTCCGGCTGTGGGAGACCCAGTTCCGGATACTGTTCCGGGGTCAGAATCCCGGCGATCCCTTCAGCTCCTTCAAAAATCTGGATCGCTTTCGCGAGATCTGCCTGTGCAGTGTCCGGGCGAGTCAGATAGACCATTGCGACTCCCCCTTCCGGATAAGCCTGCACGGTGGCTGCTGTGATGCGATCTCCTTCAACGGTCAGCAGGTCGTTCTGGCGAAGGAGGACGTTTGGATTGATTGTCTGGGGGATGGTCATGAATCCGTGGTCAGAGACGACGATCACTGTCGTGTGAGGACGCATGCCGGTTTCGTCGAGAGTGTCCAGGATCTTCTGCACCCGGGTGTCTTCGTAGGCCATCGCGCTGTAGCCCGCCCAGGTCCCGGATCCATATCGATGGTGCACTGCATCGAGGTTCAGCAGGTGCACGAGTGTGAGTGCCGGCTTGTATTTTTCCAGGGCATAGCAGGCAGCGCTGGTCCAGACCTGGTCTCTCGCGAGCGGCGAAAGTTTTGCGAACGAGTTGCGGATATCCGGGTCCACCAGTTCTGCCTGAATCAGTTCATCCAGGAAGGCAGGGGTCGTGTACTTCATCATGTCGGGGGTGTCCGGGAAGTCCACGAAATAGGCTGGCGAGTTGTGTGTGCAGGGCCAGTTGATGCCCACAACCTTCCGCCCCTGAGCATGCAACGCATCCGCCAGTGTGGGGATTCGCACCAGTTCGGATCCGTCTGTTTTTGGGTTGACCTGAACCGGCAGTCCCAGTCCTGTCCGTTCCAGGACGCCATTGAAAAGAACGCCGTGGTCAATCGGCTGAGCACCTGTGACCAGCGTTGTGTGGTTGGGCCAGGTCACCGACGGATTCGACGGGATCATCCCCTCGGCCGCCACTCCCTCGAGGGCGAGTCCACGGATCGCGTCCAGCGGCACGGCGGGATCGTTCAGCAGCTCTGCGGGAAGTCCGTCGACGCTGATCAGGACGACATGCTGAGCGAGGCCATCGTCTTGCCCAAGGCTGACGCTCGCGAACGTAACGAGGAGGGTGAAAACAAGCGGAAAGCGGAACGTGAGCATGGTGTTCCCTTCATTCTGAGGAAGGCTGTCGGACGGGTGTCAGCGAGGCTTTCGGCCATCGCGGACTCGAAGTGAAATCGTAACAGACCCCGTGGTTCGGTTCAGGGTTTCAGAGGGAGATTTGCACGTCATTTCCACTTTTCCGGAAGCGGAACAGGATATGGCATCTGCAGGGACATCGGTGGGAAATTCCGGGAAAGAGCCGGGGGAGCGACCCGAGACCCCGGCAAGTTTCCGGATCCGAATTTGACATTCATTGGCAATCTCGTATGATTGTGATCGCTCAACCGGCTCGCCATGCAATCGCGGGCTAAACGAGTGTCGAATGTCCGGCTGGTCCGGGGGCGTCACTCGTCCGTGCATTGATGATGCACATTCGCTGTCGCCACCCATTTCCCAGTTGCTGGCTTTCTTCCCGCGTCAGAATACTTTGGGGGTTGCGATGTTTGGACTGGGTGTACCGGAACTGGTCATTTTAGCGGTGATCATTCTGCTGTTGTTCGGCCGACGTCTCCCGGGACTGTTCCTGTCCCTGGGGCAAAGCGTGCCTGCGTTCAAAAAAGGGCTTGCGGACGGGGAAACTCCTTCCAGCAGTTCCGAGTCGTAACCAGTTCCTCCTGCTGGATTGACGGCATTTCAGATTCGAGAATGGTTTCATAGAAAACAGATCACGTTCCGCAGGCGATCAGACGGACTTTCATGCGGTGAAAATCCTGAAGCGCCTGCCCACGATAGACCGGACTGGTCTAAAGCAGATGAGGTGAAAAGATGTTTGGTATTGGCCCTCCGGAAATGATCATTGTGGGGATAATTGCACTGCTTCTCTTCGGGAAGCGGCTGCCGGAAGTCGCCCGCAGTCTCGGGAAAGGGATTGTCGAGTTCAAAAAGGGAATGAACGGGATTGAGGACGAAGTCCACAACGCGGGACGGTCGTCTTCAACCTCGACGACCTCGAGCTCACGTCCCAGCGTCGACAATGACGAACAGCAGTGGAAGGCTCCTCGCTTCGAGCCTCCCACCTCAGAGCCCAAAGCTGAAACTCACGCCTGAGTTTCTCCAACTGTCTGAGTCAGCAAAAGAGCCTCGCAGGCATTCTGCGAGGCTCTTTTTTTCTGGTGTTGAAAACATCGAGGGCATTGCACGCTGAATCGTCCTGCAGCCCGTCGCAGAACTCAAGAAGTCGATACCGGCAATCCCGTCACGTTTAGCTGCACTCTTGAAGTGTGCAGCTAAACAAATCTTTTCGCCCGCTCATGTTGAAAACAAATGAGCGGCATGACTGAAGCCATGCCGCTCACGCGTGTCCTGGATCTTGATTCGCTGAGTCTTACCAGCCGGTCATGAACCCGTCATAGCCGCGACCGAATTCGAGGTTCTGAGGTCCACAGGGAGTCGGGCAGGTATTGCAGGATCCACATGCCCCCGGTGCAGATGCCCCATAAGGTGCGAATCCCTGATAGTTTGTGCGGTAAGGAACCGGGCCGCCGCCGTATGGGGGAGCGCCCGGGCGGTATCCGAGCCAGTATCCCGGGTACCACGTCCCTGTCGATGGGGTGGCTGGGATTGCAGTTCCCGGAGTCACGACGGTTGTTCCGGGATCGACCGTGCTTCCGCTGGGAATCTGATAAGGCGTTCCCAAGGTTGGAGTCGGACTCGAGTTCGAATTCGGGACCGCTGTGGGGGGAATGGTCATGGACGGAAGCGTCGTGGTGTCTGGAGTGGTGACAGGATCTCCAGGCGCGACGAGTGGAGTCGTCGGGGCATATGTCGGGGTTTGGGCGACGGCCAGCGTCGCTGCATTCGACAGAGCGCCACAGGCGGCCGCTGTCACGACAAGATTCATGAGTGAACGACGCATGGAAACCTCAATGGGCCGGAGAATCCGACTTGTTCTGGACACAACAAAAGGATCAGGGCGGTCACACCAGTGAACGCAGTCCGTGAATCCTGAACGGTTGCAGGAACTGTGATTCGACAAGCCATCCTAACACTCCTTGCACATCGTGCGCCCACTTTGGCAAAGCTTTGATCCTCGGGAACTGTAGCCTTTTTGCAATATGCCGTCAGAGCCGCTTCCGCGGGAAGATTTCGCCTGAATTGCCTAATCAACACCCCAGTTCATGTTGCAAAATGGCATCATTCCTGGCGGACAGGTCTCCGAACTCTAGGCGCGGTGTTCTGGAAACAATTTCAAACGGCACTGACAGATCTACATCAATCGCCCGGTCACACCGAGTGAAGACAGTTCAGATTGGCCTTTGGATCGGTGACGTTCGGAGAGTTTGCTTCTGAGTCATGCGGCTGCCCGATCCGTGTGCAGTAATGAACTTGATCTGCGCAGCGGAATGGCAGTTCGCTCCTTTGAAATGCTAGATCTTTCGTTTTTTGGTGCCTTAAATCTCGTGGCGAATGGGGATTGCATCAACAGTGTGCAGTTCGCCCTGAAAATGGAATGATTTGTGCAAATGTTGCTCAACCGTCATCGTCCCCCCGATTACACCGTGACTTCAACTTCGCTATGTCGTACCGGCTGACTCTTTCCCTGCTCATCGCTGCTGTGCTGCTTGGCGCAGCCTGCACATTTGAGTCATCGGGAGAAGGAGTCTCTGTGAACGGCCATCCGCTTTCGTCGGCGGATCCGGTTGTAGAGCCGGTCTATCGCGCGCCTGATGAAGGTCTGCTCTCGGTTCGCGGGATGGACGATCGCTCTTTCGAACTGAGCTTCTCCGGCAATGGTCGTCAATATTCGACGACGCATGAGATGCTGACGAACGCTGCGACGACCGCACTGGTCGCCTTCGAAACGGCCATGGCTGCTGCGCAGTTGCCACCGCAGACCGCAGGCAACCTGCAGGTCTAAACGCTGCCTCACCGCTTGAACGGATTCCACGTACTTCCTGCGTGGAACACAAGATTCGTTGGAGCCCACTTGGTGAACGCGACACACCCCTTTGCTGAACACGGACCGACTCTGATTCGGTTTGTGATTTCATTGCGGAACGTGTTGCCTGCTTGCCGCTGAAGCTGATGGCTGAGACCGCTTTGTCCCTCTCTCTGGAGGTGGATTCTGCAGGTTTCTTCATCACGTCCCGCGCTCGCAGCAAGCCGAGGAACAGGTCAGGAGGCAGCGTCTGCACGCACATGGAAGACGACATTCGTTGATGGAGTCGTTTCTGTTTTTTTGGATGAACTTAACCTTCTGATCCTGGAGATTTCTGATGAGTTTGACGGTGTTGAATTTCAAACGCATGTGCCTGTCCACAGCAGCGATCATGTTGCTGCTGATGGGAAATCTGGCTGTTGCCCAAGAAGCAGCCCCTGAAGCAGCGACGACCCTTCCCGCCCCCGCGGAAACCGGACAGTCTGAAGCTGTCGCAGCGGAGGAAACAGCTCCTCCTGTCGAACTCGATTCCGGAAAAATCGCCTGGATGCTGACGTCCTCAGCCTTGGTCCTCATGATGACTGCACCCGGCCTCGCCTTGTTCTACGGCGGGCTTGTTCGCAAGAAGAACATTCTGGGCGTCATGATGCAGTGCGTCTTTCTGATGGGGATGATGTCCGTGCTGTGGGCGGTCGTCGCCTATAGCTGGGCGTTCGGAGGATCCAGCCCGTACATCGGCAACCTGGATCACGTGATGCTCAAAGGGGTGATCGCCGACGGCAGCCGAACGCTGGAAGCCGCCACGAACGACATGATCTTTTGTCTGTTTCAGGGGATGTTCTTCATCATCACTCCTGCTCTGATCTGTGGAGCATTCGCGGAGCGGATGAAGTTCAGCTCCATGTGTGTGTTCTCTGTCGTCTGGGGGCTGGTGGTTTACTGCCCGATTGCACACTGGGTCTGGTCGACTCCAGGCTGGCTGAACATTCTCAATCCCAAGGCGAGTGTTCCCTGTTTTGACTTCGCTGGGGGAACAGTGGTTCACATCAGCTCCGGGGTCTCTGCATTGCTGTGTGCACTGTTCATCGGCAAGCGAATTGGATACGGCAAAGAGCCGATGCCTCCGCACAACCTGACCTACACCTGCATTGGTGCTGCTCTGCTGTGGGTGGGCTGGTTCGGCTTCAACGGGGGTAGCGCCGTGGCCTCCGACAAATGGGCTGTGAATGCATTCTTTGCAACACATCTGGCAGCTGCTGCCGGCGTTCTCGCCTGGGCCGTTGCGGAATGGGCCCTGCATGGAAAACCGACAACACTGGGAGCCTGCTCCGGTGCTGTCGCAGGACTGGTCTGTATTACCCCTGCTGCAGGGGCTGTGAATCCGATTCACGGAATCTATCTGGGACTGGCTGCCGGCGTGGTCTGCTATCTGGCCTGTGCGAAACTGAAAGTGGCGCTGGGTTATGACGATTCGCTGGATGCCTTCGGCGTGCATGGTGTCGGAGGAACTCTGGGTGCCATCCTGACTGGCGTCTTCGCGACCAAGAGCGTCACGGAAGGAAATGTGGGACTTCTCGAAGGGGGAACCCAGCAGTTCATCAACCAGATCATTGGTGTCGGTGCCTCCATGGCGCTGGCGGTCGTCGGGACGTTCATCATCCTGCTGGTCCTCAACGCCATCATGGGGCTGCGGGTGAGCGAAGAAGACGAAATTCAGGGGCTCGATCTCACCCAGCATGGTGAGGAAGGCTACATCTTCCAGTAATGACGGGCAGTGGTGGCCTTGGCTCGCTCTGCTTCAGGGCGAACCGGGGCGATGGTTCGATATCAGGATCTCGCCCGGCAGGGTGGCCTGGCTTTGAGGATCTCCCTTGAAGCCAGGCTTCTCCGGGCACTTTGAAACACTTTCTGAAGAACGATTCATGGGGATCGGGCTGGGTTGAGGCGACCTGCGAACGGACTGTTCGAGGGGGCCTCTTTCAAGCTCGCCAATTTCTGGTGCAGACCTGGCGTGCTCAACCGGGGGAAACATCACAGATGAAGACGATTATGGCGATGGTGTTTCCGGTCACGGAAAACGCTCCTCACGAACTGATCCCGGGTTCGAACCGGATTCCGGAAACCGGCGCTACCGGCGATCTTTCATTTGCCCAGCGGGAAGGGACCGTCCGGCTCGAGATCACGGTGACCGATGCGGTCGCCAGCAAGGTGATGTCGACGATTCTGAATGTCGTCAGACCGGAGCCGGTCTCGGATGCGACTCTCGATGATCTGCTGCATCGCGAAGTGGCCAATGCGGGACCCGATGCCTGCGATCTCTATGAACGGATCGTCAGTCGCATCGAGGAGCGGCTTCTCTGCCAGGTGTACGCGGAGTGCGATGGAGTCAAGACCCGCACGGCGGACCGGCTGGGGATCAACCGGAATACGTTGCATCGCATGCTGCAGCAACACGGCGTCAAGACCGAGGAATAAGACGTTCTTTCGCCTCTGTGAGTGACCGCTTCCCTAGTAGTTCACCTGCAACTGGAATCGGAGCACTTGTCCGATGAAGGGGAGGTACGATTCTCCAGCGGAGACGGCGTTCAGGTTGGTTCGATTGGCGAACAGGTAAGAACCCGTCAGTTCCACAACCTTGTTGAACTGCCATTCACATCCGAGTTCCCAGTCCCGCATGTCTGAATAAGGGGCATTGCGGAACGCTTTGTATCCCCCTTTGAAATGGGTGTAACGGAGGAACGGGAAGAACGTCCCGACTCGCTGTGAGTCGTACTTGTAGAACAGCATCGCATATCCGCCGTACAGCGATTGGACCTGGACTGCTGTCTGAGCTTTGTTGAGCGCGGGACCTCGACCGACGTTCCATTCCGCCTGAAAGCCGAGCGGCTGTGGATACATGATGAATGAGCCGGCGAGCCGCTGATCGGTCTGACCATGATGGTTGTCTGTCCCAGCCGGGATGATCGGGGGGCCCACTCCGTTGGGTTCGATCGGAGCTCCGAGCACGACGTAATCGCCGGTGTATCCCTGCAGGCCGAGTTCCCAGATCTGACCGTTATTGAAGATGACTGGATAGGTGATGCGTCCGACCACATGAAAACCGTCATTCCGGTCACGCAAAGACCCACCCTGACCGTTATAGATTCCCAGGCCCACCATCCCGTAGTTTCCCGATCCCTTCAGGTTTTCATCAATCACCTGCTCGAAGACGTTCTGAACCCATTCCGGTGTGTAGTAGTAGAACAGCCCGAGGTCTCGTTCATTCCGGACTGCACTGTTCAGCCCATCGTTCCGGTCCAGTTGAATCCGGTTCGAACTGGACTGCATGTTTTCCCAGCCGTACGGGACTTTGGACTGTCCAGCCCGGATCCGGTGGACCTGATCTTCGGTGATGTAGAAGTCCGCGTACCAGTCCCGGATCTGGGCGTACATGTCCGCATCAGGGCTTCCGGGGACGCCGCTGGCGAAATCGGTCTGGAGGTACACGAACACCCTGTCATGGACATCGCCGCTGATGATGACTCGGGCCCGTCGAATAATGAAGTTGCGTTCATCATCGACCGAGTTGTCTCCGGCATAGCTGGGAGGGGCGGAGTCGCTTTCCTGATTGGTCACTTCATTGAAGCGGAACTGGGCATAACCCCGGATGTTCAGCTTCTCGTACCATTTCTTCTCTCCGCCCTTTCCTTTGCCCAGCAATGGGTCATCCGCAAACGGGTCAGGAATCCCGTCCATCAGCACCCCTTCTTCGTCTCTGCGGGCTGGAGCTGGGGCAGGGGGGACAGTCGCTTCGATGGCGGGGCTTTCCGCCTGAATCAGCTTGATGTCGGAAGAGTCGGGGAGCTCAAACAGCCCGGGGAGGTCCAATTCGCTCGCGTCCGGTTCCTGGGCCATGAGTGGGCCGGAAATCAACAAAGCCAGCCCGACTGTCACAGCCGCGATTGCGCGTGAGCAGGGACGCCAGAACTGGGGGAGGTCAATCCGGGACATGAAAACGAATAGGCAGGGGGCTCAAGGGCATGGCGAATGCGGCCCAGGGCCGTCAAAAACCTGACGACGCGGGGATACTGACGCCCTCTTCCCGGGGAGCCTAGAGGGGTTCATGTTAAGAATTCGTGAGGCGGGAGAACGGCCCCTCTAAACTGCCAAGTCTTACTAATCTCGCAGTTGCGATCAGGGGCCCCGGCAGAAGATGCCGAAAGCTTCGGTGCGAATTCGAACCCCTCATGGAGATTCTCGCACTCGGAGAGTGCTAGCTACGTACGCCCCACTCTCCGAGTGCGGCAATTTGCCCAGTCTTGCAACCAAACGCGACGACACTGTTGTGACGAATGGACCGATGGATGCGGCCCGAATTCGTTTGCACTCGACGCCATCACGCCTGCAAAATTGCTAGGCGCCAGAGTGCTTCCCGGAGACTTCATCAGCCATCTCACCGGCGTGGTAGCTCGACCGCACGAACGGTCCGCTGGCGACCATGCTGAAGCCCAGCAGGCGGCATTCTTCTCCGATGTAATCGAACTCTTCCGGAGTCCAGTATTTTTCAACCGGCAGCAGCTTCGGATCCGGTTGCAAGTACTGCCCGATGGTCAGCATGTCGCATCCGACGCCGCGCAGGTCCGCAGCGACTTCCAGAACCTCTTCCAAGGTCTCCCCCAGCCCCAGCATCAGTCCGCTCTTGGTGGGGATTTCTGGTGCTTCTTCCTTCACCTGAGCCAGCAGGTTCAGAGTCCGCTGGTATTCCGCATTGCGACGAACCCGGTTGTAAAGGCGAGGAACCGTCTCGGTGTTGTGATTGAACACGTCCGGCCGAGCCTCAATAACCCGGCTGATCGCAGCCCGATTTCCCATGAAGTCGGAAGTCAGCACTTCCACCGCAGCTCCGGTCCGCTCACGGACGGCCAGAACACAGCGATAAAAATGTTCGGCACCGCCGTCAGGAAGGTCGTCGCGGGTGACGCAGGTGATCACGACGTGCTTGAGCCCCAGACGTTCAGCCGCTTCCGCGACCCGATCCGGCTCATCCAGTTCGATCTGTTCCGTCTTTCCGCGGGGAACGGAACAGAAGCCGCACGGCCGGGTGCAGACGTTTCCGAGAATCATGAACGTCGCGGTCTTCTGTGCCCAGCATTCGGTCCGGTTGGGACACTTCGCGCTTTCGCAGACCGTTTCCAGACGCAGGTCTTCGATCACTCCGCTGGTGAACATCATCTCCGCGCTGGGCATCGGGCGCTTCAGCCATTTCGGCAAGCGACGGCGTTCTGCCGGCGGCAGCGTGTCGAGCATCTGCAGCCCGCCGCTCTGGCATCCGGTCTGGCCGGATCCCCCAGAAGAACAGGACGACTGGCCGAGAATAGGCAACTCATGCATGGGTCAAAACTCGTTGTGATGTTCGTCTTAATAATGGATGGCCCGTCGAGACTTCCGCTGCAGCATAACCGAAAGCGTCCGCGATGTGGCGAATCAAACCTTCTCGAACTTGCGGCATGCGAACGGGATCGAGCCGTTGTGACTGCATTGTCGTCGATCGAACGCCGGCCGGGTTGGACAACGTCCATTCCAGCATGCGGGGATCGACAGAGATATTCAAAAACATGCCGTGGCAGCTGACCCACGACTTCACCGCTGCTCCAAAGAATCCCAGCTGTCCGTTCCGACTCCAGATTCCGGCCAGATCAGGCTGAAGTTTCGCAGGAATCTTGAGTTCCTGACAGAGCTTCAGCAGGGAGGATTCAAACAAGGCCCGGTAGTGAATCACGCTCACGCCGAGTCTCTGCAACGGAAGTTGCAGGTAGATCGCCAGCTGTCCGGGGGCGTGCAGATACGCTCCTCCGCCGCGGGCGACCCATCGAACCGGCAACCCCAGCCGGGCGAGTTCGTCATCGTCCAAAAGGAGCTGCGAGCGGCTTGCTTCGCGTCCCATCGAGATCAGTGTCGGGTGCTCGCACAGGAACAGGGAGCCGTTCCTGTCATCCCGGCCACTGATTTCATAGATCTGCTGTTCCTGTAATCCCAGCGTCGCGTCGAAATCGACCAGTCCCAGCAGATGCACCTCGAGCGTCCCATCATGAATGGAGAGGCTCGACGGACTGGTGCGTGCGGAAGACATGCGATGGCGGACAAAATACAGTGATGGTGACGAGGAAGGTTCATTTTTTGGGAAGGAACCTCTGGAAACAATCTCGTTTGCCCTATTTTAGGCAAGTGAATGGAACGTTTCCCATGCCGAATGGAAAAGTCGGTTGGCGGCCGCCCGGGATCATGTTGAAGGAAGTGATTTTGAGCACTGGTACTCCGGGTTCTCGTGGGTTGGAAGTCTTTTGTAAGAAAAAGGTTGAGTCCGTTTAATGGCGTTAATTCCGGGTCTGGTGCAATCTCTGGACGCGATGGCAATCCGGGACGGCAAAATGCTGGTCGGTGTCTCAGGGGGGGCTGACAGTGTGGCGCTGCTCCGGGGGCTCGCGGAACTGTCGCCAGATCGAGGGCTGCAGCTCGTTGTCGGGCATTTCGACCACGCAATTCGTGCCGAATCCGCAGCGGACGCCAACTGGGTCAACACTCTCGGCCAGTCGCTGGGGATTCCGGTTCGTTCAGAAAGAAGCGACCGCAGCGGAGAGGGCACGGGACTCGCAGAGGAGCAGGCACGGACGCTGCGGTATGAATTTCTGCGTCGCACGGCTGAGGCGGAAGGGTGTGGCTGGATTGCAGTTGCACACACAGCAGACGATCAGGTGGAGACGGTTTTTCATCACATCGTGCGAGGCAGCGGTTTGCAGGGTTTGTCGGGCATTCCTGCACTCAGAACACTTAGTGAAAACGTGGCTACTCCGCTGCTGGTGCGGCCTCTGCTTCAGGTGAGTCGCAAAGAGATCCTGGCGTTTTTGGCTTCGATTCAGCAGGATTTTTGCACCGATTCCACGAACGAAAGCCGCAGCTACACCCGGAACCGGATTCGGAATGAAATTCTTCCGTTGCTGCGGGCGGATTTGAACCCGCGTGTTGATGACGCATTGCTCCGGTTGTGTGAACAGGCAGCTGATGCGCAGTTGGCGTTGACGGTACTGGCCCGGGAGCTGCTGACTGGTGCGGTTCTCGACCAGCAGCCCGGAAACGTACGGTTTCAGCGGGAACTTCTGCAGGGGAGACCGCCGGCGCTCTTGCGGGAGGCGTTCAGCCAGATCTGGCGGATGCAGGGATGGCCGCGGCAGTCGTGGGGATTTGCTCATCTCAGCCAGCTTGTGGAGATGGTGACGACGGGGAAACCCGCCAAAGCGTCGCTCCCCGGGGGAATCGAGGCGATCTGCCGCGAAAAAGTGTTCGAACTCCGCCGCGAGTCCTGAGAATGTGGAGACACAATGGTTTCGTTCCGGAACGTGAATGAATACCATAGGTTCGCAGAACCCTGCCTTGTGAGGAGCCGTAAAAGTCTGCGGTTCAACAGAATCCATAAACGCGTCGGGTGAAGGCGGAATTGCGAGTTCAGAACGTTCCGTTCGTGAGTTGTCCGCCTCCCGGCACTTGACCCTTTCAACTTTGATCTGACCTATGAAAATCCACGAATATCAGGCGAAGGCCCTCTTTGCGAAGGCTGGCGTTCCCATTCCTCGCGGGATCGTGATCAAGAATGCTGCGGATGCTGCCAAGGCATACGAAGAGCTCGGTACCAAAGTCTGCGTGGTGAAGTCTCAGATTCATGCTGGCGGTCGCGGCAAAGGGCGTTTCAAAGAACATCCGGAGCAGGCAGGCGTGGTGCTGGTGAAGTCGGCCGAACAGGCTGTTGAGAATGCCGCCCGCATGCTCGGATCGACTCTCGTCACGATCCAGACCGGAGACGAAGGCAAGCAGGTCAATACCGTCTACATCGAGCAGGGGCTGGACATCGCCCGCGAGCTGTATCTGGCCATTGTTGTCGACCGTGAAGTCGGCATGCCTGTGATTATCGCCTCCGCTGAAGGGGGAATGGCGATTGAAGAACTGGCTCACGAACATCCGGAGAAGATTTTCCGGGAAGCGTTTGATCCCGCGATCGGCCTGCAGCCGTATCAGGTTCGCAAGCTGTGTCGCGCACTGCAGCTGGATGCCGCCGCACAGAAGTCGGCCAACACGTTCTTCCCGAAGATCTGCGAATTCTTCGTCAAGAGCGACTCCAGCATGACGGAAATCAACCCGCTGATCGTCACCGGCGACGGCCAGTTGCTGGCGCTCGACGCGAAGGTCACCTTCGACGACAACGCCATGTTCCGTCACAAGGACCTGCTGGAACTGCGAGATCTGAATGAAGAAGATCCAGCAGAAATTCAGGCGGCAAATACCGGCCTGAGCTACGTCAAACTGGACGGCAACATCGGATGTCTGGTGAACGGTGCCGGTCTGGCCATGAGCACCATGGACCTGATCAAGCTGCACGGCGGTGAGCCGGCCAACTTCCTCGACGTCGGCGGCGGTGCCAACGTGGAGCAGGTGACGGAAGCGTTTCGCATCATCCTGGCGGACAAGAACGTCAAAGCGATTCTCGTCAACATCTTCGGCGGAATCATGAAGTGCGACACCATCGTCGAAGCCCTGCTGACCGCTTATGACAAGATCGGAATTACCGTTCCGCTGGTGGTCCGGCTCGAAGGAACAAACGTCGAGAAGGCTCGCCAGATGCTGGCTCAGTCCGGCAAGAAGATTGAAACCGGCATCGACCTGACCGACGCTGCGAAGAAAGTCGTGGCCACGCTGGGAGTCTGAGTCGCTGATCGACTGTGCTCGGAGAGCATGGCCAAGTTGTCCCGCACTCGCTGAGTGCGGGAATTTTTTCTCGTGTGCATGCTGGATGGTGAACGCGAGGGAATACTGCCTTTCACGAGGTTGCCATGCCAAGTTCGCAGCGGTTCCGTGATGTGATTCTCCCCGGTCTGGTCGTGGCTGCACTGGTCGGCACCGGACTGATGTATTCGTTCAGCACGGGAGCTGAACCGATTCACGCGGAGGATCTCCCGGAAGGCATGGTGCTCGTGCAGCCCGTGGTTTCCGATGAGATCCCCGGAACGCTTCGCACTCTGAATGAGCGAATCTCCAAAGATGTGAAGCCGCAGGACAATGCTGTGGTCTGGCTCGTCCATCTCTACGGAGAAGACGCCTTCGAGCCGGAGCTGCATGACGTTTCGATGGAGATGCTGGGGATCGAAAAGATGTCCCCAGCCTCCCCGCTGTTTGTCTCGCTGGTGGAATTCGCCAAGACGCTGGATGGAGTGCCGGCGGACAAGGTGGACCTGCAGGCGGCCATGCTTCAGGAACAACTGTTCGAAGCGGGAGTGCAGGTCTGGTCGAAAACCGACAATCCGCAACTTGCAGAATATCTCGCTGTCAACACAGAGGCACTGAAGACGCTGACACATGCGTCTGAAAAGCCGGCTTATTTCGCTCCGATGCTGGCTCCGGAACTTCCATCGCGCCTGATGGCCGCTTCGCTCGTCATTGAACGTCGTCTGCCGTTCCTGGCAAGAATGCTGACCGCCCGGGCCCTGCTGCGTCTGGGTGAAAATGACGTTACCGGCTGCACGAGTGATCTGATGACGTGCCACCGCATCGCCAGCCTGCTGGCATCGGGGTCGCCGTTTGACGTCTCTCTGGCGAAAGCACAGGTGATCGATGCCCTGGCCTTCCAGGCAGAAAGGACGATGCTCGAAAGTGGGCGGTTGAATGCTGAACAGCTTGCGGAGTTACGCAAGGCGTTTGCACAGATCCCCCCCATGCCCCCTGCAGCTCTGGCTGCGGACGTCGGCGAACGGGCGATCATTCATCAGGAGATCGAACTGCTCGAGACCGACGAGGACAGCCGGATCGGTTTCTTTGAAGATGCAGAGCACCAGAAGGAAGATGCCAGCCAGATCAAGAGTCTGGACAAAACCGACTGGAAACTGGCCGTTCAGCGGGCTGACGAAGTGCACGATCTGATCGTGCAGGCCCTGCGGACCAAAGACCGCAACGCCCAGAACGAGTTGTTCCAGAAGCTCGATGAAGCCTACGCCCAATGGGAAGCAACCGTCGACCAGAAGACAGAAGACTTCTCCAAGGCGATTCAGAAAGACGTTCCGGGAATGAGTCGATGGATCGGTGAGAACATGGCGATGTCACTGCGTCCAATCTATCGCCAAAGGCGTTTCGCGGAAGACCGCGACGCTGTCAGGCGGAGCATCATTGCCGTCGGTCTGGCTCTGGAAAGCTATCAGAGAGAGCACGGCAAGTTTCCCGAGAAGCTCGAGCAGCTGGTCCCCGAGTATCTGGACGCTGTTCCCGTCGATGCCGCTACCGACAAACCGTTCAGCTACACCGTGGAAGGGGAGGACCGGGCTCGCCTGGTCAGCCTGGGGACCAACCAGATGGACGATGCAGGGCAGTTCTACAACGACGACGTCATTCTGAATCTGAAGTGACTCTGCCGTTCAGAGAAAGTTCGTCTGTCTGCATTCCGGCAGCGTGCTATACTTCAGTTCCTGAAAGTCGAAAACGTCCCTCCTCCTCTGGAATCCTTGCATGAGAACTTCCAACCCCGCACTGAATGCCAATACCTTTGAAGGATTTGACAGCTACAGCGTCGGCCAGACGTCGACGATGTCCCTGCAGGGGACCGCGACAAAAACCATGGCGTTGCTGGTTCTGGTCGTGGGGGCAGCTGTCTTCACCTGGAACCTGTTCCTTCAGGGAAGCCCGCTGGTGACTCCGCTGCTGATTGGCGGATCGATCGGCGGACTGATTATTGCCATTGCCACCACCTTCAAGCCGACCTGGTCGCCGATCACGGCTCCCCTGTATGCCGTGGCTGAAGGGCTGGCCCTAGGCGGAATTTCCGCAGCGATGAATGCCCGTTATCCAGGGGCAGCCTTCCAGGCTGTCTGCCTGACATTCGGAACTCTGTTCTCGCTGTTGCTGGCCTATCAGACCGGATGGATTAAGCCGTCCCAGAAGTTCAAACTGGGAATTGCGGCTGCCACGGGGGGCATTGCACTGCTTTACGTCGTGATGATCGGCCTGAGCTTCTTTGGCGTGAAGGTTCCCTTTATTCAGGGGAACGGCTGGATCAGCATCGGCTTCAGCGCGTTTGTGGTGGTGATCGCTGCCATGAACCTGATTCTCGACTTCGATTTCATCGAAGAAGGGGTTCAGCGCGGAGCTCCCAAGTACATGGAATGGTATGGAGCCTTCGGCCTGCTGGTGACGCTCGTCTGGCTGTATATCGAAATCCTGCGTCTGCTCTCGAAGATCCGCAGCCGCGACTGAGGAAATCGATCACGTGAACGATAAGCTTAGCCACACACTTGAAGTGTGTGGCTCAGCGTCAATTTTCACTTTCAAAGCTCAATCAAATCCGCATCTTTTCTTAAGTAGAGCGGATGTTTCGGAAAGCCCGCGAGAGTCTTTCCCAGGCAGCGGGCAGTCACGTTCCACTTGCGAAGCTGCTCTTCCAGATACGCTCCGCGGTCCTGCAGGACCGCATGCACGCCCCAGCAGCAGACCACCACGTCGCTTCTGCGGGACCAGTATCTGATCTGTTCGTTGTTCGCTGCACCGACCGGATCTTCGATCGTTTGCAGGCCACGCGGGTCGGTGGACCGATACCCGAAGGCGTTCAGCATCACAAACTCGCGGTAGCCCCACAGCTGGGCGTAGCCAATGCATCGTCGCACGGTCGGATCATTGACCTGTTCCGTTGCCGTTGAGGGATTCAGGCCGATAAAGGCGATCCGTTCGTGCTTCTTCGCAACCGGTTTTCCGAAGCGACGGACCAGCGAAAAACGATATCGCCGGCAGGAGGAGTAGGTGGCCTGGCTGAAGACGTCGTCACAGACGTGCCGGGCGGAGACAAGAGCTTCCAAGGGGGGACCTGATGATCAGTTGGTGCAGTACTGTAAAAATCACCCGCGTTCCTCAGGCGTTTCCCGAAGATGTTCACGCAGTGGATGCACCGTAAGTCTACAGCAAGCTTCTTGAAGATGCTCCCGCACGGACTGAAGAAAGTTCATCCAGTCACCGTTCGCTGCACACTTCAAGCGTGCAGCCAAACTGCCGTGGCAGCGTTCTAACTCAGGCTCAGTGCCAGGCAGGCGACCACCGCACCAGCCACCAGCAGCCATTCCTGGAATGACAACTTGCGGCGTGGGAGATCCGCGAATTTCAGCGGAGGCTGATTTTCCGAAATCGTACTGAGCTGAATACCGAACTTCATCGGCTCGGTGCTGGTGGTGTCGTCCGAGGAGAGTGAAGCAGTCTGGATGATGCTGGGTCTGGCCGGCGGTGCCGCCTTGCTCAGTCGACGTTTGAGGAACCATTGCGGCTTGGCAATGGACGTGAAGGCATTCAGCCGTTCAGCAACCTCAGCCATGCTTGAAGGTCGGCGGTCAGGCTGCTTGGCCAGCATTTCCTGATAGAGCTTGTTGAGTGCACGAGGAACGTCCGGACGGATGTTGGTCAGTGCCTCGACACGGGCTCCCTGGTGAGCCGTCAATGTCTCAATGATGTTGGAGCGTTTGAACGGAGGAGCCCCAGCCAGCAGAAATCCGAGGGTACAGCCCAGGCTGTAAATGTCCGCAGCCGGTGTGGCAATGCTGAAGTCTCGCGCCTGTTCAGGAGCCAGATAGTCGATGGAGCCGAGAATGGTTCCCGGCCGGGTGAGTCCCTGTTTGGCGTGGGGCTGATCGGCACATCCCAGCTTCGTCAGACCGAAGTCGGTCACTTTAATCTGGCCGGAGGTATCCAACATCAGATTGGATGGCTTGATGTCGCGATGGACCATTCCCGCCTGATGAACGCACGCCAGTGCTTCGGCAGCCTGACGGATGATCTCGCACGCTTCGGGAATCGAAAACGGCCCTTGAGTCCGGACAATCTGATCCAGATCCGAGCCTTCGACCAGTTCCATTGCGAGGTAGTGTTCATCCTCGCTGAGCTTGGCGTCGAAAGCGGTTACGATGTTCGGGTGCCGCAACTTTGACAGAGCGCGCACTTCCCGCAGGAACCGGGCGACTGCCTGTTCGCTGGTGAGGAGTTCGGTGGAGAGCACCTTCAGGGCAACAGTGCGCCCCATGCGCAGGTGCTGCGCTTTGTAGACGACCCCCATTCCCCCCGACCCGATACGGGATTCGAGAATGTATGGGCCGACGATCAGCTCAGCGCCGCGGCCCGCGTCGATGAATTCCTGTTGGAATGGTGTCAGTGATGCTGGCAACGTTGCGGGCTCTGCGCGTCGATAGGCACTCCCGTGTCCCAGGTCGAGCAGATTGCGTAATTCGTTTTCGGAGAGTCCGATGAACGTCTCCTGCGGCGTTGCCACTGCCAGATTGCGAGGCTCTTCAGCCATGGCCCACCCTTTCCTCGAATGGGTAATGATGTAGCCTGCGGTCACCCTTGAAAAACATCCCCATGGACTTCTGCCGTCAAGCAATTGACTCTTGTGTCGCAAAGTACGCGACGGACCTGCCAGCCAAATATGCGACGTGTTTCGTTCCGCATGAGGCAATCATCACCATGTAGGTGAAACACCCGGGAAGAAAGGGGCGGTCGTATCGCTTTTGGGGTTGATGACGGTTTGATGGTTGATGAAGAGTTCAGCTTGTAGCGGTTATGTGTTTCCACTTGGCGACGGGTGTTGATTTCCCGCTCTGGCGGCGTTGCAAAAGATCTCTGAAAAAATTTGAGACCTGTTTTGCGGATGTAGCTGAATGCAGCAGTTCGATTGCCTCTGCTCGCTCTCCGACCCGTATTGCCTTCACGGTCGAAGGCAATACGGAGGGATCACGGGCATGACGAGCATCAGTGGTGATGTCCTCCCCGGTGATAGTCGTAGTGGCCGGTCTGATGCAGATAGTAGCCACCGGGAACGTGGTGCCAGTGGTTTCCGTGAGGAACAACTCTGTCAGGCACGTAGTCGTAGTGAGTGGTGTCGTGATAGTCGTAATGACCCCGTCGGTGCTGATGCCCCCAGCCACCGGAGTACCACGGGTTGCCATAGTTCGTTCCGTATTGCCCCCAGGAGTTGTGATAATGGCCCCCGGCAGTGGCTGTCTGATCGCTGTAGAAGACAAATCCGAGCATGGCGAGTGTGGTGAATGCGAAGGTCTTCATGAGGGTGCTCCCTGGCTGAGTCGTTTGCCCGTCCCCATCGGCCGACGTTGGCCGATTCTTTCGATTCCTTAATGAAGCAACTCGAAGGCCAAACTCGTGGCAAATCTGTAAATGGCTTTTCGTGAATGGGTTATGGAGGTTCGCGTAAGAATCGGCAAAAACCGCCGATGTTGCGCAGGTGATATTGTTGTCATCATCTTGGCGACATCGAAACCCTCGGGCGCTCTCCGCCGAATTCCAGATTTTCGATGAGTCCCGGGGGCACGGGACCAGTCTCGTTGTACGATGACTTGAGTAAAGCAGTCACCTCGCGCGAACCCAGGACGCTCGCCTCCCCATGAACCGTTATCGCCCCATCCTCGACTGGATTGATTCCCAGCAACTGGAGATGACCGAGCTCCTGCGAGGCTGGGCCGGAATCAACACGGGAACGTTCAATCCCGCGGGACTCGCCACGCTGGGAGAGTTGATCGCTGCCGAGTTCGGTCAGTTCTCGGAAACAACCAGCCTTCTGGAAGCGGGAACTTTCGAAACCATCGATGCCCACGGTCATCCACATGCCCGCCCGCTAGGCCGGAATCTGCATGTCGTTCATCGTCCATCCGCGCCGCTGCAGGTGCTGCTGGCGATTCATATGGACACCGTTTATGGAGTGGAGTCCCCCTTCCAGACTGTCGATCAACTTGACGCTGACACCCTGCGAGGTCCGGGAGTCGCGGACGCCAAGGGGGGAATTGTCATTCTCCTGTTTGCGCTGCGGGCCCTGGAACGCTATGTCACTGCGACCGGAAAACAGTCACTCGGCTGGGAGGTGGTGATTAACAGTGATGAAGAGATCGGCTCTCCGGGGTCGATTCATCTGTTTCAGGAAGTCGCTCAACGGGTCCATCTGGGGCTCCTGTTCGAGCCAAGTCTGCCGGACGGCAAGCTTGTCTCCTCTCGAAAGGGAACCGGGAATCTGTCGATCGTCGGGCACGGCCGGGCGGCGCACTCAGGCCGGGACTTTCATCACGGAATCAATGCCGTGGTCGCAGCAGCTGAGGTGAGTACTCAGCTGCACCGCCTGACGGGCCAGTGGGAAGGAATGACCCTGAACGTTGCTCGCATCGATGGCGGAGGGCCCAGCAATGTGGTTCCGCCGGTCAGTGTGATTCGTTTGAATATCCGCTATGCCGAGCAGGAACATGAGGCGGAAATTCTCGACACGATTGGGAACATTCTGGAAGGCGTGACCAGTCACACCGGAGTCCGGTTCGATCTGCACGGACATTTTGCAGCTCCCCCGAAGCGGTTTGACGCTGCGACGGAAAAGATGTTGATGCAACTGCATGAGTGCGGACGGGAGGTCGGATGTTCGATCGACTGGGCAGCGAGCGGCGGAGCCTGCGACGGAAATCGGCTGGCAGCGTTCGGTGTTCCCAATGTCGACTCACTGGGAGTGCGTGGCGGACAGATTCACAGCCACGAGGAATTTGTCGTGCTGGAGAGTCTTCGCGAGCGGGCAAAATTGACCGCTCTCTACCTCATGCAACTTCTGGATGAAACGATCAGCCCCCCTCTTCCGCACCTGCCCTCTCGCGTAGAATAGAGGGAGGCTGCCGTTCGACCTCTTCAGTGCTTCAGGGGAGAATGGCGTCCCTGCAGCGCTTGGAGGAACGAACATGAAGGACGATTCGAAACTGCTGGCTGCGGCCTTTCGCTCGGATGATCGGGTCGCCCTCGCGTGCGAAACATTGCACGACGCTCTGATGGAGTATCGTCAGAAACTGACGACCCCTCAGCCGCCTCGTGTTGAGCTTCAGCAGCAGTATGCCGACGTCCTTGCCCGTTTCGCGGATCAGCGCGGCGGGTCCCTCTTCTTTCCCTATCTGGGAAGCGGGCTTGGAAACGGTGCGCTGGTCGAACTGCAGGATGGCAGCGTCAAATACGACATGATTTCCGGGATCGGCGTTCATGCGTTTGGTCACAGCGACCCGGGACTGCTGATGGCTTCGTTGCACGGGGCTTTGAGTGACACCGTCATGCAGGGAAACCTGCAGCAGAACGTCGAGTCGTCTTTGTTGTGTCAGGAACTGATTGATCTGGCCTGCGAGTCCGACGCTTCGCTACGACACTGCTTCCTGACGACCAGCGGGGCCACAGCCAACGAGAATGCTTTGAAGCTGCTGTTTCAGAAGCGTTCTCCGGCCAGCCGCATGCTGGCGTTCGCCAACTGCTTCGCCGGTCGAACGATGGCCACCTCGCAGCTGACGGATCGTGCCAAGAACCGCGTCGGTCTCCCCACTGTTCTGGCTGTGGACTACGTTCCGTTTTTCAATTCAGAACGTCCGGACACCAGCCTCGAAGAAACGCTTTCGGTCTTGCAGACGCATCTGGAGCGGTACCCGGCCGCCCATGCAGGGATGATCCTGGAGCTGATTCAGGGGGAAGGGGGCTATTACACAGCTTCAAAGGAATTTCTGCACGGATTATGCAGCTTTCTTCGCGAACGCAGCATCCCGATCTGGTTCGACGAGATTCAGACATTCGGACGCACGACTCGTCCGTTCGCCTTTCAGCATTATGGGCTGGATGCGTTCGCGGACGTCGTCACGGTCGGAAAGCTGACGCAGGTTTGTGCGACGTTCTTTACGGATGAATTCGTTCCCAAACCCGGATTGATCAGCCAGACATTCACCGGGGCGACTTCTTCCATTTTTGCAGCCCGTCACATTCTGCAGCGGTTGCAGACTGGCGGTTACTTCGGCGAGCAGGGAAGACTCATGCAGATGCACGCCCGGTTCGTACAGCACTTCGAGCGGATTCGCGAGAAGAGTCCGCATCTGATTTCCGGTCCGTGGGGAATCGGCGGAATGGTCGCCTTTACAGCCCTGGATGGAAGCGATGCCTCGACGAAGAAATTCCTGGACGCTCTGTTTCATGCGGGGGTGATGGCGTTTTCTGCGGGAGCGAACCCGACCCGTATCCGGATGCTCCCCCCATTTGGAGTCATTGAAGATCACCAGATCGATGAAGTCTGCTCAATCATTGAAACGACCTTGCTGAGTTGTACTGAAAAATGAAGGAGACCAGCGATGTACGTCATTCGACCGGTGAAAGCCGAAGATCTCGACAGGCTGCTGGAACTGGCCGATCTCACCTCCTTCGGCCTGACGACACTGCCCAAAGATCGCAGCCTGCTCGAAAAAAGGATCAAAGGATCGCTCAGGTCATTCCGCAATCTGGATGCCGATGAACCTGGCGGAGAGACGTATCTGTTCGTGATTGAAGATCTGGAAACGTCTCGGGTCATGGGGACGTGTGGCATCATTTCGAAGACAGGAGGTTTTGAACCTTTCTATTCGTACGAGATCCAGACGAGCCATCACGCTTCCCGGATGCTGGACGTGCGGAAAGAAATTCCGGTGCTGCATCTGACTGAGAATCATGATGGCCCCAGCGAAATCGGAAGTCTGTTTCTCCATCCGGATGCCCGTAACGGCGGTAACGGCCGTCTGCTGTCGCTGTCCCGCTTTCTCTTCATGGCAGAGTATCCACAGCTGTTCGATCCCGATGTGATTGCGGAGATGCGCGGGGTGATCGATGACAAGGGCCGCAGCCCGTTCTGGGATGCCCTGGGAAAGCACTTCTTCGATCTCGAGTTCCCGAAAGCCGACTACCTGAGCATTGTGAACAAAGAGTTCATCGGGGACCTGATGCCGCGGTATCCGATTTATATTCCATTACTTCCCGCAGAAGCACAGGCGGTCATTGGGGAAGTTCATGAACTGACCCGCCCGGCCCGACGGCTGTTGGAATCGGAAGGGTTCGAATTCCGCAACCACGTGGACATCTTTGAAGCCGGGCCGATGTTGCACTCCACGCGGGATCGAATCCGCAGCATCCGGGAGAGTCGTGCCGGACGGGTTTCTGCAGTCCACGACAACATTTCCCCCGGTGAAGAGTTTCTGATTGCTTCAAAATCAGACGGGTTTCGAGCAATCCGTGGCCAGCTTCAGTTGACGGGCGACGGCGTCGAGCTTTCTCCGAAATCCGCCGCTGCACTGAAGGTGGAGGTGGGAGACCCGGTCAGGTACGTCCCGCTGAAACCCGCGCGGTGACGTGACCAGCCCGTCGGGGAATTGAGCGAAGCACAGAGAGGAATGTCTGTGCCACCATGTCTTGGCGTTGCTTCACAAAGCTGTGGGCCAGGCATTTCTGTCTGGCGAAGGCTCATCGCAAAACTCTTATCTTCCGGCCACTCTCCGTGCCACCGGTACTCCGTGGTGATTCTCCAGCCCTCCCCCGTTTCCATCACGGCGGCGGCTTCCAATTCCCCTCGAACGCGTTAGCATGAAGCCGCTCCCGTTTCCTGCATTTTGAGACACAGTTATGTATGACAAACAGGCCCTGATCGATCTCTTTCGCGAACGCGCCCTCAAGTTTGGCGAGTTCACCCTGGCCTCCGGAAAGAAAGCTTCGTACTACCTTGATGGCAAACAGATTACGCTCCATTCGCGCGGTCTGAAACTGGTAAGCGAAGGTCTGCTGGATCTGATGAAACCCGGTGCAGCGGACGCTGTCGGCGGTATGTCGATCGGTGCAGACCCGATCATTGCGGGCGTGCTCTCAGCTGCAGCCTTGCGGAACCAGGATCTGATTGGTGTCCTCGTGCGTAAGGAATCCAAAGGGCACGGTACAAACAAGTTCGTGGAAGGTCCGCTGCAGCCCGGAATGAAAGTCGTCATCGTGGAAGATGTGGTGACCACCGGCGGCAGTTCGCTTCTGGCTGTCGATCGCATTCAGGAATTCGGCTGCGAAGTGGTTCAGGTCCTCACGATCATCGACCGCATGGAAGGGGGAGCAAAGAACTTTGCCGCCCGCAATCTTCCGTTCCAGTCACTGCTGACGATTGAAGATTTCGGAATCACGCCACCGGTGCCAGCGTAGGGACGTCAAAAATTTGAACCACGGAAAGCACGGAAAGCACGGAATTCACGGAAGGATGCGGGTGGGAAGAAGGAACCGCGAATCAGGCGAATTCAGCGAATGCTCAAGTTGATGATGAGCCAATGCATCCAGATACCCCCGCTGGGACGCTCACTCTTCCATTCGCGATTCAGATTTTTTCCGTGTATTCCGTGCCTTCCGTGGTTTTCTCTCTTCCCGACATCAGATGGTCAGCGTCATCCAAATGCAGATGTTTTAGAGCGGTTTTGCCAATAATTTATTCCGTTCCGCAGGCGATAATATGGACTTTCATGCGGTGAAAATCCTGAATCGCCTGCACATGATAGACCAAACTGGTCTAGCTCATCGATGATTCTTCGCTGATTTACATTCACGACACAGATCTCACCGCTTCGTCCTCCCAAGTTAGCAGCCATGTCCGCAACTGATTCCAAACTGACTCCCATGATGCAGCGGTATCTGGAGGTCAAGGCGGAAACTCCCGGGACCATCCTGCTGTTTCGGATGGGGGACTTCTACGAGCTGTTTCATGAAGATGCGCAGATCGCTGCCAAGATTCTGGGCCTGACACTCACCAGTCGGGACAAGGGTTCGACCAATCCGGTCCCGATGGCAGGGTTTCCATTTCATGCTCTGGAAGGATATCTGCGGAAGCTCATCGCAGCTGGACACAAGGCCGCCATCTGCGATCAGGTGGAAGACCCCAAAACTGCCAAGGGGATGGTGCGGCGTGAAGTGACCCGCATTGTCACGCCCGGGACGCTTACCGATGAGGCCCTGCTCAACCCGAAAGAGAACAACTTTCTGGCAGCAGTCTGTCCCGCGAAAGACAGAATCGGGATCGCGTGGCTGGAACTGTCGACGGGGAAGTTTCAGTGCATGGAAGTCCCGGCGAACGAAGATGCGGGACCGATGGGACCGCAGTCGGAGTTTATGGACGAGCTGGCCCGCGTCAGGCCTTCGGAATGCCTGCTGCCCGATTCAGCCCGATCGCACCGTGTGTTCACTTCGGTCATGGAACTCGACGGCACGATCGTCACCGAGCGGCCCGCGTGGTCATTCGCAGCCAAGCAGTGCCGCGAGATTCTGCTGAAACACTTTCAGACAGCCACTCTCGAAGGTTTCGATCTCTCCGATGAAGAGTTTGCTGGGATCACTGCTGCGGGAGCGTTGCTCGAGTATGTTCAGGAAACGCAAAAGTCATCGCTGAGTCACATCGCGCGACTGGAACCGTACCGACGCGGGACCAGTCTGCTGATCGATGAAACGACGCGACGCAGCCTCGAGCTGACCCGCACTCAGCGGGAAGGGCAACGCGAAGGCTCGCTGATCAGCGTCCTTGATGAGACCTGTACCCCGATGGGGGCACGGCTGCTCATGGACTGGCTCTCGAATCCACTTACGGATCGGGTCGCCATCGAGCGTCGGCTGGACGCTGTCGAAGAGCTGGTGCGTGATCACAAACTCTGCCGTGATCTGCGCGAACTGCTGCAGGAAGCCTACGACCTGCAGCGGCTCTCCGTTCGCGTTGCCACAATGCGGGCGACGCCGCGTGATCTGGCGGCACTGGCGCAGACGTTGTCGATTCTTCCAAAACTCAAGGCCCGGCTGGCAGGTCGATCATCGAACCTCATCACGATGCTCGAAGCCCGACTGGAGCTCTGTGCGGAAGTCCGTCAGGAGATTCAACAGCAACTGGCTGACGAGCCTCCGCTGTCAACGACCGATGGCGGAATCATCCGCGAAGGTTGGCATTCTTCACTGGACGAGCTGCGTGATCTGGCGCGGGGCGGGAAGAAGTGGATTGCGGAATATCAGGCCCAGGAGATGGAGCGGACAGGGATCTCCACGCTCAAGGTCGGCTTCAATAAAGTCTTCGGGTACTATCTTGAAGTGACTGCCGCCCAGATGCATAAGGTTCCCGAGGATTACATCCGCAAGCAGACTCTCAAGAATCAGGAGCGGTTCATCACACCGCAATTGAAGGAATATGAAGACCGGGTGCTGCGGGCTGAAGATCAGTCCAAGGCGCTCGAACAGGAACTGTTTCAGGCACTGCGTGAGCGTGTTGCGGAAGAATGCCGGCGCCTGCAGCAGACCGCTGAAGTTCTGGCAACGCTGGATGTGCTCGCGAATCTCGCCAACCTCGCCGTGAGCGCCAATTACTGTCGTCCGAAAATCGTTGAAGAAGCGTGCCTGGAGATTCGCAACGGCCGTCACCCGGTGCTGGACCGGTTGAAACCTTCAGGCGAGTTTGTTCCCAACGATGTGCTGCTCGGCGTTAGTTCCAACTCTTCCAAAGGGGACACTTCGACCGCAGCTCCTCCTGTGATTGCACTGATCACCGGCCCCAACATGGCCGGTAAAAGTACTTATATTCGGCAGGCAGCATTGCTCACGATTCTCGGGCAGATCGGTTCATTCCTGCCCGCGGAGTCGGCCACGATCGGAATTGCCGACCGCATCTTCGCACGGGTCGGCGCGAGTGATGAGCTTGGCAAAGGTCAGTCGACGTTCATGGTCGAGATGACGGAGACGGCCCGCATTCTGAACACCGCGACGTCCCGCAGCCTTGTCATCCTGGATGAAATCGGACGCGGGACGAGTACCTACGACGGCATTTCGCTCGCATGGGCGATCACTGAATACCTGCACGACCATCCCTGCTGCCGGACGCTGTTTGCCACACACTATCATGAACTGACGGAACTCCCGCAGTCACTCTCCCGGGTCTGCAACTGGAACGTCGCTGTTCATGAACAGAACGGGGATGTCGTGTTTCTCCACAAGATCGTTCCGGGGGCTGCCGATCGCAGTTACGGGATTCACGTTGCCCGACTGGCAGGGGTGCCGAAAGAAGTAATCGGCCGCGCGGGAGTGATTCTCGAAACCCTCGAGTCAGATCACCATGATGAGCGAGGAAAAGTCACCATCCCTGCCCGGAAAAAACAGAACTCACGGCAACTCAGTCTGTTCGCAGAGCCGGAACACCCGTTGCTGGATGAACTGCGCGGGATGAATCTGGACGAGCTCACCCCGCTGGCCGCGTTGCAGAAACTGCATGCCCTCAAAGGACAGCTCAAATAGAAGTTCAGAATGAAGCGGCGGAGAATTGTGAGATCTCCTTCTCTGGGCTCTCGTCACTCGACCCTCGACTTCTCCCAACTTCGAAAAGGTGAAAGCCCAGAATAGAAGTTCCGTCATGATTCCGTCCGGTGCGGCCTCAGCATAAGATTGAGGAATGAATCACTCGCTCGAAGAAAAACGCGATGCTCTCCTCACGCTGCTGCGGGACAGCGGCCGTGTCGCGGTGGCGTTTTCCGGAGGCGTGGACAGTGCACTGGTCGCCAAGGCTGCTGCTCTGGCGTGCGGAGATCAGGCGATCGCAGTCACTGCCGTCAGTCCGTCGCTGGCCCAGGGGGAACTGGAGATCGCCCGGCAGGCTGCGGAGCAGATGGGAATCCGCCATGAAGTGATCCGCACCCAGGAATTCAGCGTTCCGGGGTATCAGGCCAATGCCGGGGACCGCTGCTATTACTGCAAAAGCGAGCTGTACGAAGAACTGATTGCAGCTCTTCCCAAATGGAATCTGGACGTTATCTGCAACGGTGCGAACCTCGATGATCAGGGAGATCACCGGCCCGGGATGCGCGCGGCGGCCGAACGTCAGATTCGCAGCCCCCTGATCGAAGCGGGGTTCACGAAACAGGACGTCCGCGATCTTGCGAAGCACTGGGAGATTCCGGTCTGGAACAAGCCAGCCGCCCCCTGCCTCTCAAGCCGGATCGCCTACGGTGTGGAGGTGACCCCCGAACGCGTCCGCCGCGTCGATCAGTGTGAACGATTCCTCAAAGACCTGTTGAACCTACAGGAACTGCGAGTACGGCTTGAGCAGAATGACCTCGCGAGAATCGAAGTGCCTGTGCATGCTCTCTCACTGCTGACGGCTGAAAACGTCCACCAGCAGGTCGTGGCTCATTTTCAGGCTCAGGGGTTTCGCTATGTGACGCTGGATCTGCAGGGGTTTCGTTCGGGAAGTCTGAACAGTGCTCTTCCGCTGGTTTCGCTGGAAACACGGTCTCCGGCCAGTCCGCGTCTGCCATGAACTCGCTTCATCCGGTCGTTTCCGGCTCCCTCATTCAGTTACAGCGGGTGGTTGCCTTCTTCACAGCGGCATTGATGCTTTCCACATGGCCGCTGTGGAGCAGTGCGAGCAGCGGACTCGTTCAGATTCCCTGGTTCTCCGTGCTGTGCAGCGTTCCCGGCTGGGTGGACATCATCGCCCTGGCGGCCGTCGTCGTTGGTCTGGTGACGATGCTCTGGGGGCTGCGGACTCCACATCAGCAGCGACTGAGTCTGGCATGCTTCCTGTCGGGCCTCATGATTCTGGTGTTGCTGGATCAACATCGCCTGCAACCGTGGGTCTGCATGGATCTGCTGTTTGCGGGACTGTTTCTGATCTCGCCGAATCTCAAGGGGATCAACTGCTGGAAGTTGATCGTCGCGAGCATTTACCTGTGGTCCGCCGTCTCAAAGTTCGATGCTTCGTTTATGACATCCCATGGCCAACTGCTTCTGAATGGGATGCTCAATCCCCTCGGAGTGCCACTCGACTTCTGGTCGCCCCGTTCGAAGTGGCTGCTGGTGGCGACGTTTCCAACCGGCGAATTCATTGTGGGTCTGTTGCTCCTGTCTCGCCGTGCGAGACGCTACGGGTTGCCGTTGTCGATCCTCATGCATCTGTTGCTGCTCTGGACGCTCGGGGTCGGGCTGCGTCACGAATGGGGAGTGCTGATCTGGAACATGTATTTCATCGTGCAGAACCTCGTTCTCTTCTGGCCCGACTGCAAAAGGACTGTTGTTGAACCTGAAAGCGAGCAAGAGAAATCAACTCGCCATTCGCCGCTGGCGATCGGTTTCACCGCGATCGCAGTCTTCTATCCGGGACTCGAGGTAATCGGTGATTGCGATCACTGGCCAGCGTGGGCAGTCTACAGTTCGCGCCCCGAGCAGGTGGACATCCTCATCGATGAAGAAGCAGCGAATCAACTTCCGGAAGACCTGCGAAAGCTCCTTGGGACACCTGCTCCGCTCGACGACAGAATTCCGCTGAGCCTCGATGCGTGGTCATTCACCAGGTCGTATTGCCCCGTTTACCCACAGGAGCGATATCGAATCGCACTCGCCCTTGCCCTGCTGGAGAATTCCCTGCCGGACGAAGCATTGACGGTCGAAATCCGTTCAACCCCCGATCGCTGGTCAGGCAAGAGGGCTGTCATGGAGTTGAAGGGCATTCATGAGTTGAAGACGAAAGCCGGTCAGTACTGGTTCAACACTCGCCCGCGGAATTGAATCTCAGCGGGCGATGAGGAGAGTGGGTACGGCTACTTCCCCATCTTGATGCGGGCCACATGTGCCATCCGGCCGCTGCCGGTCGGTGGCGGAACCAGTCGCAGCTTGGTCGGAAGCCAGACTGGTTTGTTCACGCGATCGGGCGGGAGTGCTTCAATCGCCGGGATCTGCGGTCGCTCTGACGGGGCGACTTCCATCAACGGGACCGGGTGCAGGTAGAGCCTACGACCGTCAATATATTCGCACAGGATATCCGCGAGCTCGCGGCTGATTCGAATGCAGATCGCCACCTTCGGGTCGGCTCGCAACACAAGTCCGTGCTCCCCACGCAGGTCCGCATACGGAGAAAAATCCTGCAGCAACTGAGGCCACGAAACATGATCCAGCAGTCGCACATGTTCCACAATCGCTGCTGCGAGTTGTCCATGCTCAGCCAGTTCGACCCACTTGGGAACGTGGCGTTCATCCAGTTGCGGGAGTTCGCCGCGTCGATGTTCTTCTTCGAGCACTTCCATGACGCGGGATTCCGTGGTGGCGGCGCGACAGCGTGTTCTCGCCCATTCCCGCAGATGAAAGATTTCATCCTCCATCGTCACCGACAGCGGGACCGTCCGTTCACGGGCATCATCGAGGTCCTTCTGGGTCGGCATGCGATTCTGGGCAAATGACTCGATAATGGCAGAATTGACGATCTCTTCGATTTCGGCTCCGCTGTAGCCATCGCTCCCTTCTGCAAGTTCCTCGATGTCAAACTTCTCGGGCTTCCATCCCCGTTTCGAAAGATGAATACGAAAGATCTCGCATCGTTCCTGAAAGTTTGGAAGATCGACGAAGAAGAGCTCATCGAATCGGCCGCGTCGCAGCAGTTCGGGCGGGAGTGAAGAGACCTTATTTGCAGTGGCGACGACGAAGACCGGCGCGGTGTGTTCCTGCAGCCAGGTGAGGAACCGTCCCACCAGTCGCGACATCGTTGCGTCGCCACCGGCGTCGGTGTCGTAGCCTCCAAATGCCTTGTCGATTTCTTCGAGCCACAGCACAGCGGGAGCGATCGTGTCCATCAGTCTCAGAACGTCCCGCATGTTCTGCTCGGACGTTCCGCGTGTCGATTCGAGTAAGGCCCCGATGTCCATCCGCATCAGAGGAAAGCCCAGGATTCTGGCGATCGCGCGGGCACTCAGACTTTTTCCGCATCCCTGCACCCCAGCCAGCAGCACCCCGCGGGGACTGGTGATTCCCCGGCTTTGTGCGTCTGATGTGAAGGCGTTGGCCCGCTGCTGAATCCATTCCTTCAGCCCGTCGAGCCCGCCGATGTCGCCGAGCCCTTCTTCCAGATCGAAGAACTCAAGCAAGTTGGACCCCTGAACCAGATGGCGTTTTTCCGCGACCAGTTTGGGGAACAGCTCTTCGGTAATCTCTTCGCTCCCCTGCAGGACGTTCGAGAACGCGTTACGAGCCTCGGTTAACGTCAGTCCCAGCACCGCCTGCACCAGACGGTCCTCGAGCCTCGGATCGATCGTTGTGCCCCGTTCTCCTCGATCGGCTGCCAGCAGGGAGTGCAGCTGTCCCCGCATTTCATCGATCCCTGGAAAAGGGAGCTCGATCACAGTGACGTCCTTGATCAGTTCGACCGGAAGATTTTCCAGTGGTGACATCAACAGCAATGTTTTGCGATGGGAGACCAGATGGGGAAGCAGGTCACGCAGCTTGCGGATCACTCCGGGTTCGTTCAGGTGCAGATGCAGGTCCTTGAGCAGAAACAGATGGTCGTCCGGGTACTTCGCGATCTGTGCGAGAAATTCTCCCGGGACCGTGGGGAGCGGTTCGCTCTCGAGGATGGGGAGCGGGCCGGCTGTCGCGGACCACGTGACCAGCCCCCGCTCGATCTCCAGCGCCAGATTCGCCAGCTCATCTTCCCACCTCTGTTCCTCATAGGTCTGCAGTAACAGAATCGGGTAACCAGCCAGAATGCGCAGACGGAGATCTTCCAGAGCGGTGGCCGTATTCATGGGAAATCCTGATTCAAGCTGGGTGATCAGACGACTGCCGGGTGTTGACGATTTACCTCATGCCATGATGCCGATAAGCCTCGCTGGGCGAAAGCCATCCTCACTCGCGTTTTCGCAATTCTGCCACAAGTGCTGTCTGCAGAAGCAGTAGCAAGCCGTCCGGTGAGGTTCAGTAAAAACCACACTTCGGTTGGTACGAATTCCGCAAGAGGGAGAGTACCTCGACAATTGGCATCTATGGAGCGCAATCATTTTGGGGCTTCTGAATTTGATTTCGGTGACAGCGGGCAGGCTGACGACCGACCGGTTTGTTTCCTTGAGCGTGGGGAGCACTCTGGTTCTGAAAGCCTGTGGATTCATTGAGGACCACCAGGCAAAGATCCTCGAAGTCTCGGAAACGCTACTGAGAGTGCGCACGGGATCGTTGTGGTATGAGGGACTTTTTGCGTTCGGAAACAAGCCGCTGGAGATCTGCCTGTCAATCAATCCGTTGAACAAGGAGGAAGAGCCGAATCATCAGCGGTTCAATCGTCCCAGCAATAGCTACTGCACAATCGACGTTGCCATTCGTTCGTCTTCTCCGCGCTGGTCGCAGGAGGAGTTTGAACGGGAATCGAAACGGATGCTGTGGACGCTGCGCGCGTACTTCATGGCGTGCTGATTTCCGGTCGAAACGCTGACAGGTCGATCGTCGGCGGTTCCCCCAGAATCAACTGCCGCATTACCAGTGCCGTTCCCGGGGAATTTGACAGGCCCGCGCGGTAATGCCCCGCAGCCAGAAAGAGATTGCTGAATTCTTCCACCCGTCCCAGCGTCGGATGTCCCAGACCGCTCCACGGACGCAGACCCGACCACATCTTTTCCACGGGACACGTGGCGAGTTCCGGGATGAGATGATGTGCGAACTGTAAGAGGTCGGAAATCGCTTCCTCGGTATTTCGTTTCTGGAATCCGATTCGTTCTTCTGTCGCACCCACCAGAACTCGACCATCCTGGCGCGGGACGAGATAGCGTCGCCCCTGTTCAATGACGTATGGAAAGATTCTGTGCTGCGACTGCAGCAGGGCGATCTGTCCATGCACCGGCTGAATCGGAAGATTCAAGCCGAACCCAGCGAGAACCTGCGGAGTCCAGGCTCCCGCTGCCACGACGAACTCGGCCGATTCAAATCGGCTGTTCTGGGTGATGGCAGCCAGCAGTCGACCGTTCTTTTTGTCCCACTGAATCACCTGCTGGCCCGACAGAAGTTCCACACCGCGGGCACGGCAGCCGGCTTCCAAGGCTTTCAGATGCCGGGGATTCCTGACCTGGGCCATGTCCGGCAGCCAGACTGCAGAAGAAACGTCTGCACTCAAACCGGGAATGCGGGTTCGAAGTTGGGAAGCGTTCAGCACGTCGGCGGTGACATGCAATGCTCGCCACGCCGCTGCCAGTTCTTCCGTTGTGGTGTCGTCCGGCAGCAGGAGGCCTCCGCACCGGCTGTACTCGTTTTGAAGTCCGGTTTCGCTGCGGAGAGCGGCGCTCAATTCCGGCCAGCGCTGTAAACTCAGCACGGCCAATTCATGGGTGGGCGCATGAAGCAGGTCCCCCGGGGGGATCATTCCCGCACCGGCCCAGGAGGCTTCCTGCCCTGGCGCGGACTGGTCGAGTACGCTGACCCGCAGCCCCTCCCCCGCAAGTTCCCATGCAATCGAGAGTCCAATGACTCCACCGCCGACAATCACCACGTCCTGCATCAGCGGCTCTTCACTTTGGATAAATATCCGTTGGCGATCGTCGCGGGCGGAGCGCCGTACGTCGACTGCAAAGCTGCTTCTGCCGTCGCTCCTCCTTCGATCGCCTTGATGAACTGCGAGAACTTCTTCGGCCCGCCTGAACTCAGCAGAAACTTCACCAGTGTATAACCGACAGCAGCAGACCCAGAGGGAGAGAACGTCCCGTCGGCAAACACCTGTTCCGGGCGAGTGAGTGAAGGAAGCAGCTGGGCTGCAGTTTTTTCCAGTGCATCAGAACGTTGTCGGTCGGGGATCGCTGCATCCGCCATGGCCAGACCTGCCCCGCGGACCACCCAGACCGGCAGCGCTTTGCCGGACTTCTGCATGTACGCCCCGGTCAGATGATCGATGACGGAGGCCTGCATCGCGGAATCGTTTCCGGGTTGATCCTGCAGCACGATGTACGCGTCTTCCTGTCCGACGGTGACCTTCGAATGGCCGGTCAGATCGGGGTCGGGCCGACGTCGTTCGATCACTTCCAGAAATTCGTTGTAGCTGAACGGGTCTTTCATGACGAAGATCGAGAGCCGACCGCGCCACGGCTTCTGGGTGTTTTCGAATGCCTTCTGCAGAGTCTGCAGGTGCTCATCCGCCCACCCTTGAATCTGTGTCAGCCGCGGTTCGTCGACGTTGCCGACCAGAAGAAAATTGTCGGTCGTGAGCGTTGCTTTGCCGTCTCCGGAGATCGCTTTGCGATACTGCTCGTCGGTCCGCTCCTGACGCAGTTTCTGGAGATCGGCATCTGAAAGAGCACCCAGATTCTGCTGGGCCATCTCGGCATCCGATGGCACAAATGTCGAAATGAGGGTGCGGGGGTCAGCTCCGTCGTAGGTGTTCCCTTCTTCGAACCACTTGACCAGATCCTCATAGTTCTTGCGGGTGATGCGGGCCTGCCCTTGCGGCATTCTCGGCAGCTCTTTCCCTCCCACGAGCAGAAACAGGCGACTGTTCTTCATGTCACCGGGGATCACCACTTCGCCACTCTCGCCCCCCTTCATGATGTCGAAGAAAGTTTCGACCGAGAGTCCGCCGGAGCGGCGGCGCGAGTTGTGACAATTCAGACACAGGTTCGAGAACCACGGAGCGATGTCCCGAGTGAACGACACCTGCTCGCCCCCTTTGGGTTTGGGAATCTTGACGTTCTTCGCTTCTTCCTCGTAGATCAGATTTGCCAGCGAGGTCTCTTCACTGGCTCCGTCGAACTTCGCTCCCTGATTGATCCAGCTGGTCAGGACCTCTTTTTCCTCAGCCGTCAAGGCTGCTCCGTTGGCCGGCATCCGACCTTTCCCTTCCGGAGCGTTCACCCGCAGGGTGATCAGACTGCGCAACGCATTCCCGGGAGTCAGCAGTGGACCGCTTTTTCCGCCGGTCCGCCAGCCGATAAATCGGTCCAGCCGCAGTCCGTTGCGAGGATTGTCCTCCCCATGACATTGCACACAGCGGCCGACGATCAGCGGAGCGACATCCTTCATGAAGCTGACCGCATCTTCAGGGCCGTCCGGTTTCGTTTTTCCGGCAGCCTTTTCCAGTGCGACCTGTTGCTTGCCCAGAAGAGTGGCAACGCGGCGAATGGCCGGATCGGTGGCTGGGACCATGGCGGAGGCAGAAATCTCCTGAAGCTTCAGCTCGACTTCTGCCAGAACTTTTTGAGCTTCATCCAGCTCTTTCTTCTTGATGAGCGTCCCGGCGCGGGTCGCCTCCTTGGACAGTTCATTCAACTGCTTGCGGTTTTCCGGAGTCAGCTGGGCGTATGCAGTGGAACTGAGGCCAGAAACGAAGAACGTTCCCAGAAGGATCGCGATTATCCAGAATCTCGACATCGATTGACCTCGCCGTTGCCTGCCTGCCGCTGCAAAGAATCCGGGCCCGCGATCTGGACACCTCGTTACGGTGAGCAATGTTCGCTGTAAAACCCCGTGAATCTTGCTGCTCCTGCTACTCGCACTGCGGATGGGAGCCCTTTTTGAGTATAAGTGGTGATAGAAACGGAAGAAAGCACGTCGACGAATCGACTGCGACGAAGGCCGAAGAGGTTTTCGGCTTTCAGGGAGATGAACGCTGAACCTCGCACCCGGAGGGTGCGAGATACGTACGCTGCACTCTCCGAGTGCAGCAACCCGGGGTGCACTGCACGCCCATCGCCGGACCTGATATTCTTTTCACGTCGACATCCCGGAAAGGTTCCCTTTGAGTTTACTCGCATTGCTTCTGATCTTGCTGCTGCCGATCGGAATTCTGGCGGGAGGGAATGCCTGGGTGGATCGGCTGGCAGCGGAACTGGGAACCACACGGCGCCGGCTGCTGGCAGCAGCTGTGCTGGTCGGTGGTGGATTGGCGGCGGTGATGTGCGGGTTTCAGTTCTTCCTTTCCAGCTTCACACGGGCGACTTCAGGCCACTGACTTTCTGCCGTTCACCACAACCGTGACATCGATGTCGTCTCCTTCACTCTGGCTTCCTGCTTCGACCGGCTCTCGCGCTCATCTGGTCGGGATCTGCGGCGCCGGGATGAAAGCACTGGCGGAGTACCTGATCGATCGAGGCTGGCAAGTCTCCGGATGTGACGGTGATCCCGATCCGGGTGTCGTTCAGGTACTCGCTCGCAACGGAGTCTCGGTTCAGACGGGGCATTCCCCGCACCATCTTCAGAATCGTCCTGACGTGCTGATCTACAGTGCAGCCGTTCGTCCGGAGAACAGCGAACGGACCCTGGCTGCCCAATGGGGAATTCCGCAGTTTTCATACGTGGAAGCTCTGGCGCAGCTCACGCAGTCCAGTCACGCGGTGGCCATTGCCGGGACACATGGCAAGAGCACGACGACCGCCATGCTCGGGCAGATTCTGGAGTCCGCCGGCGTTTCCCCCTCGGTCATCTGCGGTGCAGAGAGCGTCAGTCTCGGGCGAAGCGGCTGGGGAGGGACCGGTTCTACTCTCGTCGTGGAAGCCTGTGAATTCCGCCGACACTTCCTTCAGCTTCATCCCCGGATCGCATGCCTTCTGGGAATCGAGCCGGACCACTTCGACTGTTATCCGACACTCGCTGATGCAGAGGCAGCCTACGCCGGCTTGGCTGGGAATGTCGCTCGGGAGCAAGGAACCCTGATCGCCCGGTCCGATTGCCCTGTCACTCTGCGGGTGCTGGAAACGACTTCTGCTCCGCGAATCACGTTCTCCCTGAGTGACGTTGCTGCCGACTGGCAGGTGATCGATCGGCAGAGCGTTCCTCGTGGAAACCGGTTTCGCTTGCAGAATCGAGACCGCACGTCCCGCGTGATCACGCTGCAGGTTCCCGGACGTCACAACATTCAGAACGCACTGGCAGCCGCAGCCTGTGCGGATGCTCTGGGACTATCGATGGAGCAGATTGCATCGGGACTGGAGGCGTTCCAGGGACTTCGGCGTCGTTTTGAAGTTCTGGGGACCAGATACGTGGCTCAGGTTGTCGACGACTATGCCCATCATCCCACGGAAATTCGAGCAACGCTGGAGGCGGCTCGGGAGGCTTTTCCCGGGAAAAGCCTGATCTGCATTTTTCAGCCGCATCAGATTTCTCGCACATCCGCCCTGCTTGGCGAGTTTGCCCAGTCGCTCAGTCTGGCCGACCGGGTCTATCTCCTTCCGGTTTATGCCGCCCGGGAAAACAGCGGCGAAGTGCAGGCGGAGTTGTCCCGGGAACTGGTCCGCCGATTGACCGTTCCCGGAGCATTCCTAATGGCACTTGACCAGGTGTGGGGAACAGTCCAGACTGAGGCAGGCAACGATGCCGTAATACTGACTTTAGGAGCGGGAAGTCTGTCTCGCATTCATCATGAAGACCTTGAATGATCTGCGCGACATCGTGCGCATGAACGAGCCAATGGCTCCTCACACGTGGCTGAAAGTGGGAGGCCCCGCCCAGATGTTCGCCGAGCCGCGAACCGTGGAGGAACTGGAGCAACTCGTCCGGGCTGCGGACGCCGAAGGGCTGCCGGTCCGCATGCTGGGGGGTGGATCCAATCTGCTGATCCGCGACGAAGGGGTCAGCGGGCTGATCATCAAACTCACAGGCGAGGCATTCACCAAAGTCGAAGTCGACGGCACGATTGTTCGCGCCGGAGGAGCAGCCTCCCTGTCGAACGTCATTTCACAATCGGTTTCGGAAGGTCTTTCCGGACTGGAAACACTGGTCGGGATCCCTGGCACGATCGGCGGCGCGGTCAAAGGAAATGCCGGCGGCCGACATGGTGAAATCGGAGATCATGTCCGTTCCGTGGATGTCATGACCAGTCGCGGCGAACGGTTCTCCCGCAGCGGCGATGAACTGGTCTTCGAATACCGCTTCAGCGGCATCAATGAACTCGTGATTCTCAGCGTCGAACTGGAACTTCGTCAGGGAGATATCGACGAAATCACCCGCCGCATGCGGCAGCTGTGGATCACCAAGAAGGCCTCGCAGCCGTTTTCGTTCCAGTCCGCCGGATGTATCTTCAAGAATCCTCGCGGTCTGAGTGCCGGGGCCCTGATCGAACAGTCCGGCCTGAAAGGGACCCGGATCGGCGGTGCGGAAGTGAGCGACCGTCATGCAAACTTCATCATCACTCACAGCGGCGCCACTTCGACGGACGTCCTCAATCTGATCGACCTGATCCGTTCCCGCGTGCGAGAGAAGCACGGCCTGGAACTCGAAAGCGAAATTACGATCTGGTAGCAGACTCCGCCGAGTCGTTTTAACGGGCCTCGCTGCGCACGAATGACGCCGACTATAAAGATTCTTGGCGATCCCCGCCCGGGGTCCAGAGGATGTCATTCTTGCCGTTGTGATTCGCACTCCGTGCCATGACGAAGAGCAGGTCGGAGAGCCGGTTGAGGTAGATCGCTACCTGATGGTTGATCGCTTCCACAGCCACGAGCCTGAGAACTTCGATTTCGCTGCGACGGCAGATTGTCCGAGACTGATGCAGCAGGGCCGCTCCACGGGTCCCTCCCGGGAGGATGAAACTCGTCAACGGCTGCAGCTGCGACGTGTATTCATCGATCCTCTTTTCCAGCTGCTCCACCTGGAATGCCGTCACTCTCAAGGGGGGATATTCCGGCGGCACATCGGATTCCGGGACGCATAGATCCGCCCCGACATCGAAGAGATCGTTCTGGATTTTCAGAAGTTGCTGCCGCATCTCCTCCGGCAGTTCCCCCAGCGAAATCGCCACTCCGATTGAGGAATTCAGCTCGTCGACCGTGCCGTAGGCGATGATCCGGGGATGCGTCTTCGCCACCCGGGAACCGTCCCCCAGACCTGTTTCCCCAGCGTCTCCGGACCGGGTGTAAATGCGATTGAGGTAGACCATGGATCACTCGATCAGAACCTGGGGTTCAGGAGACGGCGCGAAGTGTGAGAGGTGATTTCTCAATTGTCACTGGTCATTTGTCAATTGTCATCGATGACCGATCGGCGGGACCCAGCTCACAACAGATCTTTCGCGAGATGTTCAGGTGGTGTTTCGGTTTCTTTGCGCCCTGAACGTTGGGTGCTTCGCTTTCTGAACAGCCTTCCTCGTCGCCTGGCCGAGCCGGCTCTTTCTATTTCGGCCACTAACTTCTCTCTGCTTCTGAGGATACCACAAATCTCCCCGAGATCCGGGAGGTCCGGTTGTAGCGATGGTATGGGTTCTGCCGTGAGTGCCGATTATCAGGATGATAACGATTGCACGGATGCAATGGCCTGTATCACAAAATCCTTTTGAAGGGGTTGGAGCGATTGAAGCGGCTGTAGCGATTGTCGCGGCAGCTTTGCGAGAGCATGTGTGGCGACCTGAGACATCGCCTCAGACGGAGTGATCCGTCCGGAACCTCGCGAAATCGGGAGACATTCGTCTTCACTTCGATGCTGCGTCAGCGTCGAGGCAACGGAGTCGGCATGTCTCCGTGGAAGACGAATGCGGCTCGCTGCTGAGCCAGACTCCCGGTTTCTCGAGGCTTTTCGCTTTCTCCCGCTCGCCAGATCTGTTCCCGGGGAGCGCAATCATGAAACGCCTGATCACAGCCCTGTGGGCTGATGAAGCTGGATTTATTCTGTCCGCGGAGCTGGTGATCATCGCCACCGTGGCCGTTCTCGGACTGACCGTCATGCTGGTGGCGGTCCGCGATTCAATTGGCGGCGAGATGACCGACCTGGCCAATGCCTTCCGCAATGTCGACCAGTCCTACCGCTACGGGGGAATGCTCGGCTGTCGCACTCGAACTGGATTTACTTCCTGGACGGCAGGTTCCGGATATCTGGATCCGCAGCTCCGGCAACCGGGATCGGAACTGGACATCGTGGTGGAAGATCACATCGTCGGGTGTTCCACCTTCGTCGAGAAAGCTCCCTGTGTGATTCCTGCAGCCCCGGTCCTACCGGCCTGCCCGTCCCCCTGTGGTCCTGCACCCTGTGATTCGGTCCCCTGCGGTCCTGCTCCGTGTGGACAGACTCCCTGCGGTGCCGGCCCTTGTGATCAGGCTCATCCGTGCACGACTCCTGGGTGTCCTGAACCCTGTTGCGGCTCACTTCCCCTGCAGGCACCGTTGTACGAGTCACCTGTTCCAGCGGCCAGTCACCCGGTTCTTCCCGCTCCGCCGTGTCACGACTGCGAGTCGTCACTGGGCGATCCAACGATTCTCCCGCCACCGAGCTCGGATATTCCTCCTCGCTCGGTCCGGCGATCGGTGAATCCCTATGACTCTCGCCCCGTCATGGTCCCGCTGGCCGGACCGTTGCAGGTCTGGTGAGTGAACTGACCGATTTCAAAATGAACGAGCGACGATCAGTAGATCGTCGCTCGTTTGTGTTTTGGCAGGCGGTTTCTCAGTGCGGAGCGGGTTCGTTCTTCTGATTTCCGGACAGGATGGAAGGGAGACGGGACGAGTGCCAGTCGACACCCGCATTCCTCAAGCTGCCGGAAACTCCGATGGCCGGATTATCGTCGTCCGGTCGCAATTCCAGATCAGCCTGCTGGACCCGGTGCCAGTCGGAAAGCTTGAGTGAAGTGGGCAACTGCAATAGGTTGTTGCTTTCCATCCGCAAATTGCGGACACCCAGCTGATCGGGCTTCAGCTCTCTCTCCCGCCCGGCCAGTTGAGTCTGAGTTGAGTCGACCAGACTGAAAGGGCCGGAAAGCTGAATGAAACTGGCCTCGCGATTGTCTTTGATGACAATCTGGTCCAGCAGCACTTCATAGGCTTCGTGACCGGAGACCTCGAGAAGCGGCTGACGCATCTGTTCATCGCTGAAAACAATGCAGACGCTGTCGTTGATTTCAATCTGAATCTGCGGAAGAGAACCGTGATCTCCGGAGTTGGCGTTCAACAGGCCCCGTGCTGCCACGAGTGTGACATGGTCCAGCCGCAGGTCGGTCACGCGTCCTTCTTCGGTTTCCATTCCCCGGAGATAGGGCTCGGAACCGTCAATACGGATCATGCAGCCGGACAGTGCCAGGGCGGTGTTCTGCAGAAGCACGCTTAGCGGGCTGTTCTCCTGGACGACGAAATCGAATTGTCCCCGGCAGATGCAGTCTTTGAATTCGACCTGATTCTGAGCGGACGGAACACGGTCCGGCATGAGGTCCGCGCTTTCTGAAACCTCTGAAGCAGGAACATATACCAGCGCAGCCCGGCTGTTCCCCGGGTTCACCATGGTGAACGAAACTCCCTGGGCAGCCAGTCGCGAACCGTTCTCCAGTGTGGCGATCGACCAGTCTTCCGTCGCGGTCGGATCGACGATCATCTCGATATCCAGATCGGAGAGTTCCACTCCGCCGCGACGAATCTGCAGCATCTGAGCGGCATCAGAAAAGGATCGCATCGCCAGTTGCGAAGTGAGGTCCACGCGCAGGAAAGGACGCGGGTCGATTCCCGGACGGAAATCCCGCGAAGGACGAATCTTGATCTTCCTATCGTTGATCTCGATGGTTTCAGAAAGTGTCAGCGCCTTGGTGTCGAGCGGCAGTTCCACTGCCCAGCCATCTTTTGCCTGTGCGCAGGCTGCTGCGAGCGTTGGGTAGAAGAATCGCTCTTCTGCATCCGGATTGTCTCGACTTCCCGGCTTCACCACCGCGAACATGGAGGCACGTGATGGCTCTTCAGCGACGGGCATTGGCATCGGCTCAGCGGTCGGCATCGGTCGCGAGGCAGGCGGACTCACAGGGAGTTCCATGGCTGGGCCCGTCCGGGTTGCCGTTGTTTCAGTCGGCACGCTGCTGCTACTGCTGGGAACTCTACCAGTGGATTCCAGGGCCGGGGGAGTTATCGGTTCTCCGGAAGTGCCGGGGAGACGTGGTTTCAGACCCAAGGCCGAGGACGCGACTGGAGGATTCACCAGTGGTGAGATCAGGTTGTCATCGTCGCTGAAAATCGGGTCGACCGTCCCCAGGCCCAGGTCCGGCATGATTCCGGGAACCTTCGCTGGCAGGTCGAAAACCGGAGGGACGACTTCACCTAGCGTGGTCAGCTCCGGGGCCTGAGACGGTCCAGGACGGCTCGCCGGCTTGAAGTCGTCATTCCGGTCGACGGTGGCGATCGTTTCTCCCGGGAGCGTGTTGTATCGGGGGGCGGGGATTGATCGAATTCGATCTGCGAGAACGATCACCACCAGCAGCAGCGCCACCGTGCTCCACGTTCTGAATCCGTTCCAGCGGGCACGCTGCTGGTCTGCAATGGGAGCCTGCCAGATCTTCGCATCCGGAACAGTGGGCTGAAGTCCCATCGAGACCGCGACGGACACCAGATCGTCGATGAGGTCATCCGGAGTGGCGTAACGCTCGTCTGGATTGGCGGCCATCATTTTCTGAACGATCTTCGCCAGTTGCGGAGAGACGTGCCGATTTTTCTCTGATGGATTCGGGGGAACCGGACGGTGATGATTCATCACCTTCTCGAACATGGTTCCGGTTGGATAGGGCGGCGTGCCAATTAACATGTGATACAGCGTACAGCCCAGCGAATAGATGTCGCTGCGGACATCCACATTTCGGGCGTCCAGAGCCTGTTCAGGAGCGATGTAATCGAATGTTCCCAGAGCAGTGCCGACCGTCGTCAGCTCGCGCGAAACATCAAGGTTGCTCTGCCGCGCCAGTCCCAGGTCGACCAGCTTCGCCCGTCCTGAGGGGGAGATGATGATGTTCGACGGTTTGATGTCCCGATGAACGACATTGGCAGCGCTGGTATGTCTTAAAGCTTCCGCGATCTGCAGCGTGTAGTTCACCGCTTCGGACGGCGTGAGGTGACCCCGCTGCTGAATGAGGTTGCGGACGTTCTCCCCCATCACGAATTCAAAGGCGATGAAGTGCAGGTGATGCTCTTCGCCGATGTAGTGAACGCGGGCGATATTTTCGTGATCGAGTCGGGCCGCGGCACGGGCTTCGTTCTGAAACCGCAAAACGGCTTCAGGGTCGGCGGAATGTTCCGAAGTCAGGACTTTGATGGCGACGACGCGTCCAAGACGTTTGTCGACTGCCCGGAAGACCGCTCCCATTCCTCCCCGGCCGATCCGTTCTTCCATAACGAAGTGACCGAGTTCCACGCCGGCGACGGGCGGAGCTGCCCCAGACTCTTCGAGCCCGCGTGGCGGGAAAAGCCGATCGGAGAGACTCAGGGCATGTCCGCGAACGGAAGACCCTTCAATATCCTGAGCCGTAGGCGCGCTTCCCCCTTGCGGCATTGGTCTGATAAACGTCAGACCAATGTTGCTGGAGCCGGTCGATTGTTGAAAGCCCAGTTCAGACATTGCGCTGGTTCACTGCTGCCGACTCTCCTCCACGAACCGGTTCGGGAAGAGCGGGAAACGTCCTTTTCGAGTTGTTTGAAAACGGGTGATAGGCTGGGGGAATCGCCGGAACGGCTGGGGGACAGGCAGTTAACGTCCTCGAAAGACGCGCTGGATATCCCCATCGATGGAATTCAATAATGACATCAGTTGATCGGCGTTTTGACGAGCAAACTTCCCTGAGTTCAAAACGTTCTCGACTGTGCTGCGAATTGTTAAATCTGTCACTTCTCCCTGTTCCAGAGAATCCATTCCTTGCTGGGAGGTTCGCTTGAGAATGTGCGTTTTTGGAATCAATCCGTGTTCCAACAATTCGAGCATCTCACGCGCCACCAAGTCTGCGTGACTCAGTTTCTGTCTGAGGGTCAGGCTCTCCAGGCTTTCGCTGGTCATGAACCGTCCGAATGCTGGCGGAATCAGGCTCGCACGGCCGAAGTCGTGCGTGGAAATTGCTTACCAACTGTTCAATCAGAATTGAAGCACCCATAATACCGTCTGGCCAGGTCCCGGACATCTGCTGCTTCAGTGACATCCTCATGTGTCACGGAAACTGCACCGGGAACCGACCCGCAGTATAACGTCCCGGACTGCCCGATCGTCAATCGCTTTTGATAAAAACCTATGCGAATTCTGGTCGTTGCAGACATTCATTCGAACTGGGCCGCCCTGAGCGCAATTCGCGAAGAGTTCGATCGTTGCGTCGTTATCGGGGACATTGTCGACTACGGAACGAATCCACTTCCCTGCATCGACTGGGTGCGCAAACATGCGGATGCTTCCATCCGGGGAAATCACGATCATGCGGTCGCTCAGAGAGTCGCCCCGGTCGGGACCACCGGGTATCGTCGACTGGCTGCAGCCACGCGTCCCCTGCACTGGGATCTGCTCGATTCCCAAAGACTGAAGTTTTTGGCCCGACTTCCCGTCTCCGCCTTCTTTCGCGTCGAACAACAGAACCTGTTTCTGATTCACGCCACGCCTCGCGATCCCATGGATGAATACCTCGCTGCCGATGAAGATGCCTGGCGACAGCGACTCTCCGGAATCCAGGCCGACTTTGTCTGCGTCGGTCATTCTCATCTGCCGTTTCATCTCGACCTGGGGGAGATTCAGGTCGTGAACCCCGGCAGCGTCGGTCAGCCCCGCGACGGCGACTGGCGAGCAAGCTACGCCATTATCGAAGACGGTCACGTCAGCTTGAAGCGGGTTGAATACGATCTGGACGCCTGCCTGAAACAGATCTCCGAATCAGCTGTCCCCCGATGGGCCGTTTCGCTCTCCGAAGCTGTCCTGCGCAGCGGAGGAGGACTCTCCAAAGACGAGATGGATTCGTTTCAATGAATCAATCTCGTAGCGATCCCTTCTGGCTCTCGAGCCGTTTTGCCAATAATCAATTACGTTCCGCAGGCGATAATATGGACTTTCATGCGGTGAAAATCCTGAATCGCCTGCACATGATAGACCAAACTGGTCTCGACTCACCTCTCTGGACTCTGGACTTAAAATGTTGGCACTGGTGACTGGCGGCGGGGGCTTTCTTGGACGCTACATCGTCGAACAGCTTCAGGCTCGAGGAGATGTTGTCCGGGTTTATTCACGTGGAGCCTATCCGGAATTCGTGAATGCTGGAGTCGATGTTCATCAGGGGGACCTGCGTGATTCCAGTCGCCTCGCTCAGGCGATGCAGGGAGTCGAGGCAGTCTTTCATGTCGCTGCCATTCCCGGGATCTGGGGGAAGTGGCAGACCTACTATGAAACCAACACGCTGGGGACTCTGAATCTGATTCAGGCTGCCCGGTCAAACAAGGTGCAGCGTCTGATTTACACCAGTTCGCCCAGCGTTGTTTACGACGGTCAGCCGCATTTGAATGCCGATGAATCGCTCCCATACCCGGACAAGTACCTTTGCCATTACCCCCGCTCCAAGGCACTGGCAGAGCAGGCTGTGCTGGAAGCGAATGGCAAAGGGGGATTGAAGACAGTCGCCCTGCGACCGCATCTGATCTGGGGGCCGCGTGATAACCACCTGATCCCCAGGCTGATTCAGCGTGCACAGGCCGGTCGTCTGATCCGAGTTGGAAAAGGAGATAATCTGGTCTCCATGTCCTATGTGGAGAATGCTGCAGCAGCCCATCTGCAGGCGCATGACGCCCTTCAGGCCGGGGATCGATGTGCCGGGAAAGCCTACTTCATCAACGAGCCCGAACCGGTTTCGCTCTGGATGTGGGTGAATGAGATTCTGGCTCTGGCCCAGCTGCCACCTGTCCGGCGATACATTTCTCCAGGACTGGCTCGCTTGATCGGGGCCGGCTGCGAGGGAATCTACACGCTTCTTGGTCGGCAGACCGACCCACCGATGACGCGCTTTCTGGCCTCGCAGCTCAGTCAGTCCCACACCTACTCCGTTCAGCGGGCCCGTGACGATTTCAATTACGACCCGAAGGTCAGCTATCTCGAGGGGATGAGAAGAATCGCGCCGGAAGTCCAGGCTCTCGCTCGCGGAAAATTGAACTGAGCAAGAGGAGCAGTCGCTGAGGATTGAGAAGTGAGGCCGTTTTGCCGCACTCGGAGAGTGCGGCTTACATGAATCGCACTCGGAGAGTGCGAGATCAGTACCTGAGCAAATCCGATCCAGGCAGGCACTTCACGCTGGCCTTGCTGTGTCGTAGAATCAATCTTCCGGGGCAGTTGCTCCGTCTGATCTGCAGATTTACCTCTTTTTCAGATTGATTCATCAAGATGAGTTTCGACGACCGTTTGCGTAAGGCTCTCGAACGCGGAGAGAAAACCCGCGATGCACGCGGACGGGCTGCGCTGGAGCGGGAGCTGTCACAGGAAGAACTCCGTTCACTCCATTCCCGCTACCGGCTCGAGCTGTCCGAACACATCGAGCAGTGCCTGAAGAAACTGGCGGACCACGTTCCCGGCTTCAAGTTTCAAAGCGTGATGAGCGAGGAAGGCTGGGGAGGCCGACTCTCTCGCGATGACCTGCACCTCGTTCCGGGCCGGTCCGCGGAGTCGCGTTACAGCCGGCTCGAGGTTCTCATTCCCCCTTTCGGATCGGTCGGCATTCTGGAAGTGATCGTCAAGGGGACGGTGCGGAATCGCGAAGTGCTGAATCGTAAGCAGTATCAGCAGCTGGGCGAATTCGATCTCGACGCGTTCAAGGAAATCATCGATCTCCGGGTCCTTGAGTTTGCCGAACTGTACGCTGCGGCCAATTGATCGGCGCCAGTTCTTTGGATACTGTCCTGACACCACTCTGCAAAGACACTTGCAGGTTTCTGAGTGGTCGAGCTGTTAAATCTTTGAAAGCGATCGATGAGTAAGACAGACGTGGTGGGGAAAGTTCTGGATCAGGGGCTCGTGGCGATTATCCGCGCTCCCAGCAGCGATCAGCTTCTCGATGTGTCCAAAGCCCTGATCTCCGGCGGCATCGACATCATCGAGGCCACGTTCACGATCCCGAACGTGCTGGAAACTCTTTCCAGAGTGAAGTCGGAACTTGGAAACAAAATCGTTCTCGGCGCGGGGACTGTTCTGGACGCTGAGACGGCACGTGCTGCGATTCTTGCGGGGGTGGAATACATCGTCACCCCGGTGGTGCGAGTCGAAGTGATTGAGATGTGCCGGCGTTACGGGATTCCCTGTCTGACCGGAGCCTTCACGCCGACTGAAGTTCTCACCGCCTGGGAAGCAGGTTCAGAAATCGTCAAGCTCTTCCCGGGGGAACTGGGCGGGCCGGGATACCTGAAGGCATTGCAGGGGCCGTTGCCGCAGGTCCGGTTAATGCCGACCGGGGGAGTCAATCTGGAGACGCTGCCGGCGTTCATTCAGGCCGGCGCCTGTGCTGTCGGACTGGGATCATCCCTCGTCGAGAAAGATGCTCTGGCCCGGGGCGATATGAATCGGATCGAAACGCTCGCTGCCGCATACGTGGCAAAAATCAAAGAGTGCCGCAAGTAAGCCGAATTCACGCGGGCAGCAGTTCTTCCAGAACTCTCGAAAACGCTCCATAGGCGCCCGGTCCGAACAGGACGAAGCGCACGTGGAGCGAGGTTTCCAGCTGCTTGAGGAATTCAATCACGGATGACAGCGAGACCATCGCTGCCCGGTCAACGGGGTATCCATAGATCCCCGTGCTGATGGCCGGAAAAGCGATGGAACGGCAATTGTGCTCGACCGCCAGTTCCAGGCAGGTCTGGTAGGCAGATTTGAGTTGCTCCGGCTCTCCCTGCCGACCCCCTTGCCAGCGGGGACCGACGGCATGAAACACCCAGCGTGCCGATAGATCTCCCCCTCCGCTGGGGACGGCGCTTCCGACAGGACATCCCTGCGGGTACTGGCGGGAGAGCTCTTCCAGAATGGACGGGCCCCCCGCGCGGTGGATCGCTCCATCCACTCCGCCCCCGACCGCCAGCTGGGAATTGGCGGCGTTCACGATCGCGTCGACCTGCTGACGGGTGATGTCACCCTGCGTCAGTTCAAGTATCGACTCTGCAATGCGGCGACGCATTCCGGACTTCCATCGACCCGCACATCGGGTTCAATCTCGCGGAAAATTCTCGTTGAGGACCGGCACCAGATATTTCAGGCATTCCAGCAGCACTTCAGCGTGAATCCCTGTCGACTCGATGTCCCGGACCACTTCTTTCGGGTAGTAGTTCAGGACCGGTGCAGTCTCCTGGCGATACACTTCGAACCGCTTGCGGGTGACGGTGTCACTGGCGTCATCGATCCGGTTTTCGAGGGCAGCACGACGGCGGATTCGCTCGATCATTGCTTCTTCATCATCGCAGGTCAGATGCAGGAGCAGCTTCACGTCGATGTATTTGCTGAGCATCTCGCATTGGTGGATGTTGCGGGGAATCCCGTCCAGCAGGAGCAGGTGCTCACGGGGACGAAACCGCTCGGCCGCCCGTTGTGCTTCGAGCCAGTTGAGGAAGACTCTCACAGTGACGTCATCCGGGGCCAGTTCCCCCTTGGCACTGTATTCCTTGACGATACGACCTTCCTGACTGTGACTGTCGAGCTTACGGAAGATCACGCCGCTGGAGAGATGAAAGAAACCGGGGATCCGTGTCAGGATCTCACCTTGCGTCCCTTTGCCTGCTCCGGGAACACCGAAGATCAGTGCGGCGGGATACGGGTATTTGGGTTTCCCCATCAGATTCGGGCGATTAGCGGGATTGAGTGCCATCGACTCGCAGTCTCTAAAAAGAACTCATGGATGGTTCGAAATACACAAAGCCGCAGTTCTGGTGAACAGGCTTCGGTGTAGTTTCCTGGAGTTGCCTCAAGTCGAGTTTAAGGAAATCTGACAGGGAGAGTCGACGAAAAATCCAATCTTCCCGATCCCGGCAATTCCGGTTCAGCGCTCCAGTCGGCTGCGTCGATCCTGCCAGGGAATGTCCATTGTCTTCAGGTTGTCTTCCAGAAACTTGAAGGCGTAACCGTACGGGACCTTCTGTCGCATCATCGAAATTCCCCGGTCTTTCAACTCGGGTTTCAGAAGCACAACCCGCGTATTCTCCGCTCCCCCCTTGTTTGCGGTCACAAAACTGTCGTAGATCCCGGCAGCCTGGCGCTTGTCGGCATTGTCGTCGGCTCCCACGATCACCTGCAGGCCCAGGTTGATGGCGGGACCGCGAAGAGGACGCAAGGCGGAAGACGTTTTGATTCTCCCTGCTGTCGATTCAGGAGAAATCAGGATGAGCACTTTGACATCCTGTCCGCGTGGAGTTCGTTCTGCGGGCAGTGGAGCGTCATCGTACGGTGGGCGGCTCCAGTCGAACTCGGCGAATGCCGCTGCCACCGCAGCCCCAGTCCCCGATCCGACAATCGCCATCCGCTGCATGTTCAGTCGCTGTGCCTGGTGTTCAGCGTAAATGAAATCCTTGACGGCACCCATGTCCGCCAGTGCCATGGCCGAATAGTCATTCGGCTGCACGCGGTCATCCGGGTTGATCATGCTCTCGCCATGCTTACGGGGGTCGACGCTGATGACGACGTAACCCCGTTTCTGCAGGAGGATCGGAAATGGATCCTGATCGCGTGGAGAAGAGCTCTTGTCCCAGAGCAGCCGGTTCTCCTTGTCCCCCGGCAACAGAACGACGACGGGCGCGTTCATGGCAGTTGCCCCCGGAGCGTCCTTACTTTCCACGAACGGATAATAGGTGATGTGGATCGGGAAGCCGTCTTTGGCTCGCAGAACTTCGTGCCGTCCACCCTCCTGAGCGTAAGCTGAAAAGCCGGAACAGATCACAGTCAGCCCGAGCAGGGCAGCGAAAGCGACGCGATGCATGAGAAGGGACTTTCGAACGAGGAGAACATCACGAATTCGTCACTTTCAGTCTAGGCTTGTCCCCCGCAGCGGGTCAATTCGCAGCTCTCGTCCCCAGCTCACTCTTCCCAAAGTTATCCTGCTGCAATCGTTGCAACTTCCCGAACTTCGCAGCACCTGATCTCTCCGGGGGGGCGAACGGGCTCCCGGGAATTCCTGAATTTCGCTACAGTCATCGATCGTGATGCTCCCATTCTCTTTCGAACTTCCCGGCAGCGGATTTCCATGGCTATTGCTGAATACGAAACACGGTTGAATTGTTCGCCCGAAGCACTGTTCGATTTTCTCAGCCATCTTACAAACGTTCCGAAGGTGACCGATCCCAAGCTGGGGATTACGTTCACTTCGGCCCCCGACGTCATTGAGATGGGGTCCCGTCTCGATTTTCAGATCATCACGTTCGGGCAGGTCGTGAAATCAACTCATCAGATCGTGCAGTTCGAACGGCCTCGCATTGTCGTCGAGCAGCAGATCACCGGCCCGATGAAATCCTGGACTCACACCCACGAATACACTGCAATTCCCGAGGGTGTTCTCATGCGGGATATCGTCGATTTTCAGTTGCCGGGCGGTCTGATCGGACTTCTGCTCAGTGAATCGAAAGTCCGGGATCACCTTGAAGACGGGTTCTTCTACCGCGAGCAGAAGCTCAAAAATCTGATCGCTCAAGGGGAACTCGCATGAGTGTTCGTCTCCCGAAGGCAGACGCGACCCCGGCCCGGCAGCGGAATGGGGGAACGTGGCTGGCGATGATCCTTGTCGTCAGTGTCATCGGGGGAATCCTCGCGTTGATCTCCATGGTCATGCCTGACATCTTTGGGCTGCTGACTGTCCTGAGCGCGTTTGGCGGTTTTGTCACACTGCACTATTTCACGTGGGGCCGGTGGCTGACGCGAATTTCACAGCCGCCGGCAGAATCGACGGAAAGCCGTCACCCCGAAAACGATTGATGCTGCGTCTCAGCTGAGTTTCAGGCCCAGTGGGAGTCTGAATGGTCCAGTTGCGATTCACCGGTCCCGGTTCCAGCGGTCATCCCTGAGTGAGATGATTTTCGTTGCGGAGAAAGTCGTCGACCTGCCGGGCTGCTTCGTCGCGGGAGAGACCGTACTTGGCCGTCAGGGCATCAATCAAAAGATTGACATCTCCATCAATCCGATCGACCTCAGCATCCGTGAGGTCGTCCCACTGCTCCTGAATTTTCGCTGCCGAGAGAGGATTCGAATGTTTCTGCATGCTGGTCGTCTCCAGAAAGTGTCTAAGGGGAACTTCCCAGACTCCTGCACCTGACGTGCCGCGAAGAGTCCTGCGGCGTGCAACTGGTCGCCACGCGTTTTACTGACGGCCCATCGGGAAATCTCCCTGCACAAGTGAACGTTGAACGGACACGCTGGTTGCAGACAGACCATCCATTTGTGAGCGGTCTCTTCACCCCGACACACATTGGATGTCGGCGCATCCCCCGGGGTGAAGAAGACTCTTCGCTGGAGAGTTGTTCGATTGTAAGTATCCGCGTGTGAACGCTTAACGATTCGTCCTCAACGCAGAAGTCGGCGGATTCAGGCGGCGGAGATTGGCTTCTGGAACCGGCTGGACGTCGAAACTGGTACGGCATTCGCAATTCCCTGGCACCACACAAATCGAGATCACCTCGATGGCTTTCACTGAGAGACGCGGGTGCGGATCCAGCGGGCCGAGAACGAACCGTAAGGGGAAGCGAAACATGAAGACTTTGAACTGGACGACTGCTGTTGCGATTCTTGGCTTGCCCGTGTTGGGATTTTCGGGCTGTGCCGACACTCCCGCTGATCGGGAAGCTCATGAGGTTCGCAAGCAAACTGAACAGCATGCCGACGAAGTTCGGAACCGCAGTGACGAAGCTGCTGACAACGTGAGAAACGCCACGCAGCACGAAGCGGAAAGCATCCGCAATGCGGATGGAAAGACCATCACCGGTGCAGCTCAGTCGAAGGCAGCGGAAGATCGCGCTGACGCCATTGAAGACGCCGGCGAAAAGAAAGCTGACGCTATCGAAAAAGCTGGTGAGAACAAAGCGGACGCGATTGAGAACGCTGGCGAGAACAAAGCTGACGCCATCGAAGCCAACAAATAATTGACTGTCGGCTCTCAGCAAGGCCGGTTGCGGATTTCATTCCGTGACCGGTCTTTTTTCTTTGAATCTGAGGACAGCGAAATCTGCTGTTCCGATCAGCTCGAAGCGCCGGGCGACTCGTCTGGTTTATAGAACTTGCTGAGATCCAGCCCACCTCGCTGTTCCTGCTCGAGCAGTGCGAGGCGACCTTCGATGCGCTGAAACCGAGATTCCACCTGAGGTGAAAATGGATTCGAGACGAAATTCGAAATCGATCTCGGGACGACCGGATAACCGAGTTGACGCTGCAACGCCGCAAAGAAATACAGCGGATCTTTGCCACGATTTGCCCGGGCGATTCTGCCGGCCTGTGCGTTGAAGAGGATCAGGTAATCGGGTGCATAATCGGGGTCGCGGCGCTTGAGTCGAATCTCATCCAGATGCTGCTGAGATTGCAGGTAGACCAGCGACGCGAAGTCGACACTCCCCAGGTCAAAGCGGATCCGTTTAATCCACTCACGCCATTCTTCCGTGTACAGCGGATCTCCCGCGATCGCCATCATGCCCTGGTCGTAACCCAGGCGGTTTCGCGACAGGCATTCGAACTGGTAGATGAACAGGGCAGCCAGCTGAAGGTCTGGACTGCTGCGGAATTCCGCTTCCCTCTCGAGGATTTTGACGGCGATCTGAAAGTCGAGTCGGGCAGCGTCGTCCTCGGCCTTCTTCATGATGAAGGCCTGAAACGGGGTGAAGTAATGGAGCAGCCGCCCCATCCCTTCGCCGAACTTTCCTCGCAGCTGCAACTCTCCGATCAGGAAGTCAATGGCCATCGGCAGCTTGGTCGTCGCGAGGATCTCTTCCCGAACACCAGAGAGGATTTCCTGAATGGGAGTTCCATTTTCAATCCGTTCCCGAATGACGCGGAAGAAATAAGCCTGCTCGACATATTCTTCGCGATCCAGGGCCGGCTTGGACATCATGGAGCTGCCACGTTTGTGAGGGGCCGAAAAGAAAACTGTCCCAAGGAACTTCCCGGGACAGTGTGAGGTCTGTATCAGTTCAAGGCATCAAACCAGCGGGACTGGTTCGGGCATGAGGATGAACGGGAACACCCGCAGCGGGCGTCCCGGTTCCAACTCTGTGGGGTAGGCCAATTGGGCTGCACGATCCGCTGCGAACTGCAGCAACGTGAAGCTCAGACCGCAGAACCGATCCTGATCGGATTCGGCAGCGACATCGGCGAAGACTTCCCCGGCAGAGGCTGCGTGGCGACGCACTCCGTGGATGCTTTCTTCGCGGACCTTGATTCCCGCGGCAGCCATTTTGACGAGTCCCTTGAGGAACAGTCCACACAGGGTATCCGCACCGGTGGCGCGAAGCAGCCGTTCCCACTCATCGTGAGCTTCCCAGTAGAAGCCCAGATTGAAGTAATCCAGGGCCATCAGGTAGCTGCGATTTTCCGCCCACTGGGTCTCTTTGAGTCCCTTGGGAGTCTGAGGGCGCTTGCTGTAGCTGTGTCCGCGAGGGTCGCGGTAAGGGTGGGGAGTCCCGGAGCCCGGGACGTGAGCGTAGCGGGGGACTTCCATGCTCGGGAGGAGCCGGACGAACTTCGCTGTCTGTTGCATTTGCATCTTTGCCCTTCTTGATTCAATCCGATCGACGTCAGCACCGGTCAGTGGTGCTCGGCGGAACGGGTCATCATCACGCTTGCATTTTCAGTGCAATCTCTGATTACTCATTGATATATCGGGAGTTGCATCAAACCCTCGCAGACCTTGAGCTGCAACGGCGATGACTTTTTGGCTCGGCCGGTGGAGACAATCACATGCCAGCGATCGCTGAGTCCTTCAAATGATCTCGAACGCGGAGAACAGAGCTGCAATCGCTCTCCATCTGCGTGAGACCAACTCCCTGAGCGAAATCTATTAGATCACCTGAATCGGGGAATGGGTAGACCGATTTTTGCAGAATTTCCCACGTTGGCGGTGTTGCTGTCAAACGAAACGATCGTGCGAATGCGGCAAGCAGCAACGAATTCAATCAACTTCGCCGACCATCCAGCGAGGGTGTCTCTCCCGGCACGATAACGACGTGGTCCGTTGCAAGTGTTCTTCTCAGAACTGTTTGCGAGAAAAATCAGCTGAAGCGTCGAATCCCGGTCAAGCTCTGCCGGCTCAGCTCTTCGACGGGAACGAGAATGCGGGCGCCGGTGCTCTTGTCCTTCAAGCCGACCAGATTGGCGCTGGGCTCATCAGCCCGTACCCAGTTCTGGTGACCCGTCAGACGCTCGAGATAGACATCGGGCGAAACGAGTTTGCAGTCAGGAGAATGTTCAAAACGGCGTCGAAGTTCAGAAAGTGTCGCCATCCTGGTGATGTCCATTTATTGGCTGATTCGTTGGCATCCCGGCAACGACCGCCAGAACAGGTCCGTGGAGCCGATCCTTTTCAATTCCGCGATTCCCTCGGGAATTCGAACGCAACATCGAATACTCTATGCAGTTGGCATAGACTCAGATGGTTCTCCGGGACGGAAATTTCACGCTGCCATCCCTGAATCGCAGAAGATGGTAACCTGCTTTTCCGACGAATCCAAGCGCCTGTTTGCTCATTTTTAACAATCCCTCGCAGCGAAATAGGCCCAGCATGTTCAATCGTTATTCTGTGCTGAGGTCGTAGTTGATGAATATGTAATAACGGTAAACGTCGCCGCGATTTGTGTCATTTCAGGCGATTGTCATGACCTTTTGGACATGCTCTCTCAAGGGTGGAATCAGAGTTCTCTTATGGTGCAGAAATCGGAAGTGGCTTACCTGATCTTCGACGTTGAAACGGTCGGAGACGGTGAACTGATTTCGAAGGTCAAATACTCCTCTCTGGGCCTGAGTCCAGCACAGGCTCTCCGTCAGTTTCGAGACGAACTGCTCGAGCAGACCGGGAAGGACGTTCTCCCGTATACGTTCGTGCTGCCGATCTCTGTTGCGGTGGCGAAAGTGAGTGCGACGTTCGAACTGCTGGATGTCGCGGTCCTGGATGATCCCCAGTACCGACCCCATGTCATCGCCCAGGGATTCTGGCAGGGATGGCGGCATTACGGGCGACCGACGTTCGTCACATTCAATGGGCGGGGCTATGACCTGCCGGTACTGGAACTGGCAGCTTTCCGCTTCGGAATTCCCCTGCCCGACTGGTTCAATACGAGTGCTCCCGCATATGAACAGTTCCGGAATCGGTATAATCGAACCTCGCATCTGGATCTGATGGACCTGTTCAGCAACTTTGGAGCGACTCGCATGCCCGGGGGACTCAACCTGCTCGCGAACCTCATCGGAAAGCCGGGGAAGTCCGGAATCGACGGCTCGCAGGTTCAGGACATGTACGACGCTGGTCAGGTCAAGGAGATCAATGACTACTGCCGGGCGGATGTCCTCGATACGTATTTCGTCTTCCTCAGGTCGCGGGTGCTGCTCGGGCAGATCAGTCTGGAGCGGGAGCATGAACTGGTGGCAGGCACACGCGCCTGGCTGGAGGAACGGCGCGAGCAGATTCCGGCCTTTGCAAATTACCTCTCCGCATGGGGAGACTGGAGTCCACCCGCGGAAAGCAGCACATGACTGAATCTGGCGGCGAAAGGACGTTCCTCTTCCCTGTCCCTTTACCCTTTTTCCTCTCCTCCCATGTCCACCTATTTCCGTCGCCGCAGCAAGATCAGGATCCCCATCACGCTCAGCGTGAGTCTGATGGTGCTGTGTGTCACGCTGATGGTCTGCTGGATCATCATTCTCTCACAGAGCAACTGGTGGACGACGCTGACAATCGGTGTGGTCGCCTTTTCGATGATCCTGGCCGGGTTGTCGCTGTGGCTGGTGTTGAGTCTGAAAGAGATTGCCCTGAACAATCGGCAGGCCAATTTTGTCGACAGCGTCACGCATGAGTTGAAATCTCCCATCGCAGCCCTGCAGCTGTATCTGGAAACCCTGTCATTGCGAACGCTGACCGAAGAAAAACGGCATGAGTTTCATGCGATCATGGCGAGTGAACTGCATCGACTGGATCGATTGATCAATCAACTGCTGGAAGTGGGACAGCTGGATGCTCTGGGAGACAATGAAGATCCTCAGGACATTCATTTGAAGCCGCTGCTGGAGGAGTTCACCGACAAGGTCTGCATGCAGTGGAAGGTCAATCGGAACGACGTTTTTGTGCTGGACCTTCAGCCGCTCGTGATTCGAGCCCGAAAGATTGTGATCGACCTCATTCTCAGCAATCTGGTGGAAAACGCGGTCAAATACGCGGGCGATTCGCCTGAGGTCTGGTTGCAGTTGAAAAAGCTGGGCAAGAACCGTGTTCAGTTGAGAATCAGTAATAACGGAGCAGGTGTCCCCCGCGATGAAAGAAAGAAGATCTTTCAGATCTTTTACCGAGGTGGGAGCGAACTGGAACGTCGGCGCAAAGGGACAGGTCTGGGGCTGTACATCGTGTACACGCTGGTGAGAAAGATTCGCGGCCGTGTCAGCGTGCACGACCGCTTCGACGGCAAACCCGGCTGCACCTTCGAACTGGAACTGCCAGACCGTGTCGATTCTGAAGGGATGCCGGAGGCGACTCATCGCCACACAGACGTGTCGGCATCCTCTTCTCGCTGAGCTTTGTGAGTCGATTCAATCCTTGTTTCGTGACTTTCTCATCTTCGCGTTGATGCGGTTGAGCACCTGTTGCGCACGCTGTTCGCCATTGCTGCCGGCGTTGGACAGGGCTGTCTGCATCTTGGCCAGCAAGGACTGCACCTGTTTGCGATAGACTTCCAGCTCATGCTGGGCGACGGTGATCCCTTCGAACGCCTTCTTCGGGGCGACATTCGATTTGTAGATCTCTTCAAACCGGTTTCTCTGCCCTGCAGCACTGGTGACCCCGACATCGTGCTCGCGGATGTATCGCGAGACATGCCCGGATGCATCTCTCAGAAATCGGCGGGCATCCTGCCAGGCTTTCACGTCGTTCGAATCGGCTGCCTGCCGCTCATCCGGGGTGAAGTCCCGGTTCATCGACTGCAGGCGTCCCTGAATGACGTTCAGCTGCTTCCTCAACTGTCCGAGTTGTGTTTCCAGCTGAAGAATGGCTTGCCAGTCCGCATCCATCGCCGCCAGGGCGATCTCCGCTTCAGGAGTCATGGCGGTGGCTGCGGTGCTGAATGCCGTTCCGCTGGATGCAAACGGGGCGGGCTGTGGGATACCGGCTTCAAATCCAGCCAGTCGAATCGTGATGGAGGAATCTGCCCAGGGGACCGGAGCTGGCAGGAGCTGATCGAGGATGGGGTTCATTCCCCCTTGAGAATCCAGCGTCACCCCTTGCGTCGCCCAGAACTGAATCTCCGCTGCATTCAATCCGAAGGCTGCAAGAAGGTGCCGCATGGTGAGCGAAGCACCGAGGGCCGGCCACAGCTCATCCGGAACGCGGACCACGATGTCACCGGGGGCCTGCGCCGGCTTGAACCACACCCACAGATACGCACCGGGCATCCAGGGGAGTGGAACCTGTTCCCAGTTGAGCGAAGGGGCTCGCTGCTGGATGGCGGCAGAAGCTGTGGAAGCCAAGGGGGAGTTCATGAAAACAGTGAATCGGTTCAGGAAGGCGGCACAGGTTTCTCGTCGACAGGTTCATATTCGCACCCGGCAACCTCGAAGTACAGTTCTCCCGGAAGTTCGAAAGCACTTTCACGGAATTCACGTAGCCGAAAGCGTCTGGCAGGTCCATTGTCCTGCTCTGGACTCTCGTCTCGAGACTCTGGACCGCTTCAGACAATCGCTCTGCTCGCGAGCGACGTGCATCTCCTCTAAGATTGTCTCATTCCGAGAACTCTGGAAAGTTCCACTTTTATGACCCGACTTGTCTTGTTGCTGTCCGGCTCCATCGCGGTGGCCATCGGGCTGGGACTTTCGCTCTCCTGGGAAACACCAGCTCCGCAATCTCCGCTTGTGGTATTCTGCGCTGCCAGCAATCGGGCCGTGATGGAGGCGATTGCTGAGGATTATCGCAAAGAGTTCGACGTTCCGGTTGAGTTTCAATTCGGTCCGTCGCAGACATTACTCTCTTCGATCGAAACGAGTGGGACAGGGGACCTTTATCTTCCTGCTGACGCCAGCTACCTCGAGTCAGCTGCATCCCGCGGAGTGACCGGACTGGAGTTTCCACTGGCAAAGATGCAGGTCGTTCTGGGAGTGGCGAAAGGGAACCCTCTCAATATTCACGCGTTCGACGATCTCTTGAAGGAGAGTGTCCGGGTGGTGCAGGCGAATCCCGAAGTGGCAGCTGTGGGGAAGCTCACTCGCGATGCACTCACGCGTCAGGGAAAATGGGACGCTCTGAATCAGCACACATCCGCGTTTGTTTCTTCCGTGACGGAAGCGGCGAACAGCGTGCAGGCAGGGGCTGCGGATGTTGCCGTCGTTTATGATGCGGTCGTGACGACGTCCCCGAAACTCGAAGCGGTCCTGCTTCCGGAGTTTCAGGAGACCTTCGCGGATATCCGCATCGGACTCATTCAAACCAGCGGGCAGCAGGCTCGTGCTGTTCACTTCGCGAAATATCTCTCAGCCAGTGACAGAGGACTGAAACGGTACGCGGACTTCGGTTTCACTCCTGTTCAAGGAGAACCGTGGTCGGGAGATTCCGCCCCATGAACAAGCGCGGGCCGGACCATCGTCATCGAGTTCCCACCGCAGCCAGGACTGATCTCCCGTTCCTTGGAACGATGTGGGGGCTCGGCGGCAGTTACGTTCTGCTGATCGTGCTGCTTCTCGCAGCCAATCTGATGCGTACGACACCCCGTCATTTTGTCGAGGCACTGGCAAAGCCGGAGATTCAGGCCGCCATTCTCCTGACACTCAAGTCGTGTACGCTGTCGGCGATCCTGTCGATCTGGATCGGCTTGCCGCTGGCCTACCTGCTGTCGCGACAATATTTTCCCGGAAGGGCGATCATCGACACGATTGTCGATATCCCGTTGATTCTCCCGCCACTCGTGCTGGGGCTGAGTTTGCTGTTGTTGTTTCATCTTCCGATTGGTGACTGGCAGCTGGAGGGCTGGCTGCGGCGGGACTTGAAGTTCCCGGTCACCTACTTCGTCCCTTCGGTCATCCTCGCACAGTTTGTCGTCTCAGCTGCGTTCGCGATCCGCACGCTGCGGGTGACATTCGACCGAATCGATCCTCGCGCGGAAGATGTTGCGAGGACGCTGGGGTGCAATCGACGGCAGGCCTTCTTTCAGGTCTGCCTTCCTCAGGCGATTCCCGGCGTGATTGCGGCCTTCACTCTGGCGTGGGCGCGAGCGATGGGAGAGTTCGGCCCGATTCTGGTTTTCTCGGGAACAACTCCGTTTCGCACCGAGGTACTTTCGACCGCGGTTTACCTGGAACTTGGAATTGGAAACCTCGAAGCAGCTGTGGCCGTTTCGCTGCTGATGGTCGGTCTCTCTCTCGTGATCCTTCTGATGCTCCGGCTGCTGGGAACAGGAGAGCGTCGATGATTGAACTTCACGATGTGACGATTGGGTCGGGGAACTTTTCCCTGACGAACCTCAGTCTCAGTCTCCCCGCCCAGTGTTATGCGGTGTTGATGGGACGGACCGGGACCGGCAAAACGACGCTGCTGGAGACCATTTGCGGCCTCCGTCCCGTTTTGAGCGGAGAGATCTCGTTGAACGGGCGAGTTGTCACTCGCACTTCGCCGGCTGAAAGGGAACTGGGGTATGTCCCGCAGGACCTCGCGCTCTTCCCGACCATGACTGTTCAGGAGCATCTGGAATTTGCACTGCGTCTGAGACGGGTGTCTCAGGCGGAAAGGCAGGCCCGGGTTCGCGAACTCTCCAAGTTGCTGCACCTGGACGGATTACTGCCCCGTCGGCCGCGGGGGCTGAGTGGGGGGGAAGCTCAGCGGGTCGCGTTAGGGCGGGCCCTCTCCTTTCGTCCTGAAATTCTCCTGCTCGATGAACCGCTCAGCGCCCTGGATGAAGAGACTCGCAGCCAGATTCAAAGCCTGTTGAAAGAGGTTCAGCAGGCGACGGGCGTGACAGTTCTGCACGTCACTCACAGCCGGGACGAGGCGGGGATTCTGGCGGATCAGCTCTATCTGCTCGAAGACGGAAAGGTGCGGATCAGCAAGGAGATGCCTGTTTCCGAAGACTGAACGGGCGGGCAGTTTTGCAGAAATCCTTGGAGAGCAGCGTAAATGGTCTAGAATGCAGGAAGTGTGCGGGCACTCGGTCGTTCGAGTTCTCTGTGAGCCGATTTCAGAAGTGATTCTCCGTGAAAGATCTAGTCACACCCCGGCAGGTGGCGCAGGCAATTGATGTGAGCGAGTCCTCACTCAAACGCTGGTGCGATCAGGGGCTGATCCCGACCGTCCGGACCGCCGGCGGGCACCGCCGCATGCCCGTCAATGGCGTCCTGAGTTTTCTCCGCCATTCCGGCTACCAGCTGGTGAATCCGGAAGTGCTCGGTCTCCCTCCCTGCACCCAGGGGGGACGAGAACGGAAGCTGCAGGCGGAGCGGATGCGCCTGGTTGAGGCCATGGTGCAGGGGGATGAACAGGTCTGCGTGGAAGTCGTTCTGAACCTGTATCTGGCCGGAAATTCGCTGAGCACCATCTGCGATGAGGTTCTCGTACCAGCTCTGGAAGAGATTGAAACCAAATGTGGTTGCGGAGACGCTGCGATCTACCACGAGCGTCGATCCTGCGAACTTTGTCACCGCGTCATGCTGGAGGTGCGACGGGCACTTCCGGAAATCAGCCCTGCTGCTCCAATTGCCATCGGAGGGACGATTGACGGTGATCCGAACACGTTGGCTTCGTTGATGATGGAGCTGGTGTTGAGGGAAGACGGCTGGCGGGCGTCGTCACTAGGGAACATGCTTCCGTTTTTGTGTCTGCGGCAGGCGATGTGCGATATGCGGCCCCGCCTGTGCTGGCTGACCATCTCAGTGATTCGGGATCACGAACTGTTTTACAGGGAGTTTTCTCGAGTTTCGGAATTGGCGTCTCAGAACAGCATCGAGCTGGTGATCAGCGGAAAAGCACTCACCCCGGAAGTCCGGGAGCGGATGCAGTTCACGCGCTTCTGTGAGAATTTCCGTCAGCTTGAATCGTTCGCCCGGGAGATTCTTCCTCAGGCCCCTCGGGGTGAAGCGGACGCGGTTGTCGCAGAAGTTCCTGAGGGGGCTGTGGATGCGGAGCGATAATGTCGTCTGCAAATTGCTTGGAAATGCGAAGAGCCGAGGGACTCAAACTGAGTTCCTCGGCTCTTGCTGCTTCAAACGCGGGTCAAAAGAGTTTGACACGTCACTGAAAGTGGTGTGACGCCAACCGTCTTCGAACGAGAGACAGAGACACGGATGATTTCGGCAAACCTGAGCGGTCCAGACGGTGACGGTCGGGACCGGAATAGTGGCATGAACCGGTACTGAAGAGACCGCTTTTTCTCTCGCACCCATGGCTGGGGGGATTGAGAACCACGGCATCGATCGGCCTCGAGACGATCGGGTGTTTGGACATTCATCCATTCACCCTTTCTGAAGGAGGCCCGACCAATGAACAGGAAACGCCGAAAAGAAGAAATCTCCGCTTCTCTCAAACTCCTCGCTGCCACGTACGTGCGGACCGTTCGACAGCTCGAGCGTCAAATGGAAGAAACGCTCGCAACGCTCTGCCGGGAACTCGAACTCGAAGACGCCGGTTGGCTTGATTCCGTACTCGCTATCGACGTCGATGTCGCACCTCCCTCGTCGGCGTTTCGCCCCGTGGCCGATCGCTCCACGTTGTCCGTCGTCTTTCAGGGGAAGTCGTGCTTCCTTGGCAACACGCTGCTCTTTCGATTCTTTGAGGCCCTCTCCCGTCGCCCGAACCGGTACTTCGCCCACAGCGAACTCCTGGATGAAGTCTGGGGCGGTCAACGCTCGGAATCGTCAATTCGAAATGTGGCCAAGCGGCTTCGTGATCGCCTCGTCCTGACCGGAATGGCTGAGGTCGCGAATGCAATAGACGGGAGCACTGCCGGCTACTACATCCTGCGGTCCCCAGTCAGCGAGTAGAAAAATCAAACAGAAATCAAACAGCGGTTTCACGCCGAATCAAACAGCGGCGTGACAGACTTCTCACATCAACGGGAAACGCATCATGTGTAACGTGCCCCATTTCACTCACAGTACGGCAGGGAGGCTGCAGAAAATGTGGAGTTGATGAAACATGGACCATCCGACAAACGCCCCCTCCGCGACACCGCCGGTTCGCGCCGCCCAGTACATCCGCATGTCGACCGAACACCAGCAGTACTCGACCGCCAATCAGGGTGACATGATTTGTGACTACGCAGCCCGCCGCGGCTTCGAGATCGTCAGAACGTACGCTGACGAGGGAAAGAGCGGCCTGCGAGTTGAGGGCCGGGAATCTCTGAAACGACTGATCGAGGACGTTGAAAGTGGGAACGCCGATTACTCGGCAATTCTCGTCTACGACGTAAGTCGTTGGGGACGGTTTCAGGACGCCGACGAAAGTGCGTACTACGAGTACCTGTGCAAGCGGGCCGGGATCGATGTGCATTACTGCGCGGAACAGTTTGAGAACGACGGGCGTCCCACATCGACGATCATCAAGAGCGTCAAGCGGGCGATGGCGGGCGAATACAGCCGGGAACTCTCGACGAAGGTCTTTCAGGGCCAGTGCCGTCTGATCGAACTTGGCTATCGCCAGGGCGGAACGGCAGGCTTCGGTCTCCGCAGGATGCTGATCGATCATACCGGCCAGCCAAAGTCGGCTCTCAATCGCGGGGAATGCAAAAGCATTCAGACCGATCGTGTCGTCCTGGTCCCTGGCCCGCCGGAGGAAGTGGAAACGGTTCACTGGATGTACCGGCTTTTCACCCAGGATGGGAAACAGGAATCGCAGATTGCCGAGTTGCTCAATTCCCGCGGCGTCTCGACCGACCTTGGCCGTCCCTGGACCCGCGGCACCGTCCGCGAGGTCCTGAGCAACGAAAAATACATTGGCAACAATGTCTACAATCGAACGTCATTTAAGCTGAAGAAAAAGCACGTCCAGAATTCTCCGGACATGTGGGTCCGGAAGGATGGAGCTTTCGACTCGATCGTGCCGCCGGATCTGTTTTACATGGCGCGAGGCATCTTTCTCGAGCGCAACCGACGATTCTCGAATGAGGAGATGCTCATACGGTTGCGGTCGCTGGTTGATCAGAACGCGACCATCTCTGCCTCTTTGATCGATGCTGCTGACGGCCTCCCCTCGAGTGCCGCCTATCGCACTCGTTTCGGAAGCCTGGTCGAAGCGTACCGCCTTGCCGGTCACACGCCGGACCGGGATTACAGTTACATCGACATCAATCGACAACTTCGCTCTCTGCGTCCGCATTATCTGGACGACCTCGTAGACCGACTGGGAACTGTGGGAGCGACGGTCAGCCACGATCTCGGATCGGGATTCCTCATGATCAATGGAGAATACAGCGCATCAGTCGTCCTATCTCGCTGCCGTGAGACAGCGGTCGGTTCGCTCCGCTGGTATGTCAGAATCGATCAACGCCTGGCCCCCGACATCACGATCCTCATCCGCATGGACCCCACGAATCAGGACTCATCAGACTTCTACTTTCTTCCCATCATGGATATTGATTCGCCAACCTTTCTGTTGTGCGAATCAAACGGAGCGTTCCTCGACACCTACCGTTTCGACTCGCTCGACTACTTCGCACAGCTTGCCGCCCGCGACGGGTTGGAGGTGGCTGCATGATCGACAGAGAAGACCAGAACGTCCACATGATTCCCGTGGATCAGATCACCGTGCTGAACCCGCGCGTGCGCGGCAAGCAGAAGTTCAAACAGATCGTGGACAACATCGCCAAACTGGGATTGAAGCGCCCCATCACAGTCGCCCGGAACGAAAACGGTATTGTGGAGACTGACTACCTGCTCGTGTGCGGACAGGGACGGCTCGAAGCCTTCATGGCGCTGGGCGAAAAGGAGATCCCCGCCGTCGTTATTAACGGGACACGCGAAGACTTCCTGTTGATGAGTCTGGCGGAGAATCTCGCCCGCCGGCAGCACTCTCCTGTGGAACTCGTCGGAGAGATTCGCAATTTGAGCGAGCGCGGGTACAGCTTCTCGCAGATCGCCGAGAAGACAGACCTCACGGCGCGGTACGTCCAGGGCATTCTCCAGCTGCTGAAGAAGGGGGAAGAACGGCTGGTGGCGGCTGTTGAGTCCGGGCAGATTCCGATCACGATCGCCATCACGATCTCCCGCTCCGATGACAAAGCCATTCAGAAGGCGTTGGCGGAAGCCTATGAAAGCAATGACCTCCGAGGGAAGCAGCTGATCTCCGCTCGAAGGCTGATCGAGAAACGCCGGCTCGATGGCAAGTCCGGTCACTCCCAGGCACCTCAGGCGGAGAAAAAGGTGTCTTCCGACGATCTGCTCCGTACTTATCAGCAAGAGACGATGCGACAGCGGATGGTCATCCAGAAAGCCAAGATCGGCGAGACCCGCCTGCTGTTCGCAGTTTCCGCGCTCAAGCAACTCCTGAGTGATGAAAACTTCGTCAACCTGTTACGGGCCGAGTCACTCCACACGCTGCCGCACTACCTCGTCACGCAAGTCAATGATGCAGGAGGTGCCCTGTGAGCCGAAAAATTTCACTCGCTTGCCAGCCGGGAATCGAATCCCTGTCCGTCGCATCCATCCTGCCGTTGAAGCATCTCAGCCCGACGATCCGAAAGTCGCCCAAGTACCAGTGCATCGCGGCTTCGATCCGGGAAATTGGGATTATTGAACCGTTGGTGGTCTATCCGCAGCAGGGACAACGTGGCGTCTACATGTTGCTTGATGGCCACATTCGGTTCCAGATCGTTCGTGATGCCGGAGCACAGACGGTCGAGTGCCTCGTTGCCACGGACGACGAAGCGTTCACGTACAACCATAAGGTCAACCGGCTCTCGGCGATCCAGGAACATTTCATGATCACTCGCGCGATCAAGAAGGGAGCCTCCGAACAGCGCATCGCCACAAGCCTCAACGTCGATGTCGCCAGCATCCGCAAAAAACGCGACCTACTGGAAGGGATCTGTCCAGAAGCCGTTGAACTGTTGAAGACCAAGAAAATCGGCGGCGGTGCGATCCGCGAGATGCGGAAGGTGAAACCGCTGCGTCAGATCGAAATGGCCGAGCTGATGATCGCGTCGTGGAATTTCTCGGTGGCGTATGCAAAGTGCCTGCTGGCAGCCACGCCGCAGGCCCAACTGGTGGACGACGAGCAGAAAAAAGAAATCCGCGGGCTCTCTGCAGAGGACATCGCCCGGATCGAGCATGAGATGGAGGGGCTCGAGCGAGACTTCAAGACGATTGAGGAATCCCACGGCAAGAACGTGCTCAACCTGGTGATCGTCGTGGGCTACCTGAAAAAACTGCTCGACAATGCGCGCGTCCTGCGATTCCTGTCGCGCAACCACCCGGAGATCCTGACGGAATTTCAGAAGCTGGTTGAGGCACGGAATCTCGCGGAGGATTCTCCGGACCAGACCCATGGCAACGGGTGAGTGCGTGATTAAACAGGGAACCCTCTACTCGACATCCACTTCCACTTCGGCTTCTGCCTCCAACTCAGATTGCAGTTCTTCGACCGCGACTCGCAAATCATCATAAATCGGAATTTCTCGGCCAATGACTTCAAAGCTCACGGCAAGCGAATATTTCGCCTCTGAATCGGGATCCTTGTTCCAGCCCTGATGTCCCATGACGGCAATGCAGAAGCTCTCCGGTAGTTGAAACGACTTGACGACGGCCCAATCCTTCTGAACGGTACCTGAGTTGCGTTTTGCTCCCTCGACGTCTCCATGATCCGATCGAGTCGCGAGCGTCCAACGCAACGTGTCACCAGTCGCAGCGTTCTCTTCGGCTTCTTCCTGCTTCAACACCCGCGCGCGAAATGAAGATAGCGACTCACCGAGTTTACTGCTCTTCCAGTCGACCCACGTTGACAGGTACCGCCGTAGATTCCGTCGCGTTCTGCGAGGTTCCGCGACGTAAGACAATGTCACCTCAATCAGAATGTCAAAGTCATCGGCTTGTCGACGCATCGATTCGGGAATCGGCACCTGATACAGATCGCAATCACCGGCTTTGAGGCCTGCCTCACCCGATGTGATCAGTGTCGTGCGGTAATCTGTATTTGTTGTGGCCCGTTCCAGATTCGGAATGCCGTATCCGATGGTTCGGATCACCAGATTGGTGTCAACGCCGCTTGATTGTGTCCATTCCGGCCAGCGAGCTGACTGCACGATCAACGCTCGATAAAGAAGGCATGGTTCGTCCGGTAGCACTCGCTGAAGTTGCGCTCCGATGTGCGTGACTTTGGGGGCGGCGAAAGATGTGCCTATTTCAGCTCGATCGATCGATGGTCCTGGAGGATACATTGTCGATCGAACAAGTTCCGGATAGCAATCCCGTCCTTCGGTGGGCGTGCCCAGCAATGTCGGAGATCCGGGTGATCTGAGGTTGTCGCCGCCAAACTCGACAACTTCTGGCTTGATGACATCCCAGATGCCAAGGCCTGATCGACTGAAGCTTGAGGGATGACCTGGCTGGGATGCGAAACTTCGCCAGCCGGCGGACTCATACATTTGGTACGCGACGGACCCCACCGTCAGAGCCTGTAGACTTTGCCCCGGATTTGCGACTCGCGAGGAACTCTCCATGAGATAATCCGGATACGGACGACCCGCATCCAGGTGATCGAGAATCCCCGAGCTGGGAACAGTCGCTCGCTCGCGCAGGTTACCCACTGTCTGGACGACAAGAACGTCGAGTTCGTTCGACAGCATATCGATTTCGGCTGCCCAGGCCGACATGTGCCGCAGTCTACAATGACTGTCGGCGTTGATGGAGTGATTGAAAATGCGAGTATTGCGTGGGCCATTGTGATATCGAAGCACGACTGCTCGTATCAAGGCGGCCGGCAGCATGGATTTCGGCATGTATGCTGCGGAATCCAGAACTCGCGCATTTTGAATCCAGAAGGGCAGCTGAAAAAAATCGTCGCGCTGAACACTCTCTCCATAGAGCACGGCACCTGCGACGCGAGTTCCGTGTCCTGCAGGTCGCACGTGATCGGCAATATCGGTCGATGACTCCGGCGGCGGCAGAAAACAGAATGACGAAGCTTTGTCGACGGCTGGCTCAAGAAGCACATGCTCTTCCTGAATCCCGCTATCAATCACGCAGACGGCCGGAGCATCATCATCGGGTGGAGTTGGGGGAACAAGCCGCTCTTCCGGCCCCGGAGTCGGCTTGCTCTCTGGTATGAAGACATCGTCCGGTTCGACCACTTCAAACAGGTACGGATAGTTGAGAACAAAGTCTTTCAGGCCTTTCCCGCTGACTTGCACTCGCATGGTGAAACTGTCGGGAAGCGAGACCGCTGGTTCATCGTGCGTGATGCTGTCGATTGAACCGCCGTAACCTTCCACGATAATTCGGCGCACTTCTCCGATCCGCTCATCCTGCAGGTCGTACCAAGTGTCGTAAACCTCTATGCGCGCATTCGCCCACTGGCTGTTTCGTCGTGCAAAGTCGGCGTCTGATTCGCGTTTCTGGCGTTTGGGTTCGTTCGGAATCTGCCCTGTGCCCAAGCAGGTGACCCCGATGTCGACCTGAAAAGTCGTGTTGTCGTCGATCGTTGGCCACGAATCGAATAAGGCTTCTGAAAGAATCAGTTGAAGCCGCTGAGATTGGTCCGGGTCGTCGTCGAGACGATGAACGCTGGCGATGATTCCGGTACCGTGGGTTGAACTGGCAAAGCCACTGACTGCATTCGTGAATTTCGTAAGGTCAATATCCGCGCTGGCCACAATGACGTATCCGTCTTCCTCCTCTGCCACAATTTCAAAGTCGAAGTGGTGACGGAGCTTGTCCAGATCGAGGCTCGTGTCGACCTGAAGTAAAAGCGGAATCCCAGCGGGCAAAGTAGGAAGCGATTCCGCTGCCCTGTTCGCGTCGGCTGACTTGCGATGGCTGACGACCGTGGACGAACTACCACTCAGGCCGCTGCTGTGCGCCGTTCGATTGGCCCGATTGGCTTGCGTCACCTGCGACGCATGTGGGGGGCGTCCCAACTGGGCTGGCCCACGTTCTCGACGAAGTAATGGTAGGTGCTGAAAATTGTGTCCGTTCGGCATTGATTCCTACTTCGTCAGACGTTCCCATCCGGCCGCTTCACTTCCCGAATTGCGGCGTCAAAGTGTTGTTGCTCGACAACACGTTTTCCACAAAGGACGGCTGTCTTGGCGGCTGCCTGTGCGACGCGCACAACATAGGCAGCAGACACACCTTCAAGCTCAGCGATGATCTTGTCCCAGTTGATCAAATTAGACTGTTCAACACTTGAAAGCGTCAATGTAAGAAGCTTTCCGATTTCTTCCTTCCCGGGTGGCGGCACTTGAAAAACGTCGTCAAACCGCCGGAAAAGAGCCTCATCGAGTGACGCCTCAATATTCGTCGTCGCCACAAGCAGGCCGGGGGCATCGTACTCTTCCATCAGTTGCAGCAGTGTATTGACGATCCGAGCGACTTCGCCGATATCTTTGGACGCTACACGCGAACGCGCAATGAAGTCGCATTCATCAAGAAGCAAGACGCATGGCTGCTCTCGGGCGGCGTCAAACACTGCTCGCAGGTTTGAGGCTGACTCGCCGAAGTAAGAAGAAACCAAGGCATCAAACCGGACCTTCATCAAGGGCAGCCCGGTGTTCCATGCGATTCGTTTTGCACCCAGTGTTTTTCCGCAGCCGGGAGGGCCATACAGAAGAACCTTCTTTCGAGGATTCAGCCCGTAGGCCGAAAGCCGTTCTCGTGCAGCGAACTCCTTTTCGATTCGATCGAAGCGATCCTCCACGTCACGACGCAGCACGATGTGGTGCTCCAGAGCATCATGTGGGATGAAGCTCACAAGCATTTCGTGATGCCGCCGACTGATCGGCAGCTCACGAATGGCACGATCGGAATCGATTCCGGTTCGACCCGAACGCTTCCCCTTCGGCTTGTCCTCGAGGATCGACTCCAATTCGCGTGCGAGACGGGAATGACCGCTCTTTCGCTCGGTCTCGACGATCAAACCTGCCAGCCGATCCAGGTCATCCTGCGACCCCGCCGCAATGGCCCGAACCAGTCTTTTCAGGATTTCAGCTTTCATATCACCACCTATGAACCGGGAGCCGCCAGCTCCAGGTCCAGCGTATTCCGTCGGATTGCACCATTTGTGTTTCTTTGGTTATCGGCTCGCGGGGCGTGTCATCGCCCGCAAATCCCCTGTAGGCATCATATCCTTCCTGAAGTCACATCTCACGCGGGACGGCATTGGAAGTCGAAGGACTGAGAATGGCCTGGTCAGATTCCGTCGAAATGGCCAGAGCCTCCGTCAAAACCTCTTCAGTACTGTGAACAGGCAGGCCAGTTGAGCCCAGCCCAGGAACATCACGCCCAGGCGATCTTTGCGGATGGCGATGCGGCCATAGCATTGCAGCCAGGCGTTCGTGCGTTCGATTTTCCAGCGGTGCCGTCGGCGACGCAGCTTGCGCCCGTCCTGCGTGGCTGGTTTCACCCGATTGCAGCGATGGGGACAGATCAGTTCCACGCCCTGTGCGGCCAGCCGCTCGCGCAGCGGGTCGCTATCGGCGGCACCGTCATAGATCAGCCGGTTCTCTTCGGGCAACGGGATCACCGACGTCTCCAGCAGTCGCTCAATGTGATTGACTTCGCTCTCGTTGGCGGCCGTGATCAACACGCCCAAGGGGGTGCGGTCGCCATCCATGAGCACCATGGCAGTCGTGCCGTTCCCCTTGTGGCCGTACCCCACGAAATCCCCCCCTTTTTCGCTCGACAGAAGGTTCCGTCGGCGATCAGGTGCTCCCAGTCGATCTCTCCCAGTTCGTTCGACAGGTCGATCAATCGAGCCCAGACCTCGGTGAGCAGGCCGGACTCCACCCACTTTCGCAGGCGCCGCCGGCAGGTGGACTCGGAGGGAGCCCAGTCTGGTAAATCTTGCCAACGGCCGCCGATTCTGAGTAACCATAACAACGCTTCCAGCACCGCCCGGGGGGGGACGACGGGCCGCCCGCCGAACTCTGCGGGAGGCTGCCAGGGAAACAGGTCTGCAATCAGAAGCCATTGCTCGTCCGAGAGTTGCTTGCGGTCATCCGTCCTGGACGCCACGTCGTATTGTTCCAGCGAAGGGAACGACGCAGGCGTCAACATGGGCTGTGCCCTCCTTTCGGAAGACACAGGAATGCAACTTGCAGGCCAATCCGTTCAGCAACCTAAGGGTTTTGGCGGAGCCTCCAGTCATTCCATCGCTTCAGGCCACAATCGCTCGATTCGAACTCCTCCCATACAACTCTGCTGGTCTAGTCTAGGTTCATGAACGCGGGCCGTGTCCGAATGCACTCAAGCGGGTGCGATGGCCGCCGCCAGCCGATCCAGATGCCCTTTTGCAGCAACCATTTCAGTTTTTCGCACCTGGCCGATCCGCTTCTGCAGTCTGAGGGCATGCCGCACTGGGCGGTCACCATCATAGACCACTTCGGGAAGCCCCGCTCTCTGCCAGTAGGCCGCGACCTTGGCGGACTGTTGTGGGTTTCCCCGGAGAGGGACACAAAAAGGAGTGCCAACGGCGCAGGCCAGAATCGAGAGATGCAGGCTGAGGGTGATAACCGCTTTCGCGCCAGCGATCACGGTGAGGATCAGTTCCGGGCTGTGCGTCATCGGCAATCGCCACCCTTTCGCCTCCCAGGGGTGCCAGCAATAGGGCGCGGGCTCGACGGCGATCACTGCATCCGGGCAACCGTTGGCCAGTCCGCTCAGTTCCGCGCGGGCGTGGATCACGACATAGTTCTTCGGACGATGGTGTTGCAGATGACCCCAGCGAGGCACGGCACAGGCGACGTTCCAGGGAAGCGGGGAGAGCAACACGGTCGGACAGGGGACAACGTGCACATTGGTCAGGCCCGCCTTCTCGACAGAAGTGTGATCCCGGAACGAGAGATAGCGGTAATCCTGCAGATACGAGAGGTCTCCGGGATCGGCCCGGACACTGACCGCGTTGAGGGAGTGCGGCCCGCGTGGGCAAAACAGGTCCGCGTTGGGACCGGCGCCGAGCAGATCCCCACCACCGATGATTGTCTGGCGTCCTCGATAATCTGGGACTCGACAGACCGGAACTCCGCGCTCGGCCAGGCCGTTGGCGGTCGCCAGTGCGGAAGCGACATCACCAGCATTGCAGAGCCATGAATCAGCACAAATCAGGTCGACAGTCACAACACTCCCTTTTCCCGCAGGTACTCTCGGGCAGAAAGTTGAAGCTGCCGACGATCCTGGCCGCTTCTGTGGAACGTTGACTTGTGATCGTGGTCGGCGAATGCATCGAGCGCCAGCAGGATCTTCCAACCAGTAGCCCGGGCGCGGTGGCACCAGTCATCATCGGTCCCCAGGCCGTGTGGCAGGTTCTCATCGAGCAGTCCGATCTGGGCGATCGCTTCTTTCCGTTTCAACTGGCAGAACCCCGCGACCATGTTGCGTTCCAGTGATTTCCGTTTTCCTTTCTGCTTCGCCATGTCCCGATGCCGTTTGATGGACTGTGATCCCTGATCGGCGGTGAGAGGTCCGACGCTGGCGACCCGGTCATCGCTGAGCAGATGCCGCAGCAGGGCGGGCAGGCAGCCTTTGTGGACGTAGCAGTCATTGTTCAGCAGCAGGACATGACCTGTTGCAATTTCCAGTCCCGCGTTGACTGCGATGGCGAACCCCCGGTTTTCTGGGAACTCGACCGTGCGGAGCGGTAGCGCAAGCTTCTCTGCCAGGTTCCGCACCTGATCGACCACCCCCGCATCACTGCCGTTGTCGATGTAGATGACATCCAGCGGGGAGACACCTGCATTTTCAGCCAGTTCGGTGAGGCATTTCTGGGTGAGGTCAAAGCAGTTCCAGGCGGGGATGATCACGGAGAGCGGTTCCGCCAGTCGCATGCTCCCCTCGCTGTCGTACCGGACGTAAGGTAGGCTATTGGTGAACAGTTCGAACGGCGTGGTCTCCTCCCCGGCGAACTTGCCCGATCGTCGAAAGTGCCGACCCTTCCGCAGGGAGTTGTTTCCCCCATGCCCGATGGAGGAGGTTTTGGCGATGTGCTGACAGAGCGACGGGTTCGGATAGTAGATGTGCTTCTTCTCGGCGTGCAGAACGTGCCCGATCCAGGTGTCGACCGCTTTCTTTTTGACGGGATCTTCGATGACGGACTTTGCCCCGCCGCGCCAGTCTGTGTGCCGGGCGAGGGATTCCGCAACAGCGCGGGGATAGACCATCGCGCAGGCCCCCATGATCCACTTGCTCTGCACCCGGTTGAACCCCTGCGGCCGGCGAAGTTCATACCGGTTGAAGTCGGGGGAATAGAGCGAGACTGCACCAACCCGGTCGCTGGGCCAGAGGTCATGCTCCAGGAACTCCCGGGTTTCGCGGGCGATGATGATGTCATCCTGGAAAATGACCACCGCCTGGGCCAAAGGATCAGCCGCCAGCAGATCCCGCAGCGTCTGCACATAGTTCCGCCAGCAACCGAGTCGTTCGGGGCGGACCACCACCGGGCAGGGAAGTCCCCCCACATCAGTTCCCGGTTCGGCATAGACGGTCGGCGCGAAACCGGCTGCGATGACCGATTCCACACAGCGGGCCAGCGTGGGAGACTTCCGGGGAGCGGAGGTGATGCCGACGATGAACCGGGTGACCGATTTCGCGAGGGGATGGGGAGATGAGACCGCAGGCGGGAGACTGACGGCGGAAGAAGGGAGTTCGGTGTCTGCTGTTTGAAGCCTTTCCAATTCCCCCTTCTGGTCTTCGGACTGTTCGGCACGCCGCACGGCTTCATCGAACAGGGCGGGGATTGGATCGGTCAGGTCGATTCGGAACGCCAGACCGGAGATCACCGCCTGCATGCCCGCCGCCAGCTTCTCCTTCCAGTCGAACAGCTTGTAGTTCGCCTGCAACTGCGAGATCAACCGGTCCCGGTGTTTGCGGCAGCCGGCCACTCCCAGCCGGTCCATCGTGGTTCGCAAAGAATTGCACGAACAGCCACTCTTGGGAGGGAGTTTGAGCAGGTCGATCAATTTCTTGAGTTCTGTTCCGGGACCATGCGCGGGAACGGGGGGCTCCTCGGGAGATGCCGCTGGGCTGCGGGTCTCATCCCATTCGGGAAGGAGGTAGCCCCGGTCAGCGAACCGTTCCCGGTACTGACGAACCTTCTCCACTGGGAGCGGTGTCTCTCCCGCCGCGATTTTCAGCGGACGACCCGTCAACTGCAGAAGAGGCTGCGAGTCGGGATCAGGAGATGGGAGCACCGGTACGGGGTTAATGAGCATGATCGAGAGTCCTTTCCTGGAGGGTCCGGTCTCTGGATTCCCCGGATGTTCCATATCCGAACCGTTCGAATGTTCCGCGTTCCAGTTCCCGCAGCCGATCGATCTGCTCGGGAGTCCAGACACACTCTGCCAAATGTTCCAGGGGCGAACTGTTCACCGCGGGCGGGAGACGTTCCGGGAGCGGCAGGCCAGCCTCCGCGCAGATCGTGCGCAGATCCTGTTCGAGCGATTCGAACCGGCCGATCCGGTCGCAGCCCCGGCTGTACCGCTGAAATTCTTCACTCAGGATCGGAATTCCCAGATCGAGATACCGGTCCATGAACTGTGAAAAAGACTCTGCTGTCTGTCCCAGATCGAGCAGCAATCGCCCGCGGAGGACGGTGTGGGAAGCGAACGGCCGCAGCCATTGGGGATCGACTCGCTGTTTGTGGGACCACAGGCTCGGAAACCAGGCGAGGGGATTCCGCACGAAACAGAACCGCAGCAACGGCTGTTCAATTCGAAGCGGAACCTCATCCGGGGGAGCATGCACATGCCCCCGTTCCCGAGTCTCGGGAAATGTCGATTTCAGGACCGATCGGATCCACAGACCGCCGGTCTTGGGCATGTGAAAGAAGCAGAGGTTGTCGGTGATGAGCGCCATGGGAGGGAAGCTTTCGGCTGAAGGCGTGAGACTGGAGGAAGCAAAACAGAGGTGCAGTCAATGAGTTCATGAAAGACTGGGTGACAATGTGGGTCGAAGACATTTCCTTCCGTCTCCAGCCTTCGGTCTCCGGCCTCCCATCACTCCGTTACCACGAAGTCCAGACGGCCGAACTGACCGGTGGTCCGCTGCAGACTGCCGGTGAGCAGGAACGGATCGCACGACCGTTGCTGGTTGGAGAACCCCAGAAAGTTGTCGAACCCGCCGGTCGGCTGACAGGGGTCGATCAGAATTGGGTCGTAATAGTAGTAATAGTCCCCGTAGTCCCAGACTCCTCGACTGGCATTGAAATACCCCCGGTAGCCGCCGGAACAACCGCTGATCCCGAACCGAAACGGTCCCTGCGGCGGTTCCCCATCGGGGGGGCCGTACCACGATCCGAGCCAGCCCCGAAAGCTCCACAGCGATTGATAGCCGTTCAGCATCCAATCGCCGAACTGGAGGCTGACTTCGATCGTCTGCCCCAGCGGGACTCCATAGAACGAGAGTCCCCCCTGCGTTCCGTGTGGGTAGGTAATACTCGCGGTCAGTATCTTGGGAGGATGGAAAACCGGTGGAGAATCCCCCCCATAGTAATAGGACCCCATGTCCTCGGGATTGATGCAGAGCGGGAGGGGATCGGGGCAGTCCTGACAATTGAACGCATACGGCCAGGGGATGCCGCCGGGTTCGAGGCTGGCGATCTGTTCCTGGCAGCAGTTTTCGGGATCGCTTCCGGAATCGCAGAACGCATTCCGGGAGACGGACTCCGGGGGGTAGACGGACACGAGTTGCCGGTGTCCGGGTCCACTCGTTCCGACCGTTCTCCGCCAGAACCAGGCACTGCAGCAGAAGTAGGTTGATTCCGCTGACCAGCAATCCTCGCAGACCGAGTCCCCCCGGGTGGAGATGTTGGTGGTGACCGTCCCTGTGCCGGGACCGGAACTGGGAATCTCCTCGCTGGTGGTGATCCAGGCGTGGACGCCGTACTGCTGGATGTTGTTCGGATTCGGGCTGGGCTGCGAGGGATGCGGTCCCCCGAACACCACATGCCAGACCTGGGACTCGGAGACGACATGCTGTCCGTACCAGAGATCGGTGTAGGCGGGCCCGCTCCAGTTGTTCAGCAGGTCATCGTGCGCGCCCCCCGGCTCGATGAGGGCCATCGGGATGTGAACGGTTTCCCAGCCGCTGCCGGTCCCGAGCGCCAGATGAAACTGCTGAGGCCGGAGGCACTCGAGCGGCCCGGTCGGTTCTTCACTGTCACCGGTCCCCCCGGTGTCACCCGTTCCGCCCGTGTCTCCGGTGCCTCCCGTGTCATCAGTGCCCCCAGTCCCATCGGAGCCGTCAGTGCCACCGGTTCCTGTGCCATCGCCGGTGCCGGTTCCATCACCCGTCCCATCCTCCGGTTCGGAATCGCCGCCCGTGCCGGTCTCATCCCCGGTGCCCGTTCCCGGATCGGTCCCCGGAGGCGGAGGCTGGGAATCTCCGTCAGAACCGGTGCCCGAGTCATCGCCGCTGCCGGAGCCGGTCCCGGAATCCTCATCACTCTGATCATCCGTCCCACTACCGCTCCCGCTGCCGGAATCGGACCCCTCGGTGAGCGGGGGTGGTTGCCAACCGGTCCCGGTGCCGGTCTGATCATCGGTGCCGGTTCCCGAGCCTGTTCCGGTTCCACTCCCGGTCTCATCGGTGCCAGTCCCCGAGCCGGATCCCGAATCCGAACTTGATTCGTCGGTCCCCCAGGGACCTTCACCGGTTCCAGATTGGTCATCCGAGCCAGATCCTGTTCCTGATCCCGAACCCTCCGTTCCGGAACCGGAGCCTGACCCCGAGTCTGTTCCCGATTCTTCGGTCTCCCAAGGGCCATCGCCACTGCCGGTCCCTTCCGACGTCGCACCGGACGTTTCTCCGGAACTCCCGCCGGAACTGTCCGCCGATGAATCCCCCGAAGAGTCCCACCACGAATCTTCCCCGGGCGGACAGAGGGAGACGACCACCCAGCAGCAACAGGGTTCCCCTGCCAGACCGAACAGATTCCCGTGATGTTGCAGTTTGATGGCGATCCCCCGGCGACCGATCAGTTCCTCGGGATCCCCTTCGAAATGACAGCCCGCGAAGTCGTACACCCGAATCTGATCCGGCGTCCGTGTCCCGCACGATTCATACAGCACTACGGAATAGAAGCAGCCTGGGCCACAATCGCAGTCTTCTTCTTCGCCTCCGCCCCCCGGTCCGCAAAGGCCTTCGATCTCGAACAGGACGGTTTCGTTCTGCGGGAGATCTCCAAACCGGACCACCGCATACCGTTCCTCCCCTTCCGGTCCGGGATCGTGCAGAATCACGAACGGTCCGGTCTTGCCGGAGCGGAGCGCATAGGCACCGGGAACTGTCGTGGCCCGGGATTTTCCGGTCTTTCCCGTGAGCCGGACAATGCTCACTCCCGCATGAACCGCAGATCGGATCGCCCCGGCGGGACACGGTTCCTGGAGAATGGCGACCCGGTCTTCCCCCTCCTCTTCAATGGGAACGCCGCTGAAACTCGTCTGATGCAGATACTCCGGAAGGTTGGCAGCCGGACCGATCAGGGGACCAGCGAGCTGCACCACTTCGAACAGGTTCCGGTCGCTGCCGGTCTGGTTCCGGACCCGGGTCTGGCCCGTCGAGCGAGAACCCGTCAGCGGGCTTCGATGGGTGGACTGCTGGCGGGATTTGTAATCCCGGGCGGCATCCAGGAGCGTATTAAACGTCTCGGCTGGGATCCGGAGTGGGTCGCCACGTTGCACCTTCTGGAATGGGTCGCTCATAGCTCAGATCCCCAAACCTCCAAAGTTCCCCATCGGATAGACCTGCTCGACGTACACCGCCACGGGACGTTTCACGAGTACCCGGGCAGCGGTGTCTTCCGCATCCTCGTACCGCACCCACAGGTAGTCCCAGCCCCGCTTGGTGATTCCGCTGATTGAACCGACCACCAGTCCGCTGACGTTGGGACTGGCTGCGAACCGGTAGGTGATCTCCCAGTCCTCAACTCCCCGCTTGGATCCGGACGCCCCCAGGAACAGCACTTCTCCTGCGCTGAACCCGCGGAAGAACCCGTTGTTGATCGTGCCGGTCAGATGAAACAGCGTGGACTTGTAACCCTCCGTCACCAGGTCGGAAGCGAGGTAATGCGTCTCAGCGAAGTTGTAGACCGGGACGGTGATGTCCACTCCCTCGACCCCATCGGGTGTGGCGCCGATCGCTCCTCGGAAGTTGGGAGCTGGTCCTGAGGCTGAGTACGCCCCGACGGTCGCCAGCGCCTGAGTGACATGCTGGGTTCCCCCGCCCGTATCGAACGAGAACGCGGAGTCACCGACCTGTTTTGGTTCCTGTACCCCGTAGCGGACCGTCCCTTCCCACGCGTCTTCGGCGATCCGTTCCGTATGGGCTGATTGCCGGATCAGTCCGCCGTACAGCACGGGGGAGGCAGCCACCAGGGCATCGCGGGCTTCCGCATCATCAGCAGTCCCGCGAATCAGGAACCGCAGATCGATCGAGGAGTTCTCGGAGATCATCGATTCGCGGGAATCCCACTTTTCAAAGACTTCGATCGGCATTGCTACTCATCCGACTCAGGTAAATGCCGGTCCGAAACGGGCTTCATCCAGGAGCCGCTTGGTGTTCTTGGCGGTCTCTTCGGTTGCCTTCGCGGTCCGTTCCTCAGGACCCACCCCGGAAAGTCCCCGGACCGCAGCGGCATTGAAAGTCCCACTGACGCTGACCTTGTCCTGCGTTTGCTGCAGTTGATCTCCCGCACCTTTGAGCTGGGATTGCAGCTGCTGCAGGAGTTCATCCGGTTTCTTGAGTCGATCAGGTGCGGAATCGTCAGCAGCCGACTCATCCCGCTTACGAGCCGCCATTTCGATCGCCTGTTCCCATTCCCGTCTCGCCTGGGCCAGCGCGGACTCGGATTGTTCAAGGTCTCCGGCAAACTGATCACGGCGACGATCGTGTTCGGCTTCCCGTTGGCGATCGAGTTCAGCCAGGGTGCCAGTCCGCTGGCCTTCGATTTCGGAAAGACGGGACCGACGCTGTTGTTCGCGATCGAAGATGTCGCGATTGTGCTGATCATCAAGCTGCTGGTTCATCCGGGCGGTTTCGGAATCGATCTGACTTTGCACGGTGGACGAGTCTTCACCAGTGACCAGCGACTTGAGTTTCTGCCACGCCTGCTTGAGGAATCCGACCACCCGGTTCCAGTTCTTGGCGATGAACGTCGTGAACATCGACCACGCATCGCGCAGCACATCGACGGTCTCGGTCCAGCCGGTCTGCAGTCCGGCCCACGCGTTGGTGGCGATCGCTGCCGCTCCGAACACTGCTTCGGTCCAGGTGGCCAGGAAGAACTCCTTCACCTTGACCCAGACCTGATTGAGGGCGTTGACCCCCTTCTGCCATTCCATCTTGAGCGTCAGCCATAGGATCTTGGCTGCCAGTCCCAGATCCCCAGCAGCCAGCGCATCGCCAATCCCTTTCCACGCGGCCAGTGCTGTATCTTTGAGTGCCGTGAACCGGTTCCCCAGCCAGGAGAGCGCTTCGCCCCCAGCCTGCGTCGAGGTCAACAGGTAAGTGGCCAGACCCGCAATGCCGGCGATCACCAGCCCGATCGGCGAGAGCAGGGCTCCAATCATCGAACCGACCAGACCGATGGCACTGCCAATGGTTGTGATGACTGTCGCAATGGCTCCCAGCGTGGCTCCAAACCCGGAAACAGCTGTCCCGATCACCATGAACGCCACACCGGCGGCTGCCACGACCGCCGCGATCTTGGCGATGCCGACGACCAGACCGCTGTTCTGTTTGATCCAGTCCGCCACGATCTGCACAGCGCTGGCGAGTTTCGTGACCAGCGGGGTGACGACCGGGAGGAGAGCGGAACCAATCTCGACCGCCGCATCGTCAATTTTTGCTTTGAGGGCCTTCATCTGATTGGCAAACGAACCGGCCGACCGGGCGGCGTCGCCCTGTGCGGCCGTCGTGCCGCGAAGAATAATGGCCAGCCGCGCCAGCACCTTCTGCTGTTCACTGGCACTATTCTTGTCGATTCCCTGGTTGAGGAGTTCCTGTTTGACGGCTGCCTCGTTGACCAGCACGCCGTATTTCTTCATCACTTCGCCTGATCCGGTGAGCGCTGCGTGCAAATCGCGGAGTACATCGGCATCGGCCATGTTGTTGAACGAGGCCAGATCGATTGCCAGACCGGTCAGCTGCTGACTCATTTCGCGGGCGGCACCCGCTTCGAACCCGATCGGGACCAACAGGTCCTGCGTCCCGGCCAGAAAGTCGGCGATCTGCTTCTTCGAGCGACCCATTTGCCCGGCAAACTGATCTCCCCAGGCTTTCATCGCATCAGCGTTGTCGCCAAACACAACGTTGAACTTGTTCATCGTCTCTTCCATGTCACTGGCCGCTTTAACCGCCAGCGAGAGCGGACCGGCTACCAACGCGCCGGCGGCAAACATCCGGGCTCCAATGGCCCGCACCGAGGAGCCGAACGCCTGCAGCCGCTTCTTGGCCGCGTTCAGTCCGCGCACGAGCTTGGAGTCATCGGCGAACAGCTCTACGAAGGCCCGACCAGCACGAATTCCAGATGCGGTGGCCATCAATCACTTCCCTGTCTGCCGATCCACGAACACCTGTTTGAGCACGCTGACCGGAACGGTCGGCATCCGTTCCGAGTGGCGTTGGGCATGGGGATGAAAGTCGGTCGGTTTGAAGGTCTTGTGTTTCTTGGGGTCACGGTGGCAATTCGCCAGGAGTGCCATGACGGCCGCCGTGTGGTTCCAGTCGTGATGGCTGCGGGCCTCCGCCATCCAGACCAGTTCCCGCAGCGTCAGGAAGCGCGGGTCGATGCCGAGGAGTCGGCCGTTTCGATCGTGGGGGACTCCTGACCGTTCAGGAACGCGACCTCGATCACCGGCAGATCGGTCGGATCGGCGAGCAGGTACCACGCCTTGGCCGAGTTGCCGGTGTAACTGGAGTTGGCCAGATACCGGCTGACCTCGACGCGGAACTTGCCCTGGTGCGGGTTGGAGACCGGGTACTTGTTGCTGGCGGTCGTGTCCCGCAGCTCCATCGATTTGAAGAGCTGCGACCCGACCGCGGAGAGCGCCGTCGGAACCAGCATGAGGGCCGGCAGAATGCCGATCGGTTTGCCGTCGGAATCGACCTGATCCATGAAGGCGACCTCCGCCTTCGTCAGACCATCGATCGACAGCGCCGTGTCAGCACCGGTCAGAGAGTTGTTTTTGCCGGCGGTGAAGAATGAGGTGTTGGCGAGGAACGTCGTCCAGAACACATCGTTGATCTTCAGGCCGGAACCTCGCCCCAGTTTACGAGGCACGGTCGTGATCGCGCCGAGGTCATCGTTGATGATGTCCCGCCGATCGATCGCCAGCATCAGACCGTACGTGTCGGCCTTGTTGGTGTACTGCTCGCTGCCGAGCGTTCCCTGCTTGAGTTCTCCGCCGGGCGCAACCAGTTCGTATTGATCGGTGCCGATCAGCCGGTAACTGGTGACCGTCTTGAAGTCGCTCACGTTGCGAACGGCGCAGATGTTTCGCCAGGTCCGCTCGACACTGAAGAACCCTTCCAGCAGGAACTTGTTGGCGACACTCGACAGGATGCCGCTGATGTCGATGGTCGAGTATCCAGCCGCTTCGATGCCGCGACCGAATGCGAATCGCAGGACCTCCCGGTTGTCGCGGAAGTTGCGACCGGTGTAGCCGTTGGCCCATGCCGCTTCGAGCAGCAGTTCCTGCAGACCGATCCCACCGCGAAACCGGCGTGCGGCCAGATCGAGTGTCTGGGGATCAAACGCGTCCTCGACGTTGGACGCCTTCGCTGTGAGCAGACAGGCAGCCTCCAGCACGTTTCCGTTGACCGTGTTGTCCGGGACATGTGCCGCCGGAGCGGTTGGCCGCGTCGCGCGGAGCACTTCCAGTTCGGTACGTTGCGAGTCCCAGCCTTCCCGGATGGCGCGGGCTTCAATTTGCGGGTGGCGACCGGCACAGACGCGGCGAACAGCAGCGATCCGTTCGATCTCGGCCGCCGCTTCCGCTCGGATGTCACTTATGGTCGCAGCACTGGCGGCCACGGGAGCGGCCGGCGGACTCGTCGGCGTGTTCGGTTCGTCGTTATCGTTGTCATGATCCGTCACGTCGGGGTCTCCTGATTCCTGAGCCGCGCTGGCGGCCACGCTGGCGCTGGTCTCACCGTCCGCCCCGAGATCCACAAAACTGATCTCGCCCAGCGTTGATTTGCGGACGACGTTGATCGGCCCGGCGTACTGGCGACCGTTGACGGTCACCTGTTGCTGGGCCTTGATGAACTCGAACTCTTCCACACTGGCTCCGACCGAGGCCTGCCAGGGGAATCCGTTCTTCGAACTGGCCACCACTTCGCGGGCAGCGGACGTGTCTCGCGACACGACGCCGGCAGCCATCAGCTTTCCCTGCTCAACGCGAATCGAGTCGGTGTGCCCGACGCCCGAGAGCGGGTCGTGCCCGAACCGGATCGGCCGTGATTGTGCGGGGATCGACATTCCGGCCAGATCAATGACCACCGGAAACTTCCAGCCGGCAATGCGCATGGCACCGCCGGTGTAGGCCACCATCTGGAAGCGGGGCAGCGCCGTGCTTTCGCCGTCGCCGCCGGCTTCCACTTCGATGTGGGCCGTCGCGGTGAGATTCAGGGGAGCGGGCAGCGTGGGGGAATCATTCGGCGCTGACCGGGGTTTCTTCGTCTTGGTCGACATCCGCGTCGTCCTCCGTGGGAGCAGAAGAAGTAGGTGAAGCAACGGCGAGACCGAGCTCGCTCATCAACTGGAGTTCCTTGGCACGCTGCCGGAGCTGGGCTTCCCAGTCCTGGCCTTTGCGGGCGTATTCATCCGCGAGCGTGGTGGTGTGCGAAGCGAGCCGCGTCGCCTGGGCGTTGGCTTCCTTCTGGGGATCCACATGTTCGTGGCCATCCCAGAACCATTGATGGGACCATTCGGCTATCGGCCCGAGGCCGGACGGCAGCAGGCCGTCCACCAGCACCGCCTCGTCGAACCAGGCGGCCAGAATGCGGTCGAGCACGATCGTTTCGATCCGCGACTGGTCGATGCGGATCGACTTGAAGTAAGTCTGATGATCGAGACGACCGGAGGCGTAGTTGTAAGAGGCGCTGTTTCCGGCCGCGATGTTAAACGGCATGTTCAGACAACGGGCGATCTCGTTGAGAACTTCCCGTTTGAACTCGGCATAAGTTCCGGTTGGCTGCTCCGCATGGAGCTGAGCCATCTTCCATCCGCCCGGCATGGTCAGCAGCGTGTTGCGATCCAGCTCGATCGGATCGAGCGGTTCGACGGCATCGGTTTCGCCGTGCGGAGGCGCGTCGGTGTAAATGATGCCGGCGTAATAAGCAGCCGCTTTGGCCGCATCGAGCGTGGCGAGTGAATAGTCCCGCAGCATCGCAAACAGGGGCAGCGCCGGGGTGATGTCGGGAATACCGCGACTCTGCCCGGGGCGATCGACGCGGAACAGATGCAGTACGGCGTCGGCCGGAATGCGGTCGTAGTCTTTGACGAACGAGTGTCCGCCGCCGGGATGCTCCCGCAGCACGTGGTATTCGACCGGGTTGCCGGCGGCATCGAACACGATGCCATCGATAGCGCGGGCATCGTTCCAGCGCAGATCGGGTGTGGTGACCTGTTCGGCTTCAACGAGCCGCAGGTCGAGCTGCACATCAGTTTCGACACGGGGATTGCTGATCAGAACGGCGAACGCTTCGCCATCCTGCGTCTGAGCCATCCGCAACGTACGAAGTTTCTCTGCCAGGCCGACTGCTTTGGCCCACTGGTTGAAGGCCAGTTCGATCTGCCGGTTGGCTTGAGCATCTTCGGTGAGCAGTTGTAGCCGGGGACCCGTGCCGACAATGTCATTTGCCAGCGTGAGCACAATCCCGCGGGCATAACTGTTGTTGGCCACCTCGTAGCGGGCACGGTTCCGCAGGATACGTCGGACCTCCGGGCTGTTGGCGGCATTGGCCGACAGACCATCCGCGTTGGACCAATGACGCCGGTTATTGTTGGACGTCAGGGCCGAGTCGTACTTTCCGCGCAGCAACCGTGCCGACCGACGCGTCAGACGGACATCCGGTTGGGAGGCAAACAGAGTGCGTTGCAGCCAGCTCAGCATGGTCACTCGGAACCCGGAGGAACAATCTTCGTGATCCGGAGACCGAGGCGCTTGGACTTCGCCGCCTGCTTCGAGGCGAGATACCGATCCGCGGCAATCTGCTCGGAGAGCTTGTGCTGCTCCATGCTGCCGGAATCGCCGGCGGCCTTGGCAGGCCCATCAGCGTTCTCACGGATCGACTGGTCGAGGTCGTCGGCCACAGCGGGTCTCCATCAGCGACGACAACACGTCGTCTGCGAGGAGACTTATGCCGTGGAGATGCGGAGTGTCCGTCGAGACTCAAAACGAGCGGAGAAAGTTCCAGATCTGGAACTTTCCGGTCGGGGAGACGCCCAGCAGTTCAGATCAGCTCCGCGAATTCGCGCAAATGCGTAACCGTTTCAGGGAGCCGCTGCTGAGCGAGTGTTTCCAGAAACTCGTCCACGCTGCGGGGCGGATTTTTCAGGCTCGCCCGCTGGCGTTTTGCGGCGGCACACACGGCACCGGGATTCAGGTCGATCAGATGTGTAATGAACTCGTCGGGATGCTGGACTTCAATCCCGAGCGGCTCCAGAGTTTCCCTCGGAAAGTCATCCAGATTGAACGTCACGATCACGGACGCGCGGGTTCGAATCGCAGCCGCCAGGACGTGTCGGTCGTCAGGATCCGGCAGGACCAATCCGTCGATCAGCGATTCGTAGCCGGTTACGAGACAGTCGCGGACATGTGCGTTCATCAGGGTGCGGGTTCGGTCCAACTGCGCGGCAGTCAAATCCGGACGGTTCGCCAGCACGTTCCGCATCCACTCCTCATGGATCTGGTCCGTCCACCGTGCCCGAAAGAGATCGGTCATCGCCAGTCGCATGAGCAGGTCGCGCAGCGGAGCGGGATAGAGTACGCAGGCGTCATAAAGTGCGGTAAACGTTGCCTTCGTCCGTGACCGATCCTCGTTCAGTAGCCCATCTCAAGTTCCTGAGCCTGGGCTGCGAGTTCGTCCAGAGCTTCATGCCGCTCACTGTCGGTCTTGTGCTTGTACTCCATCAGATCACTGAACAGCACTCGGCGATGCGTTCCGACCTTGCGATACGGTATCACGCCCTCTTCGAGCTGCCGGATCAGAAACGGGCGTGAGACATTGAGCAGGTCAGCCGCCTGCTGGGTCGTCAGTTCGGCATGAATCGGAATCAGCGTCACCGCGTGCCCTTCCGCCATCGCAGACAGCAGATCGACCAGCAGACGGACGGCCACCGCCGGTAGTTCGACCTGTTCTTGGGTCTCGGCGATCCGGACTTTCAAATTGTGGTTCTGAAACGGGGCCAGTCGTCGGCTGGACGCTTTCGCCAGCCGGACGTCTTCCACCGATGGTGAAACCGGTTCATTCGTTGCCAGTGTCGTCATTTCCGGGCCACCCTGGATTGAGAGTGGAAGGCCCGCTCCCAAGACGAGATTCCGAAGGAGCGGCGCAGCTTCAATGGGTCCGCAGTCGATCACTGCAGAAGTTGATTCACAGACTTTATTCGTCGCACGGAAAGTATATCGTCTAAACGAAACAAACGCAACAGGTGAAATATCCGCAAGTTCGACCAAGAGGCCACCTATTTGCGGCAACCCATGGCTGTTTCGGTGGTTGTGATTCGACGCCCGCAGTACCGGCATTCCTTCCGCCGCACGATTTTCTCCGCCCGCGGTCGTGTGTAGACGACGTAGAAATGCCGGCAGCCGCAGTTCGGGCAGACGAGACCTTTCGGTTCGGGATCGGTCTTCTGGCAGCTCATCCCCGTTTGCTCCTCTGCAACGCGGAGAGCCGGACGCGTGGTGGCGCGGGGCCTTGTGGCACATCGGTTCCAAACAGCACGCAGCCCTGAATGGACGCTGAAACTGCGCAGCCCACAACGCCGTCGAGCCAGTGATTGTCGGATTGCTCGGGACGGATCTTCCATTCGTCCACCGTGCGACCGCGTCCCTCAGTCTTCACGCGGTATTCGGCGGTCATATGCTCGGCGAACATCCGGTGCGACTCCGCGCTGGTACCGAACAATGACAGACAACCGGGGTCGCCCTGTGCCACGACCAGCCGGGCCTGCACGAATGACTTCCAATAGTTCGTGTCGTAGATCACATGCCGGACCGCTCGCTTGCCGCTGGCGTTCGTCATCCGCCAGTTGAGCCCGACGCGCTCTCCGGGTTTTCGTTTGTATTCAGAGAATGGTCGGCTGGATGCGCCCACGAACCGACCGTGCGAGGGGAGGACGATCCCGGCATGTTTCGATTGCCGGCAGAACTGGTAGACCACATCGGTCGATGATCCCCAGTTGGCGTCGATCAGACAGCGGTCAATCCTCAGTTCCGCACCGTCATCGCGTCGCCAGCTGTGTGACAGCCGATCCTCGGTCAACGCTTCCAGTCCGGCATAGATCGATCCCTCCAGTCCGGTCCCTTTCGCCACCGGTACGCGTCAACAGCCGCGCGGCGTCCCGGAGCGACATCGCAGTCGGGCTGAGGAGCGATTTTTCGCGGTCATCGGCCATCCTGAAAACCTCTGAGATCAGATCGAAATTGATGCGAAACGGAGTGGATGTCGTTCGACACCCGAGGTAACTCATGTCATGTCACAACGATCATTTGATTTCCGAAAGGACCCACCATGAACGCCCGACAAAGCGCCGAAAAACACGCCCAAACGCTGACGGACCTGCTGGACCGGATGCAGACCGCCGCCGCAGAGATGCCGCAGCGACGAGATCTGAACTGGGGGCACGCGGAACAGACGCACGATGCCCTCCGCTGGACGGTTTACGCCGCCTTCGCACTGGGGGTGGTCAAGGAAGACGAAGCCCGCGAACTCGGGTTCCCCTGCTAAGAACACCCACAGCGCAACCAAGAGGCAGACGACCATGAGGAACGCCAACGACCACTTCGCGATCGAGTCGGCCGTGAAGGCACTCCTCACCGTCGGCGTCACGAGACGCCGCATCAACCAGGCATGACCCGCCGGCCAGGCCACCCTGCGGACGGCGCCCGCCGGCTGTTCTTTTTTCCAGACTTCCTTTTTCACAGGAGCAACACGATGGCGACGAAGAGGACCACCACGACGACGAAGACCTGCAAGCCCGCCCAGCCGAAGGCGGCGAAGAAAGCCCCCGCGACCACGAAGAAGGCAGCGGCGGAAAAGAAGCCCAAGGCCGGCGGCAAACGGGACGGAAAGATGAGCGCCCTCGACGCGGCGGCGAAGGTGTTGGCCGAAGCGGGCGAACCGCTGACCGCCAAGGCGATGATCGAAGCGATGGCGACGAAAGGGTATTGGACCAGCCCCGGCGGCAAGACGCCCCACTCGACGCTGTACGCCGCGATCATTCGCGAGATCGCGAAGAGGGGGAACGAATCGCGATTCAAGAAGACTGACCGCGGTCAATTCACCGCCTGAGGTGTCGCGATGAAGAATCCCAAACACGAACTGGCCGATGCGATCCGCGACGTAACAGCCTCGGTGCAGAAGGCGATTGACGAGGGATACCGATCCCGGGCCATCGATGCCGATGACTTGGTCGAGGTGCTCCTCGCGATCGCCGACCGGTTGGATCCGCCCATCGAGCCGCCCGAACAGAATCAGGTGGCTCCGGGCCTGGCCTGTCCGGAATGCGGTGAGGCCGACGCCGATCGCCTGATCTGGCTCGACGACGAATTCGTGCAGTGCGACGCCTGCGGGACGATCTACCCGTCGGTGGGATGAGATGACATCACGAGGAGACGAACAATGACAACCTGGTTGGTGGCCACGCTCGCACGGTACGTGCTGGTGGAAGCCGAAGACGAATCGACCGCCCGCGAACTCGGGCAGGCCGCGCTGTATGACCTGTACGCCGACCTCCGCGAACGCTACGGGCGGGACGTGCCGATCAACATCCTGACGGTCCGGCACGCCACCGATGCCGAGATCGACCTCTGGCACTGGCATCACGAAATGCTGGCGCGGGAGGCCGAATGGCAGGCTCGCCGACAGGACGGCTGACCTCGGCGCGATTCGTGTCGACGCCCCACGTGGCCACCGTGCGGGCGTTTTCTCGTGGCTCGGACGCTTGCTCAAATTTCCGCCTCCTTCGCGACACGGGCCAACGTGGGCCAACTGTGGCCGTCCTCCGGGCCCAGATACCGGACTGGCTTCCCCAGTTCACCGGCAATCCGGATCTCCGCTGTCACACCGACCGATTCCCGCCAGCCGTCCAGCGTGAGCACGACCAGTTCGTCGCACCGCCGTAGATGCTCCCGGTCGAATCGCTCCCAGAACGGCCATTCGGTGGGCAGGCCATGATCGACCAGTGGATGACCATGCACGATCGGCGCGAACACGACATTTCCCTGCCGCATCATCGCGGCCGCCATCCGGCAAACAGCATGAAACCGCTGTTCGCGAACGGTCGGGCACGGGTGTGAGTACGGGCTGGCCAGGTAAATCATGCCGCCACTTCTTCTGCTGCGACCCGCTCCGCCTTTCGTCCTGTAAACTTCTCGTACCTCTGCACGATCACGTCGCAGTACAACGGATCGAGTTCCATCAGGAATGCTTTACGACCGGTCTGCTCAGCTGCGATCAGCGTGCTGCCCGAGCCGCCAAACAGGTCGAGCACGTTCTCGCCGGCCCGCGATGAGTACTGCATCGCACGGACCGCCAATTCGACTGGCTTCTCGGTGAGATGCACCATCGACTGCGGGTTGACCTTTTTCACCGACCAGACATCGGTCGCGTTGTTCGGTCCGAGGTAGACATGCGCTGCGCCTTCTTTCCAGCCGTAGAAGCACCACTCGTGGTTGCCCATAAAATCTTTGCGGGTCAACACGGGATGTTCCTTCACCCAAATCAGCGCCTGGGAGAAGTACAGCTCATGCTTCTTCAGGAACGGCGGGTAGTTCGCGCAGTTGGCGTACCCACCCCAGATGTAGAACCCGCGTCCCGGCACCAGCACGCGGGCGATGTTGCCGAACCAGGCATCCAGCAGTCCGTCGAACTGCTCGTCGGTGACGAAGTCGTTCGCGAGCGGTCGATCCTTGGCGCGCAGCTTCTTGGCGGTCGGTTTTGCTTTCTCGGGATGGCGTTCCACATCGAGTTTCTGGTGATGGGTCGTTCCCTGAAACGACGACAGGCCGGCGGCGATGGCGTTGTTGCTGCGCGGTTCCACCTTGACGTTGTACGGGGGATCGGTGTTACAGAGATGGATCGGCTGACCGTCGAGCAGTCGGTCCACATCAGCCTCCGAGGAACTGTCGCCGCAGAGCAGGCGATGCTCGCCGAGCAGCCACAGATCGCCTTTCTGCGTGGTGGCCTCATCCGGTGGAGCTGGGACGTCGTCCGGATCGCACTGGCCGTCCTTCAACTCCGGGCTGAGGATCTTCGCCAGTTCATCGGTGTCGAACCCCAGCAGGTCGAGATCGAAATCGAGTCCCTGCAGGTCGGCCAGTTCAATCGGCAGCAGGTCGTAGTTCCATTCTGCCAGCGTCGCGGTCTGGTTGTCGGCGATGCGGTACGCCTTGACCTGCGCCGGTGACAGGCCTTTGGCGACATGCACCGGCACTTTCTCAAGGCCGAGTTGCTGCGCCGCCTTGTAGCGGGTGTGGCCGACGATGATCACGCCGTCTTCGTCGACGACGATCGGTTGTCGGAATCCGAATTCCCGGATCGATGCCACAACTGCTGCGACCGCGTCGTCATTGATGCGGGGGTTGTTTTCATACGGCTGCACATCCTTCAGCATTCGCTGTTCAATCTTCATGGTCATCCTCCATGTGGTGTTTGATCCAGAAATCCGAGTCCGGCTCGCATCGAAAACAGATGCCAGATCGTTCTACGTTGGGAATCAGCGGTTCTCCGCATTCGTCACAACGGCGGCAGGTCGCGAGAAAACAACGGTCGCAAAAACGATCCCATTCATCCTCCCGCATGACGGCCCGACATCGCCGGCAGTGTCGGACTTGTGTTTGTTCTTTCTGCGTCACAGTCATGGCCGTCCTCCTCAGCAAAACGGGTTGTAGCCAAACAGCAAACAGGCGATGACGAGAAACCACAGCAGGTTCCAGAAGAACGTCTCCAGCCGGCGGGCGGTCGGACAGACGACCTCCTTCCAGAACAGGTAGGGTTCGTCAGTTGAGTGATCATCACGATCAGGCAGCATGGACATGGGTGGGTTCTCCATTGGGACTCGGACTGTCAAAACAAACTCTGGTGGGAATGGCGACTGTTCCCGCGGGCCTCTTCCGTCAGATTCGGCCGGGAAGGAACCATTCAAGTTTCACCCTTTCACCCCCACCTCGCGCATACACGCGGGTGCGGGCCTTGCGCGGATGGGTGGGGGTGGACGAGAGAAACATGAAGAGAGAGTTCTTCTTTTTCCTATAAATACGGCTGTTTGCTGCGTTCTCATGTTTCACCGTAGGTGGGTGAACCTTGGGGGAATCAAGGGAAACATGACCCTCCAAAACGGCGTGATTCAAGTTCATGGTTCACCTCTGGGACATGTTTCACCGTCGAGTAATCGGTACGCTCGCACGGGCCAGCCGGCGCGTGGAGTCGTGACCACCTGAACCTCCCCCTGCTGACAGAGCGTGTCGATCAACGCAGCGAAGCTCTTCGAGTCGAGCTTCATCCGTTTGAGCAACGTGCTGTGGGGCAGGGTCTGGTCCGGCGCTTCCCGCAGCTTCTTGATCAGCTTCAGGCACTCGGCGTGGAACGGGTTCTCCGCCACATGACCGTGCGCCATGAACAACATCCGCCGCGTCTGGTGCATGACGAATTCGCTCGCCCAGGACACAGCCGGCGTGTCGATGACCGGATCGGTGTGGTTCTCACTGACCGCATACAGCAGCGCGAGTTTGCGGGTTTGTTCATGGACGCGTCCCCAGACCGTTGTGCCGACAGGATCACCGCGGGCTTCCGATGCCGAATACTCAGACTCAGCCTGCACACGCGAATCACGCAGCAGTGACCGCGCGGCGTCGGTCGCCGGCACGACCTTCGGCTGAGGATGCCAGTTCTCCAGATTTCCCGTTCCAGGACAGAAATCGGCCCACCACTGCGCCGTATTAATAAGGTGTGCCGGCGGATCGATGATCCCCGGATCCTGCCCGACACTGCGGCGGCCGCTTTCGACGATCAGCATCCGGGCGAAGAAGCCGTTCGTCAGCATCCGCTCCGACAACGCACCGTAGTAATGTGTCGGAATCGCCGTGCCATAGACCACCAGACAAGGCTGGTCGATCACTCCCGGTGGTTCCTTGCCGGCCTTGCGGCGCATCGGATAATCATGCTGTTCAGAGATCAGTTCCTGCAGTGCGGCCTGCACATCTTCCAGTCGCGTGGCCAGTGGGAATTTGTCGCAGTCGATTTCTGCCAGTCCGTCCTCGGTCTGAATGAAAACTGGCGACGGGGCTTCCGAGGCAAAGGTCGATTTGCCGATGCCCTCGGTTCCATACAGGATCAGTCGGGGCGGCAGCGGCTGTTTGCCTCGCTGGATTTTCTTCAACAGACTCATGCGCAAGCGGTCCTTTCAGGTTCGGTGTGTTGGTTGGCTGGTGTCATGCGTTCGATGCGAAACGAGTCCTCGCCGAACTCGCGGAGCAAAAGGCCGGTGAAGACGCGGACGATCATGGCACCGACTTCGGTGCCTCCATCGACGTCGATGCAGTGGTCCCGTTCGATCAGTTCGTACTCCGCATCCAGACGGACGCGGGCTCGACCGAACAGGCCTTCGACGGCGAACATCGCCAGATGCAGTGACATTTCCGCGTCGGCCAGGCTGACTGTTTCGTCAAACCGGAACCGCACCACAGCGGACGTGCGGTCGGCGGAAGAGCAATTCAGAGTCATGGCAACCTCACAATGAGTGACTCACTGATGTCACAGGCGAATCGAACATTCGTCTCGGCGTCTCACCGGCGCTTTCGCATCAGCTCCGGGTGTTACCTATGCCGTTTGCAGGCATGGTGTCCGACGAGATCACGAATCCCCGAAACCGGCCCGCTCGAAGTAAGCCCGTGCTTCAAAGAGGGCGTTGCGAATCTGGCGACGGGAGCGCCCCAGTTCGCGGGCGGCCGATGAGATCGATCCCCCCATCACTCGTCGGCAGACGTCACGGAGCGGCGCGGGCATCTCATCGAGGGCGTGGTCTGCAGCATCCCGGTCGAGTTCAAGCGGGACTACAATGCGAAAGCAGCGGCATTCGACGTCGTGGCCAGCGAATTGTCGTCCCTCGTTCAGCAATACACCAGCGTTAACCTGGAAGAGTCCGAGCAATCGGGTGGAACCGACCAGGTGACGAACGAGCGGATCATCGCCGAGTTGAATCGTGAGGAGCCGCATCATCTGGATGAGGACTTCACCTACAAGCGGCCGCATGGATTCATTCTGGATGGCCAGGGAACCCACGGCATCACGACCTGGCAGAGACTGTACGAACTGGTGCTGCGCGGCCTGCACGAGCGTGATGCGGGCAAGTTCGAGGGTCTCTGTGAGCACCCCGGCTTCACGACCAACCGTGGCAATCCGACATTCACGCGCGACTCGCAACGATTGCGGAAGTCTCTCGAAGTCGTCCCCGGCCTGTACGCCGAATGCAACCTTTCCGCGAACAGTATCCGTGACGTGCTCAGTCGTGTGCTGACCGCTTATGGGTTTTCCCGCACTGATTTGCTGGTGTTCCTGAGACAGGACCGAGATGCGGGAAGGTCAGGCGATGAAGCGTAAGACGCGAGCGAGTTCGCCAAAGACCGCATCCACCGCGCCTGCCAAAGTCGATTCTGGCAACATCTGGACACGCACTGTGTCCGACGCGGGGTTTCCAGGCCAAATCCTGTCCCATCCGTCATCGGCAAGCTGGCGGACGATCTACGGATACGGCAACCCCGAGATTCTACAGTCGCCTTGCGTGGGACTGATGTGCTCCGTGAAATGCCCGGGGAGCATCGTCATCCGAACCTTTGATGCCGTCCGCGAACTGCGCGACGCCGGAGTTGTTGTCGCCGGCGGGTATCATTCCCCGATGGAACAGGAATGCCTCGACTTCCTGCTGCGCGGAGAGCAGCCGGTGATCGTGTGCCCGGCACGGCATCCGCCTTCGTCTCGTTTCAGCAGTGACTGGAAGCGGGCATTGAATGCCGGTCGGCTGCTCCTGCTGTCCCCCTTTGCCGAAAATGTCCGTCGCGCAAGCAAAGAGACCGCCCAATTGCGCAACGAGTTTGTCGCCGCGCTGGCTACGGTCGTTTTGGTTCCCCATGCGTCACAAGGCGGAAAAGTTGAGGCAACGACCCTGAGTTGCCTCAACCGCCGCCAGCCGGTCTTCACGCTGGATGACGCTGAAAACGAAAGCCTGACCTCCGCCGGCGCTCTGACTTATTTGCTGGAAACTGTTGCCGTTCAGCTGCGCAGACCTGCCGGGAAAGCTCCCCGAGGAAAGAAATCAAAGCCCTAATTCATCAAGCAGTTTTTCGATTCGTGCCGAGTCGATGCTGCCATTGGCTTCATCACGCGTGATGATGAGCGTCCCGTTTGGTCCGCCGCCTTCCTCCAGCGGCAGAATGCCGTTCTCCTTGTACCAGGCCAGCTTCTTCTCCCAGCGTTTCCGATAGTTGGGGACATGCAGCATCCCACAATGCTCCCAGTAGTAGTTCAACCCGGACTCAATGTCCTCGATCGTAAAGTCGGGATACCGGGTCGCACCGTCGATCGTCAGCGGATGCTCGTAAAGAGCGTCGATTCCACGACGAGCAAGATGGTCTGCAATGATGACCTCTGATTTCGACCGGACCATGTAGCCGCTCGAAGTGCGGTGGATCAGGTTCTCTTCGAACATTCGCCCTTCGATGATGATGGGCGATGGCGCGACAAACAAATTCGTCAATCGCCGGGCAGTGTCTGACCAGTCGTCCGAAGAATACTTTCGCAGCTCACTCCGCGGTCCCTGATGCAGGATCACGACCCGGTCCTTCTGTCGTGTGAGCGCGGTGTAGAGCATCTCGCGTGACAAGACGCGGCAGGGATTGGGCATCACCAGGATGACAATCCCAAACTCGCTCCCCTGGCACTTGTGGACGGTGAGTGCGTAGGCCAGTTCGAGAATCGGGTTGCCTTCCTCAGAGAAATCGCGACTCGTGAAGTCATACTTGAACCGAGGCTGGGATGAGAACTCGACCTCCAGTTTCCACCGGAAGTCGGGGAGTCCTTTCTTCCAGAAGAAGCCTTCGACCATCCCAATTTCGCCGTTGGCGATGTACGGATTCTCCTTCTCCGGGAACACCTTGCGATGACGGTTCCACCACTGTGTGGGATCGGTATTGGCCAGGTTGATGACTTTGTCGCCGTAGACGATTTCTTCGGGCCCCATCGGCTTCGGGTATTTGCGGTTTCGCTGCTTCCGCGATTCATCAATCATCTGCTGTCGGAACTGCTTGTGAATCTGGCGGTTGATGTCAGGTGCTCCGTGTGGGCCCGTCTTCACCGGTGACAGAATTTGCCAGCACTCCGACGCCTCTGCAGCCCCGAAGTTGAAGAAGCGTTTGTCGTTCCATTCTGTCCCGCCGAGTTTCCTGTCGAATCCGACCACGTCGTCGGGGCCATCAAGAGCCAATTCGTCGACGACAAGCTCGATCAGTTTCTCACGAAGTTCGTCTGGTGAATCCCACTGCTCGAACCGGACGTGCTCGCTGCTTCCGGCTCGCACAACCGTATCAAAAACCTCGTCCTCACCCGGAGCAATTGCGGAGCCACTAAACCATTCAGCCAGCTGCAGGTCTTCTCGCTGTTCACCGGCCTGCCGTCGTCGAATGGTGAGTTCTGCGTAACCCGGGCCTACACGTGGGAAAAGTTCGGTTCCGCCTTCGGGAGCCAGGTGATTGGTAATATCAACGAACGGTCTGCCTGCGCCGATCGGAGGCAGCTGCCGAGGATCGCCGATGAGAATCAGCCGGTGAACTCCCTTCAATGCTTGAATCAGTGCAGCGAACATCTCTTCGGTGAGCATCGACGATTCGTCAATAATAACGGTTCGTGCTCCCGCTTCGGCTGCTTTGTCGGACAACTTGTATCGTCCAGTGGCAGCGTCGTAGCGGTGGGGGCTGAGGAACTGTGCAATCGTGTACCCCTTCAACTTGAGATCCTGCGTCGACTGTTCCATCCGCACGCGAGCTTTGCCCGTCGGAGCCAGAAGCAGAACTCCGCCCTTGGCAATCTCCGGCTGTGAACAGAGCACGGAAAGCAGAGTTGTTTTTCCTGTTCCGGCTGGTCCGATCAATACCGAGACGCGGGACTCCGCGAGTTCCTTCAATGCCGCCGTCTTCTCCTCTCGGGCTTTTTCTTCCAGCTCGTCAGTCCCTTTGGCACCTTTCCGTTTCAGGTGCTCATCGAGCAAGGCACGCCAGTCGGCGTCAACTTTCAGCCGCGCACCGGAGACTCGTTTCGTGATGGACGTGCGGATTACTGCCCCCATGTCCGCCAGTCGACCGAGCTGAAGCGCTGGTTCATCGTTTGCCATGGGCACTTCGACGATCGCGTCACCGAAGTCGTCCTTAGCAACATCGATCAGGTCTGAATCAACGTCACAGCCAGGTTTCAAAGTTAGACTGCGAATTCGCTCGACGACGTTGTCCTGCGGGAGGAGCGTATGCCCAGAACCAGAAGCGTCTTCGAGAGCCTTGACCGACAGCGCACGGACCCGTCTGGCATCCGTACCGGCATCAAGCGCACTGGGCTCCGGGATCGGATGTTTCTTTCGGATTGTCTCCTCCGGAAATACGCCTCGGTCCACCGTCCAGATGCTGATTGGATCTGACGTCAGTCGCGTCGATTCGAAAATCAGATATGGGTTGGCAAGAAGGGTTTGTTCATTGAGGTCAATGTCCGCTTTCTTGCGATCCAATGGATCGTACAGAGTCTTTGCCTGCACCTTGGTGATCTCGAAGCGACTGAGAAGTTCCAACAGTGCTCGCTTTTCCGGAATCAGACGTTTCCATTTTTCTCGGAGCGTTTTCCCGATGCCGCCGGCAAGATCACTTGGAAGCACCTTATCGGGAGCGTCGAAGGCCTTGTCAACGAGTGGCCATGGGTTGACGTTTTCGCCAGCTTTGTCGGCGATTGCCCGTGCGACAAACGTCCCCAGCTCGAGCCCGAACGCGCAAAGAGCCGCCCCGAGACCTGGGCACGGTCCCCGAACCTTCCAGAGTTCGTCGAGGCGATGGTCCAGCCACGCCAGGCACTCATCCCATGGGCCGGGAATCCTCTCCTTGGCCTTCCGCAGTGAGTCGGCACATGCGAGCAGACACGCAATTGCCCCGTCATGCGTCACCAGCTGTGACACATGAGAAAACTCAAGACTTCGGTCATCCGGGGAGAAGGCCGCTATGTCAGCCGGGTTGAATTCGGGATCCTGTTCGGCGAGTGCAATCGCCTCGTGATAGGGAAGCAGAAATCCGTCCTTGAAGCCTGGTCGGATGGAATGCTGCACCATCAGTTCCCAGAGCATCGAACGAAGTTTGTCGTCCAGATCCTTCGTCGAGTACCGGTATTCCTGGCACGGTGCGATGTGCATGACACGACCAACGCCTATCAGAATTCTGCTCAGGCCAGCGTCTTCGACGAACGGAACCTGTTTGGCATAGAAGAAGCAGAGAGACGTCTCTGGCACGATGTGGTCGCGAAAACAGTCCAGCAGCGCTTTATGGTTCCGGTAATCTTGAATCCACTGCGTCCGGAAACCCAGATCCGGCTCGCGCTCTGCCTGAACATCAATTCCGTGTTCTTCACCGAGCGCCGGCATCGCGTCGGCAAGCATCCATGCGAATGGGATCGCCGCCGCTGAGTATGCGGGATGCCTCAGCGGTGTCGGGTCAAAATGCGCATGCGCGCAGTCGCCGCCGTAGTTGTAGGGATGGTTCTTCAGCTTTGTGAATTCAAAGGGAGCCATGAAGCTGACTCGCTCATCCACACAACACGGCCATTTGTTTTCCGACAGTTCCTGAATCGACTGGCCTGCAACCGCACATTCCGCGGCGTCGTCTCGGCTTTGGGCAATTCGCTTGAGACGCAAGCATGAATCATTCAGGTGAGGCTGTGCACAGACGCGGCCATCCCATGCTGTATCGTGCCAGGGGACGCGAACGGATAGATGCCGAAGCGGGTATTTCTGTGGCATGGGGCTCGTCCATGTTTACGGAACAGTGAACGAGACATCATAACCCGTGGGAATGAGCCAAACAAATGCCCCGAGGGGTCATCGCACGATTTAGTGACCCACCAGTTTGCGATACGCACGTCGCTGCTTGTGCCATAAGATTTGAGCTGCGATCGGCCTCAGCATCTTTTCGTGGATCGGATCGCGCCCGTTGGTCACTCGTGGCAGGAAGAGCAGCTGTTCCTGAATGTCGGGAGCGAGGTTCATCAGGTTCATGATCTGCGTCATGCGGGGCTGAGTGACGTGGGCTAGGCGGGCGAGTTCTGACTGATCGGCGATGGTGCCGTCGTTGATCAGACCGCCGAACTTGATTGCTAGTGCCATCAATCTGGAAACGCGTGGGATGCGCCCCTGCGGGCGTTCCTCGTCGCGTTTCTGCGTGCGGCGGCCTTGCCCCCTCCGTATCTCTACCTTTCGTTTCACCTTGATCATGCTGCTTCTTCCAGTCGTTTGTCTGCCAGCGCCTTGATGGCTGCCGGGTGGAATTCAATCGAAATGCTGCTGTCTGCCGCGTCAAACTCAACACGTTTGATGACAAGGGCGAGCGATCGTGCCTGCTCCCGCGGGCTGAGCGTATTCCAGATGCCATCGAAGTCTGCAAACGCGGCGTCCACGTCGTCCTGCGTGAGCCGTTCCGCTTCGTTCTGTTGGATCTGATCGGCCAGTTCCGCGATTCGCTTTTCTCCGGCAGCGATCCGGTCGTGCAGGTCGGCGATTGCCGCGGTTGTCGCCGGCGTGTTGGCCCCGGAAACCGCCAGCCGGCGAATTGCCGCGTGGTGTGCAGCCACCTGCCGCGTCAGTTGCTCCCGTTCTTTCTTCAATGCAGCCGACGCCGCCGTTGCCGCGTCGACCGCCTGCTTCAAGACTTCCGCCCGCAGAACGGGGCTGGCGGCAAGCTCACGAAATTGGTCGACGACCGCCTGTTCGATCTCCGGCGCAGAAAGGGAACCGCTCGGGCAACTTCGACGTCCGTTCTTGATGGCCTGCGTGCAGGTGTAGTACCGGTATCGTCTTGATCCTTTACCAGTGAACGTGTGCGTCATCGATCGGTCGCAGGATTTGCAGACCAGCAGGCCTTTCAGCAGCGCTCCGTGACGGTTTCGGACCTCGACACCACCCGTCCGGCTGTTGTGCTGCAGTTGCTTTTGCACGCGGCGAAAGACGTCCTCGGAAACGATCGGCTCGTGGACGCCGTCGAACAATTCCGACTTGTGCCGAATCTTCCCGATGTAGATCGGGTTGGTCAGCAGGGCATGCACGCTACATTTGTCGAACGACCCATCACCTTTGGGCCGGCCCTTCTTCGTGGTCCACGCTTTATTCCGCCAGTCGCGGCGCTGGAGTTCTTCCACGACCGGGAGCAGCGATCCGAGATTGAGATACAGATCGAAGATCTCCCGGACGCGGACCGCCTCCGCTGGATTGATAACGAGTTTCGGGCTCGGACCGGTTCGGTCCACGTCGTAGCCCAGCACGGGAATCCCGCCCGCCCAGCGGCCTCGTCGGCGTTGGGCGGCGATCTTGTCGCGAATACGCTCGCCGATGATCTCGCGTTCGAACTGGGCGAAGGACAAGAGAATGTTGAGCGTCAGCCGGCCCATCGAGTGGGTCGTGTTGAATTGCTGGGTGACCGAGACGAACGAGACGTTGTGCTTCTCGAAAGTCTCCATGATGCGGGCGAAGTCCATCAGCGAACGGCTCAGACGATCAACCTTGTAGACCACAACACAGTCGATGTGGCCCGCTTCGATGTCCTTCAGCAGTTGCCGGACTCCCGGACGGTCCATATTGCCGCCAGAGAATCCGCCGTCGTCGTACTGGTCCGGCAGGCACACCCAGCCCTCGTTCTTCTGGCTGGTGACGAACGCTTCGCCGGCCTCCCGCTGGGCATCGAGCGAATTGAATTCCTGCTCGAGTCCGTCTTCCGTGGACTTGCGGCAGTAGATGGCGCACCGGATCTTGGGCGAAGAATCATTGGCTTGAATCATTTGTCCTCCGCCAGTTTGAAGAACCGGAACCCGTTGCAGTGCGATCCGGTGATGGCCTTGGCAACGGCAGACAGCGTCTTGTACCGTTCGCCCTCGTATTCGAATCCGTCCCGTTGCACGCGGACCTCCAGCGTTCGCCCCTTGTACTTTCGGGTGATCGCGGTCCCCGGAGCCGGCAGGCGTGGATCGCGGGAGACCTCGACTTTCTTCAAAGTCCGTGGCTTATTTGCACTCCGCTCGCTGCGCGTTCGCGGTGGCGTCGTCCGCACCTCAGCATCCACGGCGAGTTCTGCGGCCCGGCGGCGAGCCCGTTCGCTCAGATCGCCTTCCGCCTCGGCCTGAATCCGCCAGGCGATCTTGCGGATCAGATACGCCTTGTGGCGCGAACGGGGTTCCTCCCCGAAGATCTCCGCGTACCGTTCACGGAGTTCGTCGGTCGTCATCTCCTGCAGCGCAGCGAGATCCTCTTCAACGTTCATGGACATACCTCTCTGGCTCAAAGCCGTTAACCCTGGAAACGAGACACACTGAGCCTCGTTTCGCGGAGAGCCTCAAGGCATGTGCCGCCTGATTCCGCAGATTTGTTGGGCTCGCTGGAATCGGTGCGGCGGGCCAGTTTCCGATGACGGCGGACACCTTCCGCAAGAATGGCGGCGAGGTTGCGGATGCGTTGTTCGGGCGAGAGATCGTCGGCCCACGTCGAAGTTTCTGGCATGGCGGAACTGGCGCTCGGAGAGACTCAATCGGCGACGGCCACATGTCGTCGCGTCTCTCGTTACCTATGCCAACGAAACCTTTGGTGTCCGCAGTTCTGATAACCCGGCAGGATGGGCTTTTCTAACCCTTCTTCGAAAACCGGAAACTGCCCGAGCGAAGCGAACCACCACTTAACCCGAACGGGTTGTCTCTGCCCGGAAGGAGAGACTTCGGGGCTGGAGCGGGGCAATCCGGCGTAGATTGGCCGACCGAAATTGTCTCTGTGGTGGCGAGGGGGAGGCCGGAAAGATGGCGTCGAGTGTCGCAACACGTGGCGAACACTTGGGATACTGCCACGTGTCTCCGGCGGGGCGCAAAAGAAAACCCCACGGTCGCGAATTTCGCTTCCGTGGGGTTTTAGTGGCGGGGGCCGGATTCGAACCGACGACCTCGAGGTTATGAGCCTCGCGAGCTACCGGGCTGCTCCACCCCGCGTCATGAGAGGCCTATGTTATCGACCGTCCCGGAATTGTCGACCCAGTCATTCAGTCAATTTTTCCGAAGTTGTGACAAACTTTGTGGAAGGGGGTTCTCCGCTGCCGCCGCCGGGCTCGCCATGAACCTCGGGGGAGGACGAGAATATCAAATCCGGACGTTCAATTCGGCGACATTGCGCAAGCGAAACTTGATCGGTTGTCTTTGTTTACGTCCGGGAATCGACAATTGGATGCCCATTTTCAAGAACGGGAAAGTCACCCTTGCTGACGCCAATTCCCCTGCCTATTATCGACCCCCCTACAGGGTTGTGAGAAAGCCTCAGCCCGTTCGAGATTCTTGTGGATTGTCAGGTCGGAATTAGGATTTCTGTCGATATCCTGGCCATCGATCCCAGGGTCGCTCGGCCGTGCTGCATGACTCATTCCTCCTTTGCGGCCGTGAAATGAGCACGGGTCCAGCCGCATAATAAGGTCGATTTTGACGAACTCGAAGTCGATCTTGTGACCGTTGCAGTGGATGCTGCCCCCCAGGCGGTGAAGCTGCAACTCCCCCTGTGAACTCCTCCATTCCATCCAACGATCCGATACTTGAGTATGGACACAATTCCACCTCTCTTGATCTACGCCGGCATTCTGGTCGGCTTCGTGATCACCAATCTGATTCTTGCGCATGCCATCGGTCCGCGCAAGAAAACGGCAGTCAAACAGATGCCGTATGAGTCGGGGATGGATCCGGTGGGAGACGCCCGCCAGCCATTCGACGTCAAGTTTTATCTGGTGGCGATCCTGTTTCTGGTTTTCGATGTGGAACTGCTGTTCCTTTATCCGTGGGCGGTCAGTGCCTTCGGTGAAGCGGGAATTCCCGTGGAATTGCGAGATACGGTCTTTGGCGTCATGCTCGTGTTCATGGGAACGCTGGTGGTCGCCTACGCTTACGCGTGGCGGAAGGGAGTGTTTCGATGGCGTTAGGTCTGCCCGAAAATGTGTTTCTCACGCAGCTGGATGCCGCAGCCAACTGGGCTCGCTCCAACAGCCTGTGGCCCATGCCGTTTGCCACAGCCTGCTGCGGTATTGAATTGATGGCCACCGCTGCTTCCCGTCACGATATCGCCAGGTTCGGTGCGGAAGTGATGCGGTTCAGCCCCCGTCAGTGCGACCTGTTGATCGTCGCCGGCCGCGTCGTCATGAAAATGATGCCGGTTCTCCAGCGAATCTGGCTGCAGATGCCCGAACCCAAATGGTGCATCTCCATGGGTGCCTGTGCCTGTACCGGCGGTGTCTTCGACACCTACGCCGTGGTGCAGGGGGTGGATCGGTTCATTCCCGTCGATCTGTATGTCCCCGGCTGCCCACCTCGCCCGGAACAGCTGCTGGCCGCTTTGATCGAAATGCAGAATCGCATCAAACAGACCGGGACCATCATGGGAGGCGAGTTTGATCGCCGTACGACTCCCACCGGTCCTTCCCCGTTCGACCTGGATGAGCTGCGACGAATTCGCGAAATGCAGCCCCTGGTGAATCTCGACATCTACACTCCGCCGACCCTTGAGCAGGCGGTTCAGCAGGGGGCCAAACGTGTTTGACCTCGCAATCCTGCGGTCCCGGTTCAGTGATCAGATCACCGAATCGACGTTCCGTGACAATCGTCGTATCGTCGTTCCGGCCCATTCGATCTATCCGGTTCTTGAGTGTCTGAAGGTTGAACAGGGATTTGACACCCTGATCGACGTGACAGCTGTCGATTACCTGGAGTTCGAAGGAGCGACCGACCGCTTCGGCGTGGTTTATGTCCTCCTGAATACGGAAAACGGCGAACGGCTGATCGTCAAGACCTTCGTTAATCCGCCGAATGCCGAACTTCCTTCGGTTTATCCGCTCTGGAAGAGCTGCAACTGGCTGGAGCGCGAAGTCTACGACATGTTCGGGATTGTTTTCCCGGGACATCCCGACCTGCGTCGGATTCTGATGCCCGAAGAATTCACCGCCTTCCCGCTGCGGAAAGATTACCCGCTCAAGGGAATTGGCGAACGTCACAACTTCCCTGTTATCACCCGAGCGGAGAGCTGATCAGCGATGCCACTCACCCAGCTCGATACCGCACCACCCGAGTCGCCGGATCAGGATTTTCAGTGGACACTGAATTTCGGTCCGCAGCATCCCGCCACGCACACCACGCTCCGTCTGGTGCTGACGCTGGATGGTGAACGCGTCATTAACGCGGTTCCCGATATCGGATACCTGCACAGCGGTTTCGAAAAACTTGGCGAACACCTGGACTTCAACCAGTACGTCACCATTGTCGACCGGATGAATTATCTCTCGCCACTGGCGAATGAGATTGCCTGGCACAATGCGGTCGAGAAGCTGCTGGGGATCGATCTGACTCCCCGGTGCAAAGTCCTGCGGACAATTCTCGCTGAGCTCATGCGGATGCATGACCATCTGCTCAACGTCGGGACGACGGGGCTGGACCTGGGGGCGTTCACCGCGTTCCTGTACGCGTTTCAGCAGCGCGAACTGATTTACGACATTGTCGAGTACGCTTCCGGGCAGCGGTTTCACACGAGTTACACCCGCGTAGGCGGGGTGCTGTTCGATGTGAATCTCGACTGGGTTGAGAAGGTTCGCTCATTCGTGAAGGGCTTCCGTCCCGTCTATAACGAAGTGGACAAGCTGCTGACCCGCAATCGAATTTTCATCGAGCGGACCAAGGGGATCGGCATCCTGACGAAGGAAGATGCCATCAACATGGGCGCCACCGGCCCCATTGCCCGTGCCAGCGGTGTCGTCCGGGACCTGCGTAAGGATGAACCTTACCTGGCCTATGCGGACTTCGATTTCAACGTGATCTGCTCTCAGGGCGGCGACTGCTATGCACGCTACCTCGTGCGTATGCGGGAACTGCTCGAAAGTATCAAGATCATCGAGCAGGCGATCGAGAATATCCCGTCCGGTCCGGTCAATATTGATGCCTCCAGCGATATCGTGCTGCCGGCCAAGCCTGCGGTTTACCGCAGTATCGAAGGGTTGATTCAGCACTTTGAAGTGCTGATGCCCAACCGGGGTTATACCGTTCCGCATGAAGAGATTTATGCTGCGACGGAATCTCCCAACGGCGAACTCGGATTCTATATCGTCGGAGACGGCACGACCCGGGCGTATCGTGCCCGTACCCGACCGCCATCGTACGTTCATTTCTCCCTGTTCCCCCATATGATCCGCGGGCATCTGCTCAGCGACGTTGTGGCGGTGCTGGGAAGTATCAACATCATTGCAGCTGAACTGGATCGATAAGCTGTCATCGATGGCTGATCGCTGTGCACTGAAGACTGAGAACTGATAACTGTAATCCGGAATCGCAGATGCCTGTGTTAAGTGAAGAAATCCGCGAGCAGATTCGGGCGGAATTCCCGAATTATCCTAACAAGCGTGCCGTCACGCTTCCGGCGCTGCACATTGTGCATCACGCTCTGCATCAGGTTTCACTTCCGGCGATCCGGGAGATCGCAGAGCTGCTGGAGCTGCACCCCTCCGAAGTGCATGACACCATGTCCTTCTACGGGATCTTCCGGACTGAAGAGAATCCTTACGGAAAACGCCGCGTCTGGTTCTGCCGCAGTATTTCCTGCATGCTCCGCGGGGGCGAGGAACTGATGCAGAGCATGTGTGAGAAGCTGCACGTGCATCCGGGCGGAACGACCGAAGACGGAAGAATCACCGTGGAATACGCGGAATGCCTCGGGGCCTGCGAAGGGGCACCCTGCATTCTTGTCGACGATGAGTGTCACGTGAATCTGAATGAAGAGTCGGCCGCGAAGTTAATTGAGAAGCTGTAGAGCGTTGTTTACTAAATGATTTGTCATTGTGGATTAAGGATTTGTCATTGAGGATTTTCAAAAATGACAAATGACAAATCCCCAATGATAAATGACAAATAATCATTCCAGAGTTCGGCCCATGCCTCAATTTGAACCTGTCCTTCTGGCCCGCATTCACAAAGCGGATTCCACATCGCTGGAAGGCTATCGCGCGGATGGCGGCTACAGTGCTTATAAGAAAGCACTGGGGATGGCTCCGGCCGACGTCACCAAACTGGTGATGGATTCCGGACTGCGGGGACGCGGAGGTGCCGGTTTCCCCTGCGGACTGAAGTGGACGTTCCTTCCCAAAGATCATCCCGGACCGATTTACCTCGCTGTCAATGCCGACGAGAGCGAGCCGGGAACCTTCAATAACCGCATTCTCATGGAGCAGGATCCGCATCAGCTGATCGAAGGGATCGCGATCGCCTGCCACGCCATCAAGTCTGAAAAAGCCTTTCTGTACATCCGGTACGAATACGGTCGCAGCTACCGCGTTCTCTATCAGGCCGTGCAGGAGTGTTACGCCGCTGGTCTGCTGGGCAAGAACATTCTGGGAACCGGCGTCAATCTCGATATTCAGCTGCACCGCGGTGCAGGAGCCTACATCTGCGGTGAAGAAACCGGACTGATCGAAAGTCTGGAAGGGAAGCGTGCCTGGCCGCGAATCAAGCCGCCGTTTCCAGCGATCGAAGGTCTCTTCCGCAAACCGACCATCGTCAATAACGTCGAAACCCTGTGCTGCGTCACCCACATCCTCGACAAGGGAGTGGACTGGTTCAAGTCGATGGGAGTTCCACCGGACCCGAAGAATCCTCGCGATCCGGGGAGCTATGGTCCCAAGCTGTATTGCATCAGCGGACATGTGAATAAGCCGTGCTGCGTCGAACTTCCGATGGGTGTCACCGCCCGCGAACTGATCGATGTGCATGGGGGCGGAGTCTGGAAAGGCCGGAAGGCCAAGGCTGTCGTTCCCGGTGGAATCAGCATGGGATTCCTTTCTGCGGACGAGCTGGATACACCGCTGGACTTCGCCGGTCCTGGAAAAGTGGGCTGCATGGGTCTGGGAACGGCTGCGGTTGTCGTCGTGGATGACCAGACCAGCATGGTGGATGTGCTGTACAACTGCTGCCGATTCTTTGCACACGAGTCCTGCGGGCAGTGCACTCCGTGTCGTGAAGGAACGTCCTGGATGCGGAAGATTCTCGAACGTATCCGGTCCGGCAACGGCAAGCTGGAAGACCTGAATCTTCTGCAGGAAGTCGCGGGATCGATGGGAATCATTCCGGGCACGACAATCTGCGGACTTTCCGATGGTGCCGCCTGGCCGGTGAAGAACGCCATCGCCAAATTCCGTCCCGAGTTTGAAGAGTATATTCGCGAGGGTCGCCGGTCGATCACCCCCGCCCAGGAACTGATGGCCACTCACTGAAGCAATTGCACGATGCCCACAGCCTTAGTTAATCAGAAGCCAGTCGAACTCGCTCCCGGAGAGCGTCTGAACTGCATTCAGGCGGCTGCCCGTGTCGGAGTCGAAATTCCCGCCTACTGCTGGCACCCTTCGCTGAGCGTGGTGGCCAGCTGCCGGATGTGTCTCGTCGAAGTCGGCGAAACCAAACCGGACGGCACCGTCGCCATGCAGCCCAAGCTCGTTCCGGGCTGTCAGACGCCGGTCAAAGAGGGGACGGTCATCGTCGCCGACAGCCAGAAGGTCAAAGACGCCCGGCAGGCGACGCTGGAATACCTTCTGCTCAACCACCCGCTGGACTGCCCCACCTGCGATCAGGCAGGCGAATGTTTCCTGCAGGACTACAGCTTCAAATACGGTCGCAGCTACAGCCGTCTCGATGAGCCCAAAGAGATCAAGCCGGACAAGGAACACATCGGCGATCAGATCACCCTGTTCACCGATCGCTGTGTGATGTGTACCCGCTGCGTCCGGTTCACCCGGGAAATCAGCGGAACTGCAGAGCTGCAGGTCATCAATCGCGGGACCCACGAGGAAATCGACATCTTCCCGGGCGACCCCTGCAACAACAAGCTCGCCGGAAACGTCGTCGATATCTGTCCGGTCGGAGCACTCTGCAGCAAAGACTTCCTGTACAAGCAGCGTGTCTGGTGGCTCAATTCGGCCAAGAGCGTCTGCCCCAACTGCAGCACCGGCTGCAGCGTGAACGTCGACCAGAACGAAGAGAAAGTTTACCGCCTCAAGCCGCGTGAGAACCCGCTGGCTCAAGGCCCGTTCATGTGCGATGAAGGTCGTTTCGGCTGGAAGTACATTCACGCTGAAGAACGTCTGACCCGCCCGGAACAGCGGACCGACGGCAACTCGATTGTCGGTGACTGGGCGGTCGTGCTCAACGCAGCCCGTGAAGCCATCGTGCAGGCGGCGAAGAAGTCGCCGCAACGCGTGGCTGCTGTTCTCTCGCCGTGGATGACGGTGGAAGAAGCCTATCTGCTCGCCAGCTGGCTCAAGAAGCTCTCGCCGCAGGTGACTCTGGCGCTGGGACACGTACGCGTTGTTGGCGAAGACGATACGTATCCAAAGGACGTTCACGGCAAACCGGTGCAGCCGGCCAAGTTCACGATCCGCTCCGAGAAGTGCCCGAATCATCAAGGGGTCGGACACGTCCTGCAGCACTTCGCAGGCAAGGTCAAACCGTTTGCTGAAGTTGTCAGCGAAGCAGGAGACGGGAAGTACGATGCGGTGTACCTGGTTGGCGGTGACCCGGCCGGCTGGATCTCCGAAACGGAAGCCAAAGCGTTCAGCAAGGTCAAGACTCTGATCGTGCAGGACCTGCTTGCTTCTCCCGTTCTCCCGCAGGCCAGCTTCGTGCTCGCAGGCGGTTCGTTCGCCGAACGGGACGGCACCTTCGTGAATCACTCCGGCCTCGCGCAGGAGATTCACAGGTCCATTCGTTCGCCCGGCAACGCCCGTCCGGACGGCCGTATTCTCTGGGAGCTGACCGGACGAACAGGGCTCTTCCACGCAGGGAATCTCCGCGTGGAAATCGGAAATGCCATTCCTGCCCTCGCCGCACTGACGCCGGGCAAGCTCGGTGAGCTCGGCGTTCCCCTGAACTCGACACAAACCACAGCTCAGATTCCGGTGGTGCAAGCGTGATCGACCTGCTGAATAAACTGATTGAAGTTGTCGGGAAGGACAATCTGCTCACCCTGCTGGCGATTGCCATCGTCATGGGTGCGATCCTGACCGCATGTATGTATCTGATCTATCTGGAGCGAAAGCTCTCCGCCTGGATGCAGGACCGCATCGGTCCCAACCGCGTGGGGCCTTTCGGTCTGCTGCAGCCTGTCGCTGACGGTCTGAAGTTCCTCCTGAAAGAAGAAGTCATCCCCGGTCATGTGGACAAGGTGATGTTCGTGATGGCTCCGACCATCACCGTCTTCACCACGTTCCTGGCCTTTTCGGTGATCCCCTTCGGCGATCTGACAAATTCCCCGCCATGGATCCGGTTCATCATCGCTCCCGGAGTGGATATCGGAATCGTCTTTATCTTCGCCATCACCAGTCTGGCGGTGTACGGGGTGATCCTCGGGGGATGGGCGTCCAACAACAAATACAGTGCTCTGGGATCCTTGCGAGCCAGTGCCCAGGTGATCAGCTACGAGCTTCCTCTTGGAATGTCGATCCTGGGGATCGCGCTGCTCAACAGCACATTGAATCTCGAAACGATCCAGATGAATCAGGCGAATGCCGGGATCGCTGGATGGAACGTCTGGGTTCAGCCGCTGGCTTGTCTGATTTTCTTCATCAGTGCTCTCGCGGAATCGAATCGTCTTCCCTTCGACCTTTCGGAATGCGAACAGGAACTGATCGGCGGATTCCACACGGAATACAGTGCGTTGAAGTTCGGTCTGTTCTTCCTGGGTGAGTACACCCATGTGATCACCGGAGCCTTCCTCACCGTGATTCTGTTCTTCGGCGGCTGGAGTTTCCCGTGGATCGCCGAACCGACCAGCGTCTACGCTGGTGCGTGGCTGGTGAAGGTGGGAGTCCTGCTCGCCAAGGTGGGTCTGGTGATTGTGTTGATCATGCTCCTTCGCTGGACGATTCCCCGATTCCGGTTCGACCAGCTGATGGGTCTGGCTTGGAAGGTGTTGATTCCGCTGGCACTGGGCAACGTTCTGCTGGTCATGACTGTGTTGCAGTTCCACTGGAGCAAGTGGTGGCTGTTCCCAAGCTCGCTGGCCCTGATCGGCATCGCCAGCGTGATCAGCGTGAGCTCGAAGCAGAAAGAACTCAAGCACCGGGTGCGTGCACATCATTCCTCCGGAGAGTCAGGTGGACATCCGGCGATCGGGCACTCTCACGGGGTCCATGCCGAACTGGCCAGCCACTAGACGTGATCAGCCCCGGCTCAGCGAGTTCAATAAAGGTTTACATTTCGGTTTCAGGCTGAGGGTTCTTGGCCTTGAAGTTTCGACCTGATTAACGGTCCGAGTTGTATATGGCAATTTCATCCAAAGACGTGACTTGGGTTGAAGAACCCGAGATGAACTTCTGGGAAGCGATGTTTGTCCCCGCGATTGTCGAGGGATTGAAGACAACGTTTCGCCACGTCACGCATCGGCAACCGGTGACCCAGCAGTATCCGGAAGTGAAGCCGGACCTGCCGCTGAACTACCGTGGTGTGCATCGCCTCAATCGCGATGAAAAGGACCGGGTCAAGTGCGTCGCCTGCATGCTGTGCGCGACCGTCTGTCCGGCCCACTGCATCAGCATTGAAGCTCAGGAAGCTCCTCCGGAATGGCCGGACCGCGACAAGTTTCCGAAGTCCTTCGTGCTGGATGAACTCCGCTGCATCTATTGCGGAATGTGCGAAGAAGCCTGTCCGGTGGATGCAATCGAACTGACGCACATCTACGATATGACCGGTTCTTCCCGCGAGTCGATGGTCTTCAATCGCGAGAAGCTGCTCAGCGTCTTCGATCAGACCAAGAACAATCCGAAAGATCCAGTGCGTACCGCTCGCGGCAAGCTGGGTCCTGCAGCGGCGTTCTCGGCACTCCCTCCGCTCGCTCCCGCCACCCAGGTGGCATCCTATGACCGTTCCGCCAAGGCACCGACCGGCGGGGTGATCGCTCCGACTCCGGACTCGATTGCGAAGGGGCGTAAATAATGGAATGGTTCGCAGCACATATTTTACTGGTGACCGCACTGGTGCTGAGCGCGGCAGGGGTTTTCATTCTCCTGCCGAAACGTGCAGCACTTCCCCGTCCGTTGGGCTGGCTGCTCGTCCTGGCTGGGGGTGTCTCCCTTGCGGCGACTCTGGCTCCGGACCGCACCCCGCTGACGGAAGATTTTCTGTTCTATCTCTTCAGCGGCATCGCGCTCGGAAGTGCCGTTCTGATGCTCAGCAGTCACAATCCGGTTTACGGGGCCTTGTGGTTCGCCTTGGCGACCCTGTCGGTCTGCGGCCTGTTTCTGCTGCAGAGTGCGCCATTTCTGGCGGCAGCCACGGTGATCGTGTACGCCGGGGCCATCATCGTAACCTTCCTGTTCGTGATCATGCTCGCTCAGCAGAGCGGGCTTTCGATCTACGATCAGCGTTCACGGCAGCCGTTTCTGGCCACCTGTGCTGCCTTTGTCCTGCTGGGCGCACTTCTGGCAACAATCGAAAAAACCGATCTGCACGTCGCTGCTGAAACTCAACAGGCGAGTGCGGATGTCATTGTAACGAACGCACTCAGTCATCCCACAGGCGATGAAGCCCTGGGCAGCCTGCAGGGACTGGGACGTTCTCTCTTTGGTGATTATCTGTTTGCAGTGGAACTCGCGGGAACGCTGTTGCTGATCGCCAGCATCGGAGCGATCATCGTGGCGCCGCGGAAGGGACAAGTGACATAATGGGGGGCGACGCTGAACGCTATCTGGTTGTCGGAGCAGCACTCTTTGTGCTGGGAGCCCTGGGCTTTCTGACACGCCGGAATCTGATCATGATCGTGCTGTCAGCCGAACTGATGCTGCACGGCGTCTCCTTGACGCTGGTGACGTTCGGACGCCTGCACAACACGCTGGAAGGTCAGGCATTTACCATTTTTGCACTGACCGTGGCCGCCTGCGAAGCGGGACTGGCACTGGCACTGATTCTCGCACTCTTCCAGCAATCCAAAACGCTGGATGTCGACTTCTGGTCCAGCCTGCGTGAACCGGATCTGCCGGGGCCGCAACTGGAACAAGCATCCACGCTCCCGGCGGGAGATGAGCAGGAATTCCCGCGACTGGCTCCAGCTGGACGGGCACCTGTCATCAACGACGGGGAATTGCCGACAGCACTGCGAAGCGGCGTCCGGACGACAACCTCCGGACCAGTGACGTAATCAGGATTCCTATTCGACGAGGTTCATGATCGCAGGGTGACAGTTCAGGCCATTAACGCAGCACCTGCTCCCCGAGATCATCAACGTTTCAAATTCATCAGTATCGATCAAGATCATCCATGTCCGAATCGACGCAACATCTCGTACTCTGGCTGATTCCGTGTGCACCGCTGATTTCAGCGGCAGTCACCGCGTTTTTCGGCCCGAAAGTGATGAAGTCCCGCAGTCACTGGCCTTGCTGGCTGGCCCTGCTGACCTCATTCATCTGTTCGCTGATCCTGCTGACGGTGATCATTCCCGGTGCCTCGACTCCGGACGCTCACGGACACGGCCACGAAGCTGTTTCCGTCGTGGCCCCCGGTTTCCAGTGGCTGAAGGTCGGTTCGTTCGATGTGCGGATTGATCTGCGTGCGGATGCCATGTCCGCCATCATGCTCAGCATGGTGACAGGAGTGAGCTTCCTCGTGGCACTGTTCGCCTCTGGCTACATGCACGGAGACCCGGGGTACGCCCGCTTCTTCGCAGCCGTGTCCCTGTTCGTGTTCTCGATGTGCATGCTGGTTCTGGCCGGCAGCTTCCTGATGCTCTTTGCCTTCTGGGAAGCTGTGGGTCTGTGCAGCTACCTGCTCATCGGATTCTGGTTCCGCAAGCCGAGTGCAGCAGCCGCTGCCAAGAAAGCATTCGTGGTCAACCGAATCGGGGACTTCGGTTTCCTGATCGGAATCTTCCTGATCTGGACCACATTCGGTTCCATGAACTTTTCCGATGTGCTGGGCGACCCGCAGTTGCTGGCAGCGGTCGCTCAGGTTGAACCCTGGAAGATCACGTTGATCTGCCTGTGTCTGTTCGTCGGTGCGATGGGGAAATCGGCTCAGTTCCCGCTGCATGTCTGGTTGCCGGACGCGATGGAAGGTCCGACCCCCGTCAGTGCTCTGATTCACGCTGCAACCATGGTGACCGCCGGTGTCTATATGGTCGCCCGCTGCACCCCGCTGTTTGTGCTCTCACCGGTCGCACAGATGACCGTTTCGGGAATTGGAGCAGCAACGGCACTCCTGGCAGCACTCATCGCGTTGACTCAATACGACCTGAAACGCGTGATGGCGTATTCGACCGTCAGTCAGCTGGGATTCATGTTCATGGCACTGGGGGCCGGAGCAGGCGTTCCGGAACTGGCAACACCCGCTGTGACAGCAGCCATGTTCCACCTGTTCACACACGCGTTCTTCAAAGCGTTGCTGTTCCTCTCCTCGGGAAGTGTGATGCACTCCATGGGAGACGTCATCGACATGCGTCGGTTCAGCGGATTGCGACATGCGTTGCCGATTACGCACTGGGCGTTCCTGTGCGGTGCCGGAGCCCTGGCAGGCTTCCCCCTGCTGGCAGGCTTCTGGAGTAAAGACGATATTCTCGCCGTCCTGACCGAAGCTTCGCATCATGAAGCCCACGGGACATACTTCTTTGTGATTCTGATTGTCGCGAGCTTCAGTGCACTGCTGACTGCCTTCTACACCTTCCGCGCTTACTTCATGACCTTCTGGGGTGAAGAGAAGTTCCCGGAAGAAGCGGGACATCATCCTCACGATGCTCCTCCGATCATGGCCTGGCCGCTGCGGATTCTCTCGCTGTTCGCTGTGCTGATCGGACTCGTTGTCGGACCGACTCATCTGTTCGCAGGTTATCTGCAGCAGACCCCGGGACTGACTCACGTTGAATCCCACGGCATGCACATCGGCGTGATGATCCTGAGTACGATCATCGCTGTGGTCGGAATCGGAGCAGCCTGGCTGATGTATCTGAAGTCTCCGAATCTGTCGGTGCAGATGAAGAACTCTCTGCGTCCGCTGCATGAACTGTCACTCAACAAGTTCTATCTGGACGAGATCGATTACGGCATCCTCGTCTGGCCCCTGAAGATGCTCGCGAAGCTCTGCACCCTGTTCGATCGTTATGTGATCGACGGACTGATTGCGTTTGTCGCGATGATTCCCCGGGCGGTCAGCGTGGTCCCCCGAGGACTGCATAACGGTGTGATTCCGACCTATGCCCTGTGCATGTTCGGAGGCGTGATTGTGTGCGTGGTCCTCATGCTCAATCTGCTGGGGTCGTAGGGCGAAGAGAAGTCTATAGAAACCAGGATTCAGGAATTCGTGTTCAAGCGGTCCTGACCCTTTCGAAAATACAGGTTCATCAAAAATGGTCAGTCTCCTGTTCATCTCGCTGGCAATTCCGCTGCTGACGGCACTCTCGCTGATGCTGTTCCGCAGCTCGCTGACGCCCAGTGGAGCCCGCGCCACGGCACTTGTCGGGGCGGTGGCAACGCTGTTTGTGTCGCTGCAGTTGCTGAACAGCTACACCCAGCTGCCGAAGACTGTCACCCCCGGGGCGCCCATTCAGCCGCAGGTGCAGTATCAGCACCCGTGGTTGACTCTGGGGACCCCCAATGCCGAAGGCGCGGGGCAGGTCCAGCTGGAACTGCATTTCGGGCTCGACGGCATTTCCGTCGCCCTGATCGTTCTGACCACTCTGCTCACCTGCTCTTCGATCCTGATTTCCTGGGAAGTGATTCGGGACCGTGCAGCGGAGTTCTATACCGCGTTGATGATTCTGGAAGCCGGACTGATTGGGGTGTTCTGCGCCTTTGACGTCGTTCTCTTCTACGTCTTCTTCGAACTGACACTGATTCCGCTGTTCTTCCTGATTGCGATCTGGGGAGGAACCGAGCGCCGTCACGCAGCCGTCAAGTTTTTCCTGTACACGCTGGCAGGGAGTCTTGTGACTCTGCTGGGAGTGATCTCGTTGATCCTGCATGTTTCCGCTGCCGGACTGACAACTCCCTGCTCCATCCCGGCCCTCGCGTCCTGGCTGCAGGCTCATCCTCTTTCACCGGAATGGCAGACGGCATTGTTCCTGGCCATCTCGGCGGGGTTTCTGATCAAGGTTCCGGTCTTCCCGTTTCATACGTGGTTGCCGCTGGCTCACGTGGAAGCTCCTACCGCAGGGAGCGTTCTGCTCGCCGGGGTGCTGCTGAAGCTGGGGACCTACGGATTCCTGCGTCTGTGTCTGCCGATGTTCCCGGAAGCCTGCCTCTCTCTGGGACTGCCTGCCATCGGATTCCTGTCGGTGATCGGCATTATCTACGGTTCGCTGTGTGCTCTGGCTCAACGTGACCTGAAGAAACTCGTCGCCTACAGCAGCGTGGCTCACCTGGGATTCTGTACCTTGGGGCTGTTCGCACTGAACGTTGAAGGTGTGACCGGAAGCGTCCTGCAGATGGTGAATCACGGCCTTTCGACCGGGGCACTGTTCCTGCTGGTCGGCATGGTTTATGACCGCTACCACACACGACAGCTGGATGAACTCAGTGGACTGGCGGGTCGATTGCCCTTCATCGGCTGCAGCATGGTCTTCATCAGTATGGCCAGCATTGGTCTTCCGGGATTGAACGGCTTCGTCGGTGAAGTCCTCTGTCTGGGCGGGATGTTCAAACAACACACGATTTACGCAGTCTTCGGGGCACTGGGAGTGGTGCTGGGAGCCTGGTACCTGCTCTCCGCACTTCAGGTGTTCTTCTTCGGCCCGCTGAAGGAGTCGGAGCATCGTGAGCCGAATATCACCGATATGAATCTTCGCGAAATGTGTGCCTTCCTGCCGCTGGCACTGGCATGCCTGTGGATCGGCGTTCAGCCCGGGCCCCTCGTCGATCTCATTCGTCCGGACATCGAGTCCGTCACAGCACTTTATCAGCAGCCTGTCCAGACAGAGCTTGCACAGGATCAATCTCTTAATCATTCGGTGGCTGCCACGCAGGCATCGAATCCGATGAAGGCTCAGAGGAGTTTGCTCAGTGGCAACGGCAATTGAACAGATCAACCACGCAGCAGGCTTGATCGTTCCGGAAATTATCCTGCTGGCGACCGTATGCGTGATGTTTCTCGCAGGCCCGTTTCTGGTCGGCGAGTCCAATCAGGCTTCGTCCGGGCTGCGCCATCGCTGGGGTGTGCTGTCACTTCTGGCACTCGGCGTGGCCGGCTGGGTCTGGTATGGAACGAACCCTCAGGCAGTTGGAACAGGCCCTTTCCGCGCTGATGAATTCGTCTGCTACATCCGCGGCATCACGCTGCTCTTCGGCGGCTTACTCGTGCTGCTGTTGTGGAATCAGACCAGCGACGCACACGCTGCGGAATCGCATGCCTGTCTGCTGGCGATCATCGCAGGAACGAATCTGACGGTTCTGGCCAACGACCTGGTCGGACTCTTTCTCGGTCTGGAACTCGTCAGCATTCCAACCTATGTCCTGCTCTACCTCCCACGACGCGATCGGGCGATGCGCGAAGCCACCGTGAAGTATTTCCTGCTGAGCATCTTCTCCGCGGCCCTGGTGCTGTACGGAATGAGCTGGCTGTTCGGCGCGGCTGGCACCACCAATCTGGAAGGGATCGCAACGGCTCTGAAAGGAGCTGAAGGGACGAAGAGCTCCGGAATGCTGCAACTGGCGTTGGCGATGCTGATTGCCGGTCTCGGTTTCCGGATCACAGCTGTCCCGTTTCAGTTCTATGCCCCGGACGTGTTCCAGGGAGCAACCACTTCCATGGCAGCCATGCTCTCTTTCATTCCGAAGGTGGTCGGCTTCGCGGCCCTGCTGCGCCTGATTCCCCTGGCATCCGGGGGGCTGACCGCAGCGGAATGGGCGCCTGTCGGCTCGTTGGAGTGCCTGCTCACCATCCTGGCCATCGTGACGATGTTTGGTGGAAACCTGCTGGCTCTTCGACAGACGAACCTGCAGCGCCTTCTGGCCTATTCCAGCGTGGCTCACGCCGGCTACATGCTGGTCGGATTCACGATCGGTGACGGCGGGACGACGGTCAAAGGGATTTCTGCCCTGCTGTTCTATCTCCCGATTTACGGCCTGATGACGGTGGGTGCCTTTGCGCTGATCGCCAGCGCCGCACAGCCGGGCCGTCCGCTCCAGAACATCAGCGATCTGGCTGGACTTGGCCGCACCCATCCTGCGATTGCACTCCTTTTGTCTGTCTGCCTGTTCAGTATGACAGGAATGCCTCCCACAGCTGGTCTGCTGGGCAAGTTGAATCTGTTCTTCGCCGCCTGGTCGGAAGGGACGGAACAGGGACGCTGGCTGGCTGGCCTCCTGGCAGTGAACGCCCTGATTGCAGCGTGGTATTACCTCCGGCTCGTGGCGGTGATGTATCTCGAATCACCAAAAGAGGATGTGGAATCACGTATGGAGCCGACCGCCGGTCTGGCTGGGGTTTTGTGCACACTGGCGACGATTGCCTTGTTCGTCGCTCCACAGTGGTTGTGGGACGCTGTCCTGAAAGCGTCGACATAAAGAACGCGGGCGTAGTCGCATGGCGGACTCCCTGCTTGGGGAGGTCGTTGGATGGGGGCGGCCCCTGATCGATTTTTCACGCAGTTTGTGGACAATCGGTTGAGGGCTGTCCGGATCGCCCGAGTCGCCGCCATCTGCCCCTGAGACAGGGGCTCTCTTCCTCAAAGCGGCTTGATGTGCTTTGAATCGTGCGCAGGCGTACAAATTCGGCCGGGCGTAGTATGGATCGCACTACACCGATACGATAAGATTGTTGTCAGATTGTTTTCGATCGTCTGGCACCTGAAAAACGGTGAGGCCATTGCGAAGGTGACGATGCGGATTGCCAAGAAGAATTCTGGTGTTTTGTTAAAAACTCTGATTTTTCCTGTAACAGTTCGGTCGTCTTTGACGTTTTCGGTCGAATTCCATCTTGAGGGAATCTGAAAAAGCGTTTCGCCGCCGGCAACAGGGCTGTTTCTGAAGATTGACCATTCGATCAGCAGGCAGGTGTCACGTTGTTTGCGGAATCGATTGGCGAAGGCACGCTGTTCGGCGATGTCTTCAATTTCAGCGATTCAATCACTTAGGACAGGGTTTCACGATGCGCCAACCGGGCAAGAGCAGACTTTGCCGAAGCGAGAGCACCTTCCTGACAATCACTTGCGTCGCGCTGACGCTGGGGGTCATGCCGATTCTGGCCCCGAAGCCGCTGGTGGCGGCCGAAGCTGATGAAAAAAAGGTCAAAGAGCCAAGTCAGGCTCAGCTGGACATCGAAAAATATCAAAAACGGATTGCTGCCGGAGAGGCTGATCAGGTCATCAAGGAATGTACCGACGCCATTACCGCAGCTCCGACAGCGAGTTTTACGGCCTACGCTGCGCGCGGACTCGCATTGAATGCGAAGAAGGACTTTGACGCTGCCCTGAAGGATTTTGACGAAGCGATCAAAGCTCCCGGCCGTGAAGATAGCAACGTCTATCTCCGCACAATGGGGTACACGTTCCGGTCGGACTCGTTCTTCGAGAAAGGCCAGTTCATCAAGGCTGTGGACAACGCCTATTTCGCGATGCAGGAAGATCGCGAGAATGCTCAGGCCTACGTTCGCCGCGCCAAGGGCTACGTGGGCTGGCAGAAAGAAGATAAGGCCATTCGATTCGCGAATGAAGCCCTTTCTCTGGACCCCAAGCTGGCTGACGCGATCAGCGTTCGAGGCCTCGCATACGGTTTGAAGGGGGATTTCAAGAAGTGCGTTGACGATCAGACGGAAGCATTGAAGCTGAACGCCAATTCTTCGGTCTTCCTGGAACGGCGGGCGATGGGATATCTGGGGGCTAAGGATTTCCAGAAGGCTGCCGCCGACGTCACCGAAGCGATCAAGCAGGACCCCAATAATGCGGACGCCTACTGCGTTCGTGCCATGATGCAGGGGATCTCCGGAAACATCGACGCTGCCATCAGCGACCTGGAGACCGCACTTCGCAAGAACCCCGCTTCGGTCCGGGCTCACTACCAGATGGCGATGGCCTTCAAGCATCAGAAGCAGACCGATGACGCGCTCACGTCCATCAACAGCGCTCTGCGACTGAATGAGATTTTCGTTCCCGCCCTGCTGCTCCGTGCCGAGCTTTACAGTGATAAGAAAGATTTCGAGAAGTCCGTCGAGGACTACACCGCAGCGATCGCCGTTGACCCGAACTCCATTCCGGCGCTCACCGGCCGGGCACAGGCTTATCGGCGTCTGAACAAGACCGAACTTGCCAAGCTCGACACCGCTAAGCTTAAAGAACTTCAGCCCGCCAAGAAGTCCGATTCCAAAGAGAAGGAAAAGGAACTGGCGTTCTTCAAGGTGTCGTCAAAGCAAGTGGATCCAAAGCGTCGCCAGGAAGCGATTGAAGCTTCGAAGAAAATCGATGAGTTCGTGGCGAAGAACTATGAGAAGTACAATGTAAAACCCAATGAAATGACGACGGATGCCGAGTTCGTCCGCCGGATCTATCTGGACATCACCGGAACAATCCCCACCTACCAGCAGACTGTGAAGTTCCTCAGCGGGAAAGAGCCGGACAAGCGGGCTGCATTGATCGATGAACTGCTGGCCAGCGAGGGCTATGCCAGCCATTCGTTCAACTACTGGGCGGATGTGCTGCGATACATCGATGGGATTTCTCAGGACGTCGACGGGCGGCCGTACCGTCAGTGGATCAAGCAGTCACTGGCAGAGAACAAGCCCTGGGACAAAATGGTCCAGGAGATGGTCACTGCCGAAGGTTTCATCTGGACGAATCCAGCCACGGGATACATGCATCGCGATGCAGATATGCCGCTGGACAACATGAACAACACGGTGCGGATTTTCCTCGGAACCCGTATCGGGTGTGCACAGTGTCACAATCATCCGTTTGATCGGTGGACTCAGAAAGAGTTCTACCAGATGGCCGCTTTCACATACGGCGTCTCGCCTCGCGTGGGTGGAAATGACAAGCGGTACTGGGAAAAGAATCCGCGTGATCGACTGCAGGAACAGTACGATGCAATCGTGCAGGAAGAAGAAGATCGACGGAACGGCTCCTACGAGTTCGACCGGATGATGGCCGTGAACATGCGGACCGTGAATAATCAGGTCGATCGTAAGATCAAGTTGCCCAAGACCTATGCTTACGATGACGCCAAACCGGAACAGGTTGTTGAGCCGGAGACGCTCTTTGGCAGCAAGGCACAGATCCGTGAGGGAGAAACCCCCCGCGAGGCGTTTGCTCGCTGGCTGACGGAAAAAGAAAACCCGCGATTTGCTAAAACGATCGCGAATCGTCTCTGGCAGCGAACCTTCGGAATCGGCCAGATCGAGCCGGTCGACGACATGACAGATCACACGGTTGCCGAGAATCCAGAATTGATGGATTTCCTCGAGCAGCGGATGAAAGATCTGAATTACGACATGAAGGAGTATCTGCGGATGCTCTACAACTCGCAGACCTATCAGCGTCAGGCCTGCTTTGAGGAAGTTCCGTTTGGAGCCCCGTATCACTTCCCCGGCCCCGCTCTTCGCCGGATGACTGCCGAACAGGTCTGGGATTCGTTCCTGACTCTCGCGCTCGTCGACCCGAACGAGTACCATGAAGTCGATGCGAAGCTGCGAATGGAAGTGACGGCATTTGACCTCACGGAAGTGACCGCTCAGGGAATGATGGATTCGCGTCACCGTCGAAATGAACTCAACCAGCGACTCAACCAGTGGGAAGAGAAGTACCGGTACAAGGGTGTTCTGCTCGCTCGAGCTTCAGAGCTTCCTTCCCCGCTGCCTCCCAATCACTTCATCCGGATGTTTGGGCAGTCGGACCGCGAACTGATTTCGTCGTCGTCGACGAACGGATCTGTGCCGCAGGTGCTGTTCATGTTCAACGGACCAATCACCCACATGTTGCTGGAGAAGAATTCCACCATCTACAACAACGTGATGAAGAAGAAAACGGTGACAGAAGGGGTGAAAGTCGTCTTCCTGACCGTCTTGAACCGTGAGCCGGATGCCGACGACTTGGCGCTCGCATCTCGCGAGATTCGGGCAAACGGACCTCCGGGGTACGGCAACGTCATCTGGTCGCTGGTGAATACCCGTGAGTTCCTGTTCGTCCAGTAGTCGCTGCGAATCCCGCCTCCCGGAAGTCGATTGAGACTTTCGGGAGGTTTGCGTGTGACGACAATCGTTCCCGAAAATCATTTTCACCCAGTCAGGGTGTTGCACTGCAAAGGAGGAGTGAACCATGAGAGAACTCATGCGTGGCCTGAACGAAATCGATCGGCGATCCTTTCTCGAGTATGCTGCCAAGACCGCATTCGGTCTGACCGTTCTCCCGACTCTGGGGCGGGCTGTCACAGCTGCGGAAGCGGCTCCCGGTGGAAAGCCCCGACGCCTGATTTACCTGTACATGAGCGGAGCGATGTCCCACCTGGACACGTTCGACCTCAAGCCCGGTCATGAAAATCAGGGGCAGACCTCAGGGATTCAGACGTCGGTCGCTGGTTGCCAGATTGCCGAGTACATGCCCACGTTGGCGAGTCAGTTTGATAAGCTGGCAGTCATCCGGTCGATGTACACCAAGACGGCGGACCATGAGGACGGCGAGTATCTCATGCGGACCAGCTACGACCAGATTGCGACGGAACGCCATCCTTCGCTCGGTCCGTGGATGCAACGGCTGCTGGGACGTCAGAACAAGACGTTGCCGGATACCGTGCTGATCTCAAGTCCCGCGCGGCATCCCGGGGCAGGGTTCCTCGATCCATCCTTCAGCCCGCTGCCGATCGGAGATCCAAATCGCGGGCTGGAGAACACCAAGGCTCCAGAGTACCTGACCGAAGATTCTTTCGACAAACGAATCGCTTTGATCGACGCCTTCGATAAGAAGTTCCGCTCGTCCCATGACGTTCGCAAGGTGAAGTCCTACACCGACTTCTATTCCGAAGCGACCGCCCTGCTTTCCAGCGGAGCACTCAAAGCCTTCGACCTCGAAGAAGAGAAGGCAGAAGATCGCGATCGCTACGGGCGGAACGGCTTTGGCCAGGGATGTCTGCTTGCCAAGCGTCTGGTTGAAAATAACGTCCGCTGTGTCGAAGTGACCCTCGGTGGCTGGGATATGCACGCCAATATCTATAGCGGCGGCAACATTCCTTATCGTGCCGGAGTTCTGGACAAGGCCATCGGCAGCCTGCTGACTGACCTCTCCGCCTCGGGACTGCTGGAAGAAACCGTTGTGGTGCTCGCGACAGAATTCGGACGTTCCCCGGAAATCAACTACGACGTCGGCCGCGATCATCATCCCGCTGCCTTCTCCTGCGTACTCGCAGGAGCGGGTATCAAGGGTGGCCAGTTCTACGGCAAGTCCGACCCGGAAGGGGTCAACGTCGAGGAAGACGGTGTCGAACCGGCCGACCTGAACGCGACGATTGCGACCGCGCTGGGCCTGAAGACCGATACCGTGATCCACTCCCCGACCGGTCGACCCTTCAAGGTTGCCCACGACGGCAAGCCCGTGCAGAAGATCCTCTCCTGATGCCCGTTGAGCCTGCGGTCGCTTGAAGTGCCTCGCAGGTTCAGTCACTTCAGGGGCAATGGAAAAAGAAAGACCGCATTCGGAATTCCGAGTGCGGTCTTTGACTTGGTAGGCGGGCGAACTCGCAGTTCTCCGAGTCGGCTTACAGGTCTGCCAGATTCCCTGAGCTGTCGCCAAACACGTCTGTCGGCACCTGCATCCCGTTGAGCATCGAGACGAACAGATTCGCAAGCGGCGTGTTCTCCGGGTACTGGATGTGGCGGCCTGTGCGAATGGTTCCACTTCCTCGGCCAGCGACAAGGATCGGGAGGTCGTGGTGCTGATGCCTGTTCGGATCCGCAAGCGCCGCACCGTACATGAACATGGAGTGATCCAGCAGGGTCCCGTCCCCTTCCCGTATCTGCTTCAGTCTGTTCAGGAAGTAGGCGAACTGCTCGATCATGTGCTGATCAATCTTCTGCAGCGATCCCATTTTCTCTTCATCGTTCTGATGGTGCGAGATCTGGTGATGGGCTTCCACGACTCCGATTTCTTTGTACGTGCGGTTACTTCCGGAATTTGCCAGCATCAACGTACAGATGCGGGTCGTGTCCGTCTGAAAGGCGAGGACCATCAGGTCATACATGAGGCGGACCTGCTCCTGGAACGTCTCAGGCGGCTCGTCCGGGATGACGAATTCCGGAATCTTGTCGATCGGAATGGCCGACCGCGCGATCCGCTGTTCCACTTCCCGCACGCTCGTCAGATACTCGTCGAGCTTGTGTCGGTCCGAGGTGCCCAGCGTCGTGTTGAGTCTGGCAGCGTCATCTGCGACAAAATCCAGAATGCTCTGCCGGAAAAAGTTCCGGCGGGCGGTTGTCTTGGGATCCTGTCCATCGCCGAACATCCGTTCAAAGACGGCTCGCGGTCTGATTTCCTTGGCCATGGGGGTGGTGGCGGACGACCAGGAGATGTTTGAAGAATAAATGCAGCCGTAGCCGGAATCGCAATTCCCCGCCTGGCGACCACCTTCCAGGCCCAGTTCCAGCGAAGGGAGTCTCGTCAGATGCCCCAGCTTCTTGGCGGCGAGCTGATCGACCGAAACTCCCACATAGATATCTGAATCTGATTTTCGAGGGTGCTGGGCTGTCAGATAACAGGCAGAGTCACGTGCATGGTCGCCAGCTCCGTCCCCCAGTGCGCGGGCATTGTTCTGTGACAGACCAGAGAGAACAAGGATGTCCTGCTGCAGGTCCTGTAACGGCGAAAGTGTTTTGGAGAGCTGATAATTCTCACCGGTCTGTTCCGGGGTCCAGGACTGCATGATCGCGCCGTTAGGGACGTACACGAATCCCATGCGGTTCCGCACGAGCATCTCGGGAGCAGCCCATGCCGCTCGCGGGACCATGGCATCCAGCACCGGCAGCGCCAATGCAGCTCCGGTTCCCTTGAGCAAAGTGCGACGTGAGATCGGTTTCATGAAACTCTCCTGGAGTAATGCCCGTCGTTTTCCCGTCAGCCCGTTTCAGTGTTCAGTTTGTCTCCGCCTGCTGCAGCCGCTTGCGGGACTGGAACGGCGCCGAATTCACGACTCCCAGGATCAGGGTCGAGAATCGGTCGTCTTTCTCAAGGCTTTGAAGGATGTCGTCGACGGCACAGCGATCGTACCAGTCAACTCCGCGTCCAATGGCATATGTCAGCATTTTTTCGGTGAGGCAACGTGCAAAATCGTCACGTCTGCCGATCAGCACCCGGATCAGTTCATCCGAACCGTTGAAGGTCTGGCCATCCGGCAACGCTCCCGAGGCATCGACCGGGCGACCGTTTTCCTCGGTTCGCCATCGTCCGATCGCGTCGAAGTTTTCCAGTCCGAAACCAATCTCATCCATCGTTTTGTGGCAGGAGGCGCAGCCTGGGTCGGCGCGATGCAGTATCAGGGATTCACGAAACGTTAGATCCGGATTCTTCGTCGAAGTTTCATCGAGACCGGGGACGGCGGGCGGCGGAGGCGGAGGAGCATCCCCCAGCAGCACCGACAGGACCCATTCGCCACGCTTCACGGGCGAAGTCCGGTTCGGATAGCTGGTGAGCGTCAAGACGCTTCCCTGAGTCAATAACCCGGCTCGATGCCGGCCAGCCAGGTCCACCTTGCGGAAATGAGGACCTTCCACCCCTTCGATCCCGTAGTACTGGGCGAGTCGATCATTCAGGAACGTATACTGAGCCGTCAGAAGTTCGAGAATACTCCGGTCCTGTTCCACGATGGAGCCGAAAAACAATTCGGTTTCCTTCCACAGATCTTTGCGGATCTCCGGGGTGAAGTTCGGAAACTTCTCCGGATCGGGAGCAATATCGCGGGTGTCCAGTTTTCTCAGCCCCAGCCACTGGCCGGCAAAGTTCGAGACCAGTTGCTGAGCCCGGGGATCACGCAGCATGCGGTTGGTTTGTTCCTTGAGAACCTCCGGTTCATGCAGGCGGTTTTCCTGTGCCAGCTCGAAGAGTTCATCATCCGGGCAGCTGCTCCAGAGGAAATAGGACAGCCGAGAGGCAAGGGCGTAGTCGTCGAGTATCTCGACTTCGCCCGACTGTCGGCGACCTCCTTCGACTCGGAAGAGAAACGCCGGCGAGACGAGGATTGCCTGCAACGCGACTTCCATCCCGTCTTCGAAGCTTCCCCCCTGTTCGACCGCCAGTTCGACAAGTCCGCTGAAGCGGGCGAGTTCTTCATCGGTGACTGGACGTCGGAAAGCACGCGGGAGAAATGCATGCAGGTTCTCCGCTGCAGCCTGCCGCACGGATCGGTTTTCGTCGGGCAGGGAGCGGGTCAGTGAGACCCGCTGGCGTTCCTCATCGGTGACATCGAGCGGCCCTTCGAGTTCAATGGAACCGACATGCAGATTCCGGTCTCGGTGTTTTTCGGCCTTTTCATCATAGAAGTCATTCAGGAACTCGATGCTGAACTCCGCGGGTCCGGCGGATGCCTGAAAGGGGATCGTGAGCTCTTCGAACCGCCTGGAATTCTTCACTTCAATGGTCGTCAGTGGACTCTCACCCAGTTTGACAGCCATCTTGGCGTTCTCTTGACCGCCGCGGTCCTGGAATGCCTGAATCCGCAGCTGGTATTCTCCGTCACGTGGAAAGGTTGCTGCAGCGAGAACTCGCCCCCTGCTGACGAAGACCATTTCGTCGCTGCCGGGATGGACAGACCCTTCCGTCTTCAGGCTGCCTGTTGCGAACTTCTGTTCGAAATACTTGGGAGATCGGGCCTGAATCGCCGCCTTGGAAACCGCCTCGGCAGCTGCCAGATACTTTTCGATGAGAAGTGGAGGGACCGTGAGGACGTCTCCAATGTTGTCGAATCCATGGCCGACGTCATCCGATGGAAAGTTGTCGGCAGGTTTGAATTCGATTCCCAGCAGGTCGTTCACCGTATTGTTGTATTCGGTGCGATTGAGGCGGCGGATTGTGACGCGGCCGGGGTTCTGCAGCGTGCTGCAATCGACGTAAAACAACTGGTGATCCAGCCAGGAGACGGCTGCTGCACGTTCTTCGGGGCTCGGCTGCGTTGCGTCGCTGGGAGGCATCGAACCGAGTTCGACAAGTTTCAGCAGTTTCGTCCAGACCGCCCGATCCTTCTGGATGCTCTCCAAATCGGCGTATCGGTCCAGAGCGAAATCTCCTTCCTGCGACCCGTTTCCGTGGCAGTCGGCGCAGTACTTCTGAATGAAGGGTTTGAGGTCGGTCTCGTAGTTCGCGGCCGCGGGGGCAGGGGCGGGCGGAGGAGGAGAGCTTTCGCCTGCCAGAAGCGTTTGTCCGGAGGAAGGGAGCGGTGTCTCCCCCTGATGAAGCAGCAGAGTTGCCAGCAGGACACCCGCCAGGACGACGCCCGGAGCAACAAGACGCCGGGCAGGAAATCTTCCTGAGGGAGGAGTCGAGACGGCTGTCGGGAATGGGGGGGCAGGAACGCGGGCCAGCGGAATTCGTAGTCCCTTGCCGCAAGCGGGGTGAGGGCATTTTCCGCGTAGACCGCGGGCGGCATCATCAACCTGGAAGCGGTGGTCGCAATGGGGACAACGGACGCGCATCAGGAGTACCCGGAAACTGAGGAGGGCGGGCGGGGAATCGGTGTGGCGGGACCACGAGGCGAGGCATGCATCAAAGTTGGATCATATGCGAACGATAGCCTTCAGTCTACCATAATCCAGCTGCGGGCCGCCCCTTTTCCGCTTTCCTGATATCATTGGGTGACCGGAACTTCCCACTGATTTTGAATCGGTCACCCACCTCAACCCGACGCCCCCTTTTTCAAGCACTCAGCGACCTTCCCATGTCTGAACTCAACCTGACACCCGGAGCAGAACGGACGCTCAACTCACTTCAGGTCCAGGTGAGAGAGGGGCAGTCGTCGTGGTTTCATCTGCTGGTGTTGAACCTGCTGGAAGGGGAAGGTCGGGCCACCGAAATCCTCCGGGGGGCGGGGGTGATTCTTCCCGCGCCTGTTGGTGAGCAGGCAGCGGCAGATCCGTCGGACTACTCCGAGTGGCAACGGGTTCTCATCCGCAGGGCGGATCATTTCGCCCGAGAGACCAACACGAGCGGCCCTGCCGGTTCAGAGCATCTTCTGCTGGCCGCGATGGAGCTGGATCAGCAGATCCTGGATGTCCTCACTCCATTCGGTCTGACACTTCAATCGGTTCTCGATCTGGTGACCGTGGACGAGCCGGAGCTGGGGGTGCCCGAACATGCGATTGTGCAGATTCGACCTGCCAATCAGGGAACGGTTGAGGAAGCGGGGCTGTACCGGATTCTCGATGCGAGTGCCAACCGCGCCCGGGAAGGGCTGCGGGTGGTCGAAGACTATGTCCGCTTCCGTCTCAATGACGCCCAGATTTCCGGGGAACTGAAATCGATCAGGCATCTGCTGACCGGCACCTTGAAGCATCTGGGGCAGGCGAGCTGGGCCGCTTCCCGCGACACCCTGCATGATGTCGGAACGCTCGGGACACTGGCGTCAGAACGGTTGCGGGGCAGTCTCGCGGATGTGCTGCGGGCGAACCTGAAACGGGTGGAAGAGGCACTTCGCAGTCTCGAAGAGTACAGCAAGCTCCTCGATTCCGCACTCAGCCTGAAAATCTCCGAATGTCGTTATCGGATGTACACTGTTGAGAAAGCCTTGGAGGTCGCATTGCAGACGCGACACAGGCTCGAGCACTGTCAGCTTTATCTGTTAGTGACAGCGGATCAGTGCCGGTACGGAGCGGAGCAGACCATCCGTCACAGCGTCGAAAAGGGTGTTGACGTCATTCAGTTGCGGGAAAAAGGGATGTCCGACCGGGACCTGCTGCGGTATGCGGAACAGGTCCGAGGCTGGATCGACGGTGCGGAAACTCTGCTGATCATGAATGATCGCCCTGACATCGCAGCTGCCGTCGGTGCGGATGGCGTTCATCTCGGTCAGGATGACTTGAGCGTCCAGGCTGCCCGGCAGGTGATGGGGGGAATCGGGTTGATCGGTGTTTCGACTCACACCCCGGAACAGGCGCGGCAGGCGGTCTTTGACGGCGCTGATTACCTGGGGGTCGGTCCGGTGTTTCCGTCGGTGACGAAAGAGTTTACGGAATTTGCAGGGTTGAAGTTCGTGCAGCACGTTGCCGAGTCGACCTGCGTTCCCTGGTTTGCCATTGGAGGGATTCAAGTGGACAATCTGGCGGAGGTTCAGCTGGCGGGTGCCACTCGGGTTGCCGTCAGCAGTGCCATTTGCCGGGCTCCGCATCCCCGGGGAGTCGTCTCGGAACTCAAAGAGAAGCTGGGGCGTCCTCCCGCGCGTGTCCGGGCAAAATTACCCGATTCCACAACCGACAACCTATGATTGAAACGAAATCTCCCGGCAGGGACTCGGAAATTCCCGGCATCGGGGAGGGGAGGTGTCAGAGTTCAGCGTCGCTGGCAACTCCCGGAAGAAACATCGCCCTCCCCGGTCGATTTCGGTAAGATTGAATCACTTCATGGAAGAATGTGTCGCGACGTCACTGACGTTGAATAAGGAAGACTCATGCGCCCGATTTTCGCGTCCCTCCTCACCGCCCTCCTGTTCTCCTTCGCCTCTGCAGCCATCGCCCAGGATTTGAAGGGGGATCTCTTTCCGCCCCGTGACAACGTCGCTGCCGGGAAGTCGAAGACCGAAGTGACTTCCGCACTCGCTCCGACCGATCAGCCGGGAGTGGTGACGCTGCAGGTCCGACTCGTCATGCCGGAAGGTGTAAACACCTACTCGATGGACCCGAGTCTCCCCAAACCGACCAAGATCACAATCTCGCTTCCAGCCGGGTGGGCGGAAGTGGATCCGGGCTACACTCCGAATCCGCCCCCCAAAAAGGGCTTTGATGAAGTGTTCGGGCAGGAGATGGAGAAGTTCTACGGGACGGTCACCTTCTCGCGTCGCTTCAAACTGCCGAATGGCACCAACCCCGCCGCTGCGAAGCTCACTGGTAAGATCAATTTTCTGGTCTGTGACAAAGACAGCTGCGTTCCTCAGTCCGCTGCCATCGAAGCGGCATTCGCTCCGCAGGGACTCAAGCGTGATGCCAGAACCAGCATGCTCGAAGAGGCGATTCTCAACTCTCCGATTCAGCTGACTGCTGGCGAAGTCCCGGCTGCCGGACAGGTCGCTCCGATCACCGCTGGCTATGAAGTCACTCCCAAACGAAAAACGCTGGATGGCGAGGCTCCTGATCCAGTTCGCCTGCAGTTCGAACTCAGCCCGGAGAATGCCAAGGCCGGCGAGACCGTGACCCTCGCAGTGACCATGACGATTGCTGACAACTGGAGTACCTACGGGCTCGAAAAAGCGGATGAAAATCAGACAGAAGTTCCCACTTCGATCAAGTTTCAGCTGGAGAACCTCGAAGCGGTCGGTGGATTTTCGTCTGTCCCGGAACCGGAACTCCATACGACCAAGGTTCTAGATGAAGTTGTGCATTCCAACGCCCACGAACATCAGGTGACGTGGCTGCAGAAGTTCAAAGTGCTGAAGGATGCTCCCTACGGTGCGACAGGGGAGATCCGTTATCAGATTTGCCAGACCGGACAGACTTGCTTGCGTCCACTCAGTGTGAAATTCTCGCTGGGGAGCCAGCAACGGGCTGAAGATATCGCCGATGCCCAGCCCATTGTGAAGTCATTCACGTCAGTGACCAAGGAAGACAAAGGAGCTGCCTTCAATGTGAAGTCGACCGGCGGTGATCTTTCGTTCGCTGGTGCGTTCGTGGCGGCGTTTCTGGCTGGCCTGATTATGAATATCCTGCCATGCGTCCTGCCGGTCCTGGCGATCAAGATTCTAAGCCTCGTGCAGCAGGCGGGGGAAAGCCGAACTCGCATCATCGCGTTGAATCTGGCGTATACCGCCGGGGTGATGTCGGTCTTTCTGGTCTTTGCCGTCCTCTCGTGGGGGCTGGGGAATTCTCTCAGCTCGGTGTTTCAGAACGAAACGTTCATGATCGTGATGGCGTGCGTGGTGTTCCTCATGGGACTGAGCCTGTTCGGAGTGTTCGAACTACCGGTTCCCGGAATCATCCCGTCTGCCGGCCATCATCAGGAGGGATATATCGGTGCATTCAATACGGGCATCATTGCCACGGTGCTGGGAACCCCCTGCATCGGCCCGTTCATTGCCCCGGTCTTCACCTGGACGTTGACGCAGCCATCGCTCGTAGTGTTTTCGATCTTCGGCATGATGGGCCTGGGAATGGCGTCCCCGTTTCTGCTCACCGGATTCTTTCCGTTTCTCGTGAACTGGCTCCCCCGCCCGGGTGACTGGATGGTGAAGTTCAAACAGTTCACCGGCTTCGTGCTGATGGGAACCGTGATCTGGGTGCTGGTCTCGATCAACATGGCGTGGCGAGTTCCCGTTCTGGTGCTGCTGCTCGCACTGGCGCTGCTGGTCTGGGTCAACGAGAACATGGCGTTCAACCACGATCCGCTCTGGAAGAAATGGCGGGCACACCTGACCGCCCTCGTCACCGCGACCCCCATTTTCCTCTTTGGCCTCTGGATGCTGAATGAGTTTCATCCGAGTCAGGATGCCCAGATGCAGGCATCGAAGATGCCCTGGCGGGAATTTTCTGAACAGGAACTTGTGAAGTTGCGGGATGAAGGTCGTCCGATGCTGATTGACTTCACCGCCAACTGGTGTGTGATTTGCAAGCTGAATGAAAAGTTCGCTCTGGATCGCGATGAGACCGTGAAGTTCGTCGAAGAGAATGGGTTTGTCCCGATGCTCGCCGACTTTACCAAAGAGAACCCTGAGATTCAGAAATGGCTCCGCGAGTTCGGGCAGGAAAGCGTTCCCCTGACCATCATTGTTCCCCCGGGGAAGGAGAGCGAAATCATCGCGCTCCGCGGTCAGTACACGAAGGGGACACTGCTGGAGAAACTCCAGGAGGCAGCCGGCAAGAAAGCGGCAGAAGCCAAGTCTGCCTCCGCTGATAATGCGACCCCACAGTTGGGCGCATCGCTTTAAGTGCTCAGTCTGATTTTTTTAGAGTACACCGCGTGAGCAGGTGCGTTGAGTCGCATCATGTCGAGAATGCACTCGCTCACGTTTCGTGCTCTGACGAAGATGCACGTGATCACGCAAGCGGGTCTTAGATCGCAACTCACCAGAGTTTGGCGTTCCGGCGGCGATAAACTCAGCGTTTGAACCTCATTGAGCCAGTATGCGCCGCCACACTCCCCTGAGACAGGGGTTAGAGCGGTTTTGCAAATAATCTATTACGTTCCGCAGGCGATCATATGGATTTTCATGCGGTGAAAATCCTGAATCGCCTGCACATGATAGATCAAACTGGTCTAGAAGCGGTACTTCGGGTTCTTTGTGCTGAAGTCGATGTTGCCGAGTGCGACGTTCACTTTCAGGTCGGCATACATGTAGTCTTCGACGAGAACTGGCTCTTTGTCTTTCTTCCCGGGGAAGGCGAACGCCTGGACCCGTACCGGCCAGTGATGTTCACGGTCCAGATACAGGCGGGTCATCTGGAACTTCGCCTGCGGATGATGCTTGGGATGGGAGACTTCGACTGCCTGACAGGCGAGGTCCCCAATCTGTGACTTCGGAAACACATTGACATGCATCTCCTGAAGGTGCTGTTCCGCGAGCCAGGTATCCACCAGCTTGATCAGCATGTTCCGCATTCCGATGCTCGAGACCGGATACCGGTTCTCTTCCATCGCAATGCTTCCCTTCGGGTCCAGCGAAAGAGTCCCCGCCAGCGACGCGAAACCGACGTCATGGACCTGCAGGTTGTCTTTGTTCTGTCCTTTGGCGTAAATCACTTCACGGCCAGCGTGTGGCTGAATGAATTTCAGGTAGACGCTGAACGGCTCTTCGCGGAGCTTCAGTTCCATTCGGGTATTCAGCGTGTTGCGGCCGACGAGTTCGGTCTTGATGAACGTCGCCTGATAGTCATTGACAGCGTCCATCGCAGTCATGCTTTTCGTGGCGAGATCAAAAGCGGGGCGGAGGGGATGTGACTCTTCCGTCTCAGAGACCCGGGCAGCAAGCTGGGTTCGATCTGCGAAGAGCTTTCCTCCCACCAGCAATCCCGTTCCCAGTGCGGAACAGGCTGCAGCTGAATTCGTGAGAAAGACACGGCGATTGAGTTTAGCTGGCCTCGACATTACCGACTCCATCCTGACTGTCCTGCCTCCAAGCGCGAACCGCTGCCGAGCGAGCAGAAGGACGCCCTCATATCATTTGATCGACGGAACGAATCGACAACTTGCTTGAGGAACGGAAGTTTTCGACCGTTAACGGAAATTCCACCTCTTTCGATTTTAATGGAAATTGATGCATGGACAGGGTGTTTTTATCAGTGACCGTGGGGGTGTTGCTGCAAGTTGTTCCCAAATTTGGAGATCGGTCAGTCGGCTGGCAGTTGAAAGTGGGAATTGACGATCAATACGTGTACTTTGATGAAGTCGGCATCTATACTTCAGTTCAAGTTCCGGAAAAACGGAATCATTCCTCCCGCCTGCTCCTTCGCCGACATGCAGCTCAGGTTGCAGGTTGGTTCCCGCCTTCAGCATCGAGTTGACTATGCAGAGCACATTTCAGCTGACCCGTCAGCGATGCTCGTTGGCCATCCTCTTTCTGGCGTTCGGCCTCCTGGGCTGTCAGCAGGATGATGGGATTCGTCAATACACAGTCGAAAAGATCCCGGCACCGCAAAAGAAAAAGTCGCCCGCTGTGGTGACCGGCAATGCTCCCGCCTGGTTCCTGAAAATGACCGGGCCGGCGGATTCTGTCCTGAAACAGATCGTCCCTTTTTCGCAGATCGTGAAGTCGCTTTCGTTTGATCTGGGCGGCAATCCCCAGATGGAACTGCCGGCAGGCTGGACCCAGTCCGATGGTCCTCCTCCCCGCTACAAGACCATCAAAGTTCCCGACACAGATCCACCGCTGGAATTGACAGTTTCTTCCTTGCCAGGCCCGCAGTCGGCACCGATCGAGTATCTGCTCTCGAATATCAACCGCTGGCGTGGTCAGCTCGGCAAGCCTGAGTATGAAAGTGATAACTGGCTGGAAGAAGCCCGTAACAACGGAGAAGTTGTCATTGTTCCGCTGCGCTCCCGCGCTGTGGTGATGGTGAATCTGCTGGGTGAAATCCCGGATCAGGGGCCCAGCCGCGTGCTTGGGGCGATCATTCTTTCGATCCCCGGTGCATCCGGAAGCGAGCAGCCGCAGGAGCAGGCTCCTGTTTCCGCGAAGCCGCCGATTGATTTCACGCCCCCCGAATCGTGGGTCGCGTCCGCCGGCAATGCGATGCGTATTGCTTCATTCGAAGCGAAACATGAATCGGGAGTGGCCGACGTCAGTGTCTCACGATTCCCGGGGGGAGGCGATGAACTTTCGAACGTCAATCGCTGGCGCGGGCAGGTGAAACTTGATCCGCTCAGTGAAGATGAGTTCAAGTCTTCCGCAAAGCAACTGGAGATTGGGGGACAGGCAGCCACATATGTTGAACTGGTCGGACCCGAGCAGTCGATTCTGGCTGCGATCCTCCCGGACGGGGATGCCAAGTGGTTCTTCAAGATGCAGGGACCCAAAGATGCCGTCGCTGCGGAGACGGCACATTTCGAGGAATTCCTGAAGTCTGTGAAGTTCGAGAAGTAAAAATCTGCGACATGCAGCGCCCCCGGTCAGCCGGAGGCGTCATCTTCCGGAGATGTCGAAATCGGGGAACTGAACGCCCTCGCTCGCCGGAAAATTGAGGGGGAGATTCAAATGGCGACTGTCCTCGATACACAACATAGAGATATTCCACCTCGCATGCAGGATGAAACTCCTTCCCAGGCGTGGCAGACCGTGCAGCGAGTGCTCAAGCCGCTGGCGTCGCTCAAACTGACGGTCGCCCTGTTTCTGGCCGGGATCTTCATTGTTCTCGCCGGCACGTTTGCGCAGGTCGACCACGACATCTGGAAGGTGGTGCACGACTACTTCCGCGTCGACTTCCGAAAGGTCTTCACGCCGGAGTTCCCCTGGATTCATCTCTCTGAGCTTTTTGTCTGGTGCAGCCCCAAGCTGTTCTTCCCTCCCGCGTTCGCTCCGCAGGGTCCGCCGAACTTTCCAGACTGGCTGGGAGTCTGGTGCCCCAAAGGCTGGGTCATCGGGACGGTGATGATGCTGAACCTGTTTGCCGCCCATCTGGTGCGGTTCAAGGTGCAGGCGAGTGGCAGCCGCCTCTATGTCGGCTGGGGAGTCATCGGACTCGGGGCTGTCATTACATTTCTGGTCATTCTGAGCGGTTCGAATCCGGAAGGTCTTCAGGCCAAGCCCATCATCAGCTACGACACCCTGTGGTGGATGATGCAGACGATGGTGTTCGCTCTGTGTGCTCTTTCCCTGTTTCTGGCAATCACAGCTGGCAGCCAGAAGAAAGAACAGCGCTGGCTGTTCGGATTGATTGCGGTTGCTCTGGGGGTCGGCTCGGCAATTGCATTTCAGACAGACGCCACGAATGAAGCGACCATGCGGATTCTGTATCAGGTCGTGAAAGCGACGTTTGCAGGACTGGTGCTGCTCGCAGGGTGTATTGCGGTCTTCAAGAAACGCGCCGGGATCGTGCTGCTGCACGCCGGCGTTGGCCTGATGATGGTCTATGACGTTCTCGTGGGGATGGAACACGTGGAAAGTCAGATGCACATCGTGGAAGGTGAGACCGTCAACTTCACCCGGGACTTTCGCGATGCGGAACTGGCGATCATCGAGCCGCTGGCCGGGAACAAGGAAAACGTCACGGTGATTGATGCGTTCCGGATCTCCAAGCCGGGCGCGAAGATTCAGGATAAACGACTCCCCTTCGATATCGAAGTTGTCGAATACTTCCCCAATTCTGTTCCGCTCGGCCCGCAGCAACCCCTGCCCGAAGGGGTCCCGGAGAAGAATCCGGCGACAGCGGGAATGGGACTGAATGTTCGAGTCGTCGGCCAGGCGGGATCGACCGGAACCGACACTCAGGCCCGGTTCGATATTCCCAGTGCCTATCTCAAACTGACCGATCATTCCGGGAAAGATCTGGGGACCTACCTGGCCTCTGCCCTGATCGATGCCAACTTTGGCGACGCTTGGGACGAGATTTCGGTTGACGGAAAAACCTATGACCTCGCGCTCCGGTTCCGTCGGCTGTACAACGACTACAACGTCACTCTGAAGGACGTACAGAAGAACGACTACACGGGGACTGACAAACCACGCGATTACTCTTCCTTCATTACATTGAGCGATCCCAAGCAGGACACCACCTTTGATCATCGCATCTGGATGAATAACCCGATGCGCTATGGCGGCAAGACCTTCTATCAGTCCGGTTTTCAGGTGCTTGAAAACGGCGACGAGATGACCACGCTGCAGGTGGTCGATAACGCGGGCTGGATGACCCCGTATGTCGCCTGCATGATGGTGGTGGTCGGCATGATCTACCACTTCGGCCAGACGCTCCTGCGATATCTGCATCGCCGGCTGCGCGAGACGAGCGGCGCGGGACTGCTGACCGACGCCAGTAGCGAGTCCACGATTGATCACGTGCCACATGCTCGAAACTGGATGGGCATTGCCAGCTGGATCGTGACAGCAGTCATTGTCGGCGGAGTTGCAACGGCATTTGCCCTCGTCGCGATGCCCCGTTCACCCAAGCCGGACGAGTTTCACCTGAGCGAATTCGGCGAACTGCCGATGTGGTACAAGGGACGTCCGCAGCCGCTGGATACCTTTGCCCGGAATTCGCTGATGCAGATTTCGGACTATCCTTCCTTCAAGCTCGATGAAACTGACAAGAAATCTCAGCCTGCGATTCGCTGGCTGATCGCTCTGATGGCTGACGAAGAAAATGCTCGCGATCTGCGGGTCATCCGTATCGAGAGTGAAGAAGTTCGCAATGCGGTCGGCCTGGAAATTCGCAAGGGCTTCGCGTATTCGATCAACGAACTGAACGAGAAGATTCAGAAGATCATCGAAGAAGCGTCCAAAGCGGGCAAGGTGCCTGCGAAAGGACGCACCCTCTTTCAGCGGAAGATGGTGGAACTGGCAAACCGGGTCATCTTCTACAGCTTCCTGGAACGAAGCATGGGGCAGGCCCCTCAGATTCCGCCTGATCAGTCCAAGGAAGAGGCTGGAAGCGAGCAGCGGATGGTCGCACGGGCGCAGGACTATTTCGAGTACATCAAAGCCGGTCGCGAGACTCTGGCGGGCTTTGCCAAGGAATACGGTCTTGGACCGCTGCCGCTGGTTGTCCCGACTCATCTGGGAGCAGACCGGGACCGGGTCAGCAATATTGACGCTTTGCAGTCTAAGTGGGAGCCGGTCACGATTGCCCACATTTACAATCAGTTTTATGAAGAGTTTCCTGCTCCCACTCCCCCGGCGATTCATGATTTCATCGAACTGCTCAAGGACTACAAAGCGGGTGATGTGGCGAAGTTCAATCAAGACCTGGCCACTTATCAGGCATTGCTGAAGAAGCATGCTTCCGCAGATGACTTGCCGGTGAAGAAGGTTGATTTTGAAGCGTGGTACAACCGCGTGGGAGCACTGAATCTCTGTTCGTGGCTTTACGTGTTCGCCTTCGCGCTGGCGTTGCTCGGCTGGCTGATGCTGCCGCAGATCTTCGAACGTTCCGCGTTCTGGCTGACGGTGCTGATCTTCATCGTCCATACGCTGGCACTCGTGGCCCGTATCTACATTTCCGGACGTCCGCCGGTGACGAATCTCTATTCGTCGGCCGTCTTCGTCGGATGGGGCGTGGTGCTGGGGGGACTCATCATTGAATCGATGACTCGCCTCGGGCTGGGAACTGCCGTGGCTGCGGTTGCAGGATTTCTGGCATTGCGGATCGCCCACGGCCTCGCAGCGGATGGTGATACGTTTGTGGTTCTCGAAGCGGTGCTTGATACCCAGTTCTGGCTGGCGACCCACGTCGTCTGTATTGCGTTCGGATACGCGACGACATTCCTGGCGGGTCTCTTCGGTGTGCTGTACGTCCTGCTCGGGGTTCTGACCCCGGGGTTGAGTCCGAAGATGGGGCGCGAACTGACCCGCATGACCTACGGCGTGATCTGTTTTGCGATCTTCTTCAGCTTCTGGGGAACGGTGCTCGGAGGACTCTGGGCAGACGATTCCTGGGGTCGCTTCTGGGGCTGGGACCCGAAAGAGAACGGAGCATTAATTATCGTTCTCTGGAATGCCCTGGTCCTGCATGCCCGCTGGGGAGGGATGGTCCGAGATCGCGGTCTCGCCATTCTGGCGATCCTGGGAAATATTGTGACCAGCTGGTCCTGGTTCGGCGTCAATGAGCTGGGGGTCGGACTGCATAGCTACGGTTTCACCGAAGGCCGGCTCCGGATGCTGCTGCTGTTCGTCATTTCCCAGCTGGTCATCGCAGGGATTGGCCTGCTGCCAAAACAGCTGTGGTGGAGTTCACGCCAGCCCGAGGGGCCAATCGAAACCGCCTGAAGTGGAAGACCGGCGGAGGGCGAGCTGAAAGCATTCGTGCTGAACCGCATTCTGCTTTTTTGAATGCTCGGTTCCGGCAGAGAGAAGAGTGGCCGGGCCAGCGTTCGGCCATTCTGCATAAAAAAGCACGCCGAGTTCCGCACCAGGCCCCGGGACTCGGCATGCTCTGACCGCTTGATGCGTTTCTTGCATCGCCTGGCTTTTTACGCCAGACGACTCTGGTGTGAAGAAACCTGCCCGCACTGCATCTCACGGCTGTTTGCTTAGTCGCACCGTCCCCTCATTCTTTGCCAAGATTTCCACAATTCCAGCCCGCTTTTGACATTAGTAGGGTGTTTTATGTTTGTAGCGAGTGTTTTCTGATCAGGGAAAACGCTATTAAGAATATCAGGGTGAGTCCTAAAGTGAGGATCCCCCGCAACACTTCAACTGCGTCCCTGATTCCCTCCGCTGATTGAAATGCCCTCCTCTGTCTCCGGTCCCGGTCTGAAACCCCGGGCCTGCTCGTGAGTCAAATTCCTGATTCGCTCGAACGGCAGTTGCATCAAAATCATTTCACTTTGAATACAAAATCCATTTAAAGCGGGGAAATTCTCCAAAATCATTGCCAGGCTGACGCGGATCGGTTTCAATCAAACTCGAATTTGATCATTCATCCCCTCCTGGAATGTCCCCGATGCTCGTGCAGCCTTATCTGAATTTTGACGGCCGATGCGAAGAGGCACTCGAGTACTACCACAGAGCCCTGGGTGCTGAAATCCTCATGCTCATGAGGTTCAAGGACAGCCCGGAAGCCTGTGATCCCTCGCTCGTTCCAACCGGGAACGAAAACAAGGTGATGCACGCTTCTTTCCGCGTGGGAAACTCGGTCTTGATGGCGTCAGACTGCGGGTGCCAAGGGAATCCCGTTTTTCAGGGCATTTCGCTTTCGCTGAACGTCGAGTCCGATGCTGAGGCAAGGCGGCTCTTTGATGCCCTGGGGACGAACGGCGAAATTCAGGTCCCGCTGGCTCCGACCTTTTTTGCCTCCAGCTTCGGAGTTGTGCTGGATCGCTTCGGGATTTCCTGGATGATCGTGAAGCAGACGGGGCAGGACTGATCTTTTCAGAGCCGAATTCTCTGCGGAGAACCCATTGGAAGCACAAACATCAGGAATCTGGCATGGTCAAGAAGATCGTGATCGCTGTCGTCGGTCTGCTGGCGTTGTTTCTGCTAATCGTCTCCCTGCAGCCTTCGTCCTTCCGAATTGCCCGGTCTGCCGAGATTCATGCTCCGCCGGCGGTGGTTTTCAACATTTTGAATGACCTGCATCAGGGGGGCCGCTGGTCGCCGTTTGAAAAGCTCGACCCCACGATGAAACGGACCTTCTCAGGCCCGGAATCGGGTCCGGGGGCGCACTATGAGTGGGACGGCAGTGAGCAGGCAGGAGCCGGTTCCATGACCATCGAAGAAGCCCGGCCGGATGAGTTCATTCGCGTGAAGCTGGATTTCACCCGACCGATGGCGGGGACCAGCGAAATCAAATACGAACTCACCCCCTCCAGCGAAGGGACGAAAGTCACCTGGAGCATGGAAGGGAAGAGCAATTTCCTCGGCAAGGCGATCTGCATGTTCATGGATATGGACGATATGATCGGCAGCAAGTTCGAAAACGGGCTGCGAAACCTCGATGAGGTGGCTCAGGAAGAGGCGAAAAAGCCAATCGAACCGGAGTCTGGCGGACCGTCCGATTCGCCAACACCCGTCCCGGCACCAGTAAGCGAGTAATACAGCTCCCCAGTCACTTACCCTCAGGCAGATCATGACTTCAGAATCCGTTTTGAAACCCAAGCGCGGTCCACTGTTCTGGATCGGCTGGATCATCACCATTCTGCCGGTATTGGCATTGGCCATGAGCGCCTTCATGAAGGTCAAAAAGCCCCATCCGGAGGAGATGCTCAAAGGGATGGAACATCTGGGGTGGTCACTCAGCCTGATGCCGGGTTTCGCTGTGGTGGAAGCGGTCTGCACATTGCTGTATTTGATCCCGCAGACAGCTGTGCTGGGGGCCATCCTGCTGACCGGCTATCTGGGAGGGGCAATCGCCACGCATGTACGTGTCGGCGACGATTTCAGCCCGCCGGTCATTATGGGGATTCTGATCTGGGTGGGACTGTTCTGCCGCGACTCACGCGTCCGAGCCCTGATTCCGTGGCGGCGTTAACTCTTTCCAGATTCGGGTCCTGAAAACAAAAAAGCCTGAAGTCAAAACGACTTCAGGCTTTTCGTTTGCAAGCGAGGCGGACGGGACTTGAACCCGCAACCTCCGGATCGACAGTCCGGCACTCTAACCGATTGAGCTACCGCCCCTCAAACTTGCTTGGGTCCGCGAGTTTATGCGGACCGGATTCTATCGTCAACTTGACCGCTCAACTTTTGAGGAAGCGGAAACAAGATTTCATTCCCGACCCCGAAATTTGATTTCTGCGGCATTACAGGCTATTTCGGACCAGCAGCTCCTTCATCTCGCGGACGGCCCTCTCGAAGCCGACCATGACGGCCCGGGCAACGATGCTGTGGCCGATGTTCAATTCCCCAACCCCCTGAATCCGGGCGATCGGCCCCACATTCCGGTACGTCAGCCCGTGTCCCATGTGCAGATGCAACCCCTGCTGCAGTGCCACGTTTCCGGCAGAGATCAAAGTTCGCAGTTCCGTTTTCCGGGCGTCCTCGGTGAGTGCGTCCGCGTACTTTCCGGTGTGGAGCTCAACCGCCTGAGCGCCCAGTTTCCGGGACTGATCGATCTGCTCGGAGTCTGGGTCGATGAACATGCTGACTTCAATTCCCCCCTGCAGCAGCCGATCGACGCAACGCTGGACCCGGTCGTAATTTCGGATGACATCCAGCCCTCCCTCCGTCGTGACCTCTTCCCGCTTCTCGGGGACCAGGGTGCATTGGTCAGGTCGAATTTCCAAGGCGATGGCGGTCATCTCCTCCTCAGCAGCCATCTCCAGATTCAGTTTGACCTGAACGGTCTCTTTGAGAACACGCAGGTCCCGATCCTGAATGTGACGCCGGTCCTCACGCAGGTGGACTGTGATGGCGTCCGCGCCCCCGAGTTCCGCCAAAGCGGCTGCCCAGACGGGATCCGGTTCGATCGTTCGACGGGCCTGACGAATCGTGGCCACGTGATCAATGTTGACTCCGAGAAGTGCCATGGCGAGAGCAGAGGAAAGGGGTGATGGGGCAGAGGTCAGGTGGATTTGTCCACGTCTTCATTTTCTTTTATAGAATGGAAGCGGGACGACTTCCGCCGGTTCGCGCTTTCCACGGATGTCGACTTCGATTTTCGTACCGGGTGTCGCTGCGGATGGGGAGACATATCCCATGGCCAGGGCCGCCTGCAGCGTCGGAGAGAACGTTCCGGATGTGACGGTCCCGAGTTTTTCGTCCCCCAGATACAGCTCCGAACCTTGCCGGGCGATCCGCTTCCCTTCGAGTCGAAGTCCGACCCGCTGCGGTTGATTGCCCTTGGCAGCGATTTCGGCAATGGCGGCCTTGCCGATGAAATCAGGCTTGTCGAGTTTGACCCCGAATGTGAGGCCCGCTGTGACGGGATCGACGTTTTCATCCATTTCATGTCCGTAAAGCGGCATGGCTGCTTCCAGACGCAGTGTGTCCCGGCAGCCGAGTCCGGCCGGAACCAGTCCTACAGCCTGGCCGGCATCGATGAGTTCCTGCCAGACAGCGGGTCCAAATTCATTCGAGACGACGATCTCGAAACCGTCTTCGCCGGTGTAGCCCGTGCGGCTGACCACTGCCGGAACACCGAAAGCCGTCACTTCCAGGGCTCCGTAGTATTTGATGGTCTTCAGGTCGGCATCGACATACTTCTGGAGCAGCGACTCAGCCTGCGGTCCCTGCAGGGCAATCATGCAGGTGCTGGTCGTCGTGTCGTCCATCTTCACGTCGTAGCCTTCGAGATGACGGTTGATCCAGTCGACGATCTTTTCGCGATTGGCTCCGTTGACGACGAGCAGATATTTTTCAGGAAATCGATAAATCAGGACATCGTCGAGAATTCCCCCGTCCTCGCGACAAACGAGCGAATATCGGACCTGTCCGACTTTCAGCTTCGCGACATGGTTGGTCAGCACCCGGTCCAGCAGGGGGACAACGTCCGGTCCGGTGAACCAGATTCGACCCATGTGCGAAATGTCGAACAACCCCGCGTGCTCCCGCACAGCGTGATGTTCTTCGACAATCGAGGTATATTGAATGGGCATGTGCCAGCCGGCGAATTCGACCATTCGGCCGCCGTGTGATGCATGCCAATCATGAAGTGCTGTTTGCAGCATGACCTTCTCCTGCCCGTTCCCTCTGTCTGTCAACAACCGAATCAGTCCCCCATCATCGTGTCGGCAGGGCATTTCACAAGTCACGACAGGCCCGTTTTTTTGAGGAAGTTTTGTGAGTTCCTACGAATTGCAGACCGCATTGCCTGCGGAGATGGGATTGCATCCGGAGCGATGGCGAAAAGTTCTTGAGGCTGCGGATGAACTGTGCCGGAACAAGGCCCTTCCCGCACTCAGTCTGCAGGTGCAGAAACGGGGATTGACGACCGGTGCGCATCACTTCGGGTCGAGACTCCTGGATCGCCCGGAGGTCATCACGGACGACACTCTGTTTCTCATCGCATCGCTGACCAAGCCGATGGTGTCAGCAGCGGTAATGTTACTGGTCGAGCGTGGAAAGATCTCGCTGAGCGAACCGGTCGGTCAGTACTTTCCGGAGATCAAGGATCCGGCCAAACGCCCGCTGACGATCAAGCACCTGCTGACGCACACTTCCGGCCTGCCGGACATGCTTCCGAACAACGCCGAACTCCGGGAAGCGAACGCCCCCTTGAGCGTTTTTCTGGAAGAGACTTGCGCGACAGAGCTGCTCTTCCCGCCCGGGAGGAGTGCTCAGTATCAGAGTATGGGGTTTGTGCTGCTGGGAAGCATCATCGAGAAAGTCACCGGACTCTCCTGTCGCGACTTTGTCCATCAGGAACTCTTTCGACCCCTCAACATGCAGAACGCCTGGCTTGGTCTGCCTGCGGGAGAATCGGAACTTGCGATCATTGCAGAAGTCGAACTTCCATCGTCCCAGCGGATCGCCTCCGGGTGGAACTGGAACAGTGCCTACTGGAGAGAACTTGGGGCTCCCTGGGGAGGAGTGCTCACCACTGCCAGCGATACGAGTCGTTTCCTGCGAATGATGCTGGCAGGCGACGTGGAAGACAATCTGCTGTCCGCAGCGAGCCGACGGGAGTCGCTGGAGAACCGACTTGATGACTATCCCGCCATTCCCGATTCAGAACGGCGATCGCGTGGTTGGGGCCTGGCATGGCGGCTCAACTGGAAGGATCACCGCAGCAGCTTCTGCGATATTCTTTCCGGCGAGGTCGCAGGCCATTGGGGAGCCACCGGGACACTCTTCTGGGTCGACCGCCAGCGGGAGATCGGAGTGGTTCTGCTGTCGACACGTTCGATGGGAGAAGGGGTCTCCCCGTTGACGCATCTTTCGAATATGATAGCTGCAGCGTTTGTCGAAGAGGATTGAGCACTGGGCGCAATCCAATTCGTCGTGAATGCAATCTGGGCAGTCAGCCCGACGACTTCAACTCTGAGAGACTCTCATGGACACGGTGGGATCCACTCCGGCTCAACTTCAGCTGGCGACCTTTGGCGGTGGCTGTTTCTGGTGCACAGAAGCGGTCTTCTCAGCTCTCGCGGGGGTGGAGAAAGTCGTGCCGGGATACATGGGTGGAACTGTGAAGAACCCCACGTATCGTCTGGTCTGTACCGGCACGACCGGCCACGCTGAGGTGATTCAGATCAGCTACGATCCCGCCAAGATCACGTATGTGAAGCTGCTGGAGGTCTTCTTTCACACGCATGATCCGACGACCCTCAACCGTCAGGGGAACGACGTCGGAACGCAGTACCGTTCGGTGATCTTTCCTCACACGGAACAGCAGAAAGATGCTGCGGAAGAGTTGATTCAACGTCTGAATGAAGCGAAGGCGTGGCCCAATCCGGTGGTGACAACCGTGGAGCCGCTGGCAACTTTTTATCCGGCGGAAGATTATCACCGCGACTACTTCGCCCAGCATGGTCATGAACCGTATTGCCAGATGGTGATCCGACCGAAGATGGAGAAGTTTCGCAAAGCGTTTCGGGAGAATCTGAAATAGGTTCTTCAGGAGATGTCCTGCGGAAACAATAACGAAGAAAGCCGCCAGGAGTGATCTTGGCGGCTTTCGGTTTTTGTCAATTCCGTCGAGTGAATTAGCCTCTGTCTCAGGGAAGTGTGGCGGCGATTCACGGAGATTTGTCGTTCAAAAACTGTGTTTATCGCCGCCGGAACGCCACTCTTTTTGTGAGGCTCGTTCTAGACCAGTTTGGTCTATCATGTGCAGGCGATTCAGGATTCCCATCGCTTGAAAGTCCATATGATCGCCTGCGGAACGCAGTAGATTATTGCAAAACCGTTCTAGAACTCGCCGAGGACTTCACCGTCGATCGGGTTGCAGAGTCGGCGGACGATCTGGGTGTCGAGGTTCTCGGAGAGGAATCGGACGCTGCCGTCTCCCAGGAGTCCATGGCAGCCGCCGGTGTGAAGGCTGAACGGTTCGTCGTTCGGGCCGCAGTTGTTGTCCTTCCAGGGGCAGTTGCCGCTGGTCGCGGTGGAACCGGTCTTGTTGTTGTTGATGATCGTGGTGCGGTTCGCGGGAGCACCGGAGACACCGCTGGCGTTATCGGGATCGGCCCAGCGATACGGAGCACTGAACTTTCCGCCGGCGCCGAAGGTTCCCGGGGTTTCATCTTTCACGGTGAAGAGATGAGCCGCCTGATAGTTGGCAGGAACGCCGCCGTACGACTGGGTCGCAGTGCTGTAGTCGTACTTGCCGGCTGACTGAGTCAATCGGCCGGCATCTTCGAAGATACAGAGTGTGTTACTCAGGCCGTCCGTCGTGGCAGCGACTTTCTTGCAGAAACCGAGCATTCCCGGAGTGTCGGAATTCAATGCGGTTCCGGCGGTGAGCGGGTCGCGAAGACCCGTGGTGGGGCTCAGGTCGGTGTACGCGATCGGCATGTAATCGGTGTTCCCGTAGTTGAGCGAGTCTTTCTGGGTGACTCCATTCGACGGACACAGGTAGGTCGCGACATACGTCTGCGAGAGTGGAGCGTTGGTGGGAGACGTGTAATGCTCGCTGGAGTTCCATCTGTTGAAGAGAGGTGCCTGATCCGTATAGGGCAGGATCGCGACAAACAGGGAACAGGGGAAGAATCGACGGTCCTTCGCATTAATGTCGGTGGATTCCCCGGAGCTGGGGAAGACGGAATGGGTGGACTCGTAGTTGTAGATCGCAAGACCAATCTGCTTGAGGTTGTTCTTGCACTGGCTGCGGCGGGCGGCTTCGCGGGCTTGCTGGACAGCGGGCAGCAGCAGAGCGATCAGCACGGCGATGATGGCGATCACCACCAGCAACTCAATCAATGTGAATCCTCGAGCACTCGCTCGACGTGGTGAAAGAACCGAAGACGGACTCAACTGGCTCATCTTAACTCCCTGGGATTATGACAGCGAAATGACGCGGCCCCAACTTCAGGGCACTTCGCTCTCGCGTGTGACAGGGAGTATCAACAGATCGATGAACTTCCGGTGAAGCTCATGTTAGTTTCAGAATTTCCAACTCAACGAAGCTGTCAGCTCGATTTGGGTACGCAGGGATCTGCAGCGAAATGATGCGGAGATGACAGGCCGATTACTTGCCGGGAGTCGAGAATCCAGCCTGTTGCACTTCCGAGCTCTTCAGCCCGGTACTGGGACGCATTGCTCCTCCGACTCCCAGCAGTTCCGGGTGACGGGCCACTTTGTCCGTGAAGATTCGCAGATCGTTCAACGCCGGGGCTGCGTTCTCCAGCAGGACAGTGAGAGCTGCCGCGGAGCGTTCCAGATTCTTGTACAGGCTCGGGTCCGATGCGAACTTCTGCAGCGAGCCGTCTTTGGCATTGATGACCTGTGAGAACATGTTGAGCTCCGTCAGGAGCGATTCCAGCTGCACCAGGCTGCCGGAAAGTTTGCGGACGATGACGTCGCTTTCTTCCGCCAGCGGCATCGTTGCTTTCTGGATCGTGTTGAGGTTTGCGCTGACTTGTTCCATCGAAGTTCTTGCAGAAGCAATCGTCAGACGTGTCTCTTCTGCGATTTTTGGAAGCTCGGCTGCCGTCTTACGCAGATTGGCCTGAAGCTCCGGATCGGCGAGCAGAGAATTCGCATTGGCGAGTGTGTTGCTGGCGACTTTGAGCGTTTCGCCCGCTTCGGTGAAGGTGGATGTGGCTGCCCGCATGGCCTCATGAAATGTGTCGAGCGCCAGCACAGCCCGTTCGACGACATCTCCCAGGTTTCCGCGATTGGTGTCCATCAGGTTGTTGACGTTGCGGGCGACCTGCTGCCATTCGCGACTGGTCGCTTCAAAGGAACTGAGCGTGGTACTGACCGTGTGCTCAAGACGTTCGATGGCCTGCATGGGATCGCTGGCTGCCAGCCCCTGCAGTCGTGAACGGGGCGGAATAAACTGTGTCGAACGACCGGCACTGAATTCAATCTTGGAATCCCCGAACAGGGATCGCGAGACATGCGGCTGAGCATCTGAACGGAGTTGATGATTTCCGTAAATGGCGACGATCACCAGGACTCCGCCCGCCTCTTCATCCAGCACAATTTCCTGCACGGTCCCGATGGTGATTCCGTTCTGCTTCACCGGACTTCCCAGATGCAGACCGGGAATCTCTTCGAAGTGGACTGCGAGGGGATAGGTTTCCCGCCACAGATCTTTGAAGTCGCTGAACTGGAAGATCAGAACCGCGCCGACCGCCATCGCCAGGACGACGAACAGACCGACTCGGTATTGCAGCTGGCGTTCATTCATGGGGGGATCGAGGGGATGAGGGAAAAGAGAAAAGGGAAACGGGGGAAGTCAAAATGCGTTCCGCTGACTGATATCGCCCGTGGTCAGTCTGGGGCCGATGATGAGTCGTCATGCTGCTGCCAGCTCCGTGAGACGTTCCCCCGCTTCTCCCCGGACGAACTGGGAGACGCGCGGGTCTTCACATTCAAAGACCTCCTCCGCGGTGCCGTCGAAAAGAATCTGGGGTTCGTGCGGGTCAAGCCGGGACAGCGGGTAAAACATCACGACCCGATCAGCGACCTTGCGAACGGTATGCATATCATGTGTCACGACGATGCTGGTGACCTGTCGACGTTCGCGGGTCCGCATGATCAGCTCGTTAATCACGTCACTCATGATGGGGTCGAGACCGGTGGTCGGTTCATCGTACAGAATGACGTCTGGATCGATCGCCAGTGCGCGGGCCAGTCCGACCCGTTTACGCATTCCCCCGGAGAGTTCGGCAGGCTTCTTGTCCTTCACAACCCGGACGTCCAGACCGACATCACGGAGTCGCTCACGGACAATGGCTTCGATTTCATCATCGGACAGCCGTGTGTTCTGACGCAGGCTGAAGGCGACATTTTCATACACAGTCAGGCTGTCAAAGAGCGCCGCTCCCTGAAACAGATAACCAAACTTCAGGCGTTCCCGGACGATGGTTTTCTCGCTGAGCTGCCGGACGGGCTGCCCGGACCAGTAAACCTCACCCGTGGTCGGGCGGAGCAGGTCCATCATCAGCTTCATCGTGACGCTCTTCCCGCAGCCGGACTCTCCGATCAGGACCAGCGTCGTGCCGGTTTCGACAGACAAGTCGATGTCCCGCAGAATCGGCTGTGAGCCGAACTGTTTGTAGACGCCACGGAGTTCAACGAACGAAGACATGGAAGTCAGGGGGCAGGGGACAGGGGACAGGGGACAGGGGACAGGGGACAGGGGGCAGGGCGAGATTTCTCTTTTTCCTGTCCTCGATTCTCTTTCCCCTCCTTACAGAATCACGGTTTTGGGATAGAGGACTTCGAACAGTTCCATCATGAAAAAGCCCAGCAGGAAATCGAGGGCCAGGATCGCGATGAACGAATACACAAAGGCTTCCGTGGCAGCCTGTCCCACTCCCTCCGCGCCAGCCCGGCTGTGAAAGCCACGGTGGCAGGAGATCAGTGAAATCGCTGCTCCGAAAAAGACACTCTTGATGATGCCGCTCCACAGGTCGTACGCGTTGACGAAGCTGCGGGAGTAATGCCAGTAGTAGAAGCTGTTGATGCTGAGGACCTGTGTGCTGAACCACCATCCGGAGAAGACGCCAATGCCGTCTGCAAACAGCGTGAGCATGGGAATCAGCAGAAAGCACGCGAGAAAACGGGGGACGACCAGATAGGCGACCGGATTGGCACCCAGTGCTGTCAGGGCGTCAATCTGTTCGGTCACTCGCATGGTCCCCAGCTGGGCTGCCATCGAACTTCCAACACGGCCAGCGAGCATCACCGCTGCCAGCACCGGCCCCAGTTCTTTCAACAGAGTCACGTTAACCACCGTGCCCAGCTGATTCTCCATGTGCATCATGGCGAATTGTTCATAGGCCTGAATGGCCAGCACCATACCAATGAAGCCGCCGGTCACCAGAATCACCGGAACGCTTTGCACTCCGATCTGAAACATCACCGGCCAGAGAACAGTGCCACGCGGCCATCCGGGAAGAATCCAGCTGGTCATCTTCAGCGAGAACAGGGTCAGGTCGCCCATCAGCGCCAGAAAGTCGAGCACCAGCTTGCCCAGTGCCTGAATCAGCGATCCTTGACGATGTGTGGCTGTCCCTGCCGACATGACTTCTCAGTATGGGTTGAAACGACGGAATCCCTTCCGGCGGGACTCTACCGGAAACTGCGAAACCGGGTCGAGAGCGATTTTGTGAAATGGTGAACGGATTGACAGGCTGGAATGTGGAGGAGCGGGGAAATGATCGCAGCTAGCCCCTGTCTCAGGGGAGAACTTCAACCACGGAATTCACGGAAAGGAGCCGCAAACCAATCGAATCTGACGAATTTTGGTTTCGACGAATTTCCAGTGTGTGAATTCTCCGGGCAGATGGTAACGACGTGGCTCATCCATTCGCCCTCTTCGCCCGAGTCGTGGTTGACATTGTGGATTCTTTTTTCGTGAATTCCGTGCATTCCGTGGTTCTATTTTGAGTCATATCATTGGGGGTGGCCTATACAGAGTCGATGCAATCTAGCTGAAGGGTCCCTCCGCCTTCCTGCTTGGTGATCTGGCTACCGTCGGAGCAGGATGGCTCCGGCGCCCATCACAAGCATGGCGGCGCCGAACAGGCTCGCCACCTGAAACAGTCGGCGATTCACCAGCGATGGCTTCCACCGGGCCAGCAGGTCACGAGTCGTCTGCTGATCCAGCCGGACCAGCCAGTGAACCTGTGAGACGCTTTCTTGAAAGTCACCGACAGTCAGAGGGAATGCGACGATGCATTCCTTCACGATCACTCCTGCGTGTTCGATGTCGTGATGATTCGGCATCCACCGTCGTACGTCGGCATGGCTGTGGGCGAGCTCATCGAGGATCCGTGTCTGCAGGACCGGCCACAGCTGTTGTCTCGCCTCTTCCGGGGTGGCGAATCGCTGTGAATGCAGCACCTCTTCGAAGCCGCTGGGGGTGACGGCATCAGGAGCATTCACCCAGTCAGGAACAACAGTCAGCTCATTGCGGCTGATCTCCCGGCCCGTCGCATCGTGAATCACCTCGACGATGGAAATGGGATCGGAAGCATTGAGAGGTTGCCCTGTTGCGTCGGAACTCAAGACAGGAGTGGGAACGACAGGAGGAGTTGTCGCTGCGATCTCAGGAGGGGATGGAACGGCGGACGGTAACATCACCGGTGGCTGCGGAGCGGGCGGAGGATCGGGGATGCGCAGAGCCGGTGCTGGGAGATGATACCTCGGGGGTTTCATTTTATGGGGACCCGCGAAGTGGTGTTGATGCCGCGAAAACTCCATCGCACCCACCACGACAACCGCCAGCAGTAACACCCCACCCAGACCGAGCGAGGTGATTGCCATCCAGCCGAATTTGATCAATGAGACCAGAAAGACGACGGCCACTAGTCCCATGAACAGGAGAACAGCCAGAAACATCAATGGAAAAATCATGATCGACATACGACTCTTCTCGACGCGATAAAAGTTGATGCTATTGCGAGCGGGAGACGTGAGTCTCCCGATGAAAACACTGTCATCGACTCTCGGAAGACTCACATCTCCCGTTCGCCGTTCATCGGTGATCGATAAATCGGGCCCGGGAGGAATCGTTCCAGGGACTCGAAAGCTGCACGCTGCAGGCGACCACCGCTGCCCAGGCCAGTCCCCACGGCAGTGGGAATTCGAACGCCTTTGTCGTCAGTATGGCGATGAACAGCGTCATGAAGACCGCGCCGATGCTGAAGCGTTTCTCTCGTCGCGGTGACGTCAGGTAGCTCCAGTTCCGAAGTGCAAAGAGTGTCGTGAAGAACGCGAAATATCCCGCCAGCGTTGGACCCGTCGATGGCGAAACGAGTGGATGTTCGCCCAGCTGGTGAAAGAGAGCACGCGTTGAGAATTCGCCTCGGGCGGGGAGATCAACCAGCAGAAACTGGTCCAGCTTCCACGCGAGGATTCCAACGATCGATCCAATCACAGCGTTCGACCAGCGTGAGGATCGCCCGTTGTGTCGGGCGTCAGCAGAGAGTGCTGAAAGGAAGCCCACCCCCCAGCTCGCCAGCACCGAGACGAAAATGAAGAAGCCCAGCAACCCGGGGTCAATCTTGTCTGAGTGGTTGAGGGAAAACAGCGAGGGCCTTAATGCGGCGAGCAGTCCGCTCAAAAGCAGAATCGTCGGGACAGCAAGGATGTTGGACTTCAATGCTGCACTGATGGGGCTCGATCGTCGTGCGATCTCCTTCTGCTTCACGGGGCGTGAGCGCGAAATCAGTTCTTCCGCGGAGAGATGCTTTTCTGAGTTTCGTGGAAACCAACGAAAAACGGCGAACAGGACTGCCAGCAGACCCATTTCCAGTCCCAGCAAGCCAGGAACAGAAACGTCCAGGCGGGCAGCCACGAGTGAACTCAGTAATATCAAAAGCAGCAGGATGCCGGAGAACCGTCGGCGGGATCCCGGCTTCGCAATTTCAAACCAGCGTCGATTTGATTGATTTCGCGATGATGTTGACCGCTGCTGCTGAACGACTGGCTGTCCGCGAGCTGCGACATCCGTACCGAGGACCGCAGCATCAAACGCCTCTGTCAGTTCATGAACCGAGGAATAGCGATCTTCGGGATCCTTCTGCAAAGCTCGCGCGACGACTTTTTGTAATCGGGGCGGGAGCTTGGACAGATCCGGCTGTTCCGTCAGATGCTTCATCAGGATTTCGCCGGTCGATTCTCCATCGAAAGGGAGATTCCCAGTCAGCATCTCATAGAGAATCACTCCCAGGGCGTACACATCGACCGCTTTTCCGTAGCGGCCTTTCGCCACCTCGGGAGCCATGTAGTAGACAGTGCCGACACTCTGCGTGTGGGCACTCTGCTTTGAAACCGAAATGAACTTTGTGAGCCCAACGTCGCCCACCTTGACGACGTCGTTTTCAATGAAAATGTTCGCCGGCTTCAGGTCACGATGCACCAGTCCGCAGGAGTGTAGAAATCCGACTCCCGCTGTGATCCCCGGCAGCCATTTCCGTACCGTCTCGACCGGCATCCCGTTGGGATGACGATGGATCGCTGCCTCCAGCGTCTCCCCGGAAACGTATTCCATGATGATCCAGTGGTCCCCATCGTGGTCCTTGCGGACATCGAAGATGGTCACCAGATTGGGATGAGACAGGTTCAGGCATTGCTGGACGCCGCGCAGCTCAACGTCTGTGTTGTGTTGCAGCAGCTTGAGAGCGACTTCACGACCGGAATCAGAAATTCCGTAGTACACCTCGCCGAACCCTCCCCGATAGATCGCACGCTTCAGCGTGAAACCTTCCAGAGGCCGCGATTCAGGAGGGAACGTGAATTTCATGGAAAACGAGATCCGTCTAACGTTTCAGCCACATCGTTCAACTTTGATCAGAGCACGCTGCGTGAGCAAGGGCATCCCGCAAATGTCGAGTGTAAAATGCACTCGCTCACGCTTCGTGCTCTGAGTTGACACTCTCTCCAACGAAATTCTGCGAAATCTGGCTCAAAAGTTCGCTTGGAATCTGGCCTGACGGGAGAGATTTTCGAAATCACTCAACGTCCGCGTTCGCGACCTGGTCCCGGGCCTGCTGGCTGAAGTAACTGTCGATTTTCGCAGTGATATCTCCAGTCTCTTCGGCCTGATGCTGTTCAACGGGAATCAGGCCGTTCAGGTCACCTTCGGAAGCCAGGACCGCATCTTCCACGTCCAGCCGCTTCTCAATTGTCGAAATGAGCGTCTTGACGCGGGTGAGCTGGGAGTCATCCACAGCCAGTCCGTGAATCTGCTTTCGGGCGTCGATTGTCCGCATTCGGGCTTCCAGCCGCTCGAGTTCGACTTCCAGATTCTTTTTCTGGGAGAGCATCCCCTCGAGAGTTTCCCGGTTGGCGGCGAGGGCTTTTTCCTTGGCGGCCAGCATCTGCTGTTCGCGCTTCACCGTGTCTTCAGCGATCTTGAAGCGATTGAAGCGTTCCGCCAGGTCTTTCTCAACTTCGTGTCGCGAATACTTGTGGCCAGCGTAGACGAAGCGGACGTCATCATTCTTCAGGTCGCTGCTCAGAGAGAGGATCGCTTCCTGCTGGGACTTCAGTGCCTTTTCGCGATTGGCGATGGACGTCTGAAGCTGTGCGACATCAACCTGTTCTTCCGCGATCAGGTGCAGCGATTTCCGCACTTCAGGCAGAAGCCGTTCGACTTCATGGCGTGCCCGACGAATCTCGAACTCGACCGGGACTTCCTTCCGCAGGTGTTCACGGGCCGAACAGACTCCTGTCCGGGCGTAGCTGAACATTTCCTTCCCAGCGAACAGACCGCCGATGGTGGCAGCAGCTGCAGCTCCGTAGACCAGTTTCCGGATCATTTGAACACTCCTTGCAAGACTTGTGCGGGACAAGGGTGCGTTTGTCGGAAGCACCCGTCATTTGCAAAGGGGTTCGCCGGGGAGCAGAGAATCTTGGATGGAAAATCGAAATTTTGAGACGAATTTTCAAATTGGCGGCAGCAGCCGTTGGACCGGAATCTTCACTCGCTGGGGAAAGTCACCGGCAGTTGGGGGAATTTCCGCTGCATGAATTCGAGTGCCAGCCAGGTATGGCAGTGATGAACGTCGGGATTTTTGGCAGTGGGGCAATTGCATCCCAGAAAGACATCTTGATGGGTGGCCAGTGTGGCCAGAGCTTCGAATTCCTCGCGCTGAGCGTGAAAACGTTCTGCCAGAAGATGGAGATACTGCTTCTGAAACTCCTTCCAGCCTGTGGATGGATCGGCCAGAAACGATTCCACCATGTCTTGTGTGGGACGCAGGAGATGCCGCGTTCTCCACCGGGTGTCCTGGCGGATCCCCTCCGGCAGCGGGCCAGCGGAGTCGGGACGACGGCGGTAGATCGTGTATCTGGAAAGCATGTGAGACCTCGGACTCTTTCCGATGTGCGTCTTGCCAGAAAAGAAGGGAACCTGCCAGTCAATTGTGTCCGGCAGCCTTTGGAGATGCCACTCTGATGTGAACGCACCGCTTCCGATTCCGCGTTCAGGTCGACACACGATATGGTCCTGTTCAAATGAAAAACGACCACTCCCGAAGAAGTGGTCGTTTCAATTCAAACTCGAACTGACTTCACAGCGTTACACTGCCGGGCCAGCGGGCATCGGATTGAGCATCGGTCCAGGCTGTTCAGCCGGTTTGGGCTGAGGAGCGACCACCTGCTCGGGAATCGGCTTGGCAGCTTCATACGGAGCCACGTTGGCGCCACAGTTTCCGCTGGCACAGTTTCCGTCGGAGCAACCACCGAATCCGGAAGCTGCACAGCTGCTGCAGTTGCTGGTCGGACAGCAGGTTTCCACCGGGACCATCTTGCAGACTTCATAGGCCACCTGACGTGGGACCACTTTGGAGACCATGCGAGTCACCGTGTACTGCTCCTGACGAGGAACACACTTTGCCACGCGCTGTGTGACGGTGACGGGCTCCTGGCGAGTAACACAGTACGGGATCTTGCGAGTCTTAGTTTCGGTCACGATTCGGCAAGTCCGGGTCGGAATGCGGCAGGTCTTGGTTTCACAGACCATCTTGCAGACCTGGACCGGAATCTGGCAGGTCTTGGTTTCGCAGACCCATCGGCATGTCCGAACAGGAATCGTTTCGGTGACCTGTTCAGGGACCATCCGGCAGACCTGAATCGGGCAGTTTTCGGTAATGCATTCCGGGACCATCTTGCAGACCTGCACCGGGCAGACCTGACGGACCACCTGCGGGACATAGGTTGTGCAAGGGACCTGGCACTGCACGACCTGCGAGCACCAGACACGGCGGCAGGACTGCACTGGAGGACACTGAGTCAGGCAGACTCGCGGACAGCCGTTGCAATCACGGGTGACCTGCGGAACAACGGGGCCGGGAACGGTCACAGGCTGATTGACCCACTGGCCGACGACACGCTGCACGGTGCGAGTCGTGGTAACGGGCTGCATCACGGTGTAGCAACGTTCCTGGTTGACGGTTTCCACGACCTGTCGCATGACAGTCCGCTGAACCTGTCGGTTCACTGTTTCGGTCACAGGACGCATCACGGTGCGGCAGACTTGCTGATTCACAGTTTCAAAGACCGGACGGGAGACCTGATAGCTCTCCTGGCGGTACTGTGTTTCGTAGACCGGTCGCTGAACCTGATACTGCTGTTCCTGGAAGCCGGTTTCATAAACGGGGTGGCTGACCTGATACTGCTCTTCGCGACAGGCCTGTTCGACCACGTTGCGATAGCAGGTGGTCTGCACATCTTCGTAAACGGTTTCCATCACAGTGCGGTTGCAGACTTCCTGCACAGGCTCGCAGACAGTCTCATAAACCGTGCGATAACAGGTTTCCCGCTCGACCTTGCAGGCGGTGTAGCAGGACGTTGGAGCACAGCTGGAAACAGGGCAGGCGTTATAACCTGGCCCATGGAACCAACCGGCCTGAGCGGCAGATCCGCCGCAGAGAGCAACAGCCAACACCGCTGCTCTGCCGAGCAATGTACGCATCACAGCATTCCTCCGAACATTCTTCACAGGTGTCTTTCTCAGTCGTCGTAGCTGATTTCATCGAACCCTCCTGATCCGAACATTCGCGTCCATGCTGCCATACAAAAGTACGGGGTGCAAATTAAAATCTTTGCCCCGAACCCCAGATTTTGAATGCCAAACAAGGCATGACGTGGCAAGTTCACGCGATCCATCCTACTGCGTCGTTCAGACGAACTTGAGAAGAAAGATCCGTTTTGCCTCATCACCTAATAAACTTCATGGTTGCACATGTCAAAGTCCGCAGAGTTTGACACGACCTGTTTATCTTCGCAGTTTTGGGGAATTAGGAAGGATTGGCAGATTGTGAGATTCGTTTCGAGTCTGCGGCTCACTGAGCCTCATCGATCATCAAGTTGATGATCCCGACTTCAAATTTGGCGCACGGATCGGAATTGTTCTCCGGAGTGAAGTGGTAACTCGGAACGAGCCATTCAACCCGCTTCACGCGGAAATCCCGTCATTCCGGTGATAACCAATCTGACGGCAAAACCAGCCATAACGCTCTCGTCAGGCAGATTCCCCCTGATATGATGGTTTCCATCACCCGGGACGATACCGCCTCATTCGAGGGAATCATCATGTCCGATCCCCGTCTGGTTCGCCGTCTGGATCAAGTCGCCTCTCGACTTCGTACCTTGCGAGGGCTCTGGGCAGCGGCCGTCGGCTGGAGCCTGCTGGCCATCCTCATCTTTCTGTTCCGGCAGTCCGGTCAGAACTCGTGGGCCTGGTGTGCTGTTCTGTTCGGCGTGCCCAGCATTTTGATCGCAGCGGTGCTCGCATCGTCCCGCCGTCGGTCCGATCTTCATGCAGCAGCTGTCCTGATCGAGAAGAAATACCCTCAGCTGGATTCACGGTTACTGACAGCCATCGAACAGCAGCCACGTGGAAGCAACTGGGACTTTTCATTCCTTCAATCCGAACTGCTGTCGGAAGTGTTCGCGCAGCTGCGGAAGCAGGACTGGCATCGCGCGGTCACAGGGTCCCGGCTGTGGCTGGCGCACGGGGTTCACGCGCTGACCCTCTTCGTTTGCCTGTTGCTGCTTGTTCCTCTGCTGAAAACCATCCACGGTCAGGACGGCTTGGCACGCACTCCGGGTTCACAGCCCAATTCGATATTTGCGACCAGCGATTGGGTGGTGTTGGTCGAGCCGGGCAACACGGAGATCGAACGCGGGACGAGTCTACTGGTGCTCGCCCGGTTTCCCGAGCAGCTCCCGGGGCAAGTGGAACTCGTCACGGTGGATCCGCAGGGACGTGAAGTTCGACATCCGATGCAGAAGAGTCTGGATGATCCGCTGTTCGGTGGACGGGTTGCCCATGTCGCAGAGAACCTGACGTACCGTGTCGAATATGATGGAATCCAGTCGGACGATTTCGTTGTGACGACGTTTGACTATCCAGCACTCGTCCAGGCAGATGCCGATCTGACCTTTCCTTCATACACGTCACTTGAGCCTCGGACGATTCAGGACTTCCGCAGGATCACGGTGGTCGAAGGGACCGCTTTAGATCTGAAGTGTCAATTGAACAAGCCGGTCACATCGGCTCGGCTGATTGGAGCCGATGCAACGACACAGGAGTTAACGTCCGATTCAAGCAAGGGCAACCTGCGGTCCGCACATTGGACATTGAGTTCGCCGGGCGAGCAAACGTTTCAACTGCAGCTCGTGGACGACGCGGGGAGGACCAATCGCGATCCGACGGAGTTTCTGATCACCGTCGTTCCCAATCGAACGCCAGACTTGAAGGTGTCGTTTCCGACGAAAGACCTGCGTGTGTCACCGCTGCAGGAGTTGGTGTTGAAGGCCCAGGCGTCGGACGATTTTGGGGTCCGGAACTTCGGCATGATTCTTCAGACTCCCAGCGGATCGCAGGAAACGGTTGATTTCACCGGGACGACAGCGACTCAGGAACTTGCACAGGCGGAGTATCTGCTCGCCATGGAGAAGTTTCAGGTACAGCCCGACGACCTGTTTTCGTATTACTTCTATGCTGATGATGTCGGCCCGGATGGACAGTTGCGGCGATCGTTCAGTGACATCTACTTCGCCGAAGTTCGCCCCTTTGAGGAGATTTATCGGCAGCTGACAGCGGACTCCCGCAGCCAGGGGAGCGGAGAGTGCAAGAAGTTAATTGAACTGCAACGGCAGGTGGTCGCAGCTTCCTGGAACGTCGTTCGCAAGGAGCCGGCCGATGCTGTTTCGAACCGCTTTGCTTCCGAAGTGAAGACCATTCGGGATTCGCAGTCTCAGATCCAGAAGTTCACCGAGACTCTGAAGTCCCGCCTGTCGGATCCGCTGATGCAGAAGCATGCAGGGGAGGCGATTGAGCAGATGGGGATGGCGTTGGAATCCTTCAACAGAGCTCTCGATCCAGCAGCGGTCGCCCCGGTGAGTGAAGGTCGGACGTCCGCGCAGTCCGCCTATCAGACGTTGCTGAAACTTCAGGCACGTGAAACGCACCTGAAGCAGAATCAGGGGGCCAGCGACAGGCCGGGCGCTCCCAGGAATGAAATGAATCAACAGCTCAACGCTCTGAAGCTGAAAAATGATCGTGATCGCTATGAAACCGAGCGACAGGCGAAGGCTGCGAAAACTGCCGCCGATCGTGAAGTGGTCAAAGCGTTGGACCGTCTGAAAGAACTGGCCCGGCGCCAGGAAGACCTGAATAACCGCATTCGTGAGCTGCAGAATTCGCTTCGCGAAGATGTCAGTGAAGAACAGCGTCAATCGATTGAGCGTCAACTGCAGCGCCTACAGCAGGATCAGGAAGAACTGCTTCATCATCTGGATGAAGTCCGGGAGCAGATGAACAGCGAGCCAATTCGACAACGCATGCCCGAGGCCCGCGAGCAGGCGGACGTAACGCGGGAACGACTCGTTCAGTCCGCGCAGGCACTCAAAGAGGGTCAGACCTCTCGAGCCATTACCGAAGGGACTCGGGCGCAGCGGCAATTGAACGAGATGCAGCAGAATCTCCGTCAGCAGATGTCCGGTCAATTCGATTCTGCGATGCAGACGTTAAGAGACGATGTTCGGAAGCTTGCCCGGAAAGAACAGGAACTCGCAGAAAAACTGCAGCAGGAGCCCGGCCGAAAAGGACCGAGCCAGAAAACTCTGGGCGATCCGGCTCTGCCCGAGGGGAATGCGCTCGCTGATGAGTTTCGGCAGCAGCAACAAGATCTCCGGGACATTCTGGAGCGAAGTCAGGAAATTGTTCGGGAGTCTGAGACCAGCGAGCCGCTCCTTTCGAAGAATCTCTATGAGACGCTGCGAGGCATTCGGAAGTATCAGCCCGAAGAGGCTCTGGAGAATGTCGTTCAATTAACTCAGCGGGGAATTCGCAGCTCTGTTCCGGAGATAGAGCAACAGGCACGCAAGGGGATCGAAGAACTTCAGGCCGGCGTTGAAGCTGCAACAGAGAGCATTCTGGGAAATGAAGAGGCATCGCTGCGGTATGCTCAGGCGGAACTCAATGAATTGACCGCAGCGATTCAGAAGGAACTCGCGCAGCACGATCCTTCGAGCGGACAGGTCGAAGCGTCGCCCAGCAAGGAGAACGGCAATTCTTCCGAAGCTTCCCCGGCACAGGCATCCGGGCAAAAGCCAATGGACAACGCAGGCAACCAGTCTGCCGGACAGGGGCAGTCATCCGCCGATGCGAACGGGGGTCAACAACGGGCCGGGACTTCCGGGCAGTCGTCCTCTTCAGCACCATCGCAGGGCCAGCGGGGGAGTCGGGCGAACGGAAAAGGGGAGGGGGCTCCCTCCAGCGAGGCCATAAACCGGCTGCTGGGACTGGGGGGATCTCAGGGCGGAATGGGGAGCGGACCCGAGGAAGGCCCACTCACCGGGACTTCATACACGGAGTGGTCTCAGCGGTTGCAGAACCTGGAAGAGGCTTTAACGACAGCGGAACTGCGGGCACAGGCGGCAGCGATTCGCGACCGCGTCCGTCAAGAGCGGATCAGCATCAAACGCCACTCGAAAGCTCCCGACTGGGAAGTGGTCCGCGCGTCCATCTACGGTCCGCTTCTGGAGCTGGAGAAGGATATTGCGGAAGAACTTGCCCGCCGCGATCCCCAGCGGCAACTGGTCCCCGTCGACAGAGATCCTGTCCCCGAGAAGTACACCGACTTCGTGAGAAGCTACTTCGAGGAGCTGTCCCGTCAGAAAACTGATAATTGAGTGCTCTGAGTGATCAGAGCACGCTGCGTCAGCAAGTGCATTTCATCCTGCGAGAAACGGACTCGTGAATTCCGGGGATTCCTTCGCTTTGCTCGGTCCAGCCCGGCCACGTCGCTGTGGCCGGCATCGACCCTGACTCAACTTCTTTAAAAGCCGAGCCCGTTGCCGGTGAGGCAACCAGTTTCGACGGTTCCGTTCTTGATGTCGAACATCTGGGGCAGGTCGTGCGCCCAGACTTTGTTTGCCACCGGGCAGTACTGGCGGCCATTCCCTTCGATGGCCGTGACGCCGGGAATTCTGGCTGCCAGGCTGGCGGAGTGCAGGAACGAGAAGCCGGGACAGGTCAAATCCTGAACGCAGAGGAACAGGCCGAACTTCTGTGCGGCTGCAGCTGCGAAGAGAGCTTCGGTGTGTCCCTTGCAGGCCTTCAGGGCGACTCCGCTGTAACCCTGTTCCCGGGAGAGAAGCAGGGATTCGTAGTCGATGAGAGATTCATCAATGACAACCGGCTTGAGTGCGGCAGCCTTGTGCATCTTGTTGTCCGGGTTTGCCTTCAGGTCCCGGTGTGTCGGCTGTTCGATGTACTGAATGCGGTCGTATGCCTGCGGGGACTGCTCCTGAATCTTCTTCAGGAACGTCAGAACATAGTCCACGTTCTCGCACTTCTCGTTGAAGTCCAGCGAGTAGAACCACTCGGAACAGCCGCGCTTGACCTGTGCTTCGGCGGTCACCTGTTCGACACCCAGCACGCGTGCGATGTCCCAGTCCAGGTCGTCGCCAGCGAGTTTGATCTTGAGGTGGGTCAGGCCGTCGGCAGCGATCCACTCTCCCAGCGTGACGGGAAGGCCATCTTTAATCGGTTTGGTGACGTCCGCCTGAGTCAGCGGGTCGAGCGCGCCGACAAGGTGGTACAGCGGAATCGTCTTCTTCGGCTCGCGCAGCGTGTACTTGTCCAGATACTCACCCGCAAACTGATCGTCGAGATAGTAGCCCAGGTCATGGTGCATGAACTCGGCTGACAGGGTGTTGTAGCTGTTCCGGTTATTGACCTTACCGAACCCGTCATGCAGAGCAGCGTCGAGGGCACTGGCAGCCACCAGCTGGGCCAGATGAGGGAGGGGTTCGGGAAGCTTATGATCGCGGGCAACCACTTTGCCCAGATGTGCATATTCCGCGGAGATGGTGTAAATCAGGTCGATGGGGTGAGCGAAATCTTCCAGGCTGTCGGCCAGTTCGACGACTCGCCCTGCGAAGTCGACCATGGCTTTCTGGGCCTGATCCATGGTGACATTTTCTGACGGCCAGGCCCAGGCGGGAGCAACCGGCATGCTTCCCAGGCCGAAGGCGTGCTTCCGATCGCGTTGCTCAAGCGTCACCTGAACGTTGATCAACTGATGCTTTTCCATCACTCGACCGCCGAACTTCAGCGGAGTCCGGAACGGAAACTCTTCCAGAGTGATGATTGCCTGCTTGATACGGACGTCTGTCGACCTGTTCATGACACCAAAATGGTTGAAGAGAAAGAAAGCCAAATTTGCATGATTCTAAAACCAGCGGTTTCTTTGTTGCAACAGCGGAATCGAATTCGAGCAAACGGGGCACCGAAATCGTGGAGACACGCAAATCGCAGCAAATTCAACGCTTAGGCAGGCAGTCCTTGCGAGGCCAGCGCGATCGCTCCCAGGACGCCCGCTTCGCTTCCCAGCTGTGACGTTTCAATGCGAAGATTGTCGACGGGAAACAGTCGGCCGACCCGCGCCTGCATATCGTCCCGCACCCGTCCCAGCAGCAGGTCCCCCAGCTTCGCAACTCCACCCCCGATCACGACCAGTTCCGGGTGGATTGTGACAACCACGTTGGCAATGCCGATCGCAAGATAGGATGCCGCGTGGAGAATCGCCTGCTTCACGGGATTGTCCAGATGGGCCACTTCTCCCATGACTTCCGCGGTGACCTTTCCGGGATCTCCATCGACAGCGTCATGCAGGGCAGGGGCCAGTCCCATCAGCATCAGCCGGATCCCTTCGGCGGCCAGGGCAGTTCCGCTGGCGAGCGTCTCCAGACAGCCGTGATTTCCGCAGCCGCACAACGGCCCCGTCGGGTCAATCGTCTGATGGCCCAGTTCGCCGGCAGCGCCCAGCGGACCGATCCGCAGCTTTCGGTCGATCACGATGCCGCCGCCGACACCGGTCCCGATCGCCATGAACATCATGGTTTCGACGCTGCGTCCGTGCCCGTAGACCAGTTCGCCATAGGTCGCCATCCGCACGTCGTTCAGCAGGCGGACTTCGCATCCCAGCTGCCGTGAAAGAATGTCTGCGGCGGGGACATCTTTCCAGTGCGTGGTCATATTCGGAAGGTACCGCGTGATTCCCTGCCTCGCATCGACCAGGCCGGGCAGTCCCATCCCCAGGGCGGCCGGCGAAACGCCGGCTTCAGCTGTCAGTTGTTTGACGTATTCGCCGATGCGCTGAAGAACCGCCTGCGGCCCTTCGTGCGAGTCCGTGGGAATGCTCCCTTCGCGGACCAATTTCCCATCCGCTCCTGCCAGGGCGAATTTCACCGACGTACCGCCGACATCCACTCCCACAAACAGTTCGGGCATGGCAATTTTCCACGGGCTGTCCGTTGAAGATCACAACAACGGTGGTTCAGCTGCACGCTTGACGTGTGCAACTGAACGTGACTCGATCGATCTTTCGGGAATTCAAAACTCACCCACGTTGCGGGCTCTCTACGACTGTTCGGTGGTGCCTGACTTTGTCAGCTCGTCGCGAACGCGGGTCAACAGGGCCTGTGTCTTTCGAATTCCGTCCACCTCATCCAGACGGTGCCCCTCGTACTCGATCCCGATGTATCCGTGATAGCCGGCATCCAGCACGATCTTCAGCATGCGCGGATAATCAATCGTGGTTTCATCACCCGCTTCGTTGAAGTCCAGGGACTTGGCACTGACCGCCATGGCAAACGGCATCAGCTCGGTCACCCCTTCGTAGCGGTCGTATTGCTCTTCGGGAGAAATCCGGAAATTGCCGAAGTCGGGCAACGTCCCGCAGTGGGGATGATCGACGGCCGAGATCACCTTCGCCAGCCATTTGCCGTTGGAAGAAAGTCCTCCATGGTTCTCGACGAGCACTCTTAAGTTTCGCTCTTCAGCGAATTCGGTGAGCATTCGCAGACCGTCAACAACGTATTCATGCTGTTCTTCGGGGGTTCCCCGGCTCCCCGCATTGACGCGGACGGCATGGCAGCCGAGCAGGGCTGCGGCATCCACCCATTTCTTATGATTCTCGAACGACTTCTTGCGAGCTGCATCATCGGGATCGCCAATCAGACCTTCGCCGTCCACCATGATCAGCAGGCTCCGCACGCCTGCATCGTCGGCCCGCTTTTTCATTTCGGCCAGATAATCGGTGTCCTCAGCTTTGTCCTTGAAGAACTGGTTGACGTACTCGACAGCATCAATGCCGAATTCCTTCATGGCGAACGGGGCGAAATCGAGATGATCCAGTTTGAAATCCGATTTCCCGAACAGGGCGCGATTCAAGGACCACTGTGCCAGCGAAATTCGGAACAACGGATTGGCGTCGGCAGCAGATGCACGCGCCAGGAATCCGCCAGTCGCGATGCCGTCGGTGAGCTGCGACGCGCCAAAAATCGCTGCGCCCAGGATGCTCTGCCGGAGAAATTCACGACGTCCCAGTTCCAGATTCACTTTCCACTTCTCCTGTTCAAGCAGTTGGGGCAATTTCAGATCGTGCCAGCCCCAACATCCTGCATCAGGAAGAGCTTGTCAATTCGGAAATCGAAGCGGATGGGTGTCGACCGCAAATTGGCGCAGGTTCCGCGAGTGTTGTTCACGGTGAGGGATCAAGTGCTCCCGGAATCGACCCACACCGTCTTGATGTTCACGAATTCGCGGAGTCCGAATGTTCCCAGCTCCCGCCCGAATCCTGATTTTTTCACGCCGCCGAACGGGAGAGTCGGGTCCGATTTTGTATATTCGTTGATGAAGACATTCCCGGAATCGATGTTCGCCGCCAGTTGTTCTGCAAGCGTCAAATCGCTGGTCCACAGGCTCGCTCCGAGTCCGAATTCGGAGCGGTTCGCCAGCTCAATCGCGTGCTCAGCACTGTCGACCCGCGTGACGGCAGCGACCGGGCCAAAGGTTTCTTCATCAAACGCGGTCATGCCCGGTTCGACGTCGCTCAATAGCGTCGGTTGGTAGAACCATCCGGGGCGATCGGGGGATGTTCCTCCGGTGCACAGACGTCCTCCCTGCTTGAACGTGGCCAGAACCTGCTTGTGCAGCGTTTCACGTAGATCTTCACGGGCGAGCGGCCCCAGTTGAGTCTCCTCCTGCATCGGATCTCCAACCTTCAAATCCTGAAGGCCCGCGGTCATGCCCTCTACGAATTCCTCATAGACGTCGCGATGCACCAGAAACCGCTTGGCAGCGATGCAGCTCTGACCGTTGTTCATCGTGCGGGATTCGACCGCTTTTCGAATCGTTCGCTGCAGGTCCGCATCCGGAAGTACGATGAACGGGTCAGAGCCCCCCAGTTCCAGGACGCATTTCTTCAGCTGTCTCCCTGCCGCCTCAGCGACGGCGATTCCCGCTTTTTCACTTCCGGTCAACGTAACTGCCCGGACGAACGGGTGCTCGATCAGCCCAGGAATGGCGTCCCGGTCAACATTCAGCGAGAGGAATGTTCCTTGCGGAAATCCGGATTCCAGGAACACTCTTTCAATCGCTGCAGCACAGCCAAGGACGTTGGTCGCGTGTTTGAGAATTCCAACGTTTCCCGTCAGCAGAGTCGGCACTGCGAACCGGAACACCTGCCAAAGGGGATAGTTCCAGGGCATCACAGCAAGGACAGCCCCCATCGGATCAAACCGGATGTAGCTGCGTTTTGCGGAGTTTCCCTGAACCTCGAGTGGTCTAAGGTTCGGAGGCCCTTCTTTCGCGTAGTAGTCACACAGAAGGGCACATTTCTCCACTTCCGACCGAGCCTGCAGAATGGGCTTTCCCATCTCGAGGGTCATCAGCTCCGCCAGTGCATCACGCTGGGCCTTGAGGGTTTGGCCCAATCGCTGCAGCAGCCTGGCCCGATCATCTACCGGGGTGGATCGCCAGGATGAAAAGTGGTCCCGGGCTCTGGAAATCAGGGCATTGACTTCCGTTGTCGAATGCGGGGGATACTCCGCAAGGACTTTTTCATTAGAGGGGTTAATTGAGCGAAATGTTGTTGTCATGTCCTGTCACTCCCAAATTCCAGTTTCCCGGTTTGCCGTCACCGGTTACAACTCATCGCTCAGTCCCGCCCTGGGAATTGCTCTGTTCACCATAATCGAAACGACGCAGTTGAAAAGGAAAACCCCGCCTCTGAGGCCATGATCATGAACTGCGGTCCAACAGACGTTGCGATGCCGCGGTTGATGCCGATTTTTTTATGGATGCCCTGTCCAGCCACGACCTGACGATCCTGCTGCTCTCGCTGGGAGTATTACTGGCGATTGCGCGCCTGCTCGGCGAAGTTGCCCAGTGGCTGCATCAGCCGGCGGTGGTGGGAGAGATTGTTGCGGGCCTTCTGCTGGGGCCGTCGGTGTTTGGGGTTCTGGCTCCGGATCTGGCTTCGAGCCTCTTTCCGCAGACAGGATCGATTGCTGTTGTCCGCGATGCGGTGACGACACTGGCGATCACGCTGTTTCTGCTCGTGGCCGGCATGGAGGTGGATCTCTCCTCGGTCTGGAAACAGGGGACGACCGCCCTGAAAGTGGCCCTTCCCGGGATGGTGGTTCCTTTCATCATTGGTCTTCTGTGCGGCTGGCTGGTGCCAAGGGCCATGGGGTGCAACCAGCACGGCAACGCGCTGGTGTTTGCATTGTTCTTCGGAACAGCCCTGTCCATCTCGGCGCTCCCTGTGATCGCCAAGATGCTGATGGATCTCAACCTTTACCGCAGCGATATCGGGATGCTGATCATCAGTGCAGCCATCCTGAACGACCTGGTCGGCTGGGTGGTCTTCGCGATGACCTTGAGCCTGATGGGGGACGCGCACGGACCACAGCTGTCGATCGGGGCAACGATCGCCATGATCCTGATCTTTGCCACGGGAATGCTGACGGTCGGACGATGGCTGATCGATCGCAGCGTCCCGGTCATTCAGGCGTATTCGCACGGCGCGGGAGGTGTTCTCAGCTGTGCGCTGGCACTGGCTCTCATTGGAGGAGCCTTCACGGAATGGATTGGCGTGCATGCCATTTTCGGTGCATTCCTGGTCGGCGTGGCGGTTGGTGATTCTTCACATCTGCGGGAGCGGACTCGGATCACGATCGACAATTTTGTGTCGTTTGTCTTCGCTCCACTGTTCTTTGCCAGCATCGGGCTGAAGGTCAATTTCATCTCGAACTTCGAACCGGTGCTGGTCTTCACCGTGTTGATTATCGCCTGCATCGGCAAACTCGCCGGTTGCTGGCTGGGGGCGGTCTGGGCTGGACTGCCGTCGCGAGACCGATGGGCAGTCGGGCTTGGAATGAACGCCCGCGGAGCCATGGAAATCATTCTTGGGTCATTGGCACTCGACGCAGGGCTGATTGGCGAAAAGCTGTTTGTGGCATTGGTGGTGATGGCTGTGGTGACATCCGTTGCCAGCGGACCGTTAATGCAGATGGTCCTGGGGCTCTCCAAGCGGCGCACGCTGGCGAACCTGCTGTCGAGCCAGCGATTCGTTCACAGGCTGCAAGGGACGAACCGGACTCAGGTCATTCAGGAACTTGTGCGGGCAGCATGCAATGCCAGTAATGTCGACGTTGAAGAGGCGACTCGAGCTGTGCTCGACCGCGAAGAGACCATGCATACGGGAATTGGCCGGGGCATCGCGATTCCGCATGGCCGGTTGAACAATCTGGCTGCTCCGCTGATCGCTGTCGGTCTCTCCGACGTAGGGGTCGACTTCGACTCCCCCGACGGGCAGGCGGCCCATGTCATCTTCCTCATTCTGGTGATGGAGAATGACGGCGGAGCACAGCTGGAGTTGATCGCTGCCATCGCCCAGGCCTTCAAGCCGGAATGGGTTATGGAGCGAATTCTTCAGGCCCGTAACTTCACCGAGTTGCTGGCAGTCTTGAAGTCGAGCGCCGTGGCAACGAACTCCCATTGAGCCAGACCGGAAGTGACCTCAGATGCACAGCATGGGGTCTTCTCTGCTGAGAGGCACTGGATCGATACGGCGGAGAGTCGCAGTTTTTTACCGCGAGGACGCAAAGGACGCGAAGTCTCCCCTGGTTCACGATATCAACCTGAACTTGAAGAGCATCGCTTCGTTTCAGTCAATCAGCTTACGAATAGAGATCACAATGACTTTCAACATTCCGCTCTTCGCGAACTTCGCGCATTCTCGGTGAAATTGCAATTTGAAAGCGAGTACACGACGACTGGTGCCGTGAGAAGACGATCCTAAAAACAAAAATCGGGCCGGTAAGACCGACCCGATTGGATTCATGGAGTGCAGCTGGTCCCACCTTACAGGGCGGCCGGCTCCAGGCTTTCGTCTTCAACATCGATCACCGGCATTTCGCCCGGCTCGCCCGAGTACAGGGACTCGACGAATCCTCGCAGATGCTCGGCACGGGTCTGGTGCTGCAGCTTCCGCAAAGCTTTCGATTCGATCTGGCGGATACGCTCGCGGGTCACCTTGAAGATCCGTCCGGTCTCTTCGAGCGTGTAGCTGTAGCCGTCGCCCAGACCGTAACGGAGCTTGATGATTTCGCGTTCGCGATACGTCAGGCTCTTGAGCACGTGAGTGATCTTGTCCCGCAGCATCTGGTGCATGGCGGAATCGGCAGGAGTGCTTTCGCTGCTGTCTTCGAGGAAGTCTCCGTAGCTGGAGTCTTCACTCTCACCGACTGGAGTATCCAGACTGATCGGATGCTTCCAGGTCTTCATGATCCGTTCGGTTTCTTCGACCGAGAGCCCGACTGCTTCCGCGAGTTCTTCGGTGGTCGGCTCCCGCCCGGTTTCCTGACGAATCTGCTCACTCTTGGCCTTGAGTGTGGAGATGCTCTGGAACATGTGGACTGGGATTCGAATCGTCCGGGCATGATCCGCGACAGCGCGGGTGATCGCCTGGCGAATCCACCATGTGGCGTAGGTCGAGAACTTATAGCCGCGACGGTATTCGTACTTTTCGACGCCGCGCATCAGTCCGGCGTTCCCTTCCTGGATCAGGTCCAGGAAGCTGAGGCCGCGGTTGCGGTATTTCTTGGCAATCGAGACGACCAGTCGCAGGTTACCGCCCGACAGCTGCTGCTTGGCATGTGTCCAGGCATCGAAGCGGTCGCGAATGCGGATCAGACGGGCTTTGTACTCTTCCGGAGTTTCACAGGTCAGGTCGACCAGATCCTGCAGTTCACGACGAAGCATGGCCACTTCGTTGGCGGCGGTCGGCTTGCGTTTGAGCAGGTTGATCTCGCGAACGAGTTCGGCCATCCGTTCGCCGATCTGCTGCATCCGCTTGTAGACTGGCTGCAGACGATGTGTTCGCAGCGAGAGTTCTTCGCACAGCGAGCACATCTTGCGGCGGCGGATCTTCATCCGCTCTTTGGCAGCACTCTTTTCTTCAGCGGTGGCGTTCTCGGAACGCGTGACGTCGAAGTCGAGTCGGTTCTCGGCAAGGAGGTGCCGGATGGTCGGCAGATTGACCGGCATGCGGCCGAGGATCTGCTCTTTCTTGGTGTTTTCGGTATCGGAGGTCCGCAAGGTGCGTTCGAACGGGAGTTCGTTCGTGTGAACCTGCTCGAGGATTTCGACGGCCGTTGTCAGGGCAAAATCGGATTCCATCAACGTGCGACGGTACCGCTTGCGGGTGATTTCGATCTGCTTGGCGAGAAAAATTTCGTCTTCGCGGGTGAGCAGCGGGATGTTTCCCATCTGGCTCAGATACATCCGGATCGGATCGCGCGAGGACATGGGAGCATCTGGCTCGATCAGCCCGCGGGCGAGAGCCATTTCCGTCACGTCCTTGTCGGTCGTGTGCTGCTCCATCCGGGTTTTTTCAGCGACCGTCTTGGGCTGATTCGGATCGTTGATGAGCGGCAGGTCGAGTTCTTCGAGCGCATGAATGATCCGGTCCATCATGACGGGGTCACCCCCTTCATCAGGGAGGTACTCGTCGACCATCTGATAGGTGAGAAACCCTCGCTTGGAGGCCTTCTTCATCAGGTCGGCCAGTCCAGAATCGAGTCGATGCACGGGGTCAGCTCCTACACAAAATTTGAATCTGAATGTTCTGTCGGGCGTCATTTGGGCCGGGAAACACCACACTCCGGCCTGCAGGTCATCTCATGAACGCCAATTGTCTTCTGGTCTTTACGGTCGTCTTCCAAAGTTTTCGCAGAATTTCCAAGGAAATCGGAAATCAGCGAATGCAGCACGAGATGTTTCGTCTGCGATAGACTTGCTCTTGTTCAATCCTTTTTCCGGGGAATAATGCGTGATTGAATCATACGACGTCATGCCGGGTGAGAGGTGAAAACAAAGCGGTCAAAACATACGGAGGACAGTTCCTTCGCAACCAATCGTCGCGATCCACACTTCTTATCAAAACTGCTCAGCCAGCTAATGTCCTGTCCGTCTTCGCTTTGGTGCAGACTTTTCTGAAAAATCAGAAGAAAGTCCGAATTGCACAAGCCAACTCCCGTCCAATTGACCGCGTCGATGGGGCGTCCCGCAATTTTGAGGCTCAGCTCCTGCAGACACCTTGTTCAACACCGGTAGACCGACCGAGGAGGGGCCGGCTAAGAATTTTCGGGGCGATTGCATCCTGTCTCTCTCCCGATGACGAAGCCCGTACCGGATTCTACCCTCGAATTCACGCTGTAACATCTTGTGGCTCAACGTGTTCAATGAATCCGGGTCGCTGCACGACTTGACACAAAATCGTTGCAACTCGTCTGTCATCCTAACACAACTCCAATGACCGTCCACGCAGATTTTTTTTGCCATTCCAACTTTTATTCAAAAAAAGCTGGAGTTCTGAGCCGCTCTCGCTATCGCCCCGATGGCCCCCCTCTTCTCTCCCCGACAACTGCTTTGAGGCGAATTGCTACATCGTGCTTCCTGCAAGGCGAGATTCACTAATTCGCCCAAATCCCAGCCATTTCCTCCCCCTGAGTCGGGCTATCCCTTACAGTCACCTTCCCAGGTCTAAACACTTCAACACCTTTTCGTCTCGAATCAGGAACTTCCCATTCGAAAGGGCTGGCAGAGCCCGAACTGTGCCTGAAAGTGGCCGGCATTTCGAAATGACCTTCATCCCTTCCGGGTCGGGATTCATCAACAGCAACTCGCCGGTTGTCTTCATCGCCAGCAGTTTGTCGTCCGCCAGCAGCAGCGTTCCATAGCCGAAATCCTGCTCAACCCATTTCACCGGTGACGCCACTTTCCCGGATGGTGTCGAGGGATTGGATTCGTCCGTTGTCACGCTCAATGCAGACAGTTCCACGCACTTCAAATCCGCTGGCGGAACATCATCCCGGCCGTCGATGACGTAGACATATCCGTCTTTGTGGATGGGTGTGCAGTACTGTGTCGCGATTGGACCTTCCTCACGATACAGAGTCCGAAATCCCAGCAGATTGAATTCCCCATAAACCATTCCGATTCCATAGGCAGCGGTCACAAGCAGTCGGTCTTTGAGAATCAGCGGAGCTGCAGCGTTGACGGTGGGGCCTCGCTGTCCGAACGGAAACTGGAACAGGATCGTCCCCGTTTTCGGATCCAGCATCTGGCACTGATAACGGGTGATCATCATCACCAGCGGGGTGCCGTTCATCTCCAGCAGGACAGGAGCTGCGTAGCTGGCCGGTTCGTTCGTCCGAGTCCAGACGGTTTCACCGTTCTTCAAAGAGAAGGCGACGATTCCCGCGTCTGTCTTGGTCCCGCCGACGTTCACAATCACCAGATCGTTCACCACGATCGGACTGCTTCCCGCTCCGAAGTAGCCTTCCGGAGCTTTGAAGTCCCTGTGTGTCTGCCGTTGCCACAGACGTTCTCCAGTCCGGAAGTTTAAACAGGTCAGAACGCCCTGCGCTCCAAAAGTGATCACGTTGTCGCCGTGAATCACCGGGACACAGAGAGGGCCATTTTCAGAACCGACCTGCGGCTCGAATGTTGTCGGGTAAGAGTCCGCATAAAGGGTCTGACCGGTCGTGGCATCAAGAGCTTCAATGACTTCTTCATCGCCAATACGATGGAAGAGAACTGCCCGATTTCCGACGACAGCCAGCCCGGCGTAACCGCTGCCGACCCTCTTTTCCCACAGCTGTGGCGGGCCTTCCCGGGTCCACCGCCGGGCGAGTTGTTCGTCCTGGGCGATTCCGTTTCGCTGCGGGCCGAGGATTTGCGGCCAGTCCCCAGCCTGCAGAACACCCATTCCCGGCAGACCGCAGATCCCTGTCAGCAAGCAGAGTTTAAAGAGTCTTCGTAACATCGTCGTCTCCCTCCGTGGTTGATTCTGGATGATACCGTGATCCTCGTTGTCGGACGACACAGTCTCACGGAGTTCGAGTCGATTGCGTCCGCAGGAAGCGTTCAAACTCGGGAGGGAGCGGGGCTTCGAAACGCACGGCTTTCCCTGTCTGAGGATGAACAAACCCGAGAATCGCTGCGTGCAGTGCCAGGCGTTTTGCCTTCCACGCGGGGTGAGTCGCCAGGTCCGGTCGATATCTGTCATCCCCCAGCACTGGATGTCCGACTTCCGCGAAATGAACGCGGATCTGATTTCGCCGCCCCGTCTCCAGAGTGGCCCGCAGCGAAGTGGCCTGACGCAAATGCTGTTCGACCTTGTAATGAGTGATGGCGATTTCTCCTTTTTCGCCAGGACGGACCGAGTACCGCTGCAGCCGTTTCGATGTGGCCATGAACGTCTTGAAGGTTCCGGCTCGTTGAGCCACTTTGCCCGCCACGATGACGGCATATTCGCGTTCCGCCTTGCGAACCCGAAACTGTTCGATGAGAGCCTGCGCTGTCCGATCGGACTTCCCGAGGACCAGCAAGCCCGATGTGTCCCGATCCAGTCGATGCACCGGGACAGCCCGGGCCGATTTGTGTCTGCGTCGCAGGTAGTGTGTTACCGCATCCACGAGTGTTTTCTGCCCACCCGCATCGGTCTGCACGCTGAGAACTCCGGCTGCCTTGTCGACCACAATCAGCTGATCATCTTCGTACACGACCTGAAAAGCTGAGTTGCGGGGTTCCGGAGCCGGTTCCTTGTAGCGGGTGTGTGGGTCATGAGTGACGACGACCACATCCCCCGGGGAAACGGTCACTCCTCCTTTCTTACAGAGCTTGCCATTCAGCAGAACGCAGTCATGATGAAGCAGGCCGCGAACCTCTGCGCGGGAACGGGACGCCATGGACTGGACGAGTTGATCCAGTCGCCCCGCCTGCTCCTCGCTCACTTCACATCGCACCTCCACCATCGCCATGCCAACACCCACTCGCAGTCGTCAGTTTCTGAAATTCCTGTTTTTCCAAGAACCTGTATCGTACTGAAATTTGCCGGGAACGGGATGCACTTCGGCGTCAACATGTGTCTGCAACAAGGATCGCATCCGTGGATCTCAAATCCGCATCCCCGTTCTGGCCGATCAAAGAGGGGCTTCTGGCCACCTATCCTCCCTTGACCCGGGATGAGAATTGTGAGGTTGTGGTCGTCGGTGCCGGGATCACCGGTGCACTGGTTGCGGACGAATTGAGTCGGCGTGGGATGGATGTCGTCGTTCTGGACCGCCGCGATGTGGGGCAGGGGAGCACCAGCGCGACCACAGGGCTCCTGCAGTACGAAATTGACGTTCACCTGTGCGATCTCATCGGCAAAGTCGGACGTGCACACGCTGAGCGAGCGTATCTGCTTTGTCTCGACTCCATCTCTCAACTGGAGCGACTGGCAGGGGAATGCCGTTTCCCGTGTGGCTTTCAAGGGAAAACGAGTTTGTACGCTGCGAGTCGCAGGCGAGATGTCCGTGAGCTGGAGAAAGAACACGCTGCCCGCCGTGCCTGCGGGATCAACGTCGAGTTGCTGAAGACCCCCGAAGAGATCTCGCGGTACGGGCTCAATCAGCCCGCACTTCTAGTCTCCCATGATGCGGCCGTCTGCAACGCGTTCTCGCTGGCACATGGACTCCTTCAGAATGCGATTGATCGCGGAGCCCGTGTCTACGACCGCACGACAGCGACACAGTTCATCCACTCCGGCGAGGGAGTTCGAGTTGAAACGGATCGAGGTCCGGACATTCTCGCGGGACGGATCATCTTTGCGAACGGATACGAATCCCAGCGGCAGGCTGGTGTCAAAGTGGCGAAGCTCAAAAGCACGTATGCTTTGGTGACTCAGCCGCTCGAAGACGTTAGCCCGTGGAACCGTGACTGGATTTTCTGGGAGACGGCTCGGCCCTATTTCTACATGAGAACGACAGAAGATGACCGGTTGCTGGTCGGTGGAGAAGATGATTCATTCCGCAACCCGGCACGTCGCGATGCCCGCATCTCGGTGAAAGTTCGAAAGCTGATGAAGAGGCTGAACAAGTTGATTCCCGATCAGGATCTCGAACCGGAATATGCCTGGGCAGGCACGTTCGGGGAGACGGCTGACGGGCTGGCATACATCGGCCCCAGCCCGCGCGATCCGTACACGAGTTTCGCACTCTGTTTTGGAGGAAACGGAATTACCTTCAGCGTGATCGCTGCCAGGATCCTGGCCGATCAACTCACCGGGACCCCGAACCCTGACGGCGAGATCTTCCGCTTCGGGAGATGATTGCTTCCCGCCCCCGGTCAGTGAGCAACGTCCGGCCAGTACTTCTCGAAGTCGAAATGGGGATCGTTGTCGCCGTCGTGACAGCGGATGCACGTTTCTGATTTCGCCCGGGCGAGCGTGAGTCTCATGCCCTCTCGCGCATTCTGCAGGTTGGCGGTGATCTCATCGCCGGTCTTCCAGGATTTTTCCAGAGCGACATGCTCCGAGCCGGGGCCGTGACAGTTTTCGCACTGCTGGCCCGCGAGGAGCGGTGTCTGAGCTTCGTCGATGAATCCACTCTGATAGCGAAGTGCTTTCTGCGGTTCCCATCCGGTCGTATGGCAAGCCAGACACTCCGGGTCCCAGATGCGCGGGATATAGTGTGCTTCCTGACCGGCGCGTCCCGTCTTCAAACTTTCAAATGCGTGAGCGTGCTTGCTGTCTTTCCAGACGTCGTAGGCGTCCGCATGGCATTCCTTGCACTCCTGCACGCCGACGAACTGTCTGCCGTCCGGATCGGAAATCTTCTGGGCGGTCAGTTCAGGCCACGCTGCCTTGAGGCGATCCTGATACTCCTGCATCAGATCATGAATGGCGGGGAGTTCTTCAAACCGCTCCTGATCCAGCTCCAGCACGGTGTACTTGAGTTGATTGTCGGGATAGACACCGACAACGGCTGCGTTCTTCCCTTTCTTACCGACCTGCACGAGCATCGTCTTTCCGATATAGACGGGCTCGGATCGCGGATCTTCCACGCTTCCCGAGGTGACGACGATATTGAACTCGGGGTAGGTGCGGGCAAGTGATTCGGATTCTTCCATCGTGGCAGCGGAGAGAAGCACGAGAAGATCCGGCTTCTCCGCTTTGAGCTTCTCAATGGTTGCTGGAAGAACTTCGCGAGGATCCTGGACGAGCAGTTCATTGGCGTCGCGGGTCAGTCCAGCCGCTGCGAGTTCCTTGATGGTGCTGTCACCCGCGATGGCGGTCACACCGATCTTCATCCCGCCGATTTCAATCAATCGAACTTCCAGCGGAGTTCCCAGTTCCTTTGCACCAAAGATCGTGGTGTTGGTTCCCAGAAAAGGAACATGGAAGTCGGGCTCGGAGGAGACCTGCGTGAATTCGGTGTAGAGGTCCTGAGCTCCCAGCATCAACTCGGTTTTGCCCAGGGCCTGTCCCTCGTAGCCCATTTCGTTGAGCCCCTTGAGCATGATGGAAAACTTGATGCGGGTCTGGGGGTACGTGATGCGGGCTTCGTTCAGCGAATCGCCCACATCCAGTGCCGTCGTCGGCCATTTTTTCTCTTCCCGCAGCAGCTTCAACAGGCCGCCGCGACGGGCGAATCCTCCAGACTGCTTTTCCTGACATCCACACGGTTCGAGGTATCCGTGGATGTCACCCGTGAAGACCAGCGCGGCTTGAGGACTCTGCCAGTCGCCGAGCAAGGTTGCCGGTTTGGAAGCGTTTGCTGGGGGCGTTTTAGCGGGAGCAGCGGGATCGGTCGCTGTTTGAGTTGGTGCGGAGGCGCCGTCGACGGGAGGTTTCGGTTCGGAATTGCAGGCGCTGATGGCTGCCAGAAGCCATACGGCGAACAGTGCAAATCCGAGATTCCAACGTCCCGCTTCGGATCGAGTCAAACGACCGTACATTTCTCAATTCCCTTCAAGTGGCGCAAAATCCGCCGTTTTCTGCCCGCTCCCTGACCGCTCTGCATTCTACCCGCCTGGACGAATTGGTGTTAGGCAAGTTGACTTGAGGGGAAATCTGAAGTTTGTCGGACCGATTCTGATGGTTGTATCGATTGTCCGGCCCCTCTCTCAAATCCGGATTACGGCATGATTGCAGTGCCGATCTGACGACGCAGAGAGATTCCTGCGGATGCGCTCATTGTCCGGATCGAAGCGATTGCGGCAGTTATTGCCGGAGCCGCCACCACGTCACAGGTGGCAAACACGAAGCGGACGCATAGCAGGGAAACGTTCGTCGGCACTGGGAAGTGGAGTGCTCCCGCGTCCCAAAAAGAAACAGTTCCTGGAGTGAACTTCAATGCAGAAACTCAAGACGAGAGATTGGTTGCTGTCCCTTGCAGCCATGCTTGGCGCAGCGTCGTCGACGTACGCCGAGGACAACCAGTATGTGCAGCGAGCCGATGCCATTTTCGGCTCGTCGGAACAGCCCCTCGTGCAGCAGATCGGACACGATGCCTGCGCGACCAGCTGTGACATCAACTGTGACGACGCCTGCGACGCATCAGGGTGCGGAAGCGGCTACCTGTTCGGACCAGATGAAGCTTATGACCTGGGCGACTCCCTGTTTGCTCCGGATTCCGGATGGGACATCGGCGGATGGACCAGCTGGGGATTCAGCACCGACAACGACGGTGTGTTCGCGACATACCCCGGCCACTTCCAGAACAACCAGACGAACATCTTCGTCGAAAAGGTTGCAGACGGCAGTGAAGGACTCGGGTTCGGGGGCCGTATCGACGTGATGTACGGTACCGACGCTACCAACACCCAGTCGTTCGGTAACCGCTTCGGCGTGTTCGACTTCAACGGTGCACAGTACGGGGTTTACGGCTGGGCCGTTCCTCAGCTGTACGCTGAAGTGGCTTATGACAAGCTGTCTGTGAAGGTCGGTCACTTCTACACGCTGCTCGGTTATCAGGTCGTTCCGGCAACCGGTAACTTCTTCTACAGCATTCCGTACACCTTCAACTTCGGTGAAGCGTTTACCCACACCGGTGCTCTGGCCACCTATCAGGCTTCTGACAACGTCACCCTGTACGGCGGTTACACCTTCGGATGGGATACTGGTTTCGATCAGTTGAACGGCGGAAGCAGCTTCCTGGGCGGTGCGAGCGTCGGGGTAACCGATGACGTCACCGTGACCTACATCTGCACCGCGGGTAACCTCGGGTGGATCGGTAACGGGTACTCACACTCGATCGTCATTGACTATGTCATCAACGATCGTTGGGAATACGTCTTCCAGAGCGACCTGGATGCGATCAACAACTCCCCGAACAATGCTGGACAGCAGTACAACGCCCTGGGCGTGAACCAGTACCTGTTCTACACCATCAACGACAACACCAAAGCTGGTGCACGCGTCGAATGGTGGAAAGCCAACGGCGTTTCGATGCAGGAAATGGCTTACGGTATCAACTACCGTCCGATGGCCAACCTGCTGCTGCGTCCTGAAGTCCGGTATAACTGGGCCAACGGCGTGCCGAACTTCCTGGCTGGCGGACTGCCACCCCCGAACAAGGCTTCTGCCGGGGACTACCTCAACAACTGCATGTTCATGATGGACGCTGTCGTGACCTTCTGATCAGGTCCGCTGCACACATCTGAAATGTCGCTGGCCGCCAGATCTTCTGGCGGCCAGTTTTGTTTTTGGGGTGTTGATCAGAGTACGCAGTGAGTGCGTTGGAGAATGCACTCGCTCACGCTTCGTGCTCGGACAAGTCACTGCAGTCGCTCGCACTCTGAGTCAGAGCATGCTGCGGGAGCAAGTGCATTCCGCGTTCTATTCACAAATGCACTCGCTGACGCTTCGTGCTCTGAAATGCTGTTGACTGCGCAGCAAAAAAGCCCGCCTGAGTGCAGGCGGGCTTTCGTTGAATCATACTCTGGCAGAATTACTTTTTGCCGAGAGCGGTCTTCACGGAGTTTGCGATTTCATCGAACACAGCTGGTTCGAAGATCGCAATTTCACTCAGCATCTTCCGGTTCAGGGTGATCCCTGCCAGATTCAGGCCGTGAATGAATTCCGAGTAACGCAGGCCGCGGGACATGCAGGCAGCATTGATACGGGTGACCCACAGAGCGCGGAATTCTCGCTTCTTCGCACGACGGTCGCGGAACGCGTAGGCACGTGCCCGGACAACGGACTCTGCAACTGTCCGCCACAGGCTGCTCCGCCCACCCCAGAAGCCTTTGGCTTCCCGGAAAATGCGATTTTTCTTTTTCCGCCGGGCTTTTCCGTATGAAACTCGCATGACTCGAATTCCTCTGACGCAGCGACAACACCGCTGCCTTGACTGATCACAACAGGATCAACCCGCAGGATTGATCCAGACAATAAACTGAATTCCGAAATTCTTTCCTCGCAGCGACGCAGCTGGCGTCCGGAGGAGAGAGTCGGAGAAAATTCTCTTCACCGCGACTAGAGACTGGGACGAACCGCTTCCACGATCATCCGGGCATTGGCGCCGCACACGATGCCGCCATTCCGCAGCTGGCGCTTCCGCTTACCGCTCTTCTTCCCGAGAATGTGACCGCGATTGGCAGCACGGTGTTTGGCTTTTTTGCCAGATCCCGTGACTTTGAACCGCTTGGCAATTCCCTTGTGTGTTTTTGCTTTAGGCATCACTTCACCATCTCTGCGAAAAAATCGAAGCGGGGAGTGTAGGCGAAACCTCGGTTCGAGTTCCAGTCCGCCGTGAGGGATTTTCAGACTCCCCGGCAGGGAACAGGGTGTCGGCTTCTTGTGTTTGCTGTAACCGTCGCTCTGGGAGTGGGTTGTGGAGGTTTGCGGCGTTTCCGTCCCGAGGGCTGGCCTGACACGAGTCCCATAGTAGTCGTGAATCGTTGGGGGCAGCTTGACTGGAACTGCTCCTGATTTGATCAAATTTGCGAGATTGTCTGGTGCGAGATCCACTTCCCATTCCTGCGGTTCGGTTGCGAACCCATCAACGTTCGTCCCCTGCCATCTCAATTCTGAGAGGAGACGTCCCCTGCTTGTCTGCAATCAGGTTCATTTGAGACCCTCTTCGCTGGCGGAGACGTTCGCGACGGGTACAATCTTTCGCTCACAAGAAGAATTCGTGACGTCTCACAAAAATTTTGGAGAATCAACTCGTGGCAGTGACAGTTGGAATTAATGGTTTCGGACGTATCGGTCGTATTTCTTTTCGCGCCATGATGGCTCGAGCTGGCGAGTTCGACATTGTCGCCATCAATGACCTGGGAGATCCGAAGGCTCTGGCAATGCTGTTGAAGTACGACAGCGTGCAGGGTCGTTTCCCCGGCGAAGTGAAGGCCGAAGGGGACTCCCTGGTCGTCAACGGGAAGAAGATCAAGGTTGTGGCTGAGAAAGACCCACGGAAGCTTCCGTGGAAAGAACTGGGTGTCAAAGTCGCCCTCGAGTCGACTGGTTTCTTCACCGGCCGTGCTTCGGGAGATAAGCCCGGATACGACAGCCACCTCGAAGCAGGTGCTTCCAAGGTTGTTCTGTCCGCTCCAGCTAAAGACAAGCCGGACCTCACCTGCGTGATGGGTGTCAACGACGATCAGCTGAAGCCTGAGTTCAAGTGCGTCTCGAACGCCAGCTGCACGACCAACTGTCTCGCGCCGGTTGCCAAGGTTCTGAACGAAACGTTCGGGATCGAGAAAGGTCTGATGACGACCGTTCACGCTTACACGAACGACCAGCGGGTCTCTGATCAGATTCACTCTGATCCGTACCGTGCTCGTGCAGCTGCTCTGAACATCATCCCGACTTCGACCGGTGCTGCCAAAGCAGTGGGTGAAGTGCTGCCGGACCTGAACGGCAAGCTGACCGGGATTTCGCTGCGAGTTCCGGTTCCGGCCGGAAGCGTGACCGACCTGGTCGCTGTGGTGAAGAAAGACGTGACTGCCAAGGACGTCAACGACGCGATCCGTGCTGCAGCAGAAGGCCCGCTGAAGGGGATTCTCGAGTACACCGAAGATCCGATCGTTTCCGCGGACATCATCGGCAACCCGCACAGCAGCATCTTCGCTGGTGCCTGGACCCAGGTGATCGGCGGCAACTTGCTGAAGATCCTGAGCTGGTACGACAACGAGTATGGTTACTCGAACCGTACTGCTGACCTGATTGCCAAAATGGCAAAGCTGTAACGCTGAGCGATCAGTCTGTTTGTTCCTCTGAGCCGTTTGCCGAGCAACTGCCGGCAAACGGCTTCTTCTCCATAACCAGAAGTCATGTTTGCAGAACAGGTTGCAATTTCCGTGTGTGACCGCTCGGTTTTCGGCTCGTGATTTGCCTCTGTCTGTCTGCAGATTTTTTGTTGAGTTGCAGGACAATCCGTACAATGTGACTGCCGATGCGAATCGGCTTTGAAGGTGGGCTTTCATCGATGTCGAACCTGCGTCCTTCCACCCCGCTCGTCGCTCCTTCCATGCTGAAGTGCGACTTCGGGAACCTTGAACGGGAGATCACCCGTTTGCAGGAGGCGGGCGCGAGAAGTTTGCATCTGGACGTCATGGACGGTCACTTCGTTCCGAATCTGACCTATGGCGCCGTGGTGATCGAGCGGATTCGCGAAAAGACGTCGCTGCCGCTCGATGCGCATCTGATGATCGATGATCCGATGCGGTGGGTGGATGATTACATCAAAGCCGGCTGCGACTGGATCACGGTTCATATTGAAGCCCTGAGCGACCCTGTTCCGGTCTTGCGAAAGATTCGGGACGCGGGGCGTCTGGCGGGGATTGCACTCAATCCGGAAACACCGGTGAGTGCCCTGAATCAATGCCGGGGCGAATGCGATGTCGTTCTGGTCATGAGTGTCCATCCGGGTTTCGGAGGACAAAAGTTTATTCCCAGTTCTCCGGACAAGATCAAAGAGGTCCGGGAGCTGTTTGGTACCGGCACGCTGATTTCTGTCGATGGCGGGATTGGTCCTCAGACCATCTCACTGGTCGCTGCAGCGGGCGCGGAAGTTTATGTTGCTGGAAGTTCGATCTTTGATCAGAGCTGCTACCGGACCGCCATCGAAGAGATGGAATCCCTGGCTGCAGCTGCTCGAACGAATCCGGCCGAGTGAATGGATGTAAAATGTCACAGTTTGTGGTTCGGCCTGGTGAGACGGACTTCGACGTCCAGGATCGGATTCAAGGTGCACTTGACCTTCCCATGAATGCCTGTGGGATCGCTCAGGTTGAAAAACTCGTCAGCCCATTGCGGGACGCAGATCTGGATTTGATCTATACGTCTCCCTCGGAACCTTCTCTCTCTGCAGCTCGCAAGCTCGGTCAGGAGCTGGACCTTCCCGTCAAAGTTCTGGACGGGCTGGCCAATTCGAACCTGGGGCTGTGGCAGGGACTTTCCCGTAGCGAGATTCGTCAGAAGCAGTCCCGAGTTTTCCGGCAGTGGGAAGACGCTCCCGAGTCGGTCTGCCCTCCATGTGGCGAATTGCCCGAGGAGCTGACTGAGCGGGTGGAGCGGGCACTCAAAAAGCCGGTCCGTCGTGGGGGATCGTTTGCCATCGTCGTCTCGGAACCGGTCGCCAGTCTGGTGGTCCGTCTTCTGAGCGGCGCCACGCAGGCTCCCGCAGGAGCGGAGACGCGGCCGGGAACCTGCTGCCGTGTGGAACTGCTCGACGCTGTCGCCCACTGAGGGGTGAGTGCCCGATTTTCGTCCGAAGTCTAATTGGACTCGACAAATCGGGCTGATGTTCAGAAGATGGACCGATTCCCGTCGCCCCCGATCGCGATGCAGTGGATGCTGCTGCAGTGCGAGATCTGATTTCCTATCGACGGGGACTTTGAATCGAGTAACTTGATCCTATGAGCACCGGTCCCGAGACAGTTCAACCCAGCGTGGTCAACCCGATTCCGGATATGCCAGAAGCCGGCAGCGGCCCCCGCAAAAAGCGGGGCGTCCCCGAGGGGTTGTGGCTTCGCTGTGAAGAGTGTTCCGCCACGATTTTTCGAAAGCATCTGGAGAAGAATTTCCGGATGTGTCCGGAGTGCGGTCACCACTTCTACGTTTCTGCCAAAGTCCGGATTCAGCAGCTGCTCGACGAAGAAAGCTTCGAAGAACGCTTCAGCGAACTGGCTCCGGTCGACCCGCTGACGTTTGTCGACAAGAAACCGTACAAGGATCGTCTGGCCGAAGAGCAGAAGAAGACCTCGCTGAAGGAAGCCTGCGTGGTCGGCCGGGGATACCTGCGTGGACGCCCGCTGCTGCTGGCGTTGACCGATTCCGCGTTCATCATGGGGAGCATGGGGTCCGTGGTCGGTGAGAAGCTGACCCGGATTATCGAAGAAGCGACTCAGTCGATGCTGCCGCTCGTGATCGTCAGCGGATCCGGCGGGGGAGCACGCATGCACGAAGGGATCTTCTCCCTGATGCAGATGGGCAAAGTCTCCGCAGCGCTCGGTCGTTTTCACGAAGCAGGCGGACTGTTTATTTCCGTCCTGACCAACCCGACGATGGGGGGAGTGGCCGCCAGCTTTGCTTCGCTGGGAGATGTCATTATCGCAGAGCCCAAGGCCCTGATCGGATTCGCCGGTCCGCGTGTCGTCAGCCAGACCATCAAGCAGCCGCTGCCGGATGATTTTCAGACCAGTGAATTCCTGCTGGAACATGGGTTCGTCGACCGCATCGTCAGTCGCGAAGAGCTGAGAAGCGAGATCGCCCGCATCATCGATTACTGCGGAACATCTCGCGGACATTAAAGTCATTGAAAATGAGTTTGAAACGCAGAGTCCACTGAGTTCGCAGAGAATGAAGATGGGATTCTCTTGAAATTTCTCTGCGTCCTTTGCGATCTCCGCGTTTCAAAATCCTTTTGCAAGTTGAACAGGAATTTCAGTTTTCACCCTGGCGGTACCGGCGATGAGTTTCCTGCAACGACTTTTCTCAGGCGGCCGACCCGCGAAGGTCGATATCGAGCGCCGGTTTCAGCTGCAGAACCGCGTCGGGCAGGGAAGTATGTCGAAGGTCTGGAAGGCCATCGATACCAAGACCGGTCGCACGGTCGCTGTGAAAGTGCTGGATAAAGCCAAGACTCTGCGGCTCGAACAACGGTTCATCGGAATGAACCGTCCCAGCGAAGGGGTCATGGCCACGGTCATGAACCACGAAAACGTCGTGCGGACGCTCGAACACGGCCTGACCACCCAGGATGAGCAGTACCTGGTCATGGAGTTCGTGGAAGGAAGCAGTCTGAGTTATCTGGTCGATGTCCAGAACGAGCGAATGAAGACCTATTGTCTTTCATACTGCGTCCAGATCGGCGAGGCGCTGGATTACCTGCACGTCAACGACTGGATTCACCGCGACCTGTGCCCGCGGAACATCCTCGTCACGAACGACAACATCATCAAGTTGATCGACTTCGGTTTGATGGTCCCCAACACCCCGGAGTTCCGGAAGCCGGGCAACCGGACCGGGACCGCTGCCTATATGGCCCCCGAGCTGATCAAGCGACTGCCGACCGACCAGCGGATCGACATTTTCTCCTACGCGATGACCTGCTTCGAAATGTTCACCCGGCAGTATCCCTGGCCCTCGGCGGACACCATGGAAGCAGTGCTGCAGCATGTGAATACTCCCCCCAAGGATATCCGGAAGCTGATTCCGGATCTGGATCAGCAGGTCGCTGAGACCATTATGAAGGGGCTGGAGCGGGACCCGGATCAGCGGTGGCGGACGACCCGTCGCATGGTCAATGAACTGCGTGATGCCGCGAATCGGCTGGCCCGGGAGTAGTCCGTAACCCGCCCGCTGGCGAGTTGAACGGGCGCTTGAATTCCAGTTGCGTTCGTCAGTCTCCTGGCGACAAATTTCCGCTTCTGAAATTACCTATGCCAACTAGCTGTCATGGCTGTGGCGATAACACTCACATCCAGGTCCAAAGTGATCGACGCAGGAGTGAGTGTTTTATGATCAGTGAAATTCGGATCCACCCCGGCCATGAATCCCCGGTCGAGTCCAGCTCCTCAGGACGGCGGGAACTTCCTCTGATGTGTCCGCACTGTCAGCAGTCGATCAATCTCGTGACGGGATTGTGTGGAAATCGGCTCATTGACGCAATACTGCTGCAATCCGAGAGAATCGGGACCGAACTTGAGTGCGGGCGCTGCGGGCTGCGATTCGTCTTTCATCGCACGGGGTCGGGATTCGTTCCGCGACAGACGACTCCCAATCGCGAAAGCATTGCCGGCCACCCTGCCCGAGCGGGGGAAACGGTGTCGTCCCGACTGGGAAGTCTGCCGCAACAGATGGGAGACTTTGGGCCACGCACGTGAAGTGAGTGGCTCTGCGGGAACGTGAAGTTGATCGTGCAGGTGCCGGCTTTACCAGCCCAGTGACATGTTTGTTTCGATGGTCTTCTGGGCTTCATGCAGGTCGACGCCGGTCTCGTGCATGTAAAGCCGGATGGCGTGCACTTTGTCTCCAGAGGCCTTGGATAGGCAGTCGCGAGCGGTGTCGCAGGGATCGCTGACACTTTCCAGTCCCAGCAATCTCTTGGAGATGACCCAGACATCGCGGGGGCGTTTGGTGACCCGGGTGATCTCTTCCTCGGGGTAATGCTCGTGGGCGAACTCGCGGGCCTGATCGTCACTTTCTGCCCAGCCGATCATGATGTGGGCACTGGTTTCGATTTCAAATAACGGCATGCCTGTCACTCCTCTCACATGATTTCAGTCATTGAGAACTATTCGCGATTTCGCCGGATCAGTAAAGACGGCGTCGTCCCGAGGCTGAACTTCCCCAGAGCTGCGTCTTTTGATCCGAACCTATTTCACCACGCGTCGAATCTCGTCGACGGAAGTGACGCCACGTACTACAAGTCTAAGCCCTTCTTCAGCCATGTACAACATGCCATCTTTACGGGCTTCGTTGCGGATGGCCGACATCGCTGCATTGTCGCGCACGAGGTCTTTCATCCGTTCATTCAAATACAGGAATTCGTACACACCGACGCGGCCGTGATAACCGGTTCCTCCGCACTTGGTGCAGGGGTTGTCGCCCGCGGGAGGCTGATAGAACTCCTTGATCTTGCCGGCAGGCAGTCCGACCTGTTTAAGCAGCTCTGCCGTCGGGGCGTAGGGCTGTCGGCACTGCATGCAGAGACGACGGGCCAGTCGCTGAGCGAGGATGGCTGAGATTGCTGTCGAGAGCATGAACGGCTCGACCTTCAGGTCGAGAATTCGGTAAAGCGCCGTGATAGAATCATTGGCATGGACCGTGGAAAACACCATGTGACCGGTGTTCGCGGCCTGACAGGCGATCTTGGCGGTCTCTTCATCTCGAATTTCCCCGATCATCACAACGTCCGGATCCTGTCGCAGAATACTGCGCAGTGACTGGGCGAATGTGGTTCCCCCCTTGGTGTTGATTTCAATCTGCGTCACGTTGGGCATCTTGTATTCAACAGGGTCTTCGACCGTGATGATGTTCTTCTCGAACGCGTCCAGCTCGTTGATGGCCGTATACAGCGTGGTGGACTTACCGGCTCCGGTCGGTCCGCAGACGAGCAGCAGCCCGTGCGGCTGATTGATGACCTCGATGAGTTTATCCTGAACAACTTTCCGCATCCCCAGCTGCGCCATTTTGTTGACCGAGTTGGACTGGTCCAGGATACGCATACTGACCTTTTCGCCGTGACGCGTTCCCTGGGAAGCGACACGGAAATCGATCTCCCGGTTCTCCACAACCGCTGCAAAACTTCCGTCCTGAGACCGGCGGCGTTCGGTGATGTCCATGGCACACAACACCTTGATGATGTTGGTAACAGCATCGCCGGTGGCCTTGTCGAAGGATTCCGCAGGGAACATCACCCCGTCGATACGCAGACGCACTGCAAGTTCCGATTCCTTCGGCTCCAGGTGGATGTCGGTCGCGCGACGCAGAAGAGCGTCGTAAACGAGTTCCTTGGCGGCGACATACCCTTTGGAGGCTTCCACCTGCTTGGAGCGGCTGACATCCTTCTGGCCGGTGCGTGACTTGCCCAGGAACGTAATCGGCGGACCGGTGGTCGGGTCGACACGATCCTTACGGGCCAGATTGATCCCGACTTTCGCCAGCTGCCGGCGGGACCAGCCTTCCAGATGGGCAGGCGTCATCACACGACGGCTTTCCGGGACCTGCAGGTTCCGCTCCCAGACATACAGTCCCAGCGGGCAGCCGATTGCCAGAGCCAGTCCTCCCACGCTGACAGGAAACGTCGGCATCAGGAGACCTGCAAGGATTGCCAGGACACCGCCTCCCAGCATCCAGCTGTTCCAGAATTCAGGTCGCACCTTCAGTCCCCGGCTGTCTTCGTGGACCCAGTTCGCGTAGTACAGCCAGAATGCGAAGACGCCGATCATCAGGACAATCTTCCAGTCGGCGAGATATCGACCCGCCTCGGGAACAGCATTGACGTGCAGTTTTGGATGGTCCGGACGTGAGGGGACGGTATTCCCCCGCATGAACGGATCGAGCGTCAGGGGGTATTTGCCAAAACTCGTCCCTGAAGAAGTCGGGGGAGGAGCGGAAGCGGGCGCTGCAGTTCCTGTGGGTGGAGGAGTTCCCTGTGCGAAAACGCTCTCTGCCGACGAGGCAGTCAGCATGATCGTCATTGCAGCCACAAGGATGATCGATGCGAATTGAGTCGAGGGGAGAGAGTGTTTCACGGGGTTTCCCGAATTGAATTCAATCTGTTGTGAGCCCGAACTGTCTGCGACCCATGCGATGGGAACCTTTCGGTTTCCACCGCTGCGGCAATGCTACAGAATCGCTGGAGCCTTCACCTGAATGCCCTTGAGCATCATCTTGAGTTCTTCCACGTTTGGAGAAATTTCAAAAGCGTCTGCCCGTGCGATCAACTCACGCTGGACGAAGGAGTACAGCGAGTCGTTGAACACCTGCATTCCTTCATCCTTGCCGATGCGGATGGCGGAAGCGAGTTTTTCGTCCATGGTTTCCTGCACGAGTTTGCGGACCGTGGCGTTGAAGAGCATGATTTCCACGATCGGGACGCGGCTGGGTTTGTCGACGATCGTCTTGAGAAGTTTCTGTCCGACGATCGCCTTCATGTTCATGGACATACTGGCACGGATGGCGCTGTGCATGTTCTGCGGGAACAGGTCCAGAATACGCTGAATGGTTCCCGGAGCTCCGGAAGCGTGAATCGTTCCGTACACCAGGTGACCGGTCTCGGCCGCGTGAATCGCGGTTTCGAAGGTTTCCTGGTCACGCATTTCACCCACGAGGATGATGTCGGGGTCTTCTCGCACCGCGTGTTTCATCGCGACGTGGAAGTCGACGACGTCCATACCGATTTCACGCTGATTGATCAGACACTTGTCCGCGGTGTACACGAATTCGATCGGGTCTTCGATCGTCAGGATGTGCTTGCGATAGGTTCTGTTGATCCAGTTGAGCATCGACGCGATGGTCGTCGACTTTCCGGATCCGGTCACCCCTGCCAGCAGCACCATTCCCTGGTCATATTTGCACAGGTCTTCCATGATGGGGGGAAGATAAAGTCCTTCGAAAGGAGGAATCGACTGTTCCACCTTTCGCGCGACCATTCCGGGCTTGCCCAGCTGCTTGAAGAGATTCACACGGAATCGCCAGTTCTTCCCTTCGTACGGGACAATGTGGGCGAAGTCGGCTCCGCCGTCATTCTCCATGATCCGCTTGTTGCGGTCGTCCATGGCCTCATAGAACATCGCCCAGAGCGTCTCGGCACTCAGGGGGGGCATGCTCAGTTCCCGGATTTCCCCTTTGACCCGCAGCATGGCGGGCTTGTCGGTCTGCAGGTGCAGGTCGGACGCCCCATGTTTGATCTGGAGCCGGAACAGCTTGTTGATTTCGGGTTCCGGTTTGTTTTTGTCAATGACGGGGGGGCCAGCGATTTCCGCCGGCGCCGCTGGTGCGGCGGGCTTGGAATGTGATGACATAAACGTTGTCCTGAAAATGAAGCGTGCAAGGCCGCTGGTACATCAAGCCGGTGCAGCGACTCCCGAATGATCGTCGTTGCAATTTCAGTGTAACAACGTTCAGGGCTGCTTCAAAATGCTGGGCCACCCGGGCTGTTGGCTCTCCTGTCACAAATTGGAGGAGCCAAGAGCCCGGAGTCGAGAGTCCAGAGCCAGAAGTCAGGAGGAATTCCAGCAAATCTCCTGCTCTCGACTCCGGGCTCTCCGCCACGGGCTTCCAGCAACGTGCACCGGACGGGGAGATCTCCCATCAAATCGACGTTTTGACACGGCGGATTCTGCCGGACTTGAGCCAAAATTCTGATTTTTCGTCCGATTTCGGTATTGCATCGACCAGATTCCGCCCCTCCGTCTTGTCGGATCGGGCCGGGTGGCGTTACTAAACCGCCTCCTCCCCACATGGCGGTTCCGTCATCCTTTCAATCGAATCTCGCCTGCAATGAGAAATCTCCTCAAATTCCGCCCGGTCAATTCCAACGGCGTTCGAACCCCGCTGCGGCGATTCCTGCAGGCCAGCGGGCTGTGCGCCTGTCTATCCGCTTCGACTCTGGGGCTCGCCCAGGAGTTTCCGGACGAGAAGCCGGCTGAAAAGAAGACAGAAGCCACCAAGTCCTTCGTCTTTCCTGAGGACGAATCCGGGACGCTGTCGTTCCCGGACGTGGAGTCGAATTTCGTCGACCGCACCATGATCCCGAACAACGACAAGGTCGATCGCGCCAGCGGCATCGACGGTCGGATCGGATTCATCGGACTGCCGGCGTTCGGTCGTGATCACAGTATCGTGCCGGTCGAGCTGTTCCCCTACCTGCAGATGAACAATCAGATTCTCTTCGGAGACTTCCGGGGATTCATCAACACCGAAGGGAAAGTGGGCGGAAACGCGGGGGTCGGATTCCGATTCATCGAGCCCAGTGAAATGGCCCTGTTCGGGATCAACGGCTTCTATGATTCAGACGATTCCACTGGTCGATCGTTCCAGCAGCTCTCAGTCGGATGGGAAGCCCGCATGGAGATGGCCGGACTGTTCGGAAACGTCTACATGCCTGTGAGCACCACGGAAAAAACACTCTCCCAGACAATCATCAACGAACGATTCAACGAGCACAACATTCTCTTCGACGTCCGGAACCGGATCGGGAAGGCAATGACCGGTCTGGATATTAACTTTCAGGCATACCTGCCGGGGGACTTCATGAAATCCCACCAGGTGCAGGCGAGTGCGGGATGGTACCACTTCCAGGGTGGTGCGGAAGTCGCCGACATCAACGGTTACAAGCTTCAGCTGCAGGGAAACATTGTCCCGGCAATCGGAACGCTGACATCCGTGACTCACGACAATACTTATGGGACCAATTTCAACATTGGCGTCTTCTGGCAGTTCGGAACCCGGGAACTGCCGGGAACGAGTCTGCAGGGACAGCTGCGGCGGTTCGTCGATCGTAACTACAACGTGATTCTCGCGAAGAGCACCAAGATTGACGCGGGCGTCGTTGCTCAGAATCCGGATGGAACCGTCCTGATCGTGCAGCATGTCGGACAGAATACCGGCGGGCCCGGCACAGGGACTGTGGACGATCCATTCACTTCCATCACCGCTGCCCAGGGTGCTGCACAGTCTCCGAATCTGATTTACATGCACAGCGGGACGGTTGTGAGCGATACTGTCGTTCTACAGGACGGACAGACTCTTCTGGGTGAAGGGACCGCCTTCCGGATGCGGGACGACCGCTATGGCTGGTTCCATGTTCCCGGAGGATCGTCAACCGGGGCAACTCCCCGGATTGAGGGCTCTGCCGGTGACGCTGTCACGATGGGAAACAACACGACCATCGCGGGGATTTCCATTGTCGATTCGCAGGGCCGCGGAATCGTGGCTCAGGATAAAAACAATGTTCGCATCAGCAACGTGAAGGTCGAAAACTCGACTGGAGATGGGGTTTATCTGGATGGAATCACCGGAAGCTCGGTTTCCAACCTGACTGTCAGCGGCAGCGGCGGGAACGGCCTCTCCATCATCGACATCGACGACGTGCTCAACCTGGACAACATCTATGTTGAAGACACGACCGGGTACGGAATTCACATTGATGGCGGTCTCGGCAGCATCTCATTCGAGGATGACGTGATCATTCGCCGGACAGCGATGGCTGCCCTGAAAATCGAAAACATGGAACGCCTGGAAGAGGTGGATGACAAAGGGACCACCACGACAACGGATGACGTGACCACCATCACCCCGAGCGTGATCACCTTTGAGAAACTGGTGATTCGCAACGCGGGCGGCACCTACGGGGGTGGGATTGAATCCAATGACAACGGAGGCCTGATCGGCTTTGGGGCGGTCGACATCCAGACTCAAGGGGCAGCCGCCATTCATTCACGCGACGACAACGCACTGCTCGTCAGTAACGGGTATCTCAACACCATCGGAGCTCCGGTGGCGGACATCGAAGATTCGTCCGTCAGTATCTCGCTCACTGAAATCAAGGCAGATGGCGGGGCTGTCGGTCTGAGACTGGTCGACACGACAGGCAGCTTCCTGGTGTTCGGCGACGGCAGTACCGTCAGCAGCGGCGGATTCATCAAAAATACCGATGTGGCTGTCCTGATGGAGAATGCCGGCACCGTCGGGTTTCAGTCCGTCGACTTCACCGACAACGGCAAGATGGCTGAAGTGGATGGGGGAGCAGCGCTCATTATTGCCGGCTCCAAAGTCACTGGCACGACCGACATGCTGATTGATGCCAAGAACCTGACGCAGCTGCAGGTGTATCAGTCGGACTTCGAAAACAATCCTCTCAGTTCGAATCTCGGAATCCGCTATGTCGTCGACAAGGTCGGAACCTATTCCGCATCGGTCAGCAACAATCTGGTGACGAACATGCCCGGGACGTTCTTCACCGCAGAGACTCTGGCGGGAGGGGAAACCTCGTCTTTGACCTATGCGTTCCGCAACAATGCGGTTCAGCTCAGCTCCGCAGGAGGAATCGCTGCCAAGATGGACTGGACGGGAAGTGTCCTGGCCTATGCCATGAACAACACGATCGCTGGAAGTCAGACCGGACAGACTGCCATCCAGCTGCGTACAGGAAGCGGCACAGCTCTGGGGCAGATCTACGCCAATCAGAACCTGATCACATTGACCGGGGTGAATTCCATCGGGATCGATCTCGAGACGCAAGCTCCCGCCAACGTGATTGCTGACGCCAACGAGATCAACATGAACGGGATGAATCAGACCGCCATTCGGGCATTGCTCGGAAAAGCCTCTGCGGTGGCGATGGCCAGCAATATCATCAAGGATAATGCGGGAGGAGGGACCGGGATCCTGTTCACCTCGATCGAAGACGGGTCGCAGATTGCCCTCGACAATAACAAGATCGACCTGTCCCAGTTCAATACCTTCGTAGATCGCGGAATTGTGGTTGCTGCGTTCACCGCAGCGGACGGAGACCCCCCACTGGTGACGTTCTTCTCCACCGCCAGCAACACCATCACCGGAGCGACCACGACCTATTCCTTCCCCGCCAGCGGAGGTCGAGGCCGGGTAATCATCAACGATACGCCGGTAATCTTCCCGTAATCAATTCCTGAAGATCTGCCTGTGTGAATATTCAAACCGCAGCAGCAATCATGGATCGAAATTCCCACGTCGCAGGCCTCTGGCAGACCCTGCGACGTGATTGCAGATGCTCTTGCAGCTTTCAGCAGGACACCGGCCGTAGCTGGTCTTTTCAGCTGGAAAAATCCGCTCGCAGCCGCAGCTTTGTTGTGAATTCCCGGCTCTGCTCGCCCCATCCCCAGCGAGTTGCTAAATTGTCGACGGAAAACTTATGGCAGAAACTGGGCGGTTTGTATCCCCCTGATTGCCGTCCCTCGACAATCAATTTGAGTGACTGATGAGCGAAATTCACACGCTGACAAAAGAACTGCAGAAGAAGAATGATTCGAAAATTGTCCTGCTGGTCGCTGACGGACTGGGCGGGCTTCCACTGGCACCGGGTGGAAAAACCGAACTGGAAACCGCCAACACTCCCAACCTGAACGCACTGGCACAGCGGGGCACGCTGGGGCTGAGCACCCCCGTCATTCCGGGGATCACACCGGGGAGCGGTCCCGGACATCTGGGATTGTTTGGATACGATCCGCTGGAGTTTCAGATCGGTCGCGGCGTGCTGGAGGCACTGGGGATCGATTTCGACCTCGGGCCGAACGATGTCGCAATCCGGGGCAACTTTTGCACGCTCGACGAGAAGGGATTGATTTCCGATCGTCGCGCCGGACGAATTTCTTCTGAAGCAGCTGCTCCTCTGTGCGAGAAGCTGAACAAGATCAAGATTCCAGGCGTGGAAGTCTTCGTACAGCACGTCAAGGAATACCGGCTGGTTGTCGTGTTCCGCGCCGCTGGCCTGGGTGGGAATGTCGACGACACCGATCCGCAATCGACCGGGGTTGCTCCTCTGGATCCGGTGGCCCGGGATGAAGCCTCCGCCAAGACTGTCGAAGTGGCCAAGGAATTCCTGCGGCAGGCTCGCGAAGTTCTGAAGAACGATGCCCCCGCGAACTTCCTGATGCTCCGCGGAATCGCCAAGCGTCCGCCGATCCCGACTTTCGAAGAATGCTACGGCACAAAGGCTGGCGCGATTGCCGTCTATCCGATGTATCGCGGTCTCGCGCGGTTGGTGAGCATGGATGTGCTGGATGCCGGCCAGACCATCGGCGATCAGTGTGCCCGCCTGAAGCAGGCCTGGAACGACTACGACTTCTTCTTCATCCACTTCAAGTACACCGATTCCACCGGAGAAGACGGCAACTTCGACGCCAAGGTCAAACGGATTGAAGAGCTGGACGCTGCGATTCCTGCGATCACCGCTCTGAACCCGACCGTGTTGATCGTCACCGGCGACCACAGTACCCCCAGCAAGATGAAGTCGCACAGCTGGCATCCGGTCCCGACGATGATTGTCGCTGATCGCTGTCGCTTCGATGGAAGTGAAGCATTCGGGGAATCGAACTGCCGCCTGGGCGGTCTGGGTCAGTTCCCGGCCAAGTACCTGACGCCGCTGGCCCTGGCTCACGCCGACCGGCTGGAGAAGTTTGGCGCATAATCAAGTCGGCGAGCGGGAGGCTTCGGTCTCCCGTTTCCAGCTGTTTGTGTTGCAATGAAAAGAGTCGAAACGCAGAGGTCGCCAAGGACACAGAGAAGAACACCGGGAATCTCTTTTTTCTCTGCGTTCTCCGAGAACTCTGCGTTTCAAATGAGTTCCACAGTTTTTTGTTCTTCGGTTCGGGATCGGTTGATCCCGGACCGAAGTTCAAGCGTTCACGATGGTGAATCAATCGGCCCCAGAGAAATCTCGACAGAGAGAAAACATGGCGAATACCAAGTCCACCATCACCGTTGATCCCGATGCAGTCGCCAAGGCTCCCCAGGTCGACAAAGGGGTGATCCTGGTCTCTTACCCCAAGATCGTCTTCATGTACCCGTCGTGGTTTGTGTCGATCGCGGCGGGGATTTTTCTCTATCTGTTCGGCCGCGAGGTCGACAACGCCAACGTCAACGCGATCGCCTCTCATTTCTGGAGCTGGACATTCCTGATCGTGCTGGCGCTCAATCTGGTGGTGCTGTCGTTCGACTTTCCCCGCTCGACATCACTTCTGCTATTCGCGGTGATTACGGCACTGGTGCTGGGGTTCTTTCTATTGATTGTCTACAGCCCGAATCTGCTGCCGCATCTGCATCGCTGGATTCTCTCAATGCATCCGGTCGCGAACTCTACGTTCTTCCTTCTGTACGCCACGGTCATGGGGGGGATCTATCTGACGGTCTTCTTCACAGCTAGGCTCGACTACTGGGAAGTCCGTCCGAACGAGCTGCTGCATCACCACGGAGTCCTGAGTGACCTGGAACGGTTCTCTTCGCCCAACCTGCGGATCGATAAAGAAATCAACGACATCTTTGAGTTCGTGCTGCTCCGCTCTGGGCGATTGATTCTGCATCCCAGCAACGAACGCCGCGCGATCGTGCTGGACAATGTCTTCTTTATCAACAAGAAAGAAGAAGCGATCACCAAACTGCTGGGAGCCCTGCAGGTGCAGGTGCGGGATCCGAATGCCTGAGTCGGGCGTGTCCCTTCAGTTTCAGAAGTGATCTCGGGGTGCGATCTCAACCACCCCGTCGTCGATCTGTCTCTGAGCTTCAGCCTGAACTTTCAGGTAATCGTTTTTCTGGTCGGGCAGTAAAGAGTTCACGTCAATCTTTGTCAGCTGCCGCAGAGCTTCGCGCGGGCGATGAAGTTCGCTGACGAGAATTGATGCGAGGAAGAGTCGGATCTTGTTTTCCGGCTGTTGGCTGCGGGGCAGATAACACTCCTCGATCGTCCAGGCTGCTTCCGGGTAGAGCCGATCCTTGGCCAGGCCGCGAATGAGTGTCCGAAGGTCGGCGGGACGAGGTTCGTCCCCGGTTGCTCGACAACGCTTCAGCTGCATTAAGACCTGATGCGCAGCTTTGAAGTTTCCGGCGCTGATATGTGCGAGAAGTTTTCGGTTCAGTTCCTCGGGGGTTTGTTTCTGCCGCTGGGCGGTCTTGAGCGCCGACCGGTCCTGGTGTCGAATCTCCGGAGCAGAGGTGAGCAGGGCGTTGGCTTTGACGTCCCGTTTCCAGACAGTGAACAGGTCTCCGTCTTCGCAGTCGACCCAGCCCTTTCGCAGCATGACAATTGCGAAGGCAGCACCGATGGCAGCTCCGCTCAGGTGGACGACGGCACTACCCATTCGGAATCCCGAACTCACCGCGAGGAATGTTTCGAGAATCAGAAAGACGAGCGAGACCCACAGGACTGACACCTCCACGGTTCCGGCGTGATGTCTCCCGAAGCGGTTGAACCAGACCATTTCAAAATTGTTCATGGGAGCCCAAATGAGTGAAATGGCCATCAACGCATAAATCGCTGCGGAATTCCCTTTTTCACCTCCATCGAAGTTTCCAGAGTGGCCCGGCGATAGCTTCATCCAGAGTCCGACGGAGAGGCAGACCGCGAAGTAGAATGACAGGAATCGCAGAGTTCCGATCTTTCCTTCCACGATCAGTCCGAACGACCAGAGAAAAATCAAATTGCCGATCAGGTGACCGACACCAATGTGGAAGAAGGTTGAAGATACCCAGACATCCGGCCCGAAACCGGTGTTGGAGTGTGGTCCCCATGCCTCGGGATGCCTCGCTCCATTTGTCGCCACAAAAACGGCGACGTAGGCGATCAACAGAAGCACCGTTCCGATGGGGCGGTGATACAGGGGTGCATCGGTACCAATCGGGAATAGCACGTTGGTGTTCCGCATCAGGAAGCAAAAGTCATTTCAGCATGCTTTCCGGGAACGTTTCCGTCTGTCTGATGGATCAGAAATTATGCAGATTTTGACGCAGATTCGTTTTTATGAAGTTCGACGCGGTCAGTACTACATAAATTTAATGCCAATGTTGTTTCACGGCACTGTTTGTGAGGGGCGTCGTCTCACTGTCTGCACAACGACCAGGCTCGCCAGCAGTATTGCTCCTGCAATTCCCCACCAACGGATGCTGGTGATGGCAAAGAAAATGGTGGCGTTCAGGATAATGAAGGCCATGAAACCCTGGATTGACCAGGTGATCCATCCGGGGCGTGTCCGGTATCGCTGCAGACCCGTCCACCACCAGAGGACGTCGATTCCCCACACAATCATAAAGGCATAATTGAAGTAGATCCCTGCCCCGTAACGCATGCCCACTGTTTCCGCTGTTCGCTGGGCGGTGACTTCATAAGCGTGCGTGTGGCTCCAGTGGTGCACATAATGAAATGCGGCTGCCAGATGCAGCAGGAAAAATAAATAGCCGATCGTCCAGAGCCAGCGTGCCCGCCGCTGCTGTGAGGTCGTCTCCCATGCTGTGATCTGCAGAATCAGGCTGAGCAGGTAACAGACCATGGAGATCCGCACCAGCCAGATCGTCAGCAGTTCCCCCTTGCTCATTTCGAATACAATACTCTTGAAGACATGATTATCAACGGGAATTCATCGCGTCCGTGGAGTCGTTCTCCTCGAGACCATGTCTTCGAAGCCGCTTGCGAAGAGTCTCCCGGTGCAGCCCCAGAATGTCCGCCGCTGACTTCCGATTCCCCTTCGCTGCAGTCAAAGCAGCAGAGAGAATGGGAGGTTCGAAGACCTGCAGGAACCGTTCGTAAAGCAAACTCTGCGGGTCATTGGGATCGGCAGTGGGGATCTGCTGCTCCGCCCAGCCCTGCAGCACGGAGAGGATCTGTTCGATGGTGGAAGGAGGGGCCGGCTGGAAGTCGGGCATCTCGGCAGGCAGACAGTCTGGAGTGATCACCCCTGTCCGGCAGAGTACCGCTGCATGTTGAATGGCGCTTCTGAGTTCGCGAACATTTCCCTTCCAGCGACGCCGCTTCAATTCCGTCAGCGTCTCTTCGCTGAGCGAAATCAATCCGTCGGGATCCATCTGCTTCAGGAACTGTTCCGCAAGCGCTGCGATGTCTTCGACCCGTTCACGCAATGGCGGGATATGAATTCGAAAGACATTCAGCCGATAGAAGAGGTCCTGTCGGAAGGTGCCTTGTGCGACCATCGACTCCAGCGGCTGATGTGTTGCTGCGATCAGTCGAAATTCCGCAGCCTGAACAGCATCTCCCCCGACCGGGACGACCTGGCGATCTTCAAGGACTCGCAACAGTTTGATCTGCTGGGCCAGCGGGATATCGCCGATTTCATCGAAGAATGCTGTCCCGCTGTGTGCCTGTTGAAGCAGTCCCAGCCGGTTGCGATCGGCACCGGTGAATGCTCCCCGCACGTGTCCGAACAGCTCACTTTCAAGGACGCTTTCGTTCAGGGCGGGGACGCAGATGGGAATGAACTTGTCGGGGTGACGTCCGCTGTAGCGGTGGATCGCGCGGGCGACCAGTTCTTTTCCCACACCGCTTTCCCCGGAGATCAATACGGGGACGTTGAGTCTGGCGACGAGAGCAATCTGCCGGAAGACTTCTTGAATCCCTCGCGAGGTTCCGACGATCTCCGACTGAGAGTCTGAGTGGGAAGGCCGGGGAGTCAGTATTGCGTCCCTGCTGGCCAGTGCGCGTGTGATGACCGCGACGGCATCATCCAGGTCGAATGGCTTGGGGAGATAATCGAACGCCCCTTGCCCAAGGGCGTTCACTGCCAGATCGAGACTCCCGAAAGCAGTCATCAGAATGACGGGAGCCGGAGAACTGGCTGATTGAATTTCGCGAATCGCGCACAGACCGTCCATTCCGGGAAGTCTGTAATCAAGCAGAATCAGTTCCGGATCAAAGGTCTCCATCGCCTGTAAGGCGATTTCGGCAGTCGATGCGGAAGTCACCACGTGGCCAGCATCGCTGAGGGCCTGCTCGAACGACCAGCAGATCGAAGGTTCGTCGTCGACAACCAGAATCCGGCTCATAAAAGACTCGATGCTGCAGCTGTGAACGTCGGCCTGGTCAGGGGACCGCTTCCATGCGTGGTGAGGAAGGCCGTCCGGACTGGCCCCGACAGGTCAGCCGGAAGGTCGTGGTTGAACCCTCACGCAGGTACTGAATGCTCCCGCCATGATCTTCGGCAGTTTGTTTCACCAATGCCAGTCCCAGCCCCATTCCGTCCGCCTTGGTGGAATGGAAGGGGTCGAAAATCCGGCCGAGTTCTGTTGCGGTCACCCCGGGGCCGTCGTCAGTGACATCAATCGTGGCGATGCCGTTTCGAGCTTCCAGACGAAGATGTACCGCTCCCCCTGTGGAGGTTGCTTCAATCGCATTGATGCAGAGGTTGAGGATCGCTGCACGAATTTGATCCGCGTCTTCCAGCGAAAGGTCTTCGTCTGGTCCGGCGCAGTCGAAGCGAATCTGTCGATGTTCGCACATCGGGCGTACCAGGGCTGCGACTTCGCTGGCGATGGCACTCAGCGATCCCGCAACGCGAGGACGGTGCTCATCACGGATGAGTGCCACAAGCCCGCGAATCTGCTCTTCCGTGAGTGACAACTGATGCAGGGAGACCGAGAGACTCTCATCGTTTTCAAGTGGACATCGGCGACGATGCAGTTGCAGCGCGAGTCGGGCGCCGGTGAGCGAATTCCGGAGTTGATGAGCGATGCCGCCAGCCAGTTGTTTCACCAGCTCCGCTCGCTCGGTCTCGCGGATGCGGCTGGCCATGCGGTCGAGCTGCACACTCATTTGATTGACTGACGCCGACAGGTCTCTCAACTCGTCGCTGCGACTCTTCAAGGGGATCGGCTCGAAGTTTCCACTGGCGACCCTCGCCACCTGACGCTCAATGGCCTGAATCCGTTTGCCGATCCTCTGTGCGACGAAGATCACTGCAATCGTGGTGAGTGCCAGGGTGAGAAGTCCGAGCAGAACCGGGCCGCGAATGGCATCATCTCGAGCCGATTGAACCTGCGACTCCGGGTACAGAATCAACACATCGGCCGGCGACCCGTAATGGCGAATCGGCACGCGGTTCGTCAGATAGGACCTCTGCTCAACGCGGACGGCATTTGCTGTGTTGCTCGAAGGTTTTTCGTTCTCGTCAAGGTTCCGTTGGAGCTCCCGGGTTTCGGAGGGGGAGAGAGTGGAGGACTGAATCTCCCCCTGCGGGCTCAGGATAAGAAAATCTGCCCCCGAGAGACGGTGCATCTGTTCGAGCACCGTCGACGTAAGAGGGAAGTTTGACCCTTGAATTGTCGTGGCCAGATCCTGAAATCGACTGCGGACATCTCTTTCGACGCGACGCAGGGAGGACCAGGCAGCCAGCCAGGTCACGCCGACCACCACGAGCAGTTGCAAGGCCACCAGCGGAAGCAGAATTTGATTTCGAATGGGCCAGCGCATCCGGAACTCTGTCTCCACGGGAGGAATCGGCCTGCGATCAGTCCAGGTGCCCGAGACTGTCCCCCCGGAGCGGAGCGTCACGCGAGATGACGTCCGGCCCCTTGCCGGCCCGCTTCTCGTAGAATCCGTCGCCCGCCTTCACGTACTTGGTGAATCCGAGTCGATCAAGCTTTTGGTCGTCAGAAACGTTTTTGTGCATCGCCCCGTCGGACCATGTCCCGCCGATGAACGGAGGCTGAATGACACGCTGGACTGGCACTCCGGTTTCCGGATGTTGGGTCAACGGGGGATCGGAGATCCGCTGCAGCACCTCGAAGGTTTCTCCGGGTGAGCCGTCGTCGCAAATGATTTCGTAGACGTAAATTGGCATGGGAGAAGATGTCGCGTGGTGGACAGGGAGAAGAATTGTCGACAGGAGAATTCTAACTCATCGGCGGTCGGTGCAAAGCCAGATTGTCGCAGCTTTTGACGAAGTCGCCTGACGAAAATGAGTGAGCGGGAACGTGGGGAATCGGCGGAATTCGCCGTGTGAATTCGTCGAAGAGCAGGGGAATCCGTTTCACCGCTTGTCAAACTGAGTGAAGATGTGAAGGGGTGACGATTCGGAGAAGTTCGCTGGCAGTTCCGTCAGCGGGGAAAGAATTTTCGATACAGTCCGGCTCTGTTTTCATCCGATTGTAACGACGCTTGATCGTCCGAAATTGGCCGCGATAAAATTTCAGAGAACGCGCCTGGGTGTCCCGGGTGCGATTCAGACAAGGGAATGTGTTGAGTTCTCTGTCTCAGGGCCTGTCGGGAATTACGATCAACTGCGAAGCGGAATATCTCACTTCTGGTCGCTTGTGGTATTATTGCGATGACGATGCTGATCGAGTCGTATCACTCTATGACCCGATGGATCTCCCCTGCCCGACGGCCAGCTTGGCCCGGTTGCCGGCGGGAGCGGGAATTGTGTCGCTGACCGGCGGGAGGCCGGAAAACTGCTCAGGATGGGGACCGAACGCCCGGCAGGCGGTCGGAATTCAACGCGATTCTGCTTCGGATCACACACATGGCTACCGATTTTCGTCTCAAAGAACAGCTCAGCTCGCTCACGGATCGTATCGTGGACAGCTATCAGGACATTGGCACCGTCAATCACCTGGGGCATTGTCCGCTTCCCAGCACCGGAGCTGTGGTCGAAATCCTCGACGACCTGAAAGAGATCCTCTATCCCGGCTACCGGCGTCGCCAGAACCTGCACCTGGGGAACGTCACGTATTATGTGGGCGACCTGATTGACGGTCTCCACGACAAGTTGACCCAGCAGATCAGCCGGGCTCTGAGATACGATTACGATCGTCAGCACGGCTCCGACTGCAATCAACGGAAACTCATGGATTTCGAAGCTCGCGGCCAGCAGGCGGCCATCGAGTTCCTGGAATCGCTGCCGGAGATGCGGAAGCTGCTCGCGACAGACGTTCAGGCAGCCTACGACGGCGACCCGGCGGCCAGCGGTCTGGATGAAATCATCTTCTGCTATCCGGGTCTGGAAGCGGTGACGGTGCATCGCATCGCCCATCAGCTGTACCGGCAGAAAATTCCACTGATTCCCCGGATGATGTCGGAGCACTCCCACAGCCTGACCGGAATTGATATTCATCCCGGAGCTTCGATTGGCCCTTCCTTCTTCATCGACCACGGGACCGGCGTCGTGATTGGGGAGACCTGCAAGATCGGCACGGGGGTGAAGATCTATCAGGGGGTCACGCTGGGAGCAGTCAGCTTCGCCAAGGATGGTGAAGGGAACCTGGTACGGGGAACCAAGCGGCATCCCACGCTGGAAAATGGCGTGGTGATTTACGCCAATGCCACCATTCTGGGAGGGATGACGGTCATCGGCGAGAATTCCGTGGTCGGCGCCAGCGTCTGGCTGACGAAGAGCGTCCCGCCCAATACGATGGTGTCGATTGAGACACCGTTGCTGCGACTGCGGGAAGCGTCGTGAGGGTAGTGGGTAGTGGGTAGTGGGTCGCTAACTCCTAACCCCTAATTCCTATCCCCTGATTCCTGTCCCGACGGGACGAAGTCCTGACGCGGCGGATGCCCGATGGACGAGATCATGTCCCAGACCCAGATCGGGACGATCGAAGCGGGTTTCCCCGGCTCGACAGCTGCGAAATCGGCCTCGTTCTTCCAATGCAGTTCGTCCACTCGCATCGTCAGCAGGACCTGGCCGTTCTTGCCGGGGAAGACTCCTTCCACCAGATGGAAGATCTCCGCTCCGTCCCGGGCGACCTCGAAAGTAAACGGGATCTGCTGCCCTGAGATCGTGAAAATCTCGCGGTGCGTCTGGGAATGGTCGACGATCAATTCGGTGCCTCCCGCCCCTTCTTCCAGCAAGGTCTTGCGGATGTGGTTGCGGATGGTCTCATCGTGCGACAGCTGTGTGTTGACCTCCAGCAGCGTCAGGACTCCGTCTCCAACATATCGCTCGTAGTAGACCCCCCGCAGGTGCATGACAAAGGCAAGATTCCAGTCGATGAGCCCATGGGGCTGGAACGGTTCGGGAATGGCAATGTCGACAATCTGCTGGGTCAGGGATTTGGCCTGCTCGGGGTTTTCGCGGATGAGAGGGCGAAACCACCAGGCTGCGATGCCGCAAACGCAGCAGCCGATGAGGAAGAGGGCGGCGAACATGCCGGTCAGGATTGCCAGCCAGGGCCGGGTGCGGGAATCCCGGGAATCGTTTGGCAACGCTGCCCGCATCTTTTCGCTGGGGGTCAGGTCTTTGGATTCGCTCATGCCGGATCGTCAGCCATCAAAAAAAGAAACGTTTAGTCACACCAGTGAAGTGTGCGACTAAACGCTCTTAAAGTCCAATCATCAGGCGATGTGGGAGACGATTACTTGATCGTCAGCACCAGCCAGCCCCCTTCAGCGACGATGTCTGCGACAGTCAGCTTCACGACTTTGTCGTTCTGGGTTTTGACTTCCATCGTGCGGTTCACAGACTGTTCGGGCAATGCGCTCTGAATCTTTTGTCGCATCACCTGGGCACGGGCCACCTGAGCAGCGACGCTGGGTGGGCGAACGACAGGCTTCACACCAACGTTGCCGCGGGTCAGGATGATCTTGTCGCCCTGCAGCGTCGGCTGGAAGGGCACCGAGATGATCTGTGTGGGGATGTCGTCCCCATTGTCCCGCTTCAAGCCGGCCTGAATGAATACGGTGACCACTCCGTCACGAATCGTGAAACGGACTGGATCTTCTTCGGCGAAGACGAGCGTATTGGCAGCCTGTTCCGAGGCGTCCGCCTGGCCGGCGGGCTTCGGAATTTCGACCTTGCGATCGAGAATTTCGCTCAGGCGGCTTTCGAGCAACTGACGGACTTCATCTTCCGTCATGGTTTTGCCGTTGAGGCCCAGACGGTCGAAGGCGTGCGAGAGCAGGCTTTCGTGAATCTGTGCGACCATGCCGTCGGAAGGAATGGACGCGATGGGGACTGCCTGCGATCCGGCAATTTCATCGGAATCCATCAGCCGGGTCCAGAGCCGCAGCTCGGAATCGGTTGTGCTCAGAGCCATGACGTCCGGATACAGATTGTACTTCCGCAGCGGTCCGTAGGTCTTGGTCTGCAGCTGCTTGCTGGCGTTGGCGAACTGTTCAGCTGCTTCGCGTTCGAGTTCTTCACTGACCTGATCGGTGATCTTCCGGACAGCCAGGGCATTCGTCTGCGGACGCAACTCGTTGGCCTTGCGGACAGCAATGTTGTTGGCGACCCGCCCGAAGAGGGGGACGCGGCTGAACTTCGTGGTTGCTCCAACGGTCTGATTGTTTGCCCGAGCCGAAACATGTCCGGGTTCGAGGTAGAAATTCTGTCCGTCGAAAGCCACCAGTTTGCTGCCGTTGAAGCTGTGACGGCCGATCGTGTGGATCGTGGCCTGGCTGGTGACGCCGTTTGTGTTGGCGAAAATGGTCCCGGTGAGCTGCAGATTGAACTTGGCGTTCACTTCGCTGGGGACCAGATCCAGACGGGTGGTGACGTCAGAGCACTGGTATCCATAGACGCTGGCCTGCATCACCCGATCACGGATCTGGCTTTGCTCACGTCGGGTTTCCGAGAAGAACCGGTTGACGAATCCTTCGGACACGGCCAGACGCAGGTTGTAGTTCAGGTAGTTGCGACCGAGCGCGCCGGCGACGGCAACTCCGCCATCCGGAGATTTGGCTCGCACTTCTTCGAGGATCTGTCGGATCTTCGTTTCGTTTGGCGTGCTGGGCTCGGTGTGATAGGCGTTCAGTGCTTCGATCAGCTGTGTATACAGTGAACGAAGTTCGGCCGGTTCGGAGACGACTTCCTGAGTTGCGGCGTTGTGAATGGCCTGCAGCGCGTCTTCGACGGCGAGGAACGGTTCACGGCTGACGAAGTCGCGGATTTCCGGAGTGTAGGTTTCGCGGTTTCCGAGTTTGGTCAGCAGTTGATCAACGATCGCAGGAGCGGCCGGGTCGTCTGCTTTCAGATTCTTCAGCTGGTCGAGGCGGATCCAGGTGACCCAGTCGTTTCCGTTGCGGTAGGTCTTCAGATCTGCCTGAAGGGCGTCGACAGCCTGATGCAGCTGGTTGAATGCCGGTTCGAGGCGTTCTGCGCGGGCGGCGGCGGGTTCCAGAGTCAGCGTATCGAGGAAGGCCTGAGCGAGGCTCGCCTCAGGTCCCAGTTTTCCATACAGCGACTGCAATTGCCGATGAATCGAACGGTAGCGGGGATCAGCCAGTGCCTTTTCAAGCGTTCCCAGTTTGACCTGGAGCCGCTGAAGTGCCACACGTTGTTCGGCTACGGTCTGGGCGTTTCCTTCGTAGAATTCTTTGACGAATTTCCCGGTTTCTTCAACCCAGGGTTTCCAGGAGGCGTCGATCGACTCCTGCAGGTTCTTGAAGTCTTCGTCGGTCAGACCTTCCGGGGCGTAGGATGGAATCAGGCCGTTCAGCCCGACGGGATTCGCACCGTCTTCAAATCCCCAGCTTCTCGATGCTGCCCAGATTGAAAGGCAGCTGCAGAGAATGGTCCAAGTCAGATTTTGGCGTTTGCGCATTTGCACTCCATTTCGAATGCGATCTCCAGGGGCCAGCAGGTCCCGAGTAAGACAGCACGTTTCAGTTGTATCGGCCACGGGACGAGCTGGCATCGGCACGGTTTAAGCAATCCGTAAACCCGGCTTGAGCTTCCCCATCTAGTCGATCGGATCAATCCTTCAGTTTCAGCCAGTCAGTGTATTGTTCCCATTTCGTGCATTCAAACAGGGTCGGGACAAAAAACAACTTCTTTTTCGGCGAATTCCGCCGATCAGACTTAGCCTTTACCTCTCCTTGTACTTTTTGCTATGACTCGAGAGACAATCAGCAGTTTTTGCCGATTGTAATGGCGATGAATTCCGAATGCGTGCGGGCGGCACGAATCGGCTGACCTGAGATTTGCCTCGATTTCAACGTGCGATTCCCCAGTTTTCGAGTTCCAGAATTGTTGCGGATGCAACAGCCGGCTGGGAAAGGATTCCCTGAAATGCAGAACCTGTTCGTCAAGTTTTTGGTTCTGGGAAGTGTTATTGGCAGCAGCTGTTTTGTTGTCTGGCAGGCACATGACGGGCTGAAAACGGCTGCGGATAAGATCAATCCCGGCGAGTTTGTCGCCCTGCAGGAGCAGTCGCCCGAGGCTGAAGAGAAAGAATCCACGGAACCTGCTTCCGATTGGGGGCGTCCGCTCAATCTGACGGGGGCGAAATCCGCTCAGGAACCGGGGCCGACGTTGGCTGCCGCGCCCACGCAGTCCGAATCGGACAGCGAAGAGGCCCAGACATTTGACCCGCTGGCAAGTACTTCCTCGCCCGCCCCTGCAGCCAAACCTGATCAAAAGCTGGATGATTCGGAGTTTCCGCTCTTTTTCAAAGATGAGCGCACCGCGAATGCGCGAATGAATGAAGTCCCCCAGCCGTTGCCCGAATCGCTTCCTGCTGGCAATTCCGAACTCGAACCCCTGCCTGCCACCGAATCGATGCCCGCAGAGCTTGCAGCCAACTCGGAGAGTCCCTCCGAGGAATTCGCAGAGCTGCCCAATCAGCAGGTGGAGTCTGTCGAGTCTGAACCGGTGCCCACACTGGCTGCTGCGACTCTCCCTGAACCTGCGGATCGACCCGCGAATCGATTTGGTCCCGCTGCCATGGCGGAAACTGTTCCGGAACTCCCCGAGCCAACTCCGGCTGTCGGACGATCCCGCGAAATGCCGGGTCTGACCCGGTTGCCCCCTTCGCATCCCGGTCCGGTCTTGCTCCCCACGGGGTCCGAGCTCGGGGGGATGGAAGTCCCTGCAGCTGACCCTGATGCATCGGACTCAGGAGTTGTTACTGCCGATGCAGTCGAGTCGGAGCTGGCACCCGCACGCACCGTCGGTGGCGTTTTCCCGGTGGATGCTCCTCGGGAACTCAGACCCGTTCAGGCTGCCCCGCTGATGCCGGCTGAGCTTCCCACACTGCCAGCAGCCGAGAAACCTTCGACTCGCGAGATGCCCGCTGGCGACCCGTTTTCGTCTGACCCGTTTGGCGCTCCTCCCGCGACAGCAGCTCCGACAGCAGCTCCCGAACTGCCGGCTCAGCCGGAACCGGAAGTGCTTCCTGAAGTCACCCCCGCAGGTGGATTCGCACCCGAGCTGCGAAGTCTGCGCGAACCGACCGGGGTTCAGCCCGTGGCAGGAGAGCAGGGGCCTCCTTCCATGCCGCCGCTTCCCCCGACCGGTGAAGTCCTGCCGGACATCATTCCCAATTCGTCGACTCGCGCAGCACCTGTCGAACCGACTCCCAGCCCGGCTTCCATGAGTGAGGTGCTGCCGCTGCCTCTGCCCCCAGCCGCCAAGCCGGAGTTGCCTCCCACAGAGCCGATTCCTGCCACGCAATTGAACCTGCCAGAGCCATCCGTTCCCCAGGTTCCAGCATTTTCTCTGCAGGGTTCGCCCGCTCCGTCATCGGTGCCTCCCGGGAACAATCTGGAAGTGATGCCCGAACTGGGTGGGGCTTCCATTCCCCCGAGCCCGGGACCTGCGGCCACTCCGAATCAGTTGATCGGAACCGCGGAACTGGACGTCAACGCTCCACGTGGTCCGCAGTCTCCCGAATTGAAAATTGAAAAAATCGCCCCCACAGAAGCTGAAGTGGGTGAGTCGGTGATTTACGCGATCATCATCCGGAACGTCGGAGGCAGCGACGCCAAGGACGTCGTGGTTGAGGACCGAATTCCACGTGGCGCACAGCTGGAAGGGACCATTCCACAAGCCTACCTGAACGATGGCAAGTTGAGCTGGCAGCTGGGAACCATCGAACCGGGTGGAGAACGCAAGATTCAGTTGAAGGTTGTTCCGATTGAAGCCGGCCAGATCGGCAGCGTGGCGACGGTCTCCTTCGCATCGACAGTCTCCGCGAGCATCAAAGTGAATGCTCCAAAACTGACCATCGGCATGACGGGGCCGACGGAAGTTGTGCATGGCGAACCAATGAGCTTCCAGTTCACCCTGCGGAATCAGGGACAGGGAGTCGCCAAGTCGGTGTTTCTGCGGACCATACTGCCGCCGGGTCTGAAGCATCCGGGTGGAAATGATCTGGAATACGAAAGCGGAGTTCTCGCTCCCGGGGCGGAAAAGATCATCGATCTTCAGGTTCAGGCTGAGCGGGAAGGGGTCTACACCATCCAGTCGATGGTCACCAATGAAGGAAAGACTCACGACGAGACACGGGCGGACGTCAGCGTGATCAAGTCCCGGATTGAGATCACACGGACCGGTCCGGAAAACCGGTTTGTCGGTCGCCCTGCCAATGTGATGCTGAAAGTCGCCAATACCTCTTCGGAAGTATTGAAGGGAATCACCGTTCAGGAAAAATTGGCTCCCGGTGTTGAACTGACGGCCATCCCCGGGGGGGGCCGTTGGGATTCCCGCTCACGCGTCGTCACCTGGAAGCTCGATGAACTCAAGCCCGGTCAGGCTCGCGAAATCAGTCTGCTCTACATTGCCAAGCAGCCTGGCGAGCATATCGGACGGATCGTCGCTGCCGATGATGCCGGTAACCAGAGTTCGCTGGAGACCGTTCTGAGTGTCAAAGGCTTCGCCGAGCTGACTCCCGATTATCGTGCGGATCAGCGGACTGTGCTGGTCAATGAACGGGTCACGCTGCAGATGACTCTCAAGAATTCCGGAACCGCTGCCGGCCGAAACGTGCAGGCAACGTTCATTCTTCCGGAAGGGATGGAATTCGTCTCGGCACGTGGACCGGTTGAGTACGATCAGAATGGAAAACAGGTTGTCTTCCGTGCGTTGACTGAACTTCTTCCTGGTGCGGAGGAGACTTTCCACCTCGCTCTCCTGGCGAAACAGCCGGGGACTTCGAAAGTCACGTTGAAGCTCGATGCCGAAGACTATGCGGATCCCGTTTTCCAGGATCAGGCAATTCGTGTGATCTCCACTGGTCCCTGAAAAACGGACCACAGTCACCTGCGACATTCCCCGACGCCCGAGCAAGAGACTCCCGGGCGTCGGCTCATTTGTGGGATCTTGTTTTGAGGGGACGGAGGCGTCCGGGATGGAAACGATCTGCTCTACGTTTATTGACGCCAGGGTTTGATTGCTGGTTGGCGATTTTCTGCCAGACGCAGGAGTCTCAGAAATCTTCCGGGAACCACCGGAACCATTTCCGGCCCGGGGTGTTTCAAGTGGTATCAGATTCGGACAAATTCGCGACGTCCGAAACACGTTCCCGTTGAAGCTGTCGATTTCGCCAGGCTGCATTCCGCTTGTGATTGAAGCGTGATGCAGGAGCGAACGTCTCGTTGAGAAACGGAAGATCTCTGCGTTCCCGGAAGCGGCCCCTTTCCGCCGCTGGCCCCCATGCATTCAAGGAGTCCCTGTATGCGCACTCACTGGAAACTCTCGTTCCTTGTGCTCGGCATGACATGTCTGTCGAGCGTTGCCTTTGCCGACGACACCACGAAGCCCGATCAGGAGCAACCTGCCGACGAAGTGAAATCGGAGAAGCCCGAAAAGAAGCCGGCTGCTCGCAAAGGAGATCATCAGCACCGCGCCAAGCCAAACTCAGCTGCGCGAGTGAATGGCCTCTTTGACCGACTGGATGCCGACAAAGACGGGTCAATCAGCCGTGAAGAGTTTGCCAAAGCGGCCAGTAAGCTGCAGGGGCATGTGCAGCAGGCACGACACAATCCACATGCCGGCCGAGGTTGGGGATATCGCGGACGGACGCATGTCCGGACGTCACATCAGGGCTGGCATCGACAGACGGCTCATCGGTTCCATCGGGGGCAGTTTTCACGCTTCGGTCGTGACTCGTATCCCGGCTTTCATGGTCGGACTGGATTCAGACAGCCTCCTCATTTTGCCGGCCGAGGGTTTGGTTATGGTGGTGGATACCTTCATTCGGAGCGTCACTTCTCCGGACCGGGGCCGCGCCATTTTGCGATGCACTCATACCGTGATGCAGGACGCGGAGGCTTTGGCCAACGTGGGGGATTCGATCGCTTCCATGGTGATCGCTTCGAACGATCATTCGGCGAGCATGGTCACCATCGTCCCTGGATCAAGCAGGAAGGTGAACGAACCGAGCGTCATGCAGGTCCTCGTGCGGATCAGGGCGGTCGTCATGTCGAACATGCACGACTGGGACATCGCCCACCACAGCATGCCGACAGGGATGGAAAAGGTTCTCCGGATCATCCACGTCCGGGTGCTCGCCCGGAAGGGGAACGCCACAGCCCACCCCGTGGGGAAGGGGTTGGGCGAGGCCCACGTCCGGAAGCGAATCGTCCTCTGCCTGAAGAGGGGGGCCCACGTGAACCTCGCGGAGACCGCGACGGCGATCGTCGACCAGAGTTTGGACGCGGTGAAGGTGGGCCTCGACCGGGGTTTGGTCCGGGCCGCGGCCCTCGCATGAATCGCGACCGTCAGCCGGAGAAAGAAAGTCCGAAGAAAGAGAAGGAAGAAGGAGGTCGTCAGACGGAGTCGTCCCCAGTCGAACCGGAGTCCCCAGCTTCTGAAATCACTTTGGTCCCGCCGACCGTCCCCATGCCTGAGTTGATTGCGAGTTACCCGGCCGAGTTGCCATCCGATTCGGAGTAATCAGCAGGTGTATTTGATGACCACATGTACGAGCGGGGAGCAGCGTTCCCCGCTCGTATTTTTCGTGCCGGGAGTGACCGAAGACACGGTTCTTCCTGTCGCTGTTCACTTCCGGCCGCGTTGAGAGGGCGTGACGAGGAGGGGGCGATTGGAAGTTCAACGTCCGTTGAGTTAAGTTAAAGTTCAAATCGACCGCACCAACGCACTCCAGCGATTCATGAACGAGCAGACAAACGACAATTCAGATTTGGTGACCGCTCAAAAGGCAATTTTGAAGTCGCGACCGAATCACCAGGAATACCTCCGCGTGTTAGAGGCCATGGGGCCCGAAGCGCGGGCAGCCAAGTCTTTCGAATTGTCTGATCTCACGAAACGGGTCTTTCGGGAAGGGCTGCGGGATCGGTTTCCGGACCTGCCGGAAGTGGAATTTCACCAGCTGTTTCTGGACCGACTCGCAAAATGTCACAATCGAAATTACTAAGCGATGTGATCCGGGTCCTGGAAACTGCGGCGGTCCCTGTGATGGTGACCGGCTCGCTCGCTTCCAGCTTGCAGGGGGAACCCCGTTCTTCGCACGATATCGACCTCGTGATTCAGATTCGGCCGGATCAGATTCACTTTTTGATCAGCGAGTTCACTTCTCCCAACTTTTACTTGTCTCGCGATGCGATCATGGAGGCGATTTCCCAGGAGCGGATGTTCAATCTTCTTGATCTGCGAACTGGTGACAAAGTCGACTTCTGGATCCTCACAGATTCACCATTTGACACCTCTCGTTTTCACCGCAAACAGCCGCGAGTCATCGACGGCCTGTCCGTCGATGTGAGCAGTCCTGAAGATACCATTCTCGCCAAACTCGCCTGGTGCCAGGCATCTGGTGGAAGTGAAAAGCAGTTTCAGGACTCGCTTCGGGTCTATGAACTCCAGTACTCCTGGCTTGATCAGGAATATCTCAATCAGTGGTCGAAAGAGCTCGAGGTTGAGGCGCTGCTCCGTAAGCTCCGGTCTGTCGCTGAGCCGTTGAAATAAAAATCCGCCGATCAGCGGTGGGGCTGACCGGCGGAATGGTTTGAACTCTTCAGATGAGCATCCGAAGCTCGCTGCGGTGGACGGGATTATTCCCAGCCGTGAGCGTCGCGGACTTTGATCATCGCTTTGAGGATGGTGTTCCACGTGGCTGGCGTTTCCAGCATGGCGTTGGGGAACATGCAGCCGTCCCAGCAGATGTGTTCGATTCCGCGTTCTTCGGCACCTTCCAGCCAATAGCCGGCGCACTTGACGATATCGAGCTTCCCGTTGGGGTCATCGGCGGGGCAGTGCTTGCCGGTCTTGTCGTGGCTGCCGGTGCCGTGCACGTTGCCGTCGTTCTGGGCCACATGGAAGTCGATGGTCCAGGGACGAAGAGCGTCAGTCATCTTCTTGTAGGCAGCCCAGAACTCCGCGTCGGAATAACCTTCCTTCAGCAGGGCATGTTCCGGAGCGTTGTACCCCATCAGGTAGAGGTACGTATGGGCCAGGTCTGCCTGGAAGCCGACCGTTTCGGGCATGCCGACGGCCTCCAGCAGGTCGACCATGTTCTTCCAGGAATGCATTCCGGCCCAGCAGATCTCTCCTTCGGCAGCCAGGCGCTCTCCATGATCGGCAGCGACCTGAGCGGCAGCCCGGAATGTTTCCGCGATCTTCTTGGTGTTTCCCTGAGGATCATCGTACCAGGCAGCGGGGCCGGTCGCGGAGTCGATCCGGATGACGCCGTATTGACGGACACCATGTTCATTGAAGATACGGGCGATGCGGCAGGCCTTTTCCACCGCCAGCACGAATTTCTTACGCGCGGCAGCATCTCCCATGGCGGAATCACCCACGGTGCCCGGCCAGATCGGGGCGACCAGCGAACCGATGGTGAACCCGTAACCAGCGACTTTGTCCGCGATCGCCTTGATCTCGTCATCGCTCGCATCTGGATCGGTGTGCGGATGGAACAGGAAGTAGTCGATGCCGTCGAACTTGACACCATTCACTTCAGCTGCAGCGGTCAATTCCAGCATGCGATCCAGTGAAATTGGCGGGTTGTCGGTGCCGGGCTCTTTCCCGACCAAACCGGGCCACATCGCATTGTGCAGCTTTGGGTACTCGTGAGACATGTTCTGTTTTCTCCGTTTCAAGCGATGAAAGCCAAGGCAGTCAAATTCAGAATGTCAGCATGGACAATTCGATTCATTTTGTCGACCGAACCACGCCCCCTTATGTGATGAGCGGGTTTTGTCGAAGGGGAAGATGTCCAGAGCGATCATTGGCGTCATTCCGCCAGCCGGATTGCGGTTGTCCGCTCGCGGTGCTCCAGAGGATTCAATTTTCTCGTTTGTGAAGAGGGCAGGGACTGGTTTAAGGAGGAATGCTGCAGCTTGATCAAAACAAGAACCGCCAGCAGGCAGCCGACTCCGAATAGAAATTCCCGGTCGGTCCAGCGAAACCGGTTCCAACCTTTCCACATGTAGCGGGATGAAATCAGTCCGACGCCGCACAAGCACTTGAGTCCCCAAAGCCAGAGTGGAATCCAGGTTTCATGCGCAGCTTCAATGAGATCGGTGATGCCGAACACAAAGAACGACAGCGCCCCTAGACGCGCGGCCCAAACTTGCTGTGGCGTGCTGCAGGGGGTTTTGAACAGAACGGTGATGGAAGCGATGCCCCAGAGCACCGCTTCCACGTCGTTGAACAGTTGATACCACGTCAGCCCGAACATTCGAATTCTCAGACCGCTGGAGGATTGCGATCTCCAAACGTGCTTCGCTGATGCCAGACCGGGTAAGCGGGGGTCAACGCAGACGCCTGATCGAGTTTCGCCACCTGTTCGGGGGTCAGGTTCCAACCGACCGCGCCGAGATTCTGTCTGAGCTGCTCTTCGTTACGTGCACCGACAATGATCGTCGACACGCTCGGACGCTGCAGCAACCAGTTGAGAGCAATCTGCGGAACGGTCTTGCCGGTCTCCTGGGCAATTTCGTCAATGGCGTCGACCACTTTGTAGACGTGTTCGAACGGAACCGGCGGACCTTTGTCGACGGCGAGCTGGCTTTGCAGACGGCTTGCTTCCGGCAAGGGCTGGCCACGTCGAATCTTTCCGGTCAGACGACCCCAGCCGAGCGGGCTCCAGATGACGCCGCCAACCTTCTGGTCGAGTCCCAGTGGCATCAGCTCCCACTCGTAGTCGCGACCCACGAGTGAATAGTAGGCCTGATGAGCGACGTACCTCGACCACCCATAGCGATCCGAAACACTGAGTGACTTCATCAGATGCCACCCGGAGTAGTTCGAGCAGCCGATGTACCGAATTTTTCCTGCTTTCACCAGACCGTCCAGCGTGGAGAGTGTTTCTTCGACTGGAGTTTGAGCATCGAAGCTGTGGAGCTGATACAGATCGATGTGGTCGACTCCCAGTCGCTTCAGGCTGCCGTTCACCGCTTCGGTGATGTGATAGCGTGAAGACCCGAGATCATTCGGACCGGGCCCCATCCGGAATGTCCCTTTGGTGGAGATCAGCACCTGATCCCGCCGCCCTTTGATGGCTTGTCCGAGAATCTCTTCAGCCACCCCCTTGGAGTAAACATCCGCCGAGTCGAACATGTTCAGTCCGGCTTCCAGGCAGATGTCGACCAGTCGCGTTGCTTCGGCGACATCCGTAGTTCCCCAGGCCTTGAAGAGTTCTGTATTTCCACCGAAAGTGCCGGTCCCAAACGTGAGGACAGGGACTTTCAAACCGGAGTTGCCAAGCTGACGATATTCCATCGCTGTGTCTCTTCTCTCTTGATGTCAGTTATTGCGGGGCAGAGTTTCGGTGCCGGTGGGATGTGGGCCGGGCCGGACATCTCTTCTCTGCTGGCATCGGACGTGTGCGGAAATCGGCACACAGATCTCTGCCTCACTGTAGCACTGTGGAGAAGCTGGACAAGGAAAACGATCTTCGATGTCAACGACTTCGCAACGGAAGCAAGGATCTCGGGAACGGTCAAAATCCTTCACAGTTTTCGCGTGACATGGACAGGATCAGTGCGTTAGGATGTGCCAGTCGGACGGAGTCTGATATTTCCACGGAGGGATTTTTTCATGGCTCACGAACTGTATCACCCCGGATTGAAGGGTGTGATCGCCGGCGAAACGGAAATCTGCCGAATCGACGGTGGTCTCCAGTATCGCGGCTTCTGTCTGCATGACCTTGCGGAAGAGGCGAGCTTCCTCGAAGTCGCACACCTGTTGCTCTTTGATGAACTGCCTGACGAAGAACAGTTCGCAGACTTCCTCAGCATCATCTCCGAGGAGCAGCAGCTTCCGTCGATTGTACAGCAGGTCTATGAGATGCTGCCGGTGCACAATCCTCCACTGGATGTGCTGCGTGTTGGCATCGGGCTTCTCAATCTGACTGATTCGCAGCCACACGAGAATCTTCTGCACGCCGGTCATTCGCAGACGCTGCGTCTGCTGGCCCGGGTGCCCATGCTGATTGCAGCCTGGCACCGGACTCGACACGGGTTGCCGTTGCTCGATCCGCGTCCGGAGCTCAGCTACATTGCAAACATCTACTACGTGATCACCGGCAGGATTCCCTGTGCCCTGTATGAACGGGCGCTCGAAGTGGCGTTCATTGTCGCTGCCGAACATGAATTCAATCCGGCCAGTTTTGTTGCGCGGATCGTCGGTTCTGTGCGATCCAATCAATACAGTCCGGTGCTGGCGGCTCTGGATGCCTTTACGGGAATCGAGCACGGGGGCGGGGACGACAGGCCTCTGGATGTGCTGCATGAGATTGGTGAAGCTGATCGCGCGGAGGAGTGGCTGGCAGAACAGCCACTCGAGGAACGCATTCCCGGATTCGGTCATCCGGTCTATCAGGACTACGATCCGCGAGCGGCCATTCTCGAACTGGAATGTGAACGTCTTTCGCACGCCTGCGGTCGAACAGATCTGGAGAAGCTGGCGGATGCTGTCGAACGGGCGGTCTGGACCAACCGTCGGCTCCCTCCCAACGTCGACTGGCCACTGGCCCGGCTGTTCACGTATCTGGAGCTGGATCGGGATCTGTTCCGCCCGCTGTTTGCAGCGGCACGATTGGTGGGGTGGAGCTGTCACGCATTCGAGCAATGCGAGTCGCCTGAAGTGATCCGCCCGCGCGCCCGTTATCGGGGGGCTGAGGACTGCCAGTTCGAGTCGATGCGTCGCCGATCCGAATAAAGCAGGCTTTGCGGACGCCGGCGAGGGCTGTTTTTGGTGCCAGAGCGTCGATCGATTCGATCGCGAACGCTGAATTCTGCTCCGAAATTTCTCTGCAGCGACCCCGGGGCTGGGGATGAATTGGCTTTTCCCGCTTTGGAATCGGCAGAACCTGCCAGCGGCGTCTGTGCGGCGACTTCCGTGGATTTCTTCAGTCTTTGTGCGAATTCCAGCGAAAAGACTGCAAAATACTCTGGATTCGGGGATGCTCGGTCGAAAGCGGTGCCGAAGGGCGGATGAAGTGGGGTTGTCGCTGTGAGGCTGCACGATTAAGACAGGCTTCCATTCCTGAATTCCTTTCCCTTTTCGAGCTTCCAGAGTGCCGCTCAGCCAGTCGCAACGTCTTGTGTTGTGCCTGATCAGTCTGATGGTCCTCGGCGGCTTCCTGGCCTGTCTTCTGGTGACTCCTGACCCGCGAGGGTTTGGCAGCCATCAGCAGCTCGGCCTTCCCCCCTGTTTATTCAAAATCCTGTTTGGCCTGCCGTGTCCGGGCTGTGGTGGAACGACGAGCTTCGCACACTTCGTACGCGGTCAATGGATCAGTTCACTGCGTGCGAACGCCGCCGGCTTTGCCGCAGCACTGATCGGTCTGATGTTTGTGTTCTGGGGACTGCTCAGCAGTCTTCAGGGCAGATTGATTCGAGTCCATTCCCCCCTTCCCCTCCTTTCCTGGATCCTGACCTTTCTCAGCGTCATCACGCTGGTGCAATGGATTGCACGACTGATGGCCTCCTGATTTTTTCCTCCCCCCTGAAAAGCAGATCACCCGGTGTGATCGAAGAATCCACTTTGGGGATTCTTCCATAAGTCATGGAAGACGAGCGAACTCTGTTCGTCTTCCATGATTTTGCGGCTCGTGAAGGACCACGTTCATGCACCATCCTCCAGCTTTCAGGCCGGCACTGCGATTTACTCGCAAATGCCTGCTTGTCTCATTGGCAGCGAGTCTGTTGTTTGCTCAGACCGGCTGCATCAACACGATGGTCATGATGACCAAGGTGCTGCTGGGAGATCCGGTCCAGATTTCCGGATTCGAGCAGGCTACTGGAATCTCATTAGCAAAAGACAAGAAGAGTGTGCTGATTTACGTCAGTGCTCCCGCACTGGTTCAGGAAGCCTTCGGCACTCTCACTTCAGATGTCGAAGAAGAGCTGATTCGCCGGATGAAACGGCATGAAATCACGGTGCTGCACCCCGACTCGGCAGCGAAAGTTCTGGATCGACTCGGGGGGACCTTCGATCCTCAGGTGCTGGCCCGCGAGGTTAAAGGCTGCGATTACATCATGCATATCCAGCTGGAGAAATTCTCTTACAAGGAAGAATCCAGCCCGAACTTCTATCGTGGAAATGCCACGGGAAGAATCATTGGCTACGAGGTTCGCAAAGAGACCGAGGCCAACCACGCGGTTCAGGTCTTCGAACAGGCGTTCCGCTCCAGCTATCCCACGACCTACCCGGTCGCTGTCGATTCCACCCCCAAGAACGTTTTCATCCGGCGGTTCATTGACCGGCTGGCCGACAATCTCGGGGCTGCGTTTTATACCGTCAACCGCAGCGAACTGTACGCCAATTAGCAGAGCCGTCCGTCCGCCAGACGACACAACTCAGATCAGACAAGACAGCCTGAAACAACGCATCAACGTATCTCCCCCGTGGAAACTGTCATGACGACGCTTCAATCTCCTCCGGTCCGCAGCAGACGTGCCATGATCCGTGGACTACTGGCCGCCTGCCTGATCTGCATCGGAAGTTCCGGGTGCACGCAGTTCGTGCTCCTCAGCTATCTGCTGCATGGTCCTCCGACCATCGAACCCGATTTCGATGCAGAGACCGGGAAGTCGATGAGCGAACCGGGCAAGACGGTGGCTGTGGTCTGCTTTGCTCCCAAAGAGCTGCAATGGAAATTTCCACAGATCGACGATCAGATTGCCACAGCGGTGGCGTACCGGCTCGGACAGAATCACATCAAGATGATTCACCCGGATTATGTGAAGGCCTGGACCGATGCCAATCCGGACTGGGAAAAAGCGTCTGAGATCGGCAAGGCGTTTGGCGCTAATTATGTGATTGAAGTTGAACTGGCCGAATTCACCCTGCATGAGGGAAGCAGCACGACTCTGTATCGCGGCAAGTCAGAAGCGTACATCCATGTTGTGGAAATGGAGATGGTCGACAAGAAGTTCACCGGAGAAGGAGAGCGGATCTTCACCAAGGAACTCGACTTCGAGTTTCCCACGCGGGTGCCCCGATCCTCGAACGAGCAGTCGCTCATGTCCTTCCAGTCGGAATACCTTTCCCGGTTGAGTGAGAGGATCGGGTTCCTGTTCTACGAGCGATTCACGGGAGACATGATCTCCTGGGCGAACTGAGGTGAACCGAGAGAAATGCCGCACTCGGAGAGTGCGGCCTACGTACCTCGCACTCTCCGAGTGCGAGAACCCGCGCCCACTCCTCGAAATCTGAATTCCCACATGGAATTTGAGTGACCCGGGGACAGAATCTATTTAAAATACGGAGACCGCACTTCTTGCTTCCGACTCCGGAGGGCAGCCATGAATACTCCCAATCCCATGCTCTTCGATGAAAATCCACTGAATCTGGAATGCGATGACCTGCTGCAGGCAGACCGCCCCTCGACGTGTCAGGAGCGGTCGGAGATTGAAGAGGGGCCGCTGTCGGAGGTTCGGCCGCTCCCCTGTTGTTCGAGTGATCGCGAACTGGATCAGGTCGATTTCCAGACCTGGGTCGTCTGAGACCGACTCGGGGAAAATCTTCGAAATCCTGATCTCTGCAGGGTTTCATCGCGGGAAATCTGCGGAAACTGCGACTCGATGGTCCCTTTCCGGACCGCTCTGAGGAAATCGATTTGTCTGGAAATCGGCGTCCCCCTACACTTCGGGACCAATCACGAACGACTGTCTGAATGCGACCCCGCCGCCGAAACTGCAACCATGGGCCCTGAGAATCGGGAAGCTGCGGCGCGGGTCAGAAATATGGAAGTGTTGAAGGATAATTGATGGCAAGTTTGACGCAGGCGCAGCTGAATCAGCTGGCCAAGACTTTCGAAGATCGATCCCCCGATGAACTCCTGCATTGGGCCAGCCTGACATTTGGAAACAGACTCGCTTCCCTGTCGGCAATGCAGCAGTCCGGGAGCGTTGTCGCTCATATGATCTCGCGACTGAAGCTGAACGTCCCGGTGCTCTTCGTCGATACCGGCGTGATGTTTCAGGAGACCCTCGAGACACGTGACCGCATCGCCAATGAATACGGACTCTCTGTCCGCACTCTCACGCCGGCGCTGACCATGACCCAGCAGACGGAGAAGTACGGCGTGTTGTACCTGTCTGTTGAAGGACAGAAAGAATGCTGCCACATGCGGAAGGTGGAACCGCTGCTGGCGGTCAAAGGTCAATATGATGCCTTCATCGGCAGCCTGCGTCGCGCTGACGGCGGAAGACGGGGCGACTGCCCAATCCTGGCGGTTGACGTCGAGATGAACACAGTGCGGATCAATCCGCTTGCGAACTTCACCGATGAGCAGATGGAAGCCTACCTCGAAGAACATCCTGTGATTGTGAACCCGCTGCATGCACAGGGGTTCTCGACCATTGGCTGCAATCGCTGCACCACGCCGGTGCTTCCCGGAGAGCCGAAGCGTGCTGGACGCTGGCGACACCTGGGACCCTGGTCGCAATATTGCGGAATCAACCCAACGGACGTCGACGACGGTTCATCTGCGTCAATTGAGCTCTCGCAGGATCTGGTCGACCGCATTCTGGGTCAGAAGACCGACTTTGTGATCTGATCGGTGATCGGGGGGCGATTGCCCCCCGATACTCTTTTTAATTTCTTCCAGACATCGGGAGAATGACGTCTCCCGCTCGCCGGTGTTGAACATCAGCTTCCGGAAGAGCCGCTGCGCTTGTCCTGTTTGGCCTTGCGCTTCTCCTTCAGCGTCTGCTGGGGTTTCTTCTTCTGTTCTTTTTGTCCTTTGTCCTTGCTGCCGCGATCACCCATCGTACTGACTCCTCAAGTCAAAGTGTGTGGAACTGCGCGATCGCAGCTTATCCGTTGGGAAACTTTCAGTCCATTGACGAATCCGCCATGCACAGGTTGGAATGAAGTCATGGGCGGAGAAGAGCAGACATGATGAAACAGACCGATCGCGAATGGCTGGAGACCGATGGCCTGGGGGGATTTGCCTCTGGAACGATCTCCGGGCGCAGAACTCGGCGCTATCACGCGCTTCTGCTGGCAGCCAGTCCGGCGGACAATTCCCGCTTTGTCCTCGTCAACGGAATGGAGGTTCAGGTCCAGACGGCCGCTGGAATCTCTGCTCTGTCTTCGCAGCGTTACCTGCCCAACGTGATCCACCCTCACGGGGATCGCCTGATTCAGGGGTTCCAGGCCGGGCCCTGGCCGACGTGGGATTATGCCCTCGAAGACGGCACGAAGATTCGTCAGGAGATCTTTGTCCCTCGAGATTCGTCGGCAGTGGTGATCCGCTGGTCCCTTCTTGAAGCCCGCCATGATCCCGTTCAGCTGATGGTTCGTCCGCTGATTTCCGGCAGGGATTACCATTCGCTCCATCTGGAGAACGGCGCCTTCGAGTTTCAGCACACCGGCGACAGTCAACGACTGGTCTGGTCACCGTATCAGGGCGTTCCCCAGATCGTTGCCCTTTCGAACGGGGCCTACACCATGGAACCGCTGTGGTTCAGACGGTTTTTCTATACCGCCGAAGCGGAACGGGGTCTTGATGACTGTGAAGATCTGGCGTCGCCCGGGACGTTTCGCTTCGACTTGAATCACTCCCCCGCGGTTCTGATCTTCACAGCTTCCGGCGAGCGAACTCTGCAGACGGAGGCGAACGAATCGGTCGAACAGCTGGTTTCCCGGCTGGAACGTATTGAGCGGGTGCGGCGATTGAAGTTCCCTTCGCGGCTGCATCGATCAGCGGACCAGTTCATCGTTCGCAGCGGCCCCCGCAAGACAATCATCGCGGGCTATCCGTGGTTCACCGACTGGGGACGTGACACCTTCATTTCCCTGCGAGGTCTGTGTCTGGCCACCGAACGCTATGAAGATGCAGGCAGAATCCTTCGCGACTGGGCAGGGACCATTTCCGAAGGGATGCTTCCCAATCGATTCCCGGATGGCAAGTCGCAGCCGGAATACAATTCGGTCGATGCCTCGCTGTGGTACATCATCGCGGTTCAGGACTATCTGAATACGCTGGAAAAGAACGGACAGACACTTCAGATCGACGAACGGAATCAACTTCGCCGGGCGGTCATTTCGATTCTCGTGGGATACCAGCAGGGGACCCGATTTCAGATCCGGGCCGATTCCGATGGACTCCTCGCCGCTGGAGTCAGCGGTGTCCAGCTCACCTGGATGGATGCCAAAGTGGGTGACTGGATTGTCACGCCCCGCATTGGAAAGCCGGTCGAGATTCAGGCACTGTGGATCAACGCTTTGCAGTTCGCCAGCCAGTTCGATCCCAGCTGGCGGGAGTTGTTGAATCAGGCGAAGGCCAGTTTTCAACGGCGCTTCTGGAACCCGGAACGTCAGTGCCTGTTTGATGTCGTGGACGTCGACCATCAGCCCGGCAGGGTCGATGCAAGCATCCGCCCGAATCAGATCTTCGCTGTCGGAGGCCTTCCCCTTTCCCTGCTCGAGCCCGATCAGGCGAAGAGCGTCGTGAACACGGTTGAGAAACTCCTGCTCACGCCGCTGGGACTGCGGACGCTGGAGCCGGCTGACCCGGCCTATCAACCTCATTACACGGGAAATGTTCGCGCGCGGGATGGAGCGTACCATCAGGGGACCGTCTGGCCCTGGCTGATGGGACCGTTCGTGGAAGCATGGTTACGTGTGCACGGAGAGACTGACGGAAATAAAACCGTTGCCCGGGCCCGGTTCGTCCAGCCACTTCTGAATCATCTTGATGAAGCGGGACTGGGACATGTTTCCGAAATTGCGGACGGCGAGCCGACCCAGCAGGCGACGGGCTCGCGTCAGATCCCGCGTGGATGTCCGTTTCAGGCCTGGTCTCTGGGGGAACTGCTGCGAATCCTCGAAACCATGCTCGCGACAGATTAGGTCGGGATGGTCTATCATGTGCGCGCGATGCTGGATATTCACCGCATGAAAGTTCACAGGATTGCCTCATGGCCCATCGATCGAAGAAGTCTCCGGTGATTCCCGCAGCCTATCGAAAAGCGGGCCGCGCGGTTCCGGCCCCGCCGTGTGCCGAAGATGCTCGCCTGCAGGCAGCAGCTGCGCGGGAAGCCAACTGGAAACGCTGGGGGCCATATCTTTCCGAACGGCAATGGGGGACCGTTCGCGAAGACTACTCCGCCACGGGCGAGTGCTGGGACTACTTCACCCATGATCACGCTCGCAGCCGCGCCTACCGCTGGGGCGAAGATGGTCTGATGGGCTTCACCGACCGTGAATGCCGGCTCTGCTTTGCGATCTCGCTGTGGAATGGCAATGACCCGATCCTCAAAGAGCGGCTCTTCGGCCTGACTGGTCCGGAAGGGAATCATGGTGAAGACGTCAAGGAGGCGTACTACTATCTCGACTCTCTGCCGACGCACGCCTACGTCAAGATGCTCTACAAGTATCCGCAGGCGGCGTTTCCTTATGACAGGCTGGTGGAAGAGAATCGTCGACGTGGTCGTAATGATCCCGAGTTCGAACTGCTTGAGACCGGGGTCTTCGATGAAAACCGGTATTTCGATGTGCTGACCGAGTACGCCAAGGGAGGCCCGGACGACATCCTGATTCGCGTCACCATCTCCAATCGCGGACCCGACGAAGCGACGCTGCATCTGCTGCCGACCCTGTGGTTCAGAAACACCTGGAGCTTCGGCTGCGAGTTCGATGAGACCGAATTGAAACCGCATCTGGAACGGAAATCCGGGGCCGAGGTGCTGGCCAATCATTCCACTCTGGGACGATTTCAATGGACAGCGGGCCCATCTCCTCACGGAACGCTGCCGGAGATTCTCTTCACCGAAAACGACACCAATTCACATCGTCTCTTTGGTTACGGCAATCCGCATTCGTACGTGAAGGATGCGTTCCACGAGTTCGTTGTGCATGGCCGCAGGGAGGCAATTCAGCCGCAAGAGGTGGGGACCAAGGCAGCTGCCCATTACGTCCTGACACTTCCTGCCAGAACGTGTCAGACCGTTGAACTCCGGCTGACCAGAGTGGATGAAGCTCCAGGACAGGCATTCGGGGCGAAGTTCAATGAGATCTTTACAGCCCGACAACGCGAATGTGATGAATTCTATGCAGCTGCCCTCCCTCCCCGGCAGACAGAGGATGAGGCTGCTGTCAGCCGGCAATCCTATGCAGGTCTGCTCACCAGCAAGCAGTTCTATCACTACGTGGTAAAGGAATGGCTGCAGGGAGATGCGAATCAGCCTCCTCCGCCCGAGGGGCATCGATTCGGACGGAATCAGGAATGGAAACATCTCTTCAGCCGCGACGTTATCTCCATGCCGGATAAGTGGGAGTATCCCTGGTTCGCAGCGTGGGACCTGGCCTTCCACATGCTCCCGTTTGCACGCATGGATGGAGACTTCGCGAAGGAGCAACTGCTGCTCTTTCTGCGAGAGTGGTACATGCATCCCAACGGGCAGCTCCCCGCGTATGAATTCGCCTTCAGCGACGTCAATCCCCCGGTGCATGCGTGGGCCTGCTGGCGGGTTTATAAGATGACCGGGAATCGCGGCGAACGCGATGTGCCGTTCCTCAAGCGGGTCTTCACGAAGTTGCTGATGAACTTCACCTGGTGGGTGAACCGCAAGGACCCGGATGGGAAAAACCTGTTCGCCGGGGGCTTTCTGGGGCTGGATAACATTGGAGTGTTTGATCGTTCCAAACCGCTTCCGACGGGCGGTCACCTGCAGCAGGCGGACGGAACCGCCTGGATGGCATTCTATTGCCTGACGATGCTGGCGATGGCGATGGAGCTGGCGACGTTCGACGACACCTACGAAGACATCGCGTCCAAGTTCTTCGAACACTTCGTGGAAATCGTGGATGCCATGAACACGCTGGGGGGGACAGGACTCTGGGATGAGGGGGATGGGTTCTACTACGACGTCCTGGATGCGGATGGAGCGACGTTCCCTCTGCGTGTGCGATCCATGGTCGGGATCATTCCGCTCTTTGCAGTTGAAGTGATCGATCAGGGGCAGATCGATGCCCTGCCGGGATTCAAAAAGCGGCTCGACTGGTTTTTGAAATACCGCTCGGATCTCGCGCAGCACATTTCATATATGCAGCCGGATCCGGAATCGATCGGGGATGAAGTTCACGACCGCCGGTTACTGGCAATTCCTTCGCGGGAACGTCTGGCACGCATGCTCCGTTACCTGCTGGATGAGAAGGAATTCCTCTCTCCTTACGGCGTCCGGGCGCTTTCGAAGTTTCATCTGGAACATCCCTATGCCTGCAAGGCGGGTGGGGCGGAACACCGTGTCAACTACGATCCTGCGGAATCGACGACGGGACTGTTCGGAGGCAACTCGAACTGGCGGGGGCCGATCTGGTTTCCCGTCAACTACCTGCTGATCGAGTCGCTGGAACGCTACCACCATTTCTACGGAGATACTCTGAAGGTGGAATGCCCGACAGGTTCGGGGAACTGGATGAATCTCAAGCAGGTCTCGTGCGAACTGGCACACCGGCTCACCCGACTGTTCCTGCGTGATGAGACCGGTCGGCGCCCGGCGCATGGAGAGGAATCCCGGTATGCGGACGACCCCCACTGGCGGGATCTGGTGCTGTTCTACGAATACTTCGATGGCGACAACGGACGCGGCTGCGGAGCAAGTCATCAGACAGGCTGGACGTCGCTGGTTTCACTGCTGCTGGAGAATATCGCGGAAGCTCGTCCGTAAGGGAGGGCGGCTCTCTCATCGCGGCCGACTCAGCAAATTCGAGCGGTCTGCTGAGAAGCGGGTCGGTCGAACCGGACTTCCTCTTCGTCCCACGATCCGGTGGACAAGCCGGCGAATACGAGCAGTAGGAGCACGATCAGGATGACCTTGTAGACCAGGAACGCACTCATGGCCTGAAAGGCTCTCTGCCAGTCGAGATCTGCCAGGAATTTGAGCAGCACGCCCCCTGCGAGGACGTAAACCCCGAGGCTGAAGAATCCGAGATAGGGACCTAAGAACGTCAGAATCGCGCCGCCGCACAATGCGATCACCAGCGTGATCACGAAAAGCATTCCTTTTCTGTCATCCCAGTTCTCATCCGAGAAGAAGTTCAGAAGGAACCAGATGACAATCATGTCCATCAGCAGCACGAGCATTGATCACCAGTCCTTCGATTGCGGATGAGAAGTTGGAACGTTACGGCCACTTTGAGAGAATGGAAGACTCGGCTCGTTCGCTGGGAGTCCCGATCCACTCCCAGGCACCGCGTCCCATAAAGACGGACAGGATGTCCGCGCCATGACTGTCCACCTGACGTCCGAGCAACAAGGCCAGACCGACAACGATGCCGGTGATGAACCCGCCCAGATGGGCCCAATGGGCAGTGCTGTCATTCCAGGAAAACGCAACAGCGATGACATCGAACACGATGTAGAACAGAACGATGACCATGCCCGGGCAGGAAAAGATCTTCATCAGTAACACCGCCGGGCGAATCCAGGCCACGACGTGTACCCGTTGAACGGGAAAGAGGATCAGGTACATCCCCGCCATTCCCATGGCCACGCCGGATGCTCCCAGACAGGCAATCGACGGCTCTCCGATCAGCGATACATATTCCACCAGTCCCGATGTGATGCTGAAGAACGCAAACAGCAGCAGATAAGCCACATTCCCGGTGACCCCATTGATCTTGGATCCCAGGATCAGCAGCACGATCATATTCCCTGCCAGATGAACGATGTCACCGTGCAGGAATGCATGACTGAGAAGCTGGTAGACCCGAAATTCGCCAATCACCCGTTCATGAACAGGCAGATTGGCAAGTGCCTGCTGGGCGAGTTCCTCATGATCCGTCTCCGGCATGAGCGCTTCGAGCCGGCCCAGCTCAGCGTCGTACGCCTCCAGGTTCCCGCGGTCGGTGTACTCGTAAAGAGCTTCAATCAGTTCACTGCTGGGAGGCTCTGTGCCGCACCAGAGCATCGCCTGTTTCAGCGACCTTTGAACGCGTGGCGAGGATGACCCTGTCCAGAACAGGGTGCTGAAGACAATGATCGTGACAACAATGGCCCAGGCAGCGAACGGTTCACGAGTCGCGTAGGCTTCGGAGCGGATCGGGAAGACGCCAATCGGAGCAAACCAGCTGGCGACATTCAGAATATCCCGAGTCGTTGAGTAGACCCGTTTCTTGTCGAATCCATGCGTAATCCGGATCGAGCGGCCTGTCGAAAGATCAATCCCGCAGTCGACGCAGATTTTTGCGTTCGATTGCAGCGGTCGATGACAGGAAGGACAGAAACGTTTCATGCCGGGCCCTTGGCTCAAGTTCGTCACCGTGACATTCACTCAAGTCAGGGGGCCGATCTTCCACTGGAAAATATCACCCGGAAGAAGAATCGACAATACGGCGGACGGCATAGGAGCCATAAAAGTTTAGCTGCACACGTGAAGTGTGCAGCTAAACGGGATTCGACAGAATTCAACTGGGACTTACGCCAGTCGTGGACTGATCTTCTCCGGATCAATTCCCAGATCCTTGAGGACCTGCGGAAGCTGTCTCACGTCGAAGGCATCGTACTCGGAGAGGGCCTGCAGCGTCGCGTAAGCGGTGCATTCGGCGTCCACTTCGAAGTGGCGACGGAGGACGGGCCGGGTATCGCTGCGGCCGAAGCCATCGGTTCCCAGCACGGTGTACTTGCCGGGGATCCACTGCCGGATCTGGTCGGCCACCAGTCGCACGTTGTCGCTGGAGGAAATGAACGGGCCGTGAATACCGTCCAGCTGCTTCATCAGGAAGGACTGACGGGGCTGTTCGGTCGGATGGAGGAAGTTCCACCGTTCGGCGTCCATGGAGTCACGGCACAGCTCGCTGTAGCTGGTGACACTCCAGACGTCGGTCCCGATGTTGTACTTCTCTTTGAGGATCGCCTGGGCACGCAGCACTTCATTCAGGATGGTTCCCGAACCAAACAGCTGCGGACGGTGCTCCTGACCTTCCGCACTGTCGGTGCTTCTGAACTTGTACATCCCCTTGAGAATCCCTTCGGAGACGTGATCTCCTTCGGGCATCGCGGGCATCTCGTAGCTCTCGTTGTAGACGGACAGGTAGTAGAAGATTTCTTCTCCGTCCGCATACATCCGCTTCAGGCCGTCCTGAATGATCACGCACAGCTCATAGGCGAATGCAGGGTCATAGGAGTGCAGCTGAGGAACGGTGGTGGCGATCAGGTGGCTGTGGCCGTCTTCGTGCTGCAGACCTTCTCCGTTCAGAGTGGTCCGGCCGGAAGTTCCGCCGACCAGGAATCCCTTGGCCCGGCTGTCAGCGGCGCACCAGATGAGGTCACCGACACGCTGGAATCCGAACATCGAGTAATAGATGTAGAACGGAATCATGTTCATGCCGAGATTGCTGTAGGCAGTCCCTGCTGCGATGAAGGAGCTCATCGCTCCGGCTTCGTTGATTCCTTCTTCCAGCACCTGTCCGTCTTTGGCTTCCTTGTAGTACATCAGGCTGCCGTTGACGCGGTCGACCGGTTCGTACAGCTGTCCCTTGCTGGAGTAGATGCCAAAGGTGCTGAACATCGACTCCATTCCGAACGTACGGGCTTCGTCCGGAATGATGGGGACAATGCGGTCTCCGATGACCTTGTGCCGCATCAGTCCCTGAATCACTGCTCCGTAGGCCTGCGTGGTGCTGGCTTCGGACTTGGTGTCGACGGTTCCCTTGAGCTGGCGGGCGAAGGCCTTGTCGTCGAGTCCGGGGACTTCGAGACGTTCCGCGGTGGGCTTACGGGCCGGAATGGGACCGCCGAGCTGTTCGCGTTTGGCCTTCAGGTAGGCCATCTCTTCACTGTCCTCAGCGGGCTTGTAGAACGGCATCTTTTCGACGGCGTCTTCGCCGATGGGAATGCTGAACCGCTTCCGGAACTGCTTGAGTTCGTCCAGGTTCATCTTCTTGGTGTTGTGGGCGACGTTACGTCCTTCGCCCGCTTCACCCAGCCCGTAACCTTTGATGGTCTTCGCCAGAATGACGGTCGGGCCGGTCCGGTGCTCTGTGGCAGCCTTGTAGGCCGCGAAAACCTTCTCGGGGTCGTGACCGCCTCGGCGGAGTTTCTCCAGCTGCTCATCGGAGAGATGATCGACGAGTTCCAGCAATTCCGGATCGCCGCCGAAGAAGTGTTCGCGGATGTAGTCACCCTGCGAGACGCTGTATTTCTGATACTGGCCGTCGACAATGTCTCCCATGCGTTTGACGAGCTTGCCGTTGTAGTCGCGTGAGAACAGAGGATCCCAGTCGCCTCCCCACACCACTTTGATGCAGTTCCAGCCGGCACCGCGGAAGGCCCCTTCCAGCTCCTGAATGATTTTTCCGTTTCCGCGAACGGGACCATCCAGACGCTGCAGGTTGCAGTTGACGACCCAGACGAGGTTGTCGAGGTTTTCCCGTGAAGCCAGTGTGAGGGCTCCGAGTGATTCCGGTTCGTCGATTTCGCCGTCGCCCAGGAAGGCCCAGACGCGTGACTTGGAAGTGTCCAGCAGGCCGCGATGTTCCATGTAACGGAGAAAGCGGGCATGGTAGATGGAGCAGATCGGTCCCAGTCCCATGGAGACGGTCGGGAACTGCCAGAAGTCTTCCATCAGCCACGGATGCGGGTAGGAGGAGAGTCCAGTGCCGCGACGGGTTTCCTGTCGGAAGTTTTCCAGATGATCTTCGCTGATGCGACCTTCCACGAAAGCACGGGCGTACATTCCGGGCGAAGCGTGCCCCTGGAAGTAAACCATGTCGCCGGTGTGATCGGCGGTGCGGGCATGGAAGAAGTGGTTGTAAGCGACTTCATACAGGGTCGCTGACGAAGCGTAGGTGGAAATGTGTCCGCCGACTGCTCCGTACTTTTCGGTCTTCTTGTTGGCACGGACGACCATTGCCATCGCGTTCCAGCGGATGATGGACTTGATCTGCCGTTCGAGATCCAGATTGCCGGGGTAACGCGGCTGCTCGGAGACCGGGATGGTATTGATGTACGGTGTCGTCGCGGAGAAGGGCATCATCACGCCACGGTGATAGGCCCGCTCACGGAGATGCACGAGCAGCTGCTGGGTCTTTTCCGGACCGTAGCGATGGAGGACATCTTCGAGGGACTCGAACCACTCCTCGAGTTCCTGTGTGTCGATCCCCTCCAGGGAACCTTCGACTGCTGTCTTGGCGACTTCATCCATTTCGTTGACAGCTTCATCAGTGGCCATGTGCAAATCTCTTTGGTTTTCAATAACAACGCATTCCGGACTGGGATGCGTTTCGAATTTGTGGGCTATCGAGTGGGGCGGGGGAGCAGAGTCCTCCGGATCCCGATGTGATCAGATGACATTGTCCAACCGGATCCTCCGGAAGGGACGTTGTATTCTAACAGGGTTCGCTCTGATCAAAACCCCAGCTGGTGAAGAACCTGGATTCCATTTGAGTTCATTGATGCAGATGGTCTTGACACACCTGTTCAGCCGTGGTTGAGCCGCAGCCGCTGCAACCTGGGCTGTGTCATGAGATCGTCAGTCTGACCGCATAAGATGAGGCCTCCCCGGGGCTTTCGACTGCATGAAATCGCAGGAGGCCGAGTGGGCAGGAGTTGGAATTCACGGTTCGAATTTTAGCAATTCCCAAGCTCTGGAATCGGGAAGCTCCGGGCTGAGACATCTCGCATGCGAATCGGACGAACCCCCCGTTCAGCATTGCAGTCGGACTGGAAACAAACATCCGGATGTGTCAGTCTAAAACGGACGGGGCGAATTCGGATCTGTGATGGAGGGATGCATGCGCACCTGCAGAAGTTCACATTCGTGGCAGGGGCTGCTGTTCTGTGGATTTTTGGGGCTGGCAAACCTGTGTGCAGGGGCTGATTTTCCGGAACCCTATAATTCGGCAGATGATGCGAAGGCGCTGGCGACGCCGCCACAGGCTGCCCTCGACGCGATTCAGCTCCCACCCGGATTCAAGGCGACCCTCTTTGCAGCGGAGCCGGACGTCCAGAATCCCATTGCCATGACCTGGGACAGTCAGGGACGGCTCTGGATTGCGGAAAACTATACCTACGCTGAAGGGAAAATCCGCTTCGACCTCGGTCTGCGGGATCGGGTCATCATCCTTCAGGACGACAATCACGACGGGGAATTTGATTCCCGCAAGGTCTTCACGGATGACGTTCAGATGCTCACGAGCGTCGAGGTCGGTCATGGCGGAGTCTGGCTGCTGTGCCCTCCGCAGCTGCTCTTCGTCCCGGACGCCAACGGCGATGACGTTCCCGATGGTCCGGCCCTGGTGGTTCTCGATGGCTTCACCGTCGCGGATGCCAACTATCACAACTTTGCCAACGGCCTGAGATGGGGGCCCGACGGCTGGCTTTACGGGAGATGCGGTCACTCCTGTCCGGGGGACCTGGGAACGCCGGGGACTGCGCGTGAAGAACGGGTCAGCCTCCGGGGTGGGATGTGGCGGTACCATCCGGCAAGTAAACGAGTCGAAGTGGTCGCGACCGGCACCACCAATCCGTGGGGGCATGACTGGAATGCCCTCGGGGAGTGCTTCATGGTCAATACCGTGAACGGGCATCTCTGGCATCTGTTCCCGGGGGCGCACTTCAGTCAGGGGACCAGCCGCGATCCCAATCCCCGTGTCTATCAGCTGATCGATCAGCACGCGGATCACTGGCATTTCGACGTTGGCCAGCATTGGTCGAAATCCCGCGACGGGGCGGCCAATGAAATGGGGGGAGGGCATGCCCATTCCGGTGCCATGATTTACCAGGGAGACAACTGGCCCGAGCGCTATCAGGGGCATCTGTTTACCGTGAATCTGCACGGCCGAAGACTCAACAACGAAATCCTCGAGCGGTCGGAAAGTGGATTCGTCGGCCGACATGATCAGGATCTCCTCATCAGCTCGGACTCGTGGTTTCGAGGCATCGATCTCTCTTCCGGCCCGGATGGAGGCGTTTTCATTCTCGACTGGAGCGACACCGGAGAATGTCATGATCGCACCGGGGTGCATCGGACGAGCGGACGAATCTTCAAAGTGACCTACGGAGACCCGCGACCCGTCGAACCGTTCGACATGCGGAAGCTCTCCGATGAAGAACTCGTCAGGCTGCATGAATCGCACAATGAATGGGAAGTCCGGCAGGCGCGTCTGATACTGGATGAACGACAGGCTGCCGGACAGCTTCAACCGGGAACCGTGAAATCCCTGATGGCCCTCTTCGAAGGGGACCAGTCCGTCAGGAATCAGGTTCGCGCCCTGATGACCCTGTTCGTCATTGATGGTGTTGATCAGAAATTTCTGATTCAACAGCTGCACAACCCCCGTGAACCGATCCGTTGCTGGGCCGTTCGCATGCTGACCGATTCCTGGCCCCTGGACGGTCCGCTCGGTCCGGTTTTTCAGAGTTCAGAGACGCTCGCCAACGTGAAGTCCGCCGCCGCGACACTTCTCCCCCTGTTCACGGAAATGGCGAAGAAGGATTCGTCAGCACTGGTGCGGTTGACTCTCGCTTCCACACTCCAGCGTCTTCCGGTCAGCAATCGAGCGGCGCTTGCACAGGCCCTCGTTTCCCGCACGGAAGATGCAGGCGATCATAACCTGCCGCTCCTGGTCTGGTACGGATTGATTCCCGTGGCCGATTCGGAACCGGAGTCGATTTTGCCCGTCGCAGCAGCCTGTACCTGGCCTCTTACTCGCAAACTCATTGCCCGCCGCCTGGCTGAGGACATTGAAAAAAGGCCCGCACCTCTCAGCAAGCTGCTGACCTTCACAGCCACGCAGCCGGATGCTTATGCCCTCGATATTCTGAATGGGATCAGCGAAGCACTGCGTGGATGGCGGAAAGCAGTTCCTCCCGTGAGCTGGGGGGCTGTGCAGCTGCAGCTGGAACATTCGAAGAATCCTGCCGTTGTCGAGCGGCTCCGGGAACTGAACCTCCTGTTCGGGGACGGCCGGGCACTGGATGAAATGAAGGCCATCGCCCTTGACCCCCAGACTCCAATTGAAGCCAGACGGTCGGCCTTGGCGCAGCTGATCGAGAGTCGCCCCCCGAACCTGCGGAAGATGTGCGAGCAGTTGCTGGCCGATCGCGAAATGGCGACTGTCGCTGCCGGCGGATTGGCATTGTTCGATGACCCGGAAATCGCCGCAACCCTCATCAAGGGATATCGCAACTTTCCCCCTGAGGGACGTCCGCAGGTGATTTCCATCCTGGTCTCCAGAGCCGGCTTTGCAAAGCTGCTGTTAGAGGCGGTGGCGAACGGAGAAATTCCGCGTGCTGATCTGACCGCTTATCACGTTCGACAGATTCACAGCCTGGGAAATGATGAACTGAGTCGAACCGTGGCTGACGTCTGGGGGCAGTTGCGGGATACCCCTGAAGACAAGCGGGCTCAGATTGCTGAGCTGAAGACGAAGCTGACTCCGGACGTCCTCCGGTTGTGCAACGTCTCGAACGGCCGGGCTCTTTACAATGCATCGTGCGCTAAGTGTCACCGGCTTTTTGGAGAGGGGCAGACGATCGGGCCGGATCTCACCGGGTCGAACCGCTCAAATCTCGATTACCTGCTTGAAAACATCATCGACCCCAGCGCAGTGGTCAACAAGGATTTCCGGATGACCATTCTGGCACTGAGGGATGGGCGAGTGCTCAACGGCGTGATCCTCGAGCAGACTGAACGCACGATCACATTGCAGTCTTTGACAGAAAAACTCACTGTGGAGAAGAGTGAGATCGAAGAGATGAAAGGGACAACGCAGTCGCCGATGCCTGAGGGGCAGCTGGAGAAGCTGACGTCCGAACAGATTCGGGATCTGATCGCCTATCTGCAATCACCGCAACAGGTTCCGCTGGACGGTCAGGCGGGGGAGTGAAGAGTTTTTGAAACGCACAGAGCGCCGAGTTCGCGGAGTAAGAGGATTTCTTCTTTCTCTGCGTTCTCCGCGCTCTGTGCGTTGAAAGCCTGATCAAATTCGCCGGGATTTAAAAACTTAAATCACGATCGTGAAAGAGCTTCTGTCTCGCGGCGGAGCCAGTCGAGGAGGCGGTCCTTCTCGTGGTGCTCGTGCGAGGACTGCTGCAGGCTCAGCCCGACGTGGCGAAGGAGCCGTGCTTCCATCAACCGCTGGTCGTGCCGGATCATTGTCCGTTCGTTTCTCAAACCTGTCATTTCGAAGGTCAGATACGCCACCAGTCCGGTGAGCCCACAGGTAAAGATGTAAAACGACAGATCCCCGAGGGGGTGTGCCACAGACATTCCCAGCAGAAAACCGCTAAGAATGAGAATCGTCGATGTGCTGAGCATAGAATGCTCTCGGTCTTTCCGGCCCATGTTGTCCATTCCGGTCACCTCATGAAAAATAGGGGTACAAGCCCTGCGACTCCTCAGGACATTCCAACCCTAAGCCACAAATGGGGAGGTGTCAAAAAACTGGAGTGGATTTGCCGGGGGAACTCCCGGTGCTGTATACTGAAATCGAAGTCAAGCCTTGTTGATTTCTTGAAAAATCATGCCTCAGATCTCGTGAAATCAGGAGAGGTTACCATGTCTCTGTCGCGCCGATATTTCCTTCAGGCCACAGCGGCCGCTGCTGCTGGAAGTCGTGCATTCAAACGGCATCAACTGCGGGCTGACGACACCGTTCAGAGTAAAAGCGCCAACGATAAGCTGGGCGTCGCGATGATCGGTACCGGGGGGCGCGGTGCAGAGCATCTTTCTCAGATCGCGGGGCGGGTCGACGCCGAAGTTCTTTACCTGTGCGACCCGGACCTTTCTCAGGCGGCCAGTAAAGCCCAGGCGGTGGAAATGAGACAGGGGCGGGCACCCAAGCTCGAAGAGGATTTTCGCAAGGCACTGGAAGATCCGAATGTGGATGTCATCAGCACAGCGACCCCCAATCACTGGCACTCGCTGGTTTCGATTCTCGCCATGCAGGCGGGCAAGCACGTCTATGTTGAGAAGCCGGTCTCCCACAATGTCTGGGAAGGGCGTCAGATGGTCGGCTGGGCGCGCGAACTGAATAAGATCTGTCAGTGCGGAACCCAGTCCCGTTCCAGCCCTGCGCTCATTGAGGCTGTCAATTACGTGCAGGAAGGGAAACTCGGAAAAATCCAGTATGCCATCGGCACTTGCTATAAGCCCCGCAAGAGTATCGGCAAGCTTGATAAGCCGCTCGAATTCCCCGCTTCGTTCAATTACGACCTGTGGTGCGGACCCGCTGCGAAAGTCGATATTTATCGGCCGAAACTTCACTACGACTGGCACTGGGACTTCAACACCGGCAACGGCGATATGGGGAATCAGGGGATTCACCAGATGGACATCGCCCGCTGGTTTCTGGGAGAACAGTCACTGTCACCACGCGTGATGAGTATCGGCGGCCGCCTGGGATATGAGGATGCGGGCAATACGCCAAACACTCAGATCGTGTATCACGCTTACGAAAAAGCCCCGCTGATTTTCGAAACGCGTGGACTTCCGAAGAAGGAACTCAACTACGGTACGGGAATGGACTCCTACCGGGGTTCGACCGTCGGAGTGATCATCCAGTGCGAGAACGGATACGTCGTCGTTCCCAGTTATGTGGAGGCGACGGCATTCTCACCGGATGGAGAGAAGATCGAATCGTGGAAGACGGAAGGAGACGCGACCAAGCGACACTTCGACAACTTCTTCGACGCCGTCCGGTCCGGGAAGCACACTGACCTGACCGGCGACATTCTGGAAGGTCACATTTCCAGTGCTCTGTGTCACACGGGGGCGATCAGTCACCTGCTGGGCGAGCATCAATCCGCTGAAGAAATCGAGAAACAGGTTTCGACAGATCCGCTGTGGGCGGACTCCTGGAAACGGATGGCCGAACACCTTCAGGCCAACGGTGTCGACCTCAATGATCCGAAGCTGCTGGTCGGTCCGTGGTTGGAAATGGACCCTGCCCAGGAGCGGTTTATCACGAACGATCCCGCCAACAAGATGCTGACTCGGGATTATCGCCCGGGGTACGTCGTCCCGGCAGCCTCGCCACAGCAGGCCCGTGTGGGCACTTCCCCCGCAGTTCGGGGATAACCGACGCATGAATCAGCATTGATTTACACGTCATCAACAGCTGGTAGAATGTCATCTCGGCAGCCGGACCGTCCGTCCGGCTGCCTTCATTTTTCCCGAGCAGGAAAAACTCGTCGTTCGGGTTGTTTCTGCGTATTGGAACGTCTATGAACGCTCCACGCGGCTTTCTGATCATGCAATAATGGAGTTCTGTCATACGGGCTTCTCTTCGAGTCGCAGCTGACCAACGTATTTCTTTCCCTGACCTCTATTCCCTTTTTGTGCTCCGCCATGTCTCAGCAATACATCATGTCCATCGAGGGTCTGACTCGCATGTACGACGAGAAAGTCGTGCTCGAGAACATCTGGCTCTCCTTCTTTCCAGGGGCCAAGATCGGAGTGATCGGCGATAACGGCTCGGGGAAAAGTACCCTGATGCGGATCATGGCTGGGGAAGATAAGGACTTCATGGGGTCGGTCCGTCCCGCCAAGGGAATCAAAGTGGGATATTTCCCGCAGGAGCCCCGGCTCGACCCCACGAAGACGGTGCAGGAATGCGTCGCGGAGGCTGTCGCGGAATCTCAGGCGATCATGGATCGCTACAACGCCATCAACGAGCGGCTGTGCGAAGAGATTTCCCAGGAGGAGATGGATCAGCTCCTCGAAGAGCAGGCCTCGGTTCAGGAGAAAATTGATCACGGCAATCTGTGGGAACTGGATCGCACGGTCGAGATGGCTTGTGAGGCGATGCGTCTCCCGGATGGCGATGCTCTGGTGGAACATCTGTCCGGGGGTGAGAAACGTCGCGTCGCACTGTGCCGGTTGCTGCTGCAGAATCCGGATATGTTGCTGCTGGACGAACCGACGAACCATCTGGACGCTGAGTCGGTCGGCTGGCTGGAACGCTTCCTCCACGAGTTCCCCGGGACAGTGGTGGCGATCACCCACGACCGTTACTTCCTCGAAAATGTGGCTGGCTGGATTCTGGAAATGGATCGCGGTCACGGTTACCCCTATGAAGGGAATTACACTGCCTGGCTCGAACAGAAGCAGGCCCGGCTGAATGTTGAACAGAAGAAAGAAGACAAGCGCCAGCGGGCTCTGAAGAAGGAACTTGAGTGGGTGCGGATGTCGCCCAAGGCTCAGGCCACGAAGAACAAGGCCCGTATGCAGCGTTACGAAGAACTGGCTGCCCAGCAGTTCGATGAACGCGATGACGCGATTCAGATTCAGATTCCGGTCAGTCGACCGCTGGGAGAACTGGTGGTCCGGGCTGAGAACCTGACCATGGCGTTCGGGGACCGCCTGCTCTTTGAAAATATGAGCTTCAACCTCCCGCCTGGGGGGATTGTGGGAGTCATCGGTCCCAACGGTGCCGGTAAGACCACACTGTTTAGAATTATCATGGGCCTGCAGGAGCCGACGGGCGGTTCACTCCGCATCGGGGAAACGGTCGATCTGGAATATGTCGATCAGTCCCGTGATGCTCTCGACCCCAAGAAGACGGTGTACGAAGAAATTTCCGGCGGCGAGGACATGCTCGAAGTCGGCAAGACGAAGATTCACGCCCGAGCCTACTGCGGTCGTTTCAACTTCAAAGGATCCGAACAGCAGACGTTCGTGGGGGACCTTTCCGGAGGAGAACGGAATCGAGTCCATCTCGCCAAGCTGCTGCGTTCTGGCGGGAACCTGATTCTTCTGGACGAACCGACCAACGACCTGGACGTGGAAACACTGCGTTCGCTGGAGGAAGGGCTGAGCAACTTCGGCGGATGTGCCGTCGTCACCAGCCACGACCGCTGGTTCCTGGACCGCATCGCCACCCACATCCTGGCGTTCGAAGGGGACAGCCAGGTGGTGTGGTTCGAAGGGAACTACAAGATGTACGAGATCCAGAAGCGAGAACGCCTGGGAGCCGACGCCGACCGCCCCCACCGCCTCAAGTACAAGCCGCTCAAACGATAGCAACACGTTGACGACAAGGATGAACATAAACGGGTCGCAGTTGATACGGCGACTTTCTTCAGATCCTTCGATTCACTGAACTTCAGTCCTATAACGATCACGACATGCCCACACTTCGTCCGATTCATCGTGCTTTGGTCCCTGTAGATTCCTCTGCTGCCTTTCATGTGAGCGCTCCGAACTATGATGAGTTCCAGAGCGACAAGGAGGTCTGGGACCTGATTCAGGAACGACCTGAGAACGTCCTCAAGATCACGATGCCGCATTGTCACACGGCCGCTGAGGCCGACATGCTTGAAGACGGCTGTGCGGAAGCTCTGGCTCACGCTACCAGCGAGATGCGACTCTTTGAAAAGTCTCCTCTCATGCGGGAAGCCAAAGATGTCCTCTGGGTTTATTCCATCACATCCCCCAAGCGGCCGAATGAGCCTCAGCTGGGAGTCGGCGGTTTCGGGCTGACATCCGAGATTCGGACTGACAAAACTCCGCAAGGGAGCGTGGTCCGTAATGAAGGAATTCGCCCTGAGAAGGCCGAAGGCCGTGCCCAGCTCCTGAAAGCGACCGACGCCGACTTCGGGACAGTGAACCTGGCCGTCAACGATGTTCATGGCGAACTGCTGGCCGCTCTCACCCGCATCACACAGGCGTCTGCGTGTGATTTCGAAACACTGGACGAGGACAAAAATCTCCATCGTTCATGGCTGATCAGCGATGAGAAAACCAAGTCTGAACTGATCGCATTGATTGCCAAGGAGCCGGCAGCTTACGTGGCGGACGGGAATCACCGCAGTGCTGCAGCCGCTGCCATGGGACTGGACCACTTCCTGACCGTCTTCTTCCCGACCTCGCGGTTGGGCCTGGAACCGTACAACCGTCTGCTGCCGCTGAATGGTTTGCAGCCTGCGGAGTTCCTGCAGAAACTCGGTGCCCAGTTCGAGGTGAAATCTCTGGGGAAAATCAGTCCGTACCGGCCCGCCACCGTCGGCAAGTTCGGGCTCTATCTCGGGGGCGAATGGTATGAACTGACGCCGAAAGCCGGTTCGTTCAATCCGGAGAACGCTGCCGAATCAATCGACTCAGACATCATTCAGCGACACATCATTGACAGCATTCTGGGAATGCCCGATGCCCGCGATAAACGCATCAACTATGTCGGCGGGAACAAGGATGCTGCGTATCTGGTGAAGCGGGTTGACGAAGGGGACTACGACTTCGCGTTGTCTTTGGCTCCCGTGACTATGCAGCAGTTTGTCGACGTCTGCGAGCAGAACCTGTTCATGCCGCCGAAGTCGACCTGGTTCGATCCGAAGATTCGCAGCGGGCTCGTCATCGCACTGCTCAAGTAATTTTATTGTGAAATCAGGATTTCGCTCTAGCCGTACACGGAATGTGTGCGGCTAAACGCGTATAGCACTCGAACTCAATCCCTTGTTGGACTCCGCAATACTCTTACTGACCTGGCAATTATGAACTTTTCCGCCATCGGTGTGGTTGTCTTCCTGCTGACGATCTCGAACATCTTCATGACCTTCGCCTGGTACGGGCATCTGAAGGACTTGGCGACAAAGCCATGGTACATTGCAGTCCTGATCAGCTGGCTGATCGCTTTCTTTGAATATCTGGTGCAGGTCCCCGCCAATCGATACGGCAACGCTCAGCACCTTCAGCTGGGGCAGTTGAAGATCATTCAGGAAGTGGTGACGCTGGCGGTGTTCGTTCCGTTCTCGGTCTACTACATGAACCGGCCGATCAACATCAACTTCCTGTGGGCCGGGCTATGTATGTGCGGAGCGGTCTACTTCATCTTCCGGTCGTAGCGAAAACAGGCAGCTACGCAGAAGCGTCGTCTTTGCAGATTGGGATGCGGGTTGTTGCGATCAACGATAGCATTACGGCACACAACGCAAATCCATGAACTGCGAACCAGTATCTTCGCTGGTGAGCAATCAGATCTCGGTGAGTTTTGATGAGGATGTCTTCAATCTCCTCGCGATGTTCGTCGGAGATGGCAACTGATCGAAGAGGCAGGTAATAAGTATCTGCAGTCATCGGTCCGAACATCGTCAGGCTGAGATCTGTGAGGAGAGAGATCGTCAGGAGAATTCCAGTCAGGATCAGCGGGTATTGAATCAGCTTCATTGCTGGACGTCCTTCAATGTGCCTCAGCGCAGAAGGTCAATAAACTTCGTCGTGCGTTCCAAGGGCCAGAAGTAAGATGGCCTCTTGGCCATCGTGTTGCGTGAATTCAAACACAATTCGCAGGTCGTAGCCTCCGCTGCAGGCCCAGCATCCGGCAAGTGAACCACGCAATTTGTGTGTTCGCAAAGAGGGATGTGTGACATCAGCGGACATTTGTTCCAGAGAGGACTCAACTGAAGAAGCTGAGTCTGGATGAACTCTCAGCCACCTGCGCAAGTCTCGCCCAAACGCTGCCGAATGCAGCAGGATGCGACTCACGAGCGCGCTTCCCGCAGGATCTCACTGGGTGTCATCGGTCGACATTCTCCAGCTGTGAACTCCTGCCGGGCCTGTGCAATGGTATCTGTCGCCCGCTTTCGTCCCCGTTCAGCAATACGACGGTTGAGAACTGCAACCAACTCGGCCTGAGCGTCGAGATCAAGTTGCTCGGCAGCATCGAGAACATCGTCCAGTGTCATTGGCTGGCTCATGGCTCGCTCGTTCATGGAAGCTAAATGGATTTAATTCCTCAACGAATTCTACCCTCATTCCACTATTGGCGGCAACAAGAAAGCTGGTGTGGGTGACCGCATAAATTCACTCACGAACGCAGCAAGTGGTTGTTCGCCATGGTGATCCCTGAGAGCATCGAGCCGATGATTCCCAGGAAGCCCTGATCGGTTCCGCACAGGAAGAGGTTCTTCACCCCGGTCGTGCCGTCCAGGACTTTCATTGGGGCTCCGTAGACGGCACCGTTCAGGTGTCCGGTGAACTTCTTGATCGTACGGGGCGTGAAGACGTCAATGTCGATCACGTGGCTGCGGAAGTCCGGAATATGTTCCACCGCGGACTTCGCCATGCGGTCGCACCAGGCGTGCTTCGCGTTGACGTATTCGTCTTCAGGGGCGGTCATCCAGTACTCGGGATTGGCCAGCGCGGTGATCCGGATGACACCGTCGTCCAGCTGCTGCCCGTCCGGGTAAATGAAGTTATTGGGAGAGCAGATGATGCCGCTGCGCAGGTCGATCGGATCGCGTGGCGGTTCGTAGTGAAACGTTCCCTCGTTGTTGTAGAAGACGATGGTCTCCTTGTGACCGAGTTCGCTCGGCTGGCAGTCGAGCACGAAGATCGCTTCATTGAAGGAGACTTCACCGGGTGCGTGCGAGGAGACTTGCTGTGAAGCTGCCACCGGATCACACAGCGATTCTGTTTCCACAACGCCAGCTGAAGAGAGCACATTGTCTGCTTCAATCAATTCTCCGTTGTCGAGCACAACCCCTACCGCGCGGCCGTCGACAATCTTGATCTCCTTTACTCCGGCCCGCAGTTTGAGTTCGCCCCCGAGGGCTTTGAAGTGCCTGACCAGGGTTTTGAGAATCTGCCGGACCCCTTCACGGGGGCGCCCGAACCCCTCTTTGAAGATGCTCTTGAACATGATCACGAACTGATTGAAGTCCATGTCATGCGGAATGGCAGAACCGTAAAACATGAGCGGGCAGAACAGCATGTCGATCAGCAGCGGATCGCTGAGAAACTCGCTGACCACTTTTCGGGCAGAGACCGCAGCCTGGTGCAGGTTCAATTCGTCGAACTGCTCGATGTGCTGGACGAGTCTGCGGAAGTTGTCAGCCTGGTCCGGAAACTCCTGACAGACATTGTCGAGGAACGCTTCGTAGTCATTGGTGAACTGGATCCGGTGCCCGGGGAACACCACCGACGATCCGCATTGAGGTGACAGGTCGAAGTCGTCCCAGCGGAGCCGCAGCTGCTTCAGCAGTTTTGCCAGTGGTCCTGTACGGGTTCCCGGCGCGGCAAAATTCGTGACGGCGTGGAGGCCGACATCATGATTCCGGCCACGCAGTCTGTAAAAGGAATTCAGCCCGCCGATCGTGGTATGGCGTTCGAGAATGCAGACTTTTTTGTCGTAGTAGGCCAGTCGGATCCCCGCTGCCAGCCCGGACATTCCTGCACCAATAATGACCGTATCGTACTTCACTCGAGGCTCTCATCCAAAAACGCTGTCGCCGATTCTGATCGCGTATTTCGCGAGGAAGTTTAAACGTTACCGGCGACTCCCGCTGAGAACAATCTCGCTCAGGAAATCGGCAATTTTTGCCGAAATTTCTCCTCCAGATCCTGTGCAGTTTCGGCGGTTTCCTACCAGATCTTGAGTGAAGTGGGCCTGGACCGGCAGGAACTGTACGAATGCTCTGTTGCCGAGGCGGGGAACTGAGGGTAATTTGCCGCTCGTGCTGCAGGGAATGCATCACTTTGACAGACTTCACATGCTGTGAAAAAAGGACTCAAGGATGAGCCAGCTTGCTTTGGTGGCCGACTGTGACGTTGGCGATGAACCCCGGATTCTCTCGTTCCAGGAATTCGCTTCTCAGCGGGGAAACTCAGTCAAAGAACGCGCCCGGCTGCAGCTGCGAAACCGCTGCTGTCCGATCTGTGACCGGGTCACGGTCGAGTCGATTGAACTGAACAACGGCGTCTGGGGACGCAACGGCCGGATGGTCCCGGGGACCGGAACGCTGGTCGGCTTCAGCTGCAACGCCTGCGGTCACGAGTGGCCGGCGTAGTCCCGGCTGGTGAAGTTCCATTGTGGGCGTGTTGATCGATGTCGTCCGGTATCGGGAGACTTACGTCTCCCGCTCGCCCGGGATGTTCTCGATCGCGGTTCGCTCGCAGATGTGGATCTTCATGTTGGACATGGTGAGCGTCCAGTTGACGCTCCACTGCGGCGGAAGATCATACTCCGCACGTTCGGGGACGCGTAGGACCATCGTTGCTCCGGGAGAGGAGACGTCGTCCTTCGCCAGCCTCGCGACAGACAGCCACAGCGGCGAACCCGTCTTCATGGCCGGAACCATCTTGTAAGGCGGATCGAAGAAAATCACGTCGAACGGTGCGAATCCCGGGGCCTTTTTCCCTTTCGGTTTGAACGAGCAGCGGAGCACATCCGCCGGCCAGATCAACGTTTCTTCTTCGCACTTGAGTGAGGCGACGTTCTCCCGCAGCAGCTGCAGGGCGATTTTGTCCTTCTCAATGAAGGTGACGCATTCTGCTCCCCGCGAGAGCGCTTCGAGACCGATGGTCCCCGTACCTGCAAAGATATCGGCGACCCGTTTTCCATGCAGACGCTGGGAAATGTTCTCGAACAGGCTTTCCTTGACCCGATCGGTGATCGGGCGAGTCACTTCCCCGGGGCTGGTCTGAAGGAGGCGTCGACGATATTTGCCAGCAATGATTCGCATGGAGAAGAAGCGGAACAGAGGTCAGGAAACGGATTCAGTAGGGAGCATCAGAGTCGATTTCACGGTGAAGCACAATTCACAGGAATGAAATCGAAGAAAACCGCTGAATCCGACGCACGCGTTTCTCCTGCTGCAGGGCGAGACTTCAGCTGGCCCTTTCTTCCTGGGCGAGCATCTCATAATGCCGACGGATGATGTCCTGGGCCTCCTCAGCCACCGATTTGAACTCGCGGCGTTTGGCAACCTGCAGGTGCGAGGAAGAGAGCAGGGAGGAGGGTGGCTGCTGTGCAACGGGTTGAGCCGGCTCGGTCGTGGGAGCGTTCTTGATGATCGCGGTTTCGGTTGGTGCATCCGGACTGGTGGTGGGAATTTCACTGTCCGAGAGCCAGTTGGCAATTTCGTCGTCGGAGAGCTTGTCGCCGACTCCGGATTTCCCTTTCAGAGCAACCGCCGTCTTCAGCGTCGCCGATTCCTCGTTTCCAATCAGGACGAACGTCAGTGGTCCGACGGTTAACGAGCCCCCGGGGTTGAGCATCCGTTCGCCGTTCACGGGACGGCCATCAACGAACGTGCCGTTGCGACTGTTCAGATCGATCACTCGAACTCGCCCATGATCCGGAATCAGCCGGCAATGTTCCCTGCTGACTTCCGCTGAGGCGATCCGGATTCCGGACTCCTCGCCGCGGCCGACGATCACTTCCGTTTCGGTGAGTTTGACGCGACGGCCCTTGTGTTTGCCTGTTTGAATCTCAAGCATCATCGGCAGCGCTGCCATGCTCGATTCCTTGTGCGGGGAAATGATTTTCTTCGGTGAGCGGGTGACTGACATCGCCCGCTCGCGTGAACTGTTCTCGTCAATTTTGAGGAATGATCACCGCTTGCCCGCAGCGGGGACAATTCAATGTTCTGCCTCGATGAGCCGCTTTTGCTTTCAGATGTTTACCGCATTCAGTGCAGGAGAAGCGAAGTTTCTCGGAATCGCCTGCCTGTGGGTCTTCACCCATGTGAGTGCGGTGCCAGACTGACTCAGCGACCGTGCGGATCTGGCCCAGCAGTTCTTCTGGATCATAAGGTTTGGTCATATAGGCATCGACGCCCACCCGGTGCGCCAATGCCCGGGAATCATCCATGTCGATGGCTGTCAGCATGAGAACCGGAACGGAGTTCTTCTCCCGTTTCAGGTGTTCGCACACTTCATAACCCGAGACTTCATTCGGCAGAATCGCCTCGAGAATGACGAAGTCGGGCTGATGCATGTTAAACGTCGAGCGGGCCTGTCCGGCGTCACGCGTGATGTCTACATGAAAGCGGTGCTTCTGCAGGAAGTTCTTGAGAAACTCTGCTTCGTCCCGGTCCCCTTCGACGACCAGGATCCGATTGACAATCACTTCGACGGGAGTCAATGCATCGCGCATGAGCATTCCACGCCAGCATAAGTTCGATGAATGAGTTCAATGAAATGCATCGTAATCTGTTTCGATCAGCGCTGGCAACTGCCGTTCTCGGCAGAACGCGCTCCCGCTGCACTTGTAACCCCTGACCCCACGGACGGTCGCGGTGGAAATTGCAGTTTTGGCGAGTTCTCTGGACAGCGCGTCAACGGGGCATATGCGGGAATCGTTTTACCGCGCCGGCTGATATTCCTTGAGCACCAGTTCTGTCGACTTGTTTTTGGTGGAGATCACCTGCTTCACCTTACCGACTCCTGGCACGAAGTAGTACGTGAATTCCAGCGGACCAGCCTCGGATTCGAATCTGGTTCCATGCACGGTGACAGCATCAAACTCTCCGGCCGGGACCGTGATATTGGCCTGGCCCAGCGAGAACTGTCCTGCAATTTCAATCCCGTTAACCTGCGAGGCGACGGCCCATTGACCTCCCTTGGGCGAGGGATACTTCAAAAAGCAGAGAGGCGGGACAACGCGTTCGCCGGCGATGGAAACGCGGTACAGGCCATCGGACCGGAATGCCAGGTGTTCGTAGGCGACCACTTTTCCGTTGATGCTGGTTTCAACCCGCGCACAGCGTTCACCGTCAACGATGTCGTAACCGGTGACTTCTTCGACGAGCTGATTGCCCGCCGCTTCATAAATCCATTTTGAGCCTACGGCAATCGGGTACAGCGACTGCTGTGGAGGAGCGGCCAGGCATTGCAGACAACTCCACAGTGACAATGCCATGGCATATCCGGTCATCCTGACCGAACACTGAAACATTTTGATTCTCCTGATGATGACTTCCGGGCGGCGAGCGGCGCCAGTGCGGAAATCTCTCTTCCTTGAGGAGCGGGTGGCCCTCATTGACGGGGGTGGGCCAGCGCGGAAAGCGTACGACACATGATGCTTCTCAGCCGGCCCGAAAACTGCGAATTTCTTCGTTCTCGTGAGTACGGGAAGTTAGTCTGTTCTTCGGCAAAGCAACAAGAGGAGTTTGAGACGCTGGGGTGAATGCGAGACTTGGGAGCTGAGAATTCCCGCCGGCAGGATCATCGTCGGCTGATCTTTGTGCTTTTCCCACCTGTGTTGGTTCGGGAGGGCTGGTACAGCAGGGCGGCCATACCCGAAAATGTGCCGAATGTTCCTGAAATGCCGTTTTTTCTGATTTTGCTGGAGCGGGCGAGAGGTTGCGGTCGATAACTCTGATGCGTGGATTCAAGTTGGAATTCCACGTGCACCTGCCGTGGAAGCGAAGATCCGCGACAGTCCGAGTTTTGACAGGTCAAATTCCCACAAAGACGCGAGCAATCGGCATGAACGTCCAACGAACATTCGCGACAAAGTTCGCCTTGATTTTGGGCGGCATTGTGTCGTGCAGCGGGCTTTGCGGCTGCCAGACGAACATTGGCGGCCAGACGCTCCCTTCCGCTTATTACCTGCGGGATGACGTCCAGTTCTTCCCGGCTGGCCCGGAATTCCTGCTGCCCGAAACCGTCCGTGCTGCGGAAGAATATCGCGTTCAGCAGGAGGAAGCTGCAGCTGAAGCATACGGCCAGGTTCCGTAGACGGAATCGGACCCGATCTGAATGATGATCCATTCCAAGGCAGACCTGTGTGGTCTGCCTTTTTCATTTCAGGGCTGCCAACGGGCGATGCCGAATCCCCGTCGTGGTGAAATACGGCTTCGTGGGTCGTGGCTCATTAAAAAAAGAAGCCTGCAGAATCTGCAGGCTTCTTCGCATTCACGTTGAGATTCAACCGGGCCGTTTTCTTTACAGCACGGCTCGAATCTTCTGCAGGAACTCACGGTTCGTGTCGAACTTCGCGAGGGTTCGGATCAGCTGATCCATGGCTTCGGTCGGGCTCATCGAGACCAGGCTGCGACGCAGCATGATGATTCCTTCGAGGAGATCCGGGTCAAGGATCTTCTCTTCACGACGGGTTCCCGACTTGCTGATGTCCAGTGCCGGCCAGATCCGCCTTTCGGCGAGGTCGCGGCTGAGCACCAGTTCCATGTTTCCGGTTCCCTTGAACTCCTGGAAGATCGCATCGTCCATCCGGCTGCCGGTGTCGATGAGTGCGGTGGCACAGACGGTGAGCGAGCCACCTTCGTCGAAGCGGCGGGCGGTTCCGAACATCTTGCGGGGAATGTCCATCGCCCGGACGTCGAGACCCCCGGTCTGGATCTTGGAATCACGGCCGCCACGCACCCATTTGTTGAATGCACGGGCGGTTCGGGTGATGCTGTCCAGCAGGATGAAACAGTCCTTGCCTGCTTCGGCGAGCCGTTTTCCGCGTTCGATGATCAGCTGGCTGATCCGGACGTGGCTTTCGACATCCTGGTCCATGGAGGAAGCGATCACTTCGCCCTTCACGGTCCGTCGCATTTCGGTCACTTCTTCCGGCCGTTCGTCGATGAGCAGCACGATGAGGTGAATTTCCGGGTGGTTGATGCTGACCGCGTTCGCGATGTCCTGCAGCAGCATCGTCTTTCCGGTTCGGGGCGGAGCGACGATCAGTGCACGCTGGCCTTTGCCGATCGGCGTGAGCAGGTCCATGACTCGCATCGTGACCGGCTTAGGACCGGTTTCGAGCTTGATCTGCTCGAACGGATTGATGGCAGTCAGCGTGTCGAAGTGCTTGAGTTTCTCGTAGTCTTCAACGCTTCCCCCATCGATGGAGTTGATGGTGAGAAGGCGAGGACCCTGTCCGCGTGTTCCCGGGCCGATATCTCCGGTGAGCATGATCCCTTCACGGAGATGATGCTTCTCGACGAACGAGCTGGAGACAAAGGCATCTGTTTCGCGAGCACTGTAGTCGTTGTCAGCGGAGCGGAGGAAGCCGTACCCCTTGGGGTGCAGTTCGAGCACGCCGGTGATTGTTCCGCTCATTGGAACGGGTTCGCTCGGAGCGGCATTCTGTTCGAATTTGGAAACTCGTCGTCCACGGTTGCCGGGGCCGGAGTTCGAATTGGAACCGGAGTTCTGTCGGCCTCCTCGACCCTGCGGCTGATCGCGACGGCGATTGTTGTTGTGATCCCGCTGCTGACCATATCCACCCTGTCGGTTTCCACCGCCAGAACGGTTCTGTCCCTGATTGCTGCCTCCACCCTGACCGCCGGTCGGGTTGGGGCCGTCTCCACGGCGACCGCGACGACGACGGCGGCGACGGGGACGCTGATCATCACCTTCGCCTCCCCCTTCGCGGGCGGGGTGATCTTCTGCGGAATCGGACGGGCCGTCGCGATCATCATCGTCGAGATCGACGTCATCCAGATCGAAGAGTGTTGCTTCGCGGACAGGTTCTACGGGCTCGTCTTCGTACCGTTCTACGGGAGCTGGCCGACGTTCTTCTTCCTGAGCGGCGCGGGATCGCGAGGATCGTGTGCCGCGAGGGGCCCGTGTGGATTCACGGCGAGGTTCTGCAGGAGCTTCCTGTTCTTCGACAGGAGCGGCGGCTTTTTCTTCACGCTCGGCAGCCCGTGCGGCAGCTTTTTCTTCGCGGCTTTCCTTGGACCGTGAAGAGCGTGCCTTGGGAGGAGCAGGCTCGTCTTCGACAATGCCAGCGCCGAAGTCCTGATCGTTTGCGCTGGCTTCAGCGGAGGAAGCGACGACTTCAGAATCGACGGCAGCTTCTTCCTTCTTGCGTGGTTTGCGCGTGGTGGAAGAGCGTCGGGGGCTGGAGGACGAGGAGCTTTTGGGAGGCATACGAGTGAACCTGACTAGATCAATTGATGTTTAAAGGGGAACCGTCAAGGTTGCTGGGAATTGCAGGGCAGACTCTCGAAAGCTGAACCGAGAGTGGACTTCTGAAACTCCTGATTGTTCTGCACAGCGGATTTCCCTGCGGTCCTCTTCAAGCTGAAGATTCTCGAGAAACCTGAAACCGTGAGGGAACAAGACAACCAGTTCTCCGATCGCAACTTTCTGACAGCTCGAGCACTACCGAGCCGTGACTTCTAATGCTTCATGCCGGGATGTGTGGGAGGTCACGCCGGTCGTTTTGATGAAGGTCGAGACCGGAATCCGGTATCTCTTCGAATGCCAGTGCGTTCGGGAACCCGAAGTAGTTGCGCTCACAAACAGATCCCGCAATTCTGGCCAGATCCCGTTCGTCTGAGCACCGCCGCTCCTGGCGCCATAACGCGGCCGGATGGGGTGATTCCTGGGGAATGCCGTCGCCAATCCAGCTCAGCAGGTCCCCGGACGACTCGCCTTTCAATCAGTATTTCAACTTCCTGGAATACTCGACTCCGGACTGCTTAATGCCGGATGTGGCAACTGCTTGCCCGCTTCACTGACCTTCAGCTGGCCCAACCCTGCAAATTCGCCACCGCACATGAACGGATGCGGATCGAAGTGCATACAGACACAACTGATTTTGGCCCTGATCAGAATCTGTCGCCTCAAAGCTGTCCGATTATTCCGCCCTTGCAGATGCGCACCAAGCTTGCTGCCATGCGGGATTTCGTCGTCACGTGACGCCCCACAAACCCGGCCACACTGCGAACACACATGGTGACCGAGCACATAAGTGTCGAGACACCGTGGCGAAAAAGATCATCGCGCTTCAAAGCGAACACAGCAAGTGCCGCTACTGGGAAGACGCCCTGGTGGTCTAAAATCACCTGATTTCAAGAACCGTCAACAACGGACGCCACTGAAGCAATGCCATTACTCGAATGTTAGCTTCCGATCGAACGATGTCAATCGTCAACTGAGGCCTACTATCGGCAATTTCCTACCCGAAAGTCAATAGGGCTTTATGGACTTGGAGGAACTACCGGGGCCGCCGAAGCAGGGGCTGCGTGTGTCGCTGGTACAACCCCACCTTCTTGACTCCCCGCTGCCTGATGGACTCCATCCCCCGTCGCCTCATCCGAGTTCTCTCCACGAGATTTCCGGAGCGGGGGCTGAAAAATGTTCTCATCCCGATAATCTGCGATCGTTCCGGCGAACCCCTCCCGCTTGCTGGCGATCGGGGCATCTTGAGACTCACCCGCAAATCGCGTCTTCCCGTTATAGATCGTTCCACGCTGAAACGGTCCCACGCCAAAGACCCAGACGTCGCGGGCAGTCGACCGCGCAACGGAAATTCCGGACTGCCAGATGGCCTCTCGGGACTCCCGGTCGTACGCGAAGACACCAATCTTGGCAGCCCCCGCCTGAGCGTTTCTGCGGGCAACCGACATTTCGGGGATCGTCGGAGCTGCCGGGACTCCCGATAGGGCCGAAGCGGCAGTGGCAGCTGCACTCAGGCTGCTGGAGGGAACCCCATACACCAGTTCGTGACTGTCGGTTCCCAGGGTTCCGATTCGACCTTCCACGATGTAATCGGCGTCTTCCGGCTTCTCCTGCAGCAGCAGGCCGGCCGCCATCATCTGCTGTCGAAGCGAGCTGATCACGTACTCGGCTGTGACAAACCCCACTCCCTTATGATTCACCATGTATTTCGTGTCGAAGTAAACCAGCTGACCTTTCAGCGGCGTAAAGTCGATCTTCGCGACCGACGCATCAACAGCATCGGAGTTCAGTAACTGCTCCGTAGCGGTGTTCGACTTCGTTGTTCCGCATCCCTGCAAACACGCGATGCCACAGACCAGTAACAGCGCAATCACTCCCTGGCCGCATCGGGACAGCCGGCGATGACCAGTCGTAGGAGCGAAGTTCGGCGTCATCGTTCCATGGTGGAGGGCTGAAATTTCGAAGAAACCGGAGGCAGGTTTACAGGTCTTTCGAGCGAGAACGTGGAGGGAATCAAACGGAAGGGGCGGGATCTTACGCTGGGAGCGGCGATTCCACCAAGCGGAATTTGCGTCACTCGCGAGAAGAGAGGCATCCGGGAAAACTTTCTGAATGCGGAAAACCCATTTTGACAACGGTAGACCTGGGGATTTAGGGTCGTTGGGGCGTTATTTAAAGACCGTGAGTCCCCAGAGGTGAAATTATGTGGAATCCCGCTTCCTCGCGGATTTCGATGCGGTATTTCCGCGTTGCAGTCGCGACCCTGCTGCTCGGAGGGGCGATTCTGCCGTTGACCGGTCGGTCCCAGGATTTGCCGGCTCCCGAGCCGGAGCCGACCGATTCCGTCGTTGAACTCCCCCCTCCCTCCCAGCCATCTCCCGTCAAGCCGGTCATGGTTCCGCCCCTCCCGGAGGTGAGCGATTCCGGAGACGTCATTGAACCTCCGGCACCCGGTCCGGTCCCGAGTCCGGAAGTGCCTGATGCCTATTCAGAGGTCGTTCCGCCCATGATCCCGCCGGCCCCGGCAGACACCGCTCCTTCTGTCTCACAGCCCGTCGAAGAGGAATGGGTTGTCGAGATTGTGCCTCTGGAAAAGAAAAAAGTTCCAGACCTGATCGCCCGATATGACGCGGTCTACAAGTCGATTCCTTACCGCCGAGCTGAGTATCTGGCCAACCCCAGCTATCGCCACGACACGACCGTGGAGATCCTGTTCGGGCAGATGCGGCCGACCGTGGTCAACAAAACGGACACTCCGCAAAGAGTGGTCAATCCTCGCCCGCAGTTGACTCAGCCCTATCCGATCTCGGTTGGGGAGCTGGACGCCTACTGGCCGTTCCTGCTCTACAATAACTATCCGCTCCCGATGCTCCTGCCGATTCAGTAGCCTGTCTGGCAAGGAAGAGTCAGCGAATCAGACCGATACCTGTTCGATGAGGTCGGCGAAGAAGACGCTTCGATTTCGACCTGAGGTTTTCGCAGCGTATAAGGCCTTGTCAGCAATCAGCAGCAGATCGTCCAGATTCTCGGCTCGTGGCACTTTCGCTGTGACCCCCACACTGATGGTGACTGCAATTTCCAGATGGTCGTCCACGGCGATCGGATTCTGGTGAACGGCTCTGCGAAGCCGCTCCGCGACATGGTGAGCCTGATAGTCGTTGCATTGATGGAGCAGGACGCCAAACTCTTCTCCACCCAGCCGGCCGACGAGATCGGCTTCGTCCAGGGAAGCCTTCAGGCGTCTGGCGACAATCGTCAGCACCTTGTCTCCCCCGGGATGCCCGTACGTGTCATTGATGGATTTGAAGTGGTCGATGTCCAGCATGATCAGGCCAATGGGGGTTTCCTGCTGCGTGGCCCGGTTCAGGGCAACTTTGGCCCGTTCGACGAATGCACGACGCGTGAGAACTTCCGTTAGTTGATCCTCTGTGGCAATGCGTTCCAGTTCCTGCGAGAGTCGTTCGCGTTCAGCGGTTGCCAGATAAGTGTCGTGGACGTCGATGCTGGTCCCGAACCACCGGGTAATGCGGCCGCTGTCATCCCGCATCGGCAACGCCATGACCCGCAGCCATCGGAACACTCCAGAATGGTGTCGGAACCGATAATCGATGTCGTACGGCTTGCCTTCCCGCCGAGCCTCGTCCCAGGTTGCGGAGACGGTTTCCCAGTGTTCGGGGTCGACGAGCTGTTTCCACGTCTCTTCTGTAATGTCCTGTGGCGGAATGCCGGTGAATTCGCTCCAGCGTCGGGAGAAGTAATCATGCCGCCCCTGACCGTCGCAGCTCCAGACAATCTGAGGCAGAGTTTCGGTCAGCGTTTCAAACTGGAAGCGGCTCTCTTCCAGGGCGATGGCGGTCTCCATCTGGTCGGTGACATCAACGACAATCCCCAGCAGTCGAATCAGCTCGCCGTTCTCATTGAAGCATGGCTTTCCTGAAGTAATCACCCAGCGCAGGCGACCGTTCTGGGGAATGACGCGATATTTGCATCGGTAGGGCCTGTTCTCTCGGATTGCGGATTGCAGCGTTTCATACACTCGCGCGCGATCATCCTCGTGAAGGGTTCGGATGAACACGCTGTCATCAACACCGTTCAGACAGTCGGCAGGGTCGAGCCCAAAGGTTCTGGCCACGTTGGCATCCGCCGTACTGGTATTCGTTCTGACGTCGAGATCCCAGATTCCGACCATCCCCGAGGATTCCATCGCCAGTCGAAAGCGTTGTTCGGTTTCATAAAGAGAGCGAATGCGTTCGATGTAATACGTGACATCCGTGGCGACAACCTGAACTCCGACCACAGTCCCGTCTTCTTCGGTAATGGGCACGAAGTCGAGATGGAACCAGGAGACCGTGGTCGATTTCGCGGGACAGCATCGTATCGGCAGTCCCGGTCGACAGGTCGTCCCCGACCAGGCATGCGTGTAGGATTCGGCCCAGTGGGGGAGGTATTCCAGGACAGAGCATCCGGTCGCCTGTTCTTCCGACTGTGAGGCAAGCAGCCATTTCATGGGAGAATTCGGGAACATCGTTCCCTGCTGTCCCACCAGCAGCATCATCGGCACCGGCGATGACTGGATGGTTCGGGCCGCCGCCAGCAGGGGAGGAGCCCAGTCTTCCGGATGAGGAATCGAAGCGGATTTCCAGTCGAATTCAATCAGGTCTGGCGTCAGGGAGTCTGTGCATGCAAAGTTTTTCGCGAATTGAGGCGGCGGCATTCTGACACCCTGTCGACGAAGGCAACACACGAGCACCGTGTGCGGAATCTCTCAAGGTCAGCCCCATTCAAATGACATCTTCAGAACTGACCCGACCATTCGTTCTCCAAAAATGTATGTCGAGAATATATGGAAAACCGCAGAAACTTGTAGAAAACACACATCCTTTTGGCGGTGCCAGCAAGTGATGCGTCCATCGTTGGTGGCATATCTGCTGAAGGGGGTGTGATCGGAAAAGTCGTTAAAGGTAGATCGGATTCCACTGCAGTCTCACCCCTTTTCAGTGGGCATTATCTACTCCCCTTGAAAAAGAATGCCCCTCGACGTTTCCGCGGAAGGGCTCGTGACTTCTGTCTTGTGCTGAACGTTCACTCAGGGTTGAGGCACGATCCTGATTTTGTAGGTCTTCGGTTCCACGTCCTCTCCCGTGGGGGTCAGTTTCAGCAGGCTGTGGGCTTTCCCTTTCACCGCGAAGAAAGCTGAGATCTTGATCCCGCCGAGCAGTCGTTCCCCGGTTTCACTGAATTCGGGAACAAACACCACTCCCAGCTTCTCGACAGACTTGCCGTCGATGGTGACTTTGACGTTGTCAATCATCCCTCCGGGATAGACTCCTCCAGAAAATGAAAACTGCAAGATGTCTCCCGGCTTGGCGGGGACATCGAACTCCAGACCCTCCTGGCAGTCGATCGCACGCAACTCTCCGATTGGTTCGGCAGCAGCCGCAAGTCTCGAGAACATGAACGCAGCACACAGAACCATGACGAAGTGTTTCATAACAGATCCTTTAGAAAACTCGGAACTGAAGCGACGCAGATCCGGAGTCTATCACTCCGTTGGCCGGTCACAATGACACGGTTCATCCAGGCTGAGTCGGGGCTGTTTTTTTCGTTGGTTGTGCGTTATTGACGAAAATCTGAAAACTGAAGACTCTTTCGCAGGGTAGGCCACATGTCGTCTCTCTCGCATCAATGTCTCGGGCTTCCCGGGGTCAGTGACAGTACGGGCCTCAACTTGCTGGTTCGAATGAAGGAAAAACAAATGGCTTCCCGGTTCGGTCGGTGCTCAGGTTTACTGCTGGCGTGGAGTTGTCTGATTTCCCAGCTGGCTGCCCAGGAGCTGATCAAGGCCACCGTCCCGGAGAGCCCGCCTCCTCAGCTCAAAGGTTATATGGAGCAGGCGGATCCGGAGTTCAGCTGGACACTGAAGGAAACGATCCCGACCCCGCTGGGGAATGTGTATCGACTGCATCTGGTCTCGCAGAAGTGGCAGGGGATTGTCTGGGAACATGCCCTGATGGTCTACGAGCCGACGGAAGTGGTCCATCCAGACAAGATGCTGCTCTTTGTGACCGGCGGGAGTGTCGGAAAAGAACCGAACCCGAAGGAGTTTCCCCTCGGACTGCAGCTGGCAAAATACTGTGGTGCCCGCGTGGCGATGCTGCATCACGTTCCCAATCAGCCTCTGCTGGAGGGACGCAAGGAAGACGACCTGATCTCTGAGACGTGGCTGAAATATCTTCAGACGGGTGACCCGACGTGGCCATTGCTGTTCCCGATGGTGAAAAGTGCCGTGCGGGCCATGGATGCCCTGCAGGCATTTTCAAAGGAACAGCTGGATCAGCCCGTCAGTTCATTTGTGATTACAGGAGCTTCGAAACGGGGCTGGACGAGCTGGCTGGCAGCTGCTGCCGACTCCCGGATCATCGGGACCGCTCCCATGGTGATCGACGTGCTGAACTTCCCCGAGCAGATGAAACATCAGAAGGAGACCTGGGGCTTCTACAGCGAACAGATCAGTGATTACACCAGAAAAGGGCTGGTTCACGAAAGCGGTATTCCGGTCGATGGCCGTGAAGGTGAACTGTGGAGAATGATGGATCCGTTTACGTACCGCCGGGAGATCAAGATTCCGAAACTGCTCATCGTGGGGGCCAACGACCGGTATTGGGCAGTCGATGCCATGAGCCTGTACTGGTCGGAACTTTCGGGTTCGACAAGTCAGTTGAGAATCCCGAACGCCGGGCACAATCTGGATGACGGCGCGGATGGTCGTGATCTGGGTTTACAGACACTGGCAGCATTCTTTCATCATGTGGTTGAGGGGAAGACGCTGCCGGAATTGAAGTGGACGCTCACCAAAGAGAACGGCACGCTGGGAGTCTCCATGACCTGTCCTCAGGAGCCGAAGAAAGCTCTGCTCTGGAGCTGCACTTCATCCAGTCAGGATTTTCGGGATTCCAAATGGACTGCAAAGAATCTGAGTGCAGACTCGGGATCATATACCGGGCAGTTTCAGCGCCCTGACGGCCAGCATGCAGCCGTCTTTGGCACGATGGTCTTTCAATATGGGCCGCTGGAATATGCACTGACGACACTCGTCAACTGGGAATAGGTGTTACGTTCCCCAGCGTGCGGGGTCCAGCTGATAATACTCACAGAACTGCTGATAAACTTCCGGATGCCAGTGTCGCAGCGGGGTCGGGCCTTCGAAAAACAGTTCGGTGACGACGGCAAAAAACTCGGCCCGATTGGTGGCTCCATAGCAGTCGATGAGAGTTCGTTGTCCGGTTCGGCAGGCTGTGGTAAGTTGATCGAACGTGGACTGCATCACGGCATTCCACCGGTTGAGTTTCTCCACTGACCCAAGAATTGGTTCCCCGTCAGCGACTCGTCCGTTCAGCATGTCCAGCTGGTGGGCGAACTCGTGGAGGACGACATTGCGCCCGAACGTTTCATTGCGAGCGGTCAACTCAATGTCGGCCCAGGCGAGGATGACGGGGCCGCGATAATGGGCTTCGCCGACGCGGGCCTGTTCCCCTTCGAGCACACCTGTCGTCCCGAGAGCCTGAGTATTCTTCATGACGTAGCTGTCCGGATAGACGAGCACGGAAAGCACGTGGTCAAAGTGTTCGTCTTCCCGGAACCCCACGACCAGCAGTCAGGCCATGGCCGCGATCGTCACCTTCATCTCTTCGGTCAGTTCAAGACCGTTGATTCCTTCCCAGTTCTTCTCTGCCACGAAGATCTGTGTGAGTCGGCGCAGCTTCGTCTGTTGCTCGGGAGATAACACCGCAACCTGAGGAATGGAACGCTGCAGAATTTCATCCCAGGCTGCCGGGAACGGTTCTGTCAGAATTCTGGCACGGCGCCGCGACTTGAACCAACTGAAAATCATTCCATTCACTTTCCGGAATGCTGCAGCCTGAAACGCTTCGCTCAGGCCAGTTCCTTCCACAGCTCGTTCAGCCGTTTTTCTGAAACACTGACTGCCGTTCGCAACTGCTGGGCGAACAGTGAGACTCGAAACTCTTCAATCAGGAATCGATAGAGGACCAGCTGTTGGTGTGACAGCCAGCTCACCCCCAGTTGTTCGCGGGCATGCAGCGAACGTCTCCAGTGCGGAGCGATCTGCTCCTGAAGTTTTCGATCCTTCTGAAAGCCACCCGCTGTCGCTTTCTCGAATCGATGCGTCATTGCCTGCAGATACCGGGGGTAATGCTGCAGCCATGTGAGAGGAACCTCTGCCAGAAAGCCGGAGAACGTGAGCTCGGCATATTGCTGTTTCAGGTCCTGAATCAGCGGGGCCAGCGCCGGGGGATGCTTCTTCTCGACGAGCCGCCGCACCGATGACAGTTCGGCGAACAGTGGACCGAGAACCGCCTGCAGATCCTGAGCTGCAATGGAAATCAAGCCGCGTGCCTGCTTGAGACGGACATTCCACTCCACCTCAGACTTGGGGATGGATTCTGTTCGGAACAACGCCGCTTCCGCGAGTCGCCAGGCGAGGTGCTGTCGAAACTGTTTTCCGTCTTCGAGTGCGAGGGCCAGTACGCTGAGTTGATCGATCTTCGGCAGGTTCTTGACCTGTTCGGCGAGCTTCTTTTCGTCGCTGAGCAGAAACATCTTCACGAGTGCCCGGCGGGTTGAAGCGGCTGCGGTCAGGCGCGTATCGGCCAGTCGTAAGGAGATTCCCTTTTCGCCAAGAACCAGCATGGGGAACGCAACGACGGTCACTCCGTTTCGCACCAGCTGGATCTGCTCAGGGAGATCACCGAAGTTCCATGCAGTGATGTTGTCCCGCTGCCACTTCTGATCGGTGATCTGCTGAATCGCCTGGGACTGCTGCTGATTGTTTTGCGACTTCAGTTCTGGCAGACTCCGTCCCGATGCGAGAGTCTCCCCTTTCTGATTGACGACCTTAATGTTGAACTTCAGGTGTTCAGGCAGCCTGGCGGGTTCAAATGCTTCGACCGGGACATACTCTCCGGATCGCTTTCGAAGTGCCTCGGACAACTTCGAGAGCAAATCCCCTTTTCCGTATTCCAGCTCTTTGGCGAGATCGGCAGCGGTCTCCGGGACCGGGACGAACAACGTCCGCAGGTTCTTTGGAAGCGTCTTGATGAGTGCAGCAATCTTCTCTTCGAGCAGTCCCGGGACGAGCCAGCTGAGATTCTCCGTGGAAAGCTGATTCAATCCCTCGGGCGGGACCAGCAGCGTGACGCCGTCGTCGGCAGCACCCGGCTCAAGATGATATTCCACCGGAATCTGCATGGTCCCGATCTTCAGCTGATCCGGAAACGCTGCCTGACGGGGAGCAGCATCGTCATCCACCATCAGATCTTCACGTGTCATCCACAGAAGCTTGGGATGATGAGCTTCCGTCTGCTTCCGCCACTTCTCAAACGTTGGACCGTCGAAGACGTCGGCGGGAATACGCTGATCGTAGAAATCGTACTCTGTCTCTTCTCCGACAAAGTGCGATCCCTGTCGCAGCTTCGCCTGCCACTCGGACATCTCCGCTTTCAGCTGAGCATTGTGCTTGAAGAACTCTCCTGTCGTCTGAAAGTCCCCTTCGACCAGTGCATGCTGAATAAACATCTCCCGGCTGACCTTGGGGTCGATGTGGCCGTACCGGCATTCACGACGGGGGACGACCGGCAGCCCGAACAGCAGCACTTTTTCAAATGCCTTGACCGAGGCACTCTTCGAATCCCAGTGCGGTTCGCTGTAGGTTTTTTTGACGAGATGGTCAGCCAGCCGTTCAATCCACTGCGGCTGAATGGGGGCGACCATGCGGGCGAATCGTCGTGTTGTCTCCACGAGTTCGCCGGCCATGATCCATTTCGGCTTGCCAGCGAATGCAACGGACCCCGGCCAGAGAAACAGCTTCTGGCCACCGGATCCTGTGTATTCATGGGTCTCGCTGCGCAGGGCGATATTCGCCAGTACGCCGGCGAGAATCGCGCGATGGATAGAATCTTCCTGATTCCGCCGTTCGGTCGGCTTGATGCCGTGATCGATCGCGATCTCGCGCAGCTGTCGATGCAGTTCCTTCCACTCCCTCATCCGGTTGTACGAAAGAAAATTCTGCAGGCAGGCCTTTCGCAGCTTGCTTCCGGAAAGCTTCTCTTCCAGGTCGGTGTAGAAGTCCCAGAGCTTCAATAGCGAGAGGAAGTCCGAACGCTCGTGCTTGAATTTCTGATGGGCGGCGTCGGCCGCCTGCTGCTTGTCCAGCGGACGGTCACGAGGGTCACGCTGCTCCAGTGCCGAGGCAATGATCAGCAGCTCTTCCAGGCAGTGTTCGTCTGCTGCTGCCAGGATCATCCGACCGATGCGAGGGTCGACAGGAAGTTTCGACATTGCTTTGCCGATGGACGTCAGTTCTTCCTGATCGTCAATGGCATGCAGTTCGAACAGCGTCTTCAATCCGGATCGGACAGCTCCCGAACTGGGGGGCTCCAGAAACGGAAAGTCTTCAATCCGTCCGAGGTGGAGCGCCTTCATCTGCAGGAGAACGGAGGCCAGATTGGTACGTTGAATCTCCGGTGGCGTATACGCGTCCCGACCTGCGAAGTCTTCGGGCGAATACAGTCGCACACAGATCCCGGGCGCGACACGGCCGCATCGTCCGGCCCGCTGATTCGCAGATGCCTGTGAAATGGGTTCGACCGGAAGTCGCTGAACCTGGGAGGCTGTGGAGAATCGACTGATGCGGGCGGTTCCGGGATCGACGACATACACAATGCCGGGGACCGTCAGTGATGATTCTGCCACATTCGTCGCAATGACGATTCTTCGACCCGGATGCGATTCGAATACGCGGTGCTGTTCCTTTTCAGAAAGACGCCCGAACAGCGGGAGAATCTCGACCTGATTTCCGATTCCGCCGAACTTTCGCCCCTGCAGCACGCGGGCGGTTTCACGGATATCCCGCTCGGTCGGCATGAAAACGAGAATGTCTCCCGGCCCTTCGAGAATCAGATCTTCGCAGGCATCGGCAGTGGCGCGTTGCCAGTCGATCTCGCCTTCATCTTCGACCGGTGGTCGATAGCGGATCTCGACCGGGTATGTTCGTCCGGAGACTTCAATGATTGGTGCAGGGGCCGCTTCCTTGCCGAAGAACTGTGCGAATCGCTGGGCGTCGATGGTGGCGGAGGTGATGATCACCCGCAGCTCGGGACGGCTGGGCAGGATCCGCTTGATGTATCCCAGCAGAAAATCGATGTTCAGCGAGCGTTCATGGGCTTCATCGATGATGATCGTGTCATACAGATTGAGAAATCGGTCTGATTGAGTTTCGGCCAGCAGAATGCCGTCGGTCATCAGCTTGATGTAGGTGCGGGGCGACGTGGTATCTGTGAAGCGGATCTTGAAAGCGACCGCTTCGCCGACCCGGGATCCCAGTTCTTCTGCCACGCGGTCCGCCACGCTTCTGGCAGCGATTCGACGTGGCTGCGTGTGCCCGATCATCCCGGCAATCCCGCGTCCCGCTTCCAGGCAGATCTTCGGCAGCTGTGTCGACTTTCCCGAACCGGTCTCGCCGCAGACGACGATCACCTGATGCTGTGACAGGGCGTCGATGATCTCCTGTTTCTTTTCGAAGATCGGCAGCTGATTGTCGTAGTCGATCTTCGGCAGCTTCTCGCAGCGGGTGCGGAACCGCTTCTCAGACGGTTCCAGCTCGGACAGCAGCCGGGCCAGCTTCCGGTCAAACGGTTTTCCCTGTTGCCGGAGATGCCGGATTGTGGAGAGTGCGTTGCGCAGCTGCAGGCGGTCCGTCAGCATTGTCTGTTCAACGCGATGGGACAGTTCCTCCAGAGATGGTTGTGTCGTTTCGTTCATGCAGGGACCAGTTTAGACCCTGCGGGAGAAATGGGGAATGCAGCTGGATGACACTCGCTGGAGACTGCCTTCTGAAACTGAGGAAGTCCGGAGCGAAGAGCAGAGAGTCCAGAGCAGATTTCCGGCTGAGCGTTTCAAGGATCTCTGGACCCTGACTCACCACTCCGGGTGTATTGCTGGTGCAGCGTCCCAATGAAAAAACGACACGCCTCTGGGGAGGCGTGTCGTCGTGGTTTTCACGGTTGCTGGGCCGGCTCACGCAGTCGCCACACGGTGGCTGCGCTTGCGGTCGGTTTCCTTCAGCCAGATTTTCCGCAGGCGGATGGCTTCCGGGGTCACTTCCACGTACTCGTCCGCTTCGATGTACTCAAGGGCCATCTCCAGCGACATGTCGCGAGGAGGGGCGAGCATGATGTTTTCATCGGAGCCTGAAGCACGCATGTTCGTGAGTTTCTTTTCACGAACGGGATTGACGACAAGGTCGTTGTCGCGGGAGTTCTCGCCGACGACCATGCCCTCGTACACATCCGTTCCCGGAGCAACGAACAGTTCCGAACGTTCCTGCAGTTTCCACAGGGCGTAGGCGGTGACTTTGCCGTCGTCCTGAGAGATCAGAACACCGTTCTTGCGGCGGGGGATGTCCCCTTCCATCAGTTTGTATCCGTCGAAGCGGTGATGGATGATGGCTTCTCCCTTGGTCGCGTTGAGCAACCGGGTTCGCAGTCCGATCAATCCGCGAGCCGGGATATTGAAGACGATATGTGAATGGGTTCCGACACCGCCGGTCAGGTCGGTCATCTGTCCCTTCCGGCCAGCGACCACTTCAATCACGGTTCCGACGTCGGTGCTGGGAACGTCCACTTCCAGGATTTCGAACGGCTCGTGCCACTTGCCATCGATCTCTTTGCGGATCACTTCCGGCTTGCCGACGGAGATTTCGAACCCTTCACGACGCATGGTCTCGATCAGAATCGACAGATGCAGCAGCCCGCGGCCGGAGACGCGGAAGGTCTCTTTCGAATCTCCATCTTCGACCCGCAAGGCGACGTTGGACTGCAATTCACGCTGCAGACGCTCACGCAGGTGGCGACTGGTCAGGAACTTGCCGCCGCTGCGACCGGTGAGCGGAGACGAATTGATGGTGAAGACCATGGAGAGGGTCGGTTCGTCCACGGTGATACGGGGCAGGGCAACCGGATTGGCGGGATCGGCGAGAGTATCTCCGATCTCGGCATCGCCCAGGCCGGTGAGGGCGACGATGTCCCCCGCTTCAGCCATCTCGGCAGTGACTTTTCCAAGTTTGTCGAACAGTTCCACTGTTTCCACGGTCGCGGTCTTGGTCGAACCGTCGGCCTTCATGATGGCGACTTTGGTTCCCGGACGAATCCGGCCGTTGTTGATTCGGCCAATCACAATTCGACCGACATAGTTCGACCATGTCAGCGATGTGGTCATCATCTGGAACGGGGCTTCGACGTTCGCAATCGGTCCCGGGATGTGTTCCAGCACCATGTCCAGAAGCGGGAGGATATCCCCGGAACGCGCCGTCGGGTCGTGGGAGGCATATCCCGAGCGACCGCTGGCGAAGATGTAGGGGATCTCGAGAGAGTCTTCGTGTCCGAGTTCTTCGATCAGGTGGACCGTTTCCAGGATCACGTCTTCCGGGCGGCAGTCCGGGCGGTCGATCTTGTTGACGACGATAATCGGCTTGAGGCCGACTTCGAGTGCCTTGCTGAGCACGAAGCGGGTCTGCGGCTTGGGGCCTTCAAAGGCGTCAACGAGGATGAGAGCTCCGTCGGCCATCTTCAGAACGCGTTCGACTTCCCCGCCGAAATCGGAGTGGCCCGGGGTGTCGATGATGTTGATCTTGACCCCTTTGTATTCCACCGCGATGTTCTTCGCGAGAATCGTGATTCCTCGCTCGCGTTCCAGATCGTTGGAGTCCAGAATGCAATCGCCCTGCAGCTGGGTATCGCGGAACTGACCGCTCTGCCGCAGGAGGGCGTCCACCAGCGTGGTTTTGCCGTGGTCAACGTGTGCAATGATAGCGATGTTTCGAATGTTTTGACGACGCATGAATGCGAATCCAGTGTGAAGAAGGCAGTCCCTTGCAGGGTCCAAACGCACCACTTCCATCAGCTTTTTCAGGGATGAAGGTGGTACTCAACGTGCTGACGCGGTTTCCCTCGCGTCGCATGGGCTCCCGAGCTGCGGAGCGAAAATGGACCTCTGGGGGGAAGAATAATACAGATTTTCCGCGAACCTTGCAGCAGCGAGATTTCAATTTTGTTCGGAAATTTATGATAACAGATCCTCTGGGGCTGGCAATTTCTGATTATTCCGAACAGTCTTTTACATTCTTAAACGTTTGCAGTGTTGTGACTTATAGTTAGTCGCCGCAAGGAAGGGCACAATGAATCTGCTGCACTCTGCCGAGCTGACTTCACTCGCATTTCCGCTCACCTGCCTCCTCGCAGCCGCACTCATCCTGCTGTGGGACGTCACGTTTCGCCGAACGTTTCACCGCGGAGTGCTGTGGGGAACGTTGCTTTCAGCGGCTGTCCTGGTTGGCTTCTGGGGGGCGACAGGAAGTTCTCCGGCCAGCACTTTCATCATGTTGAGTGGTTTGCAGTTCAACGACAGCCTGGCGGTCTGCTGGCTTCCGGCATCCGTTGTTTTTCTCCTCTCCATTCTGAACTGGCCGCAGGCTCCCGGAACGTTTCCCGAAGCGAAACGTCGCGAAGCCTGGGGAGGACTCCTCCTGGTCGCAGCGGTGCAGGTTGTTGCCATTTCGCAGAATGCCTGGGTTCAGTTGGGAGCAATCAGCTTTTCCGGTTGGATGCTCGCTCTGGTGCTGGGACGGGAAACCACGGACAGCGAGCGGACCCGCTCCGCTGCCGGATGCCTGATCTGGTTCACTATCGCAGATCTGCTCTGGCTGCTGGGACTGGCTTCGCTGGGAATGGTGCTGCCGACGACCGAACTGCACCGGATTGGCGATCCGACAATCTTGAATCAACTGACCGCGGGTGGGACTGCGTTATGTGACTCGGCTCTGTCCCTGATGGTGGGGTCAATTCTGCTTCGCTGCGGGATGTACCCATTGCTCAGTTGGACTGCTCCGGCAGCGAGGAATTACCGCGACGCCGCCTGGGTCATTGCGTTTGGATTCGGACCGGCGATGATTCTGCTGCATCGCTGGTTTCCGTTGCTCCTTTCGTTCGATGCCACGCTTCTTCTGCTCACTGGGGCTGGCGGCCTTTCAGCATTCATCCTGAGTCTCATGGCCTGGGGAGGCGCGCGAGGCCCCGCCCGGATGGTGCATATCGCCTCTGCACAACTGGGACTGATCTGGCTCGGATTGGGAGCGAATGCAGCCGCAGCTGGGGAACGGTTTTCGTTGACCCTTTGCCAGATCTGGCTGTTGACGTTCATTACGCTGGGGCTGGGACAGTTGAAAGGCCGACATGGGAGTATCCGTGTCGCATCCGTGATTCTGACGGCCTGTGTCGTCTTGCTCTGCGTCGGAATTCTGGGGCAGGAGGAGACATTCTCCAATGTCTGGAATCACGCCGAAATGCCCCCATTGAGCAAGTCGCTTCTGCTCGCGGGAGCGATGTTCAGCCAACTTCTCATTGCGATCGTCCTCTTCCGTGAGACACAGCTGAATGAACAGAGCGTCGATGAACCGACTCTCAGCGTTCCTTCCACGGGAATCAGTGCAGCGGGGTGGCTGGTGTGGGCCATGCTGACAGTGGTGATCGTCGCGGGTGCCATCCTGGGACCGTACTGGCTGAACCTGAGTCCTTCGCTGAGTCTTGTCCGCCCGGATGTGGCGGGGATTCTGATGTTGATCGGGCTTGTTGTGTCGCGGACGTGGCGGGAACCGGGGTATCAGGCCGGGCCATCGGGGGATCGCTGGGAAAGCGTGCGCCGTCTGGCTCGATCCGAGTTCTATGTGCCAGGGATGATCAACATCTGTCTGCTCCTGCCGATCCGCGCAGCTTCGCAGATCTCCCGTTTTCTGGAGTGGATCGTGGTCGGCAATCTGACAATGAAGATTCCCAGCTCAATCCTGAAATGGATCGGAAGTCGTGCGGCCCTGTCGGACGAAGAGACTCCGGAACTGGGCCGCATGTGGCAGCTCGCCAGTGCCACCGCTGTCATGCTCGCCGGAATTGCCATTGGTGTCCTGCTTTGATGCGAGACTGTCAGCTTCAATCGTGATTGACAGCCCGGAAGCGATCGAATCATTCCTGAGCGATGACGGTCTGGTCCAGCTGGGAGAGAGCACCGAGGTTCGTTGAGACCAGGGTGGAAGCAAACAGGTCCTCTTCGCCGGGGCTCGTCTCGTTCTGCTCTCGCTGATGATCCTGATAGTCCCGCCACCATTCTCGAGCGTCTTCAGGTGTCCAGGGGGTCATCGGAACGCAGCGTGACAGGGCTTCCGAGAGTGCGAGTGCGGAAGGGAGGCGGTCTTCGGGATTCTTCTGCAGGCATTTCATGAGGAGTTTTTCCAGCTCCGGGCAGACGCCGGCATCGCAGCGTTCTGTCGGCGTGAGTGGAGTGGACCGCATGTGCTGATGCAGAACGTCGAGGACAGTCCGGCCGGTGAACAGCGGTGTCCCGGTGAGCAGGTAGTATCCGACCGCGGCAATGGAATACAGGTCGCTGCGGGGGCAGATGTTCTCGCGCCCCTGTGCCGCTTCCGGCGACATGTACAACGGAGTTCCAATCACTCCTCGGGTCGAATCGGTCAGCGAGCCGCTTTCGGGATTGACGGTCGTGACCAGTCCGAAGTCGAGTACCGTCACATGATCCGGGCGGTTGGACCGCTGCGAGATCATGATGTTCTCGGGCTTGATGTCCCGGTGCACAAGGTTCAATTCGTGTGCTTCAGCGAGTGAGCCGCAGGTCTGCTGCAGAATGGACAGGACCCGTCCGTCCGGCACTCGTCCGCTGAATTTCACCAGATCGGCAAGTGTCAGTCCTTCGACAAGTTCCATCGCGTAATAGAACAGGTCATCGGGAGTGTGGCCGTAGTCGAAGATGGAAACCGTGTTCGGGTGACGGAGTCTGGACGTGAGTTGAACTTCCTGTTCGAACTGCGCGATGGACTCCCGGTTCGTGCGTTCAGCTCGCAGGATCTTGACCGCAGCTGGTCTTCTGAGCCGAATGTGCCGGGCGCGGAAGATGGCTCCCATGCTGCTTTCTTTGAGTTTCTCTTCGAGCACATAGTTGCCGAACTGCCGTCCGGGAGAGACGGTCTGGCGACGGCGATGTTCCAGCTGGTCCAGCATGGCATTCTGCAGCCGATGCACCAGGGAAACCGGATTGTGCAGAGACGTGCTGAGTTCTTTCACCGATTCGTCGACGGACAGGGCAACGTCCATGACGTGAAAGCGTCGGTCGATGGCATGCAGGTCGATCAGGCGGGTCACGCCATCCGGCGACTGACGCATCATGTCCATCAGCAAAGCGGAACAGCCCACGGGGAACGACATCGGGACTTCGGTGCTGCCGACCAGCAGTTGTTCAGGGGAGTCGTGATGTTTGAGAACCGCCAGGGCCAGCGTTTCGGAGAAGCCCCACTTCAACAGAGTTTTTGCGGTGATCTCGGGATGCGTCCATCCGAATCGCTCCCGCTCAAAGCTGACCAGCGATTCGTGTTCGGACTGATGCAGATACTCGTGATAGTCGATCTGGTGCCGCGCCGTCAGCAGAGGGAGGAGAATGTCCTGCAGCATCGCAGCGGTGTAGGCGACGGTCTGGTCCAGTCCCATCTGACGGGCGACTTCACGGGAGAAGATCGCCCGTTCCACGGTTTCGCGGCGAAAGTCTGCCGGCGAGAGGAGTGGAGAATCGATTCGCTCAACCGCATTGGACAGAGCACTCGTTAGCAGAATGGTATTGCTGGTGGGGATTCCGAGCAGGGCAATGGCCTGGGCGACGGAATCGACTTTGTGTCGCAGACCGCGAACGCAGGAGTTCACGTTGCGCAGGAGTTCCGCAGTCAGTGCAGGCTCACATTCCACAACCGCAGCGAGGGCTCGGACGGTGATGTCCGGCTGTCGCGCCCGCGCGGAAAAGTCGATCACCGACTGAGGTGGAATCGGCAGCTGCGATTCCCCGTCCCATTCGAGCTCGGCCAGACAGGCGAGCAGTTGTTGATCATGTGGAGTGATGGATGCCATGACAGTCGGCGGTCAACGTCGTTCCCCGGCCAGCCGGGATCGTGTGTGGTTTGCAGGAAAAGTCAGTCTTTGGAAATCAGGATGTTCGAGGGTTATTGCTGTTGTCTTTGTCAGAGTATGAGTGGGTCACGCATGCTGCAGCTTGCGATCAACGGAATCGATGGTGACAGGATCGGGCACGATGGTAACGCGGTTTCGCCCGTTCCGCTTGGATGCGTACATGGCGGCATCGGCCGATTCGAGGATACGTCCTGCCAACTCCGGACAGTATCCATTGGGAGTGGCGAGGCACCCGCCAAAGCTGGCTGTGATGCGAAGCCGGACGGTCCCGCAGACGATGGTCTGGGCCTCGATGGTCGCACGGATGCGTTCCGCCAGTCGTGACAGGCCGGCAGCATCCGCAACGGACATCACAATCACGAATTCTTCACCACCATAACGGGCGACAATGTCGGTTTCCCGCACAGCATCCTTCAGGAGCCGGGCGACGACTCGCAATGCTTCATCGCCGACCAGATGCCCGTGGGTGTCGTTGACCTTCTTGAAGTGGTCAACATCCACGAAAATGACTCCCAGCTGGGTCGGATGCTCAGCACTTTTGGAGATTCGCTCCTGCAGGTGCTGCGTCAGGTAGGTGCGGTTGTACAGGGTGGTAAGTCCGTCGGTGATGGAAGACTGAGTCAGCTCCAGCACTCGTTTGCGGAGTCGGCCATTCTCTTCCTGCATTTCGGTGGAAGACGATGTGGGGGGGACGTCGTCACGGTTCATGGAGGCATTGGCCGCCAGGATGGAGAGCTGTCCCATTGCCTGTGAAAGCAGTTCCATGGGAGAACCGACCTTCGACATGTCGACACTGAACAGGTCGCTGTGGTGGTCGAGTTCTTCGCGGACTTTATCGACGAGCTGGTTCACCTCTTCCTCGGTTTCACCAAGCAGGGTACAGCAAAGTTCATAGATCTTGGCGATGGCGAGTCCCCGGTTTTCACCGCTGAAGAACTCCGCGAAGGCTGCGGAAATCCGGAGGACGTCTGTCAAAGTCAGTGCGTCAGAAAGACGGTTTTCGCAGGCTTCCTCCAGCGAGACATTCATCTGGCCGACGGCTTCGACACAATGGGGGGGAAGCTTCCATTCCCGCAGCAGATGCATTGTCACCTGCATGGAGGTAATGCTGGCCGACTGCTCTTCCAGCAGATCCAGCGACTCCCCGGTTTCCTGTGCTTTCTGAATACACGCGACAAATCGATCGCGGTCGCAGTTCAACATCGCCAGACGACCGATCCGGGCGAGTAGACCGATCGTGAATGCTTCTCCGGCATCCACCTTGGAGTAGTTTTCTGCGATCAGGGAAGCTGCGCAGCCGCGGACCAGCGACTGAAACCAGAAGTCGGAGTACAGATTCGCATGCGGTCCGGTGGACATGCTGGCTTCAGCGAGCGAAAAGCCCAGCGCCAGCGCCATCACGGACTTCTTTCCCAGCAGCACCACTGCCCGCTGGAGATCGCTGACAGGACGTTTCATCCCGAACTGGGAGGTGTTGGCGGCCTTGAGAATCTTTCCGGACAGGGCGGGGTCAGTCTGCAGAACGTACACGACATCAGAGATGCTGACTTCGGGGTCCGCGAACATTTTTAAAAGCTGAACCGCGACTGTCGGAAGCGACGGTAAATGTGAAAGTCTCTGAAGCTGGCTGTCCATGCGATTTTCCAAAGTCTTAATAACCATCTGTTCGCGGCGGGGACGCGACTGGCAAACTGAATCAATCGTTCAACTGCCGCGAAAAATAAATCATCGATCGCGTGTTTGAGGCGGGTCCGACGCGGGCTGAAATATCAGCGGACCACGTCGCCTGTTCTCATCAGCGATCCGGGCAAGTCGATTTCACTGGTCATTTCCGATGCGACTCCGCAGTCCCCTCGTAAGTCCGCGGGGTCGCCTCGTATCTCTAAATTCTCCTGCTTATCCATATCTCCAATCGAAGGGGGATGATGATTTTTTGCTCACAATGTGGTGAAAAGCCCACACGTCTCGAGGGGGGAATGCGCGGGAAACCATTTGGAGAGATTGCGATGTCTGCGATGAATAGTCGCGATGCGGTTATTTGTGCCGGGCAGGAAGGGGAATTCGGTGCAGGTCGTCCCGCTTTCGAAAAAGAAAGATTCTTTTCCAGAAAGATTTCAGTCCGGTTATGCCGATTGGGAGGAAGAGGCGCCATGTTTTAACCAGACATCCGTGTCGGCGTGAAAGAACTCTCATGTTTCCACTCCCACCGCAGATTGACCACTTGAGCCAGCTTATGGGAGCGGCTCAGCTCAGGCATGGCGTCATCAGCCAGAACCTCGCCAACGTCAACACCCCGGGATACCACCGCCTGGATGTTCAGTTTGAAGATCTGCTGGCAGCGCATCTGAAAGGGGGAGACAAGGGGGCGACGGACGTTCCCCGTCCCGTTGTCGTCCAGGAAAAGGGACTGAACGAACGTTCCGACGGCAACAACGTCGATATCGACCGGGAAATTGGACAGCTCAACCGCAACGCCATGCTCTTTCAGACCTACTCACAGATTATGTCGAGCCAGTTTGATCTGATGCGACGAGCGACCAGCTGACGGCTTCGGGACGTGCGACTTGTTTCAGGAAATTGATTCACAGGTAAGCGGCTGACTGGGGGCATTCAATGGGGATGGGAAATCTTTTCTCCGCAACATCCATCGCGGGCTCCGGACTCACGGCAGAACGGCTCCGCATGGAAGTGGCTGCCAACAATATTGCGAACGCGCATTCGACCAGCTCCGCAGCCGGCGGGGCGTATCGGCGTCAGCAGGTGGTCTTCGCTGCGGTGATGGACGAAACCGCAGCTGGCGGGGGTCAGTCCGCTCCACAGACCATTGCCGCCATGAACGGTGTGCAGGTCGTGGGAGTGCAGCCGGACAGCACCCCGCTCCCACGGGTGCACATGCCCGGGCATCCGGATGCAGACGCGGAAGGCTTTGTCGAAATGCCGAACGTGGCCCTGCCGACCGAAATGATCGATCTGATGACGGCCAACCGGGCCTATGAAGCCAATTTGAAATCGCTGCAGACGTTTCGACAGATGGCTGAACAGGCCCTGTCCCTGATGAGGGCGACAGGCTGATGCAGATCCACTCGGCAACATCTCCGGTCAACGGCGGTCCTGCACTCAAAGTTGAGGCAGGACATGCTGCTGCGCGGCCCGCGGGAGGGACATCATTTTCGCAATTGATGTCGCAGATGCTCTCGGAAGTGGATCAGTCGCAGCAGGTGGTCACACAGGACATGAACAAGCTTCTCACCGGGGAAGTGGAAAACATCCATGATGTGGCCATCAACGTCGCAAAGGCGGATGTGGCGTTTCGACTCGTGATGGAAGTCAGGGATAAACTGATTGCCGCCTATCAGGATGTGATGCGGATGCAGGTGTGAATCTTCGGCAGCCCGCTGTTCTAGGCAGATGTCATGGACGTTTTGAACAATTTGACGACTCAGCTGCAGGCGCTCTGGGGCCGCTGGAATGCGGGCCAGAGAGCCGGCATGGTCGCTGCGCTGGTGGTGTCTGTCACGACAATCTGCGGTGTCGGCTTCTGGGCGACCACGCCGGAATATGTCGTCGTTTCGGATCGGATGAGCCCGCAACAGGCTGCGGAAGTCGTCAGCGTGCTCGAGAGTGAGAACATCAGCTACAAGCTGAATTACGCCGGTTCTTCGGTCAGCGTTCCGAAGAGTTCTCTGAGCAGAACCCGACTGGCGCTCAAAGATGTTCTGACAACGACGACGCAGGAGACTCCCGAGATCAGCGAGGGGATCTGGTCCGACCCGACTCTGTATCAGGCCCGGATGACGCGTCAGCTGGAAACCCGTCTCTCCCGTTCGATCATGCAGCTGGGAAGTGTGCGAGGTGCGACTGTGCACCTGACCCCCGGTGAATCGAGTCCGTTCATTCGGAACCGTGCCCCTGCCAAAGCAAGCGTGATTCTCGACCTGCAGCCGAACGCGCTGTTCTCTGCGACGGATGCACGTTCGATCGTTTCGCTGGTGGCTCACAGTGTCGAAAACCTGGACCCGGAAAATGTCTCCGTCCTCGATACCAGTGGCCGCCTGCTCTCGGCCTCGACCGGAATGGAAGCGGACGTCACCGGCCAGCTCAGCTATCGCAGCCGGGTTGAGTCAGATCTCTCTTCCAAGGCAGAAGCGATCCTCACGCAGATGCTGGGCCCTGGCCATGCTGTGGTGCGTGTGACGGCTGATATTGACTTTACTGATACGCAGACCAAAGAGATCAAGTACGATCCCGATGCCAAGGTGAAAGTGTCGGAGACCGTTCACTCCGAATCGTCCATCGGCGGGACGAAGCAGGCCAAGGGAACGGTTGGACTGCCGCCGGACCATATGGACAAGCTCGCGTTCAAAGCCGATGTAGGCAGTTCCCCCCCGACCACCAAAGTTCAAAGCAACACGACCCAGTATGAGAATGCCAAGATCGAGGATACGGTTCACCGTGTCCCCGGGCGGATCAGCCGTCTGACCGTCGCTGCGGTTGTTCAGCTTCCCGACGGGGCTTCCGGGGAGAACGGGCAGGCTTCGAATGCAGTCGTCACCACCGCTCAGATTGAAAAGATCATCAAGCAGGCGGTCGGTTTTGATGCTGCCCGGCAGGATGAGATTGAAGTGATTGCGGCTCCGCTGGTGGGGAATCTGAACCTGATTGCCCCGGTCACCACGAACACAACATGGGAGAAGTACGCTCCCTTGCTGCACAACATTTCTCTGGGACTGGCAGCCATTGTGGCGCTCGTTCTGGGACTGCTGGTGATCCGTCGCATGCAGCCGATCGTCGTCGAAGCTGAGAGCAAGGAAACAATGCCTGCCGAGGTCGTCCTGAAGGTCGCAGATCTTTCGCAGCAGGCGATTCAGAATCCCGAAGCAGTAGCGACAGTTATCCGGTCCTGGCTGGCGGAACCTGCGGAAGTCCGACCTTCTCAGCGAAGAGCCTCCTGACGGCAGCCTGCGAAACATCCTCCCTTCAAACTCTCACAGCCAAATAAAACTCAACCCGGATTCGAACAGTGGCAGCGGCCCTGACCAATACTCGCGAAGAACGCGTTCTGACATTACTGCACGTCCTCGGACCTGAAGCGGCCGAGCAGGTGCTGGCATGTCTTGACCCGCAGACCACTTCGCTGTTGCGGAACCGTCTGAAGGATGTCTCTGCCTCGCCCCCTCCATTGCGCAAGCAGACACAGGTGATTGACGAGTTTGAACGCTTTTTCAGTTTCGCTCTCGCGACGCCAGCCGGCGGCCTCAAACTGCATCAGGGAGACGATCCTGAAGATTCCGAAGGGGTGGGCGACGAGCAGTCGACGCAGCCGGTCTATACTCTTTCCGGAGACGCGCTGGTCGATCTGGAAAAGATGAACATGTACCAGCTGTCCGGAGCCCTTGAATCCGAACAGCCGCGGACGGTCGCCCTGCTGTTAAAAGTGGTTTCTCCCAAACGCGTGGCCCAGATCCTGGGGCTGCTTCCGGAAGAGAAGAGGGAAAACGTCGTCCGGGAAATGAGCCGTGACCCGCGCGCTCCGGAGATCATTCTGCGCAGGATCGCCAGCACGATTGTGGAACGGGCGATCTCGCTCCCGGCAGAGCCTCGCAAGAATGACGACAATGTCCAGCGCATGGTGGATGTGCTCCGCGCGACCGAGAAAAGCAAACGACGTCAAATCCTGAAAACCCTGGAAGCACAGGATCCCGCCCAGGCAGCTCTGATCAATCAGGCTCTGTATCAGTTCGACGACCTTTTGAATCTGGAGGACGCCCAGATTCAGAAAGTTCTCTCACGGGTCGATTCCTCGACGCTCTCAACGGCTCTGTTCGCAGCGGACGAGAGACTGGTGGACAGGATTATGAACAACCTCTCCAAGCGGGCACGGACGGCATTGCAGGAAGAACTGTCCTTCCGTCGCAACGTTTCCGGTTCGCAGCTGCAGGCTTCGCGTCAGCTCATGGTTCAGGCAATCGCGGAATCGGAGCAGGAAGCGGATTAATGGCAAGGACGCAATTATGCACCGTCAGCAAATCTTCTGGTCGGACATCCCCGTCGATGTTCGATTACGAGGTTGCACAAATTCGATCGAGCGACCTGCCCCCCCGGCGCCGCAGCGCCCTGTGCCCGCCCCCGTCGCAGCCAGTTTCCCCAATGAGTCAGGGCAGCCGGTCACAACGGCCCCGCCTCCTCCACCGGACATCCGTCCGTTGCTCGAGTCGATCGCCGCGAGCCTCGACGTCCTTGATCAGCGACGCCAGCAGTCCCTGGGCGAACTGCAGCAGGTCGCTCTGGAGCTGGCCATCTCCGTCGCCTCGCATCTGGTCTTCGAGGCGATTTCTCAGGATCAGTTTGGAGTCGAGAAGCTCGTGGAGCAGGCCATTTCTGCCATGGGGATCGACTCCGCTCCTGTCGTTTCACTGCACCCCAAAGATCTGGAACTTCTGCAACGGCGACTGGCACAGCAGCCGGCACCCTGGCGTGCTGATCAGGTCTCCTTACGAGCCGATCCCGGAGTGGCCCGCGGTGGCTGCCGGGTGGAAAACGATGCGGGGCGGATGCAGGTTTCGGACATCAGCCTGCGGCTTTCGGAAATTCGTCGTCACTGGATGGAGGAATTGGATGACACTCAGATTGAACGTCGCCGCTCTCAAGTCGAAGGCCAGTCGCTGCGACGTTTTCCGGACCGCAGGGAGACTGCGTAGCGTGCAGGAGATGCTGACCGCCCGCGTTCCGGCCGCGATCGGAGAAATCTGTGAAGTTCGTACCGCTGATGATGAACGGCTGCTGGCTGAAGTCGTCGGAGTTCAGGATGAACAGTCGCAGATCATGAGCTTCAATCACAGCACCGGTCTCAAACCTGGCTGTGAAGTGATCGCCATGGGACGGCGGGTGTCGGTCCCCGTTGGTCATTCACTTCTGGGAAGAGTTCTCAATGGGCTGGGACAGCCGATCGACAATGCCGGTCCTCTCTCCGTACGACGATGGAAACCGGTCGATCAGGAAACTCCCTCGGCCCTTCAACGTCAGCGAATCACACAGCCGCTGGTCACCGGACAACGCGTCATTGACGGTCTGCTGACGATCGGTCAGGGACAGCGGGTTGGACTCTTCGCCGGCAGCGGCGTCGGAAAAAGCACGCTGATGGGGGAAATCGCCAAGCATGCAACGTCCGACCTGAACGTCATCTGCCTGGTGGGTGAACGCGGTCGCGAAGTGCTCCCTTTTCTGGAAGATTGTCTGGGTGAAGAAGGACGTCGTCGCAGCGTTGTGGTGGTGGCGACCTCTGATGAAACGCCGTTGATGAGAATTCAGGCGGTCCGCAGTGCTCTGGCGATCGCTGATGATTTCCGGTCGCGCGGTTCAAATGTGCTGTTCTTTCTGGACAGCTTGACCCGGCTGGCCTTCGCCCAGCGGGAACTGGGGCTGCTGCGGGGCGAGCCCCCCGGCACGCGTGGCTATCCTCCTTCTGTCTACACGTTACTGGCGGGGACGCTGGAGAAGCTCGGCAATGACGATGTCGGCTCGATCACCGGACTGATTACGGTGCTGGTGGATGGAGATGACATGGACGAGCCGATCGCCGATGCAGCCCGGTCGATTCTCGATGGCCATATCGTCCTGAGCCGCAAGATCGCATCCCGTGGTCAGTATCCCGCTGTAGATGTGCTTCACAGCCTGAGCCGACTCTTCCGGGAAGTGACGTCGGAAGAGCATCAGCAGGCGGCCCAGAAGATGCGTCAGATTCTCGCGACATACGAAGATGTTTCTGACCTGATTCAGCTCGGGATGTATCAGAAAGGGGCCTCGCCCCAGATCGATGAAGCCATTCAGTTGATGCCGCAGATCCTGGCGTTTCTCAAACAGGAGATCGGACGGGCGACCCCTTTCCCGCAGATGCTTGATGCAATGTTCAAATTGAAGACATCAGGGACGACGCCAAAAGCTGCGTGAGAAGTTCCCTGAGTTTTTGGTTCGTTGAGTTCACTCACGATGAAACGATTTCGATCCAGTCTCCAGAAAGTCCATGAGATCTGCCGGCAGCAAAGCCGTATGGCAGAGCTGGAGATGGCGCGCGCGAAATCGACCTGGATGACTGCACAAACGCGGGTGGAAGTTGCGATCGACGAACTGGAAACCGCTCGCAGAGATGTTAACCGGGCGATGCTGCAGGCCCGCCAGTCAACAGTCATTCTGGGTCTGCATCAGCATCTGGGGGCAGCGTCCGATCGAGTGACGACAGCTCAGAACGACTGCCTGAAAGCGGAGCAGGTGTTTGAAGTTGCCCGGTCGAAATATCAGTCCGCTCATTCCAAGGTCGAACGGCTCGAACGACTGATCGAGAAACAAAAGGAAGCGTATCGTCGCGACATGCTGCAGGAACAACAGCAGGCGATGGACGATGTCGCCATCTTCCGGTGGAAGCAGCCGGAACTTATGGAAAACGAGGTAGGCATCCATGGTTAAGATCTTGGCAATGCTGGGATTTGGTGTGGCGATGTTCGCATTGGCAGCGGGCGGATCGTGGTATGTTCAGAACAACGTCCTGGGCAAGTCCGGCCATGGGGCATCGTCCGGGAGCAGTCACGGGGCACACGCGAGTTCGGGGTCACACGGCTCACATGCGGCCGCTTCGAGTTTACATGCGTCAGACTCACATTCTGAAAGTAGCCCTGCGGCGGAAGCACATGGCCATGCTGCAGCATCGACAGACGGGCACGGAGATTCGCACGGTGCTCCCGCCCTCTCCCTGACGAATCCTCCCCCCGTGCGAGGCGTCCTGACCAAAGGGCCTGTTGACGGGCAGATGCCTGTCCCGATTCGTCCTCGCGAAATGAGCGTGGAAGAGCTCCTGCGTTACGGCATGGGAGTGAAGGAGCGCGAGAATCAGGTGAAGTTGCAGGAAGAGGCGCTGCAGAAGCGCCGCGTTCAGCACCAGCTGGCCCAGGCGGATATTGAGGGTGAACGCAAGGAGATCGATGGACTGCGCGTGCAGGTCGCGGAGCAGCTCAAACAGGCTGAGATGCTGATTGAGAAACTCAAACAGACCCGTTCGCAGTTCCTGCAGGATCAGGCCAATGCAGCTGAGGAAATGCAGCAGATCAAGCATGAACGGGTCGAGATCGACGAAGAACACATGGATAACACCAAGCGGCTCTCGCAATGGATCCAGAGCATGGAGCCGGAGAAAGCTGCGGAAGTGCTGAAGTCGATGGCCAATGACGGCGAACAGCAACTGGAGATTGCCGTGCAGATTCTTCGCAACCTGGAAGAACGGGAAGCGGCCAAGATCCTTTCTGCGATCGATGACCCCAAGCTGGTGCAGCTGCTCATTGAGAAGTTTCGGAACCTGAAACGACCTCCGGCAAAGACCGCCGCTCGCCGGTGATTCGTCCGGATTGAGATTGCGTTTCCTGTCGAAATGTCACACAACCCCGCCTGAATCCCTTTCAGCTGTCATGGGAAAACTCACATGGACGTGATGCAGACTGCCAGCATCCTGCGAGATCTGTTGCTCACAGCTCTGGTGCTGACGCTTCCTTCCGTGGCAGCCAGTCTTCTGATCGGCGGCGTCATCAGCGTTCTGCAGACAGTCACGAGTATTCAGGAGCAGACGCTGTCATTCGCTCCACGCATTATCGGCGTGGCGGTGGTGATGATGGTGACATTGCCCTGGAGCCTGAAGATGGCGATGGGCTTCACCTCACGCATGATCTATCACATGCTGGAGGCGGTTCAGTGATCACTGCCCTGGCCCTGGCGCTGTTGCTCGTCTTCCTGCGCGTGGGTGGCTTCGTGGCATTTCTTCCCCCTTTTTCGGGGGCGAACGTTCCCAATACGGTCAAAGTCGGACTGGTTGTTGCCCTCACTGCACTCTGGGGGGCAAAGGTGATCCCGGGAGTGGCCCTCAGTCTGAATCCTGCGGTGACCGACAACTGGATGTTGCTTGTCTGGCTCGGCATTCGGGAAACGATGTTCGGGGCAGCCCTCGGGTGGCTGCTGGGACTGATTCTCGTTCCGGTCCGGGTTGCGGGAGCTTACATTGTTCAGGAAATGGGTCTGACGATGGCAGCGGTGACCTCCGCGACAGAACCGGGCGAATCCAATGTCGTGTCGCAGCTTCTGGAAGTGGCTGCGGTGCTGTTCTTCTTCGGTTCGAACATGCACCACGAGTTTCTGCGGCTGTTCAATGTCAGTTTTGATGCCTTTCCGCTGGGACGCACCTGGGTGCTGCCCGAGCAGTCATGGATTATCGGCAGCATTTTAAAGACCACTCATCTGGGGCTGGGAATCGCAGCACCCGTGGGGATCATCCTCTTCGCCTGCATGGTTGCCACGCTGTTCATCATGCGACAGACACCGCAGTTCAATCTGTTCACGTTTGGCGGCCCGATCCGGTTGATCGTCGGACTGGGTGGAATGATCTGGTTCCTGCCGAGCATGCTCGCGGGGATGGTTCACTCGCTGCAGAGTTTTGTTCGGTTTTCGGGACTGTAGGTTGGAATAAAATCCGAAATTCGAAGCATCAAATACGAAACAAACTCAAAGCACCAATACCCAAAGCCAGTTGACTCAGGAGACACTCTTTCCAATTTCAGATTTCGAACTTGGTGCTTGTTTCGGATTTCGAAATTCGGATTTCGTACTTTCTATTCCTCTCTAGCCACTTAGCCGCCCACCGCCATGTCCGAGGGATTTGACGACAACAAGACAGAAGATCCAACACCGCAACGGCGCGAAAAAGCCCGCGAGGATGGACAGGTCGTCTTCAGTCCGGACCTGAACAGCGCTGTGGCGATTTCTCTGGTGGCTGTCGCTGCCATCTGGATGGTGCCGACAATGGCGACCCAGATGCAGCAACTCCTCAAGTCCCGCATCCTGAATCTCTCCGGTGAAAGCTGGGGAGTCGGTTCGACGCAGATGGCCGTCGGCTGGCTTGTGAGCCATCTCTGGGTGGTTGCCGGGACCGCATCGATCGTCTTTCTCGGGGTCAATCTGGTGCTCTCGCAGATTCAGACCGGATTTCTGATCACCACAAAACCGCTTTCACCCAATTGGCAGAAGCTGGATCTGGTGCAGGGATTTCAGCGGCTCTGGTCGCTCGACAGTCTGGTCAAAGGTCTGCTGGCTGTGGTGAAAGTCGCCACTCTGGGCTGTATCACCGGAGTGCTGTTCTTCGCCTGGCAGAAATCGATTCAGCGTGACGCCCATGGATCACTCGAGCATTCGGTGCAGCTCGGCTGGGACATGATTGTGCAGCTGATGACGTCGATGGCCGGGGCTGCTCTGACGTGGGGCGCGGCCGACTACGGGTTCCGCTGGTGGCGAAACGAACAGAAGCTGCGGATGACGCGTGATGAAGTCAAAGATGAAAACAAGGCTGAGAACGGGGATCCGCAGATCAAGGCACGGATTCGACGGATGCAGCGGGACGCCGCTCAGCGGAAGACGCTTCAGGACGTTCCCAAGGCCACGGTCGTCATTACAAATCCGACTCACTATGCGGTGGCACTGCGATACGAATCCGGTGTGATGAAAGCGCCGAAGGTGGTGGCCAAGGGGAGCGGGGCGTTTGCCCGTCGCATTGCGGATGTTGCCCGTGAACACGGCGTTCCGGTTCTGGAACGAAAGCCGCTCACCCGGGCTCTGTACGCGCTCGCGGATGTTGGCAAAGAGATTCCGCTGGAATACTTCCGGGCTGTGGCTGAGATTCTGGCCTACGTCTACAAGCTGAAAAACGGGCGATAATCAGCGAGTGGGAGACGTCAGTCTCCCGATTCGCGATGTTCACACATCGACTGCGTCCGAACGCATTTCAACTTCGAATTGAAATCGTGTTGTTGAAGCGGGAAACCTGTTTCCGTTTCCTTCTCTGATCCTCGGCGTTGCCATCCCGCAGCTGATGCCAGCCGGGGCGCCGTGGACTGATCTTCAATTTCTCGATGCGAGAAGGAGGAAACGATGATGGTGCGTCGGTCCATTTTGTCGTGGGGGAGGCATGTGCTCTGTGCCTCGGTCGTGCTGTGTCTGACAGCATCGGCGGTGCATGCCCAGTGCATGAACGGCGGTGGAGGAAGCAGCGGTGGTGGAGGTGGACCTTCATCTGGGGCTGCCGGCTTCGGAGGAGGCGTCGGGGGCCCGGGCTTCAGCGCGGGCGGTGGGGCAAACATGGCGGCCGTTAACATGGTCGGCCAGTTCGCCGCTCAACAGCAGATGCAGGCGATGATGCAGCAACAGGCGTTTCACCAAGCCAGAATTGCTGCCATGCAGCAACGGGCTTTCGAACAACAGCGTCTGGCGCTGCAGGCTTCCAAAGCTCGAGAGGCAAGAGCCAGCGCAGGGATCTCTCTGCGTGAAGAACGAGCAGAACAGGCACGCGCGCGGGCGGAGCAGAAGCGCCTCGAAGTGCTGGAGGCGAAAGAGCGAAAGCTGGCCGCTGCCGGTCAGTAGCCTCCTGAACCGCCTCTTCAAACCTGTGCCGCTTGTTGACCTCGGTTGACCAGCGGGAACTGCACAGCCTGTCTGTGCAGTTCAGCCATTCCGTAACCCGCACACGTCGTCGGCGGAAGAGCGGGGTCTCGCACACGGAGAGTACGAGATACTCTCGGCAATCCGACCCCCTGTTCGCCGTAGTCCAATTCTCCACGATGTTCTAAGATTGCTGCGGTCGCTGCATTTTGCCTGACGGCTGCGCATCCCTGTGGGATTGCGGCGAAACGTTTTTTGTTTGCATCACGAAACCGCATCCACATGACTCGCGATTTTGTTTCCGAAAGCCTGGCTTACGACCCCATTCATGGTTATATCCCCTTCATCGCCCGGTCGGGGCTTCCGGCAGATGAAGTTTCGGAACAGGAACTGATCGATCATCCCTGGGTCCAGCGGATGCGGCACATCCACCAGTTGCAGACCGCATGGTGGGTCTTTCCCAGCGCGGAACATCGCCGCTTCCAACACATCCTCGGGGCGATGCATCTGGCGTCGCGAGTGATCGATGAATGGTACGATTCGCTGCATGAAGTCTGTCCGAACTGCCCGTCGCGGGCGTACGTCGAAAGTCTGGTTCGCATTGCCGCTCTGCTGCATGATGTGGGACACGGACCGTTCGGACATTTCTTCGATGATCACTATCTGGATCAGTTCGGGATCACGCATGAGGACATCGGGGCCGTCATCATCGAGCGGGATCTGGGCAACCTGATTCGCGGGATTCGACGCAATCCCAAAGGCAAACTTCAGCCGCTGGAGGAGCTGGATCCCCATCAGGTGGCGTGGCTCATCCGCCGCCCCCGCGCCAGCGAAACGGGTCATCCTGCCTGGCTGCGAAAACTGCGAGCCCTGTTCAGCGGCATCTACACCGTGGACAACATGGACTTCGTGCTGCGTGATGCCTACATGACCGGCTTCAATACAAAGTCATTCGATGTGTCACGTCTGATTCACTACAGCTTCTTCACGGAAGAAGGGCTGACGATGCATGTGCGAGGACTCCCGTCGCTCATTCATTTCATCGAGACACGGGCGAACCTGTTCCGGATGATCTACTTTCATCGCACGGTTCGCGCACTCGACATTGCGATCGAAGAGATCTTCGCAGCCACGATGAGTTACCTGTTTACCGGTAACCCGCTGGATCATCTGGAAGACTATCTGAACTTCACCGAATCGTCATTTCTGGTGGACGTTCAACGCTGGGCCTATTCTTCCGACCCGGAGCAGCGTGCTCTGGGAGAACGCTGGCGGTCGATCCTCTCCCGCAAGACCGGGTGGAAGATGGCCTGCGAGCGGACGGTGAATTTCCATTCCTCGACCGGCGAGCGGATGACAATCTTCTCGGAGCCGGAACTCGTGTTGAAGCGGGTCCGCGAGAAACTTCCCGTCGAAATCCGCGAGATTCCGCTGAATATTGACGTGGCCAAGCATTATCACCGGCCCAGCGGTCGGCTCCCGGCTGGGGGGCAGAATTTTCTGTATGACCCCGGCAGCGGAATCCAGGAGCTGCATGATGATGAACTCTTCCGAGCCATCCCTGTCAGCTTCCTGATCTTCCGCATCTACTGCCAGACGCATGATCACGATACGGAACTCAACGCCGCGTTGAACTCCGTGCTGGGCGACGCTATGGACGCCCGAACGAATATGTGACAGAAGAATTCAGCCGCGCACTCGAAGTGTGCGGCTGAACGGGACATCACGGCAGTTCGCGGATTCTCAAGTTGCGAAACTCGACGGGGGCCCCTTCGGATTCCAGGCACATGAAGCCTGTTGCCGGCTGGCAGTTGTTCCCGCCGGAGATCTCTTCGCCGTTCACCCAGAGGCGGACTTCGCCGTTGATCGCCCGGACGTAATAGTGATTCCACTCGCTGCTGGGTTTGGTCAGCTCCTTGCGAGGAAAGCTGCGAGATCCGTTTGCGGAGACCGGAGGGAACGGAGTCATTTTGGATGTTCCGACCGGGAACACATCACCGTGAGTGGTGAACCAGTCCGACTTCTTCCCATTCTCTTTCTCGTAATTCTCCGCATAACCCAGGTCGAGGATCTGGACTTCGATTCCTCCTCGCGGCAGCTGATTCGGCTTCAGGTCGGTGAATGCTTCATCCGGTGCCCAGAGAAAAATGCCCGAGTTCCCAGCGTGTTCGAGGTGACGCCATTCCGCCACGATTTCCAGATTGGTGAACTTTTGCTTGCTGCGGATCACGCCGACCGGCTTGCCGGTGGAATGAATCATTCCGTCCCGCATTGACCATGTGTCCGGATCACAGTTCACATGGTCGAAGTCATCCAGCGTGAGTGCCCGCCAGCCTGGCCCGTTGCCGTCAATGAAGGCCTTCGGTAAGCCGGGGATTTCTTCAGCATGGCAGACCGCAGCCAAAAGCAGGCAGGGCAGGGCAAGAGTTGTTTGCAGGAGTTTTCGCATCAGGTGGGGCTTTCGCAGGGAGCAGAGTGTGGCTTTTAAGGGGGCTATCGGGCTTCGTTTTCACGGCTGATGGGGACGCCAATCATTTCGCCGTTGTAGACCTGTTTGTCATTGACGAAGCCCTGGAATTCGAAGTGAGCCATCCGCTTTTCTTTGTATTTCGTGACGCGGGCCAGAATGATCAACCGGCAATTTGGATAGACCGGAGCGCGGAATCGCACGTCGGTCATCCCGCCGAATCCCAGATAGTCGCCGGCTTTCAGAATGTCGTACTTGCGGGCATAGAATCCGGCCAGCTGAGCGGCAGCTTCACAGAGCATCACACCTGGCATCAGCGGGAATCCGGGCATATGTCCTTTGATCCAGAACTCGTCGTCGGTCACTTCCTTGAAACCGATGAGTCCGTGCTGAGCCGTGTCGACATGCACAATGCCGGAGAGCTGTTCCATCTCGTGCCGCTGGGGGTTCACCTTGCGGATGTCGTCCAGGGTGAACAGGGGCTTGTCATAGTTGAACCGTTTGTAGTCGAAGATGGGTTCGGCAGGCATGTATCCAGATTCCGTTCAAATTTTTCAGAAACAACTCGAATTAAACATTGTTCGCTGCGATCTCGAAGGGATGCATTCGAGAATGACACAGACTTATAAACTGAGGATCTCCCGCAACTGGCCCAGTTGAGTGATCAACCTGTCCGGTTTCCAGGCCGGGTTCTGAAGATCCGTTCCCTGGACACGGCAACAGGTCTTGTCCGCAGCGTACAAGGCTGTATGAAAACCGTATTTCTTTGCCACTGCAAGGTCATCTGTCAGTCGATGGCTGACATGCAGGACTTGGGCAGGGGCGATTCCCCGTTGTTCAAACTGACTGACAGCCTGCCGGTACAGGGTCTCCGACGGCTTTTTGACGCCGATCTGACTGGAAATCACCACGCAATCCGCCGACAGCAGGTCCCGGACAGAGTGGCTTGAAGACTGCTTTTTCAATTGGTGAAAGAGCTGGGGCAGGGTGAATGCCTGTCCGTCCGCGATGAGCCCGCTGCGAATTCCTCCTTGCCGGAGCAGTTCCAGAATCTGCACGGCGGTCGGTTCGGAAGCTGTCCCCTGCAGGCTCGCGTGGAAGAAATACGCCACCTTGGTGGAGAAGTCTTCCAGATCGCCATACTTGCCTTCATCCCAGACGTACTCGTTCTTTTGAAGGCGCTCGATAATCTTCTTCCAGACCTTGCGGGAATCCAGTTCCAGCAGGTCCCCCTTCTTTTTGGTGGAAGCCATTCCGACATCTTCCACCGTCGACTGATAGATTCGCAGCATCGCTTCCCAGGGCTGACCTGCCTTACGGGTCATGCTGTTCCACATGTTGAATTCTTTGATCGTCTTTTCGATGGCAATCTGCATCCGGAATTCCTGCGGGTGCAGGTGAAGCAGATCTCCGCCGTCAATCTGCAGCAGAGTTCCGTAGACGTTGAACGTCACGAGGCGGATCCCGGGGAGCGGATTCAGGAAGGGTCTGGCTTTCAGGGGAACGACCGCGGGGGGCTGTGGCCAGATCAGGTCGGGACGCTCTTCCAGGCTGACAAGATACTCAGCGAGACCCAGGGGCATGAGTGACGCGTTTCTACCTAGGGGGAATCTGGAAATCCGTTGGGGGCAGCTTACCGCAGTTGCGAATTTGCATCCAGCCGTCACTCTGCCCGTCCTCGGGACTGAAGAACCGGAGTGGAGTGTCAGCTGGCCCCGAGATCTCTGAGCGAAAAACGAAGAATGCCGTACTTCGGTCCCCAAGTGGTGGGAAACCGGCTTCAGTGACTGAGGTGAGTTCCGAGGATGGCACTCTAGGACGTGGGCGAGCGTCCGGTTTCAGCAGGGATTTTCGGGTGACACCCTAGGGGATTCTGGGAGATTTGGTAATTGTTTTACCAATTTTATTTGTGAACTTGCATTTAAAAGGCACTTAAATTGTTTTGCCAGTTCATCTTACAAAATGTTCTGTCGTACACGATATTTTTTACAGTTTAACCCTTGAATTTTACTACGTACGAGTACAAAATAACGTTGCTGTCGGCGTTGGCCCGCACTGACAGCAACTTTGAGCAGCCACCGGTCAGGCCCGTCCGGTGGCTGCTTCTTTTGTTGATAGTCAGATTTTTCCGATGGTCAGAATCTGCGTGACCGTCAGTGTCTCTTCTCCTTGGCCATCCTGCCAATCGCGAACCTCGACGGTTCGAATCAACCTCATGCTTGTTGCCAAACCGGTCCGCGCCCAAAACCCCCGTTGACCTGTTCTCGCCCCGGCGGTTACAAGTCCGCCATTGTTTCCCCAATGGATGGGGGACCGGGAAAGATGTTGCCCATCATCCGATAGCATTAAGCTCTCGAGCCAATGGACTGGAACGAGTCATGAAGCGATCTCTGAGTGTGCTGGCCGTTGCGGGCCTCCTGGCAGGTTCAGGTTGTGGAAAAAGTGACAGCGAAGCACCTCTGATGCAGACCGCCGCAGTCACACCCGCTGAGGTGACTCCGGAAGTTCCTGCGGTTCCTTATGAAGAGCTGCTTTCATCGGCTGACGAACTCGCGAAGAAGCGGGAGTTCAATGAGGCTGTCAAAGTGCTGACGCGGGCGATTGCGCAGGATCCGAACCGGACGGATGCGTTCGTCAAACGGGCTGCCATCTGCTCTGAAGTCAATCTCCTGAGCCAGGCGATTGCCGACATGTCATCCGCACTGAAGCTGGAACCGGACAACGGCAAGTTCCTGAACACACGGGGCTATTTTCTGCTCCTGACCAAGCAGTATGACCGGGCGGAGCGGGACTTCAGCGACGCGATCGGTCTCGATCTGGGGTATGCCCAGCCTTACAACAATCGCGGTCTGGTCTGGGTCGCTCAAGGGAATTATGAGCAGGCGATCAAGGATTTTGACAACGCCCTGAACACCAAGCCGGATTATCTCGACGCCCATAACAATCGGGGGTTCGCGCTCCTGCACCTCGAGAAGTTCGAACCGGCTGTGGAGTCCTTCACCCGCGTGCTCGAACTGGATCCCAACTATCTGAATGCACTCACGAACCGGGCGCGGGCTCATTTGAAGTTGAACCGCCCTGTCGACGCCATTGCGGATTTGACCAAGGCGATCGCCCTGCAGCCAGACCAGCTTCAGCACTACATTTCGCGCTCGGATGCGTATCTGGCGGATGGGAATTCGGCGGCCGCTGCCAAAGATCTGGCGCACGTCGACTGGCTCCGTGCGCTGACGGATCTCAACGTGCGACTGGCGCGGTCCCCTCGGGATGCGGACGCCTGGGCTGCCCGGGCCCGCCATCTGTTGATTGAAAACCGTCATGCCGAAGCAGGCAAGTCGATTCAGAATGCCCTGGCGATTGTCCCGAACCATCTGCAGGCGCTCATTGCCCGTGCAGAGCTGGGTTTACAGACTCAGGACTACGCTGGTGCAGTCATCGATTGTACGGAAGTGCTCAAACGGGAACACAGTTACGAAACGTTATCCCTGCGGGGGGATGCCCAGTTTGCTCTGGAGAAGTTCGGTGACGCCATTGCTGATTACGAATCCGCACGGCGGTTTGATGCACGGGTGGCGGAAGCTTATCGGCGTCGGGCTGAACAGTTCCGCGCCAGTGGGGATGAACAGCTGGCAAGTGCGGATGAACAGTTCGCAGCCGGTCTCGAAAAACGCCTGACCGACGCAACTGTGGCAGTCGAGAAAGCGGAGCCGCGTGAAATGGTCATCGAACAGGCGAGCTACGAGGAATCGGCCAATCTCCCTGCCCGTCCGGCACCGGAAGTTCAATAAGGACGCAACCGCTTGAACCCGGACGGCGTTTCAGGCCGAGGGGACTTTAAAAAACTTTGCGGCTGTCGAGCAGCAGGGTCACCGGACCGTCATTCACCAGACTGACAGCCATCTGGGCCTGGAATCGTCCGGTTTCCACGTGAATTCCGTGTCCCCGGATCTCTGCAACCAGACTGTTGTAAAGAGGCTGGGCGATCTCGGGCCGGGCAGCGTCGATGAAGCTGGGGCGGCGTCCCTTACGGCAGTCTCCGTACAGGGTGAACTGGCTGACAATCAGCATGGCCCCCTTTGCTTCCTCGATCGAACAGTTCATCTTCCCTTCGGCATCTTCGAAGACCCGCAGGCCGCACAGTTTTTCTGCGAGGTAGATGACGTCTTTCTGGGAATCGTCAGACGTCACTCCGAGAAGAACGAGGAAGCCGCTTCCGATCTGCCCAATGATTTCTCCATCGACGCTGACGCTGGCGGAGGTGACACGTTGAACGACAGCACGCATGTGTGGTACGCAGGGGGAAGGGGACGGAGGTCAGGGAGTTATTGAAGAGTCCAGGTGATGATGTGGTTTAGCTGCACACTTCAAGTGTGCAGCTAAACGTGATTCGAAAATGAGCTGCTAATCACCTTCCCGCAGCAGGTGGAGTGCATAAGCGAGGGAATTGATTCGTGTCTCGACGCTGTCCGCGCGGGACATGAAGACAACCGGACTCGTCGTTCCCCGAAGGACTCCGCCGAAGCTGCAGTTGGCGGTATACATGATCCCCTTGACGGTCAGATTCGCAGAAAGCAGATCCGGGAAGACCATGGCGTCAGCGGCTCCGGTGACCTCTCCGGAGATCCCTTTTCGCTGGCCCGCTTCTGATGCGTATGCAAGGTCGAACGACAGCGGCCCCTGAACAAGGCAATTTCCGAAGGCCCCTTCGTTACCGAGTTTGACGAGTTGTTCGGTTTCCAGTGTATCGGGGAGGGCGGGTGTCACCTTTTCCGTCGCTGACATCAGGGCCACGCGCGGAGACTCCGTTCCCAGCCGATGGGCGGTGTCGACGATCAGTTCGATCAGTTGTCGTTTTTGTTCGAGCGTGGGCTGGATCGTGACCCCGGTGTCGGTCATCAGGAAGGAACGCTGGTCCTTCTCGATTTCCATCAGCACCACCTGACAGATGGTTTTTCCGGTCCGAAGCCCGTCTTCCTTGTCGAGCACAGCCTTCATGAGTGAAGGGGTCGCGATCTGACCTTTCATGAGCAGTCGAGCCTGACCGCTGCGAACTGATCGGACTGCGGCTTTTGCGGAGTCGCTTGCTTCTTCAATAATCTCGAAGCCTGCCAGGTCCACATCAATCTGGCGGGCGACTTCGCGGATCTGCTGTGGATCGCCGGTCAGGATCGGGCGGACCCAGCCTCGGCGACGCGTCAGGTCCAGAGCCTGAATCACGGTGGCATCCGCACCACCGGCGGCCGCAACGGCAACCGGACTGGTCGTTTCATCGGCAGCAGCGTACAGAGATTGAAAACTCTTCAAAGGCATGAATATCCACTCGACTTTGGAGGAGCAGTCATTTCGAAACTTGATCGCCCGCTCATTGTGACTGGTCGGGATCGATCCATCCATCGAACGACGTCCATTTCGTCGGGCGATCACGCGAATCACGTGGCGGGCGACCAGCTCAGGGCCTGGAGGCGATCTTGTAAAGATGCCCGAAGGTCCGCAGGAACAGGGCCCCGTGTGCGATGGCGGGGGAAGACCTCATTCCCTCGGACAGAGTGTTTTTTGCGACCTCCTTGAACTCGTCGCCAGCTTCAATCACCGCGGTGACTCCTTCTTCATTGCAGAAGTAGATCAGGCCGTTGGCTGTCACGGGTGAAGCCACAAACGTTCCGCCGATCCGGGCCTTCCAGACTTCGTCACCAGTGTCCGCATTGATGCAGACAGCGACTCCATTTCCGGTGACCATGTAAACGCGATCGCCGATCAGAATGGGACTCGAAAGATCCGAGTTCCCCTTCTCACGGTTCCATAACACATGCGTTTTATCCACGTTGCCCCGGGTTGTGGAATTCAGGTCGACACAGACCAGATTGGCATTGCCCGAGCCTGTGTTGATGATGGTGTGGCCATCATGAAACAGGGGGCGGGACGAAGCGTTGAAGTCGTCGTGCGTGATCGTCCAGAGCTCTTCGCCGGTGAGAGGATCGTAGCTGAAGGCGGCGCGTGACCCCGTTGAGAGGAGCTGCATCCTTCCGTCAACTTCTTTCAACGACGGGGTGCTGTAAGCCTTTCGATAGTCTCCTTCGCCGCGAGGCATTCCGTTTTCGTCAAGGTCGCCATAGTCCGTGCTTCGCGATGTCCGCCAGACGGTTTCTCCCGTGTGTTTGTTCAGAGCGATGAGAAACTGATGGTCGATACCGTCGAACGTCAGAATAAGTAAATCCTGAAAGATGGCAGGAGACGACCCGGGGCCTCGAAAGTGCCGACATTCGATGTCGCGCCGCTGCCAGATCACCTTCAGGGTCCGGGGATCAATCCTGGCTGTCCCATAAGAACCAAAGTGAACGTACAAAGCATCCGGTTCGAGCACACAGGAGGGGGAGGCGTATGTGTTGACCTTGTTGTTGAGCGGCTCGGGGGACTCGTTCTCGAAGAGCAGTTGATGATGCAGCGTCTTCCCGGTCATCTCATCGAGGCAGAGCAGGGACTGACGGGTCCCGTCTTCTGTCGCAGTCGTCATCCAGATCTTCCCGTCGCCGATCACTGGAGTCGAATGTCCGAATTCCGGCAGCGGGACCTTCCAGGCAATGTTTTCTCCAGTGGCTTCGTCCCAGGTTGTCGGCAGTCCGACGCTGTCAGAAGCAGCCGCGTGGCCATCGCAGGTGGGGCCGCCCCGATCAGGCCATGAGAGCGATTGCGGGTCCGCGCCGGTCACCAGATGTGTCGCCATGCTGAAGAGGAATGCGGTGAGCAGACTGCAGGCAGATCGCGGCATGAGGAGGGTCCTGGCCGGGGCAACGGGAGGAGTGCAGAACTCAAGTTTCGGAGATGGATGGCCGGTTTGTCGAGTCCATCAAAGAATTTCAATGACAGTCGATCGCGACCTGTCAGCATCGCTATCGAAAGAGGGATCACGTGGAGTATTCTACCGGTTTTCAAGATCTTGATTTTGGATGATGTCATGTTGGAAGCCTCGCCGGCGGAAGATCCGTTTGCCCGGACACTGCGGACACGCAGAACGATTAATGACTTTCGGGTGGAACTTCCCCCGGAAGACCTGATCCTGCAGGCGATCGAACTGGCCCGCTGGGCGCCGAATCACAAGATGACCGAACCGTGGCGGTTTTATCTCCTCGGCGAGCAGACCGCTTCTCAACTGATTCAAATCAATACTGCTCTGCTGACATCGCAAAAAGGGGCGGATGCTGCCCGCAAGAAGGCCGACAAATGGTCACGCATTCCGGGCTGGATGGTGGTCACCTGTCAGTCGTCACCGGATCCGGTGCGGGATCAGGAGAACTATGCCGCGGTCTGCTGTGCCATTGAAAATCTGATGCTCTTTCTGTGGTCCAGGGAAATCGGCACGAAATGGTCGACGAACATTTTCCTGCAGCATCCGGATGTTGCCCAGCTGCTGAAGATTGATCCAGCGGTCGAGCGGATTGTCGGACTGGTCTGGTACGGATACCCTGCCACCATTCCCGAAGCACGACGAAAACCGATTTCAGAAATTACGACCAGCTACCCATGAATTCGTTGAAACTGACCAATCCGCACAGCGTCCTGGCTGCGCTTGAAGCCCGTCCCAAAGATGTTCTGGAAATTCACGCCAGCCGGGCCAGCGCGAACGAAGGGTGGAAGCGCGTCCTGCAAGTCGGACGGAATCTTGGAATTGCCATCCGTGAGCCGTTGCAGCGGGATCACAGCCCTCGTCGAGATCGCGAAGGGGGCCGAGTCGGGACGACGTTTGCCATCGTGCGAGAGAAGCCCGGGATCACCTTGGAAAAACTGTTCGCGGCAGAACCGGCCCGCGGCCTGTGGCTGGCACTGGATCAGCTGCAGGATCCGCATAATGTGGGAGCGATCTTCCGCACAGCTGCCTTCTTCGGCGTGCAGGGAATTCTTCTGACAGTGGATCGGTCCGCACCGCTCTCTCCGACGGTTTATGATGTCGCCTCCGGGGGAGTGGAACACGTTCCGTTCACGCTGCAGACGAATCTGGCCCAGGGTCTGGAAGTGGCGAAGAAACATCAGATGTGGGTGCTGGGAAGTTCCGAGCACGCAACCGAAGACGTCGACACAATTGATCGCGACCGCCGCTGGTTACTTGTCGTGGGCAATGAAGAGAAAGGTCTCCGGCGACTGACGCAGGATCGCTGCGATCAGCTGTGCAGCATTCCCGCACGTGGGGCGGTGGGGTCGTTGAACGTCTCTGTCGCGACGGGAATTCTCATGGCGAGTCTGAGTCGACGTTCGTAGTTCGACAGCTTTTTTTCAGAGCACGCAGCGTCAGCAAGTGCATTCTCTGCACGAAGCAACAAGAAGTCAGATGCACTCGATGACGCTTCGTACTCTGACAGACTGTTACTCGCTCCCAAATTGAAATGGCTGACCCGCGACGTCGAAGCCCGGAGAGAGGGCGATGTTCAACAGGACTCCCATGCTCAGGCCGGTCGTGATCAGGCTCGACCCTCCGTAGCTCATCAGCGGCAAGGTAATCCCGGTGACAGGAGCAAGTCCCACTGTCATGGCTGTGTTGATCATCACCTGGGCTGCGAGGATTGAGACAATCCCCGTTGCGAGTAACCGACCGAACGGGTCACGAGTCATGGCAGCGACCTGAAGACCCCCGGCGAACAGAAGTGAAAACAGAAACAGCGTTCCAAGCGTTCCCGCCAGACCCCAGCGCTCACCCACGAGGCAGTACACAAAGTCAGTCCGGCCAGCGGGGAGTCGATAAGCCTGAGACGCTTCGACTGAAGCTCCGTTCCATTCGCTTCCCCACGCTCCACCCAGTGCCAGCATCTGCTTGGACTGGTGCAGGTGATACCCGTCTTCCATGTCAGGGGCTTCACCGTCCCGCTGCAGGAAGACTGCGGTCACGCGAGATTTCTGTTCCGCGCTCATGTTGGTCCAGACCACGGGTGAAACCGCAACCCCGGCAAGAACCGTGAGTCCCAGGTGCCAGCGTCGGGCACCGGCGGTGTAGAGCATGGCGAACAGAACAGGAAAGAACAGCAGTGCCGTCCCCAGGTCCGGTTCTTTGAGAATCAGCAGGACCGGCAGCAACGTCATCACGAATGGGGGGATCAAGCCGATCCAGGTTCGATGATTCTTCCGGAACATCAGATACTCGCTCATCACGAGGATGAACGAGAGCTTGGCCAGTTCCGATGGCTGAATGGAGATCGGACCGACGAAGATCCAGCGACGGGCACCAAATCGCGCGGGATAGAAATAAACCGCAACGAGCAGGACGAGGGTCAGTGCATAGAACGGGTAGCTGATCCCGCGAAACCGTTGATAGGGAATCATCGCGGTGACGGTCGCCACGATGGATCCCAGTGCCAGCCACACTACCTGTCGGCTGGCGAACTGCGAACCTCCCTCGAGTTCGTCACCCCGGGCGATCCCCGAGATTCCGAGCCAGATGATCGACAGCATCGCCGTTAAGACGATGCAGAAGGGGACCGGGATGGTCCGTCCCTGGAACATGCACTTCAGCCGCGTTGGAATCACTGAACTTCGGCAGGGAATCCGTTTCCCAGCCAGCCCGCCGTCCCCATACTAAAGTCTGCCGGGGACGATCAAAAGAGCAGTTCAACAATCCGGTCGGATGTCGTGGTTCCGAATTCCTCTGAAGCAGGGGCTAATTCGCCTTGCGGGTCAGCCGTTTTGCCAGGGTGTCGATCATGTCGGTGCATTCCTTTCGGGCTGCGATCAATCCTTTCGGGTTGATGTTGCCGCTCCGGCAGTATTCCAGCACGACCTGCTCAGCAGCCATGAGTTCTGCACAGGCGTCGGGAATCTCGCTGGCAATGGAAATCGGAATTGTCGTGACCCCATTGCAGTCTCCGTGCAGGAGCATTCCGGGCTCGATCACGATGCCGCCGACGGTGACTGGCACATTGAGCTGAGGAATGTGGCAGTATCCGTGCGAGCAGATCGTGCCGTTTGTGAACACCGGATAGTCGAGGACGCGCACCTGATCCAGATCCCGACCCGCGCCGGACGTGATCAGGCCGGCCGAACCGAAGGACTTGTACATCGTGCACATGACTTCGCCGAAGGTCGCTGCGGCGGTCGGCTCGTCCAGATCCTGGAAGACCATCACCGGGGGACCGGGGTGATCGGCATAGAGTTCGATCTGGTCTGTCAGTCCGCCGTAGCTTCCCCCTTTCGGTGGAGGAGCCATGCTGCGAAATGTCGAGGTCAGTGCGAACCCGACCATCGGTGGGAGCGCCGGGAAGCAGGACCGGATCGACCCATTCATGTATCCCGTGTTCCGCGGGCGAACATCGAACAGCTCGATCACGTTGCAGACGGTGGGGGTGTCGTAACGTGCAAGTTCAGCCAGCGTCGTTTTGTTCATGTGAATTGGGGGAGCTCAAAGGAGTGTCGGGAGACGGACGGAATCACCACGATAGTAGATGTTGTTCGGGACAAGCATTCAACTTCGCAGATACGAAAAAAGGCGACTCATGCGTGGATGCGCCTGAATCGCCTGAATTCGAAATACCAGATCTCTTAGTATTCCCGTTTGCCCTTCAGTCCCGGAGCAGGGATGGGATACTTGCCGTTCTCGGTCATCTGGACCGGGGCAGGACCATCTGCCTTCAGATCTTTCAGGCCCGGAGCGAATTCATGCTCGCAGTTGAGCATTTCGTCCGCGGTGATTTCCTGGCCAGTGTGAGCAGCCATGCGTCCCATGGAGGTGGTCAGGCTGGACTTCACACCACGCGGAACTTCGTTGTACGGCTTGTCGTTCCGAACCGCGTCGATGAGGTGAGCCCATTCGAACTGGTAAGGATTCCCTTCCGTTTCCGGATACTGCCAGATGAGTTTCGACTTGTCGAAGCTCTGGCCGGAGTAGGTCCGGGCCTTGGCGGGGAAGTGGCCGTTTTCAGAGACCACTGCACAACCCTTGCTGCCGTGAACGTAGGTTGCGAATTCCTGCTTCACGTTCGGCATCGTCCGACCGTACAGGTACATCTTCGCACCGTCAGCGAAGGTGTACTCGACGGAGTAGTTGTCGAAGTTCTGGTCGACATAGTCGCCGCGGTAATGTCGACCGCCGGAAGCCTGTGCTTTCACAGGCCAGTCATTCTTCATCCAGCAGCATTCATCGATGTTGTGAATGTAGAAGTCGCTGAAGCAACCGCCGCTGGCCCACAGGAATCCGTGGAAGTTGGCAATCTGGAACAGCACTTCCGACATCCCGCCCGTGAACGGGTCGACAAATGCGGAACCGACCGGACCATGCATGCGGTAAGCCCGCAGCAGGTTGAGATCGCCGATCTCTCCGTCCTGAATCCGGTTGAACAACTCGCCTCGGGCGGGGCTGTGACGGCACATCAGGCCGACAGCACATTTCAGATTCTTTTCCGAAGCCTTCTCTGCCAGCTCCAGCATCTTCTTGGAAGTCGGTCCGTCCACCGTGACCGGCTTCTCCATGAAGACGTTGAGACCTTTTTCGATCGCGTATTCGAACTGGACAGCGCGAAATGCCGGCGGGGTGGTCAGAATGACAATATCGCCAGGCTTCAGGCAGTCCATTGCTTCTTTGTAAGCATCCAGACCGATGAACTTGCGTTCCGGCGGAACATCGACGTGATCTCCGTGCCGGGCATTCAGGGCGTTGTAGCTGCTGGACAATTTGCTGTCGAAGACGTCAGCCATGGCCTTCAGCTTCACCGGGCCGGCGTTGCTTGAGAAGGCGTCAGCGACAGCACCGCTTCCGCGGCCTCCGCAACCGACAAGGGCGAGGTCGATGGTATTGTCTTCGCTCGCATATGCTTTCGGAAGAACCAGCTGGGAAGCAACAACTGCGGCAGCCAGTTTTCCAGAGGTTTTGAGCATGTCGCGGCGGGTGAGATCGGCGGGACCGAAGGAGGGCATGGGACAGAGTCTCCAGGAAGGATCGGATGGGACTGATATCCCCAACTCTCGCAGATTCGATAAAACTTTCAAGTGACCCTGAAAGTTCTGGGCAGCTTGTGCAAAAATTTGCTCACTCGCCCGCGCGCTTCGGTCCAGTGCTCACAATTCCCGATGAATTGCGAGTGGAGCCAACCCGGTCTGGCACTGCCGATTCAGCCAATCATTCGGCGCTGCTGCGGCGTTCACCTCGGGGCGGGCCGCTTCGGCGTCTTCCATCGCCGCGGCCTGAACCACTTCCACTGCCGCGACGATTGCCGGAACTCCGTCCCTGTTTCTTGACCAGCAGAGAGATGGCGTGTTCCCAGGTGGGAATGTCATCGTAGTTCTGCTTCGGGGCGGGCGCTGGGGCTGCCGCCGGTTCTTCCTCGCGTCCCCGGGACCGGGAGACCGGTTCTGAAGCTGCGGAATCTGAAGTCTGCGTTGAGGGCGAAGAGGCTCGGCGTCGACGAGGTGGGCGACGACGACGGGGTTCGGGCTTCGCGTCGAAATCGTCATCGATTCCGGCACCGAAATCATCGGAATCTTCCACTTTGGCAACGGTGCTCTCGGGGACAACGTCATCTTCGAAGTCGTCGTCGATTCCGCCTCCGAAGTCGTCATCGTCGAAGGACTCTGAAACGACTTTCTTCTGCTGTGGGCGGGCAGGTTTCGATGTCGGCGGAGTCGGATCGCTCAGCACGCCCATACCGAAATCGTCATCCAGATCCTCCGCGACCGGTGCTGGTGGAGGTGACTGAGGTTTGCGGGTTCTCTCCGGGCGTCGTTCGGAGCTCTCTTCCCGCGAGTTGCGAGGGAGACGTTCCACGAAGACTGGGGGTTCATCAGAACGCTCCTTGCGACCGCCGCGCCCAGCATTCTGCTGACGGGGAGGTCGCTGTTCGCTCGATGGAGCATCGACATCGCGAGGCTCCCGGTTCTGTGCCCGGGTCTCCGAGGCTTCCGAAGTCCGCTCTCCGCGTCGGCGGGAATTGCGACCGGACCGTTCCCGACGCGGCCGTTCGCTTCGGGTTTCTTCAGCCGGTTCCGCTGAAGTCGACGGGATTGGTTCTTGTGCAGTTTCTTCGACGCGGGATTCCTCACGCTGGCGACCAGATCCCGATCGTCGATCCGAACGCCGGTCGGAACCGCGTCCGCTGTCTCGGCGGGAGCCGCGTCCACCACTGCGAGAACCACCGCTTCGCGATCCGCTTGATGTGGACTCGGATGCTTTGTCTTCCCAGCCGTCCCACCCTTCAAGGGCGTCCCAGTATTTGTCCTTGGCAGCGGCATCCTCAGCGGGAGCGGTCGGCTCTTCTTCAGAATCCTCTTCTTCGTCGAGATCCTGGGAGGCAGCTTCCGGGCCCTCGTCGTCCGAAACCAGTTCGACCCGCTCAAACTTGGATTTTGAGATTGTGACTGAGCTGACCGGTTCGTCGTCCAGATCATCTCCCAGCCCGCCGCCGAAATCGTCATCCCAGTCATCGATGGGCTGAGGTCGCGAAACGGGTGCCGGTGGTGCTTTGGCAGCTTTCACGAGCCAGGCGAGCGGATCTTCGTCATCCGCGGAATCCGGCGCAGCGGCAGCACTCTGCTGTGTTGCAGCGGGTGCTTCCTTCGGCGGACCGAAGCCGAGATCCTCCAGCCCCAGGCCGTCGACCTCGAGCGGCTCGTCGGAGTCGTCATTGGCGTTGAAGTCGATCCCCAGCAGGTCGTGCGCGAGGGATTCGAGATTGTCATCAGCAGGCTGTGGCGAAGGTTTTGCGGTCATTCCTTCAGGTTATCGCCGCTGCAGGCGGACTGCAACGTTCCAGCACGGTGTCGGAACCGGTCTCGGGAAGAGTTTTTTCGAGGAAAAGCGAGAACTGTCAAAAATGTGACTCAACGATGCAACTCCCTGCTGTCGAACAATCACGGGAAGTTGGACGGGGTCTGGTCAGGCCGGAACGTCCGAATGAACCGGTTGAAACGCGAAACCGCCCTGGCGGGGCGCTTGACAATCGTCGTTGAATCCAGTATCGACCCGCGTAAAGAATTCCGTATCCGCATTTCCAGTTTGACGCACATCGTTCCAGTTCAGGGCCGCGCAGGACCAGACTGGTTCGTTGGACAACGAGACCAAGAAGGCTCTAACAATCATGACCAGGACATTTTTTCCGCAGTTCGACGTGGACTCTTTGCAGATGGAACCGCTTTGGGAACAAGACGTTGCGGATTTTCCTGTGATGGTTTCCGATGACGATGACGATCTCGAAGAACTCGACGACGACGGGGACGATGACGACGACCTCGAAGATGAAGAATTTGACGAAGAGTTCGACGAAGAGTTCGAAGATGACGATCTCGAGGACGACGACTTCGAAGACGATGAAGAATTCGAAGACGATGAAGACGACGACGATGACGATGACGATTTTGAGGACTTTGAAGACGACGATGAGGAATTCTAACTGACTTCCGGACCGCGCGGCCCCTGGTCCAGTTCTGGAATCCACTTTCGCCGATGTCGGCCCCGCTGCCGACATCGGCGATTTCGTTTGCCCCGGTCAGCTTTCGGCACTGAGGAAGCGCATCCCTGCGGGATTGCGGCTAAACTCTTCCACTCGACCATTGTCCCAAATCCCTAGACCCTAGTCCCTCTCATGTTTCAAAAAGTTGATGAAGCCCGGTTTCTGGATGGGGAACACGAAGTCCTGCGATTCTGGGAAGAACAGCGCATTTTCCGTCGGCTGCAGGAGCAGAATCGCGGGAAGCCGAAGTGGTCGTTCCTCGATGGCCCGATCACCGCGAACAATCCGATGGGGGTGCATCACGCCTGGGGTCGCACCTACAAAGATGTCTTCCAGCGTTACCGCGCCATGACCGGTCACGAACTCCGGTATCAGAACGGCTTCGACTGTCAGGGACTCTGGGTGGAAGTGGAAGTCGAGAAGCAGCTGAAGCTCGGCACCAAAAACGCCATCGAACGCTACGGCATCGACCATTTCACCCGTGAATGCAAAAAGCGGGTGCTGAAGTTCGCAGCCCGGCAGACAGAGCAGTCCATCCGGCTCGGATACTGGATGGAGTGGGACAACCCGGAGGAGCTGCGGAAGCTGGCCTCTGCGATTGGAGGAGTCGAGAGTCAGGAAGGGTTGAAGGTTGAAGGTTTAAGGTTAAACGAAGATGCCGCATCCTCAACCATCAACCCTAAACCTTCAACCACTGCTACAGTGACGTACACGACAGCACGGGGACAAGAAATCACCGGCGGTGCGGAGCAGATCACCGCGAAGCTGGGCAACCCCGAATGGGGGGGAAGCTACTTCACGTTCTCGACCGAGAATAACGAAACGATCTGGACCTTCCTGAAGAAGTGCTTCAACCGCGCGAAGATCTATCGCGGACACGACGTCATGCCTTGGAGCGGACGGGGCGGGAGTGCGTACTCGCAGATGGAAGTGGCCGACGGCCGCAAGCTGACAACGCACCGCAGTTGTTTCGTGCGATTTCCGTTGATTGTGGATAAGGAACACGGAACCACGGAGGCACGGAGACACGGAGATGAGCAGCTTAAGGAGTATCTTCTGATCTGGACGACGACCCCCTGGACGCTGACTGCGAATGTCGCAGCTGCGGTCAATCCGGATCTCGACTATGTACAGATCAAGGCGAAGATCAAAGGTGATTCAGAGCCAGCGATCTACTACTTCGCCAAAGACAACCTGAACTTCAAACGTCTGGAAAAGGAGTTCAAGGAAGGCTTCGGGCGACCGGAATGGACCTGGCCGGAAGGGGTCGGCAAGCTGAAGAGCATTGCCCAGATCTTCAAGGAACAGGGAGGATTTGAAGAACTCGGCACGGTCAAAGGGGCCGAGATGGTCGGCTGGCGCTACGCCGGGCCGTTTGATGATCTGGAAGCACAGCAGACAACCGGCGGCGTCGAAGCTCATCGCGTCATCGATGGCGGGCGCGACTTCAAAGGCAACGCGAACGTCGTTGCTGGTGAAGGAACGGGAATTGTTCATATCGCTCCCGGGTGCGGGGACATCGACCATAAGATCGGCGTTGAACTCGGTCTGCCGGTCATCGCTCCGCTGGGAGAAGACGGTCGCTACGGAGAAGGCTTTGGAGCCTTTACCGGCCTGGAAGCGAATCAGCCCGCCACAGCGGATCTTGTCTTCGAAGAACTGAAGAAAAAAGATCTGCTGGTCAATGTCGAAACCTACCCGCACATCTATCCGTTCTGCTGGCGGACCGGAGATGAACTCGTCTTCCGACTTGTGGATGAGTGGTTCATCAACATGGACTGGCGGGAAGAAATCAAGGATGTCACGAAGGCGATCAACTGGCTGCCGGAAGCGGTTCAGGGACAGGCCCGCGAGCTCGAATGGCTCACGACGATGCGGGACTGGATGATCTCCAAGAAGCGTTTCTGGGGACTGGCACTTCCGATCTGGATCGATCCCGAGAACCCCAGCGACTTCGAAGTCATGGGCTCGCTCGCTGAGCTGAAGGAACGGGCCCTCGACGGCGGTGAAGGCTGGGAAGAATTCGAAGCGGGCGGTTATACCCCGCACCGTCCCTGGATCGACAAAGTCAAAATCCGCAGCCAGAAAACCGGCAAGCTGCTCTCGCGTATTGAAGACGTCGGCAATCCTTGGCTGGACGCGGGGATCGTGCCGTTTTCGACGCTGGGATATCAGAGGTCAGAGGGCAGAGGGCAGGGGGCAGCAGAAGAGCAATCTCTCTCAACTCTCAACTCTCAACCCTCAGCGCTCGTCTGGCAGGACTGGTATCCCGCCGACCTGGTTCTCGAGTGCTTCCCCGGGCAGTTCCGGAACTGGTTCTACTCGCTGTTGTCTCTCTCGACGATGATGCGGTATGACGAAACCGACGATCCGGAAGAGAAGAAGCCGTTTAAGAACCTGTTCGGACACCGCCTCGTCATGAACGAGGAAGGGAAGCCGATGCACAAATCGGACGGCACAGCCATCTGGTTTGAAGAAGCTGCGGAGCAACTGGGGGTCGATACGATCCGCTGGATGTATCTGGCGCAGAATCCCGCTGTCGACCTGAAGTTCGGGACTCGCCACGCCGGTGAGCCTGTGACCCTGCAGACGCCGGAAGGTCCGATCTCGGAGACGAAAGAAGGCCTGACCACCTGTAAGGTGACAAGCAAGCCTGCGGATGACATCCGTCGGCAGGCCCTCATTCCGCTCTGGAACAGTTATGCGTTCTTCGTGAACTATGCTGTGCTCGATGGCTTCGATCCTCAGCTTCCGCAAGTCCCGCTTGCGGACCGCCCGGAGATTGACCGTTGGGTTCTCTCGCGATTGCAGGAACTGACGAAGACCGCTCACGAGAGCTTCACCAGCTATCGCGTCTCAGACTTCATGGCGGCAGCGACAGAGTTCATCGACGATCTTTCGAACTGGTACATCCGTCGCAACCGGCGTCGGTTCTGGAAAGCACGCGAAGAGCAGTCAGCAGTCAGTAATCAGCAATCAACAAGCCCAAGCCCGAAGATCGCATCGCCGGGAGCCACCGCCGAAGACATCTTCCGCGTCTACTTGTCCTCGCAGAAACTCGGGTTGAATCGCGATCGGACGACATTGGTGCGCGAAGTCTTTTCAACCAGCGAATCGTTCACGCTGGACCAGCTGATGGTCCGCCTGAGCCGTTACAAGGATGGGAAACGACTGCATCGTGCCGACGTTCAGCGGGGTCTGAAGCAGTTAGAAGCCGCCGGCCTTCTCAACTTCGAAGCTGCCGGGGCCGGAGTCTACCACCCCGCTCAACCTTCAGCCTTCAAATCCCCACCGTCGACTCCCACCTCCGACGCTGCAACCTCATGGGACGCGGATAAACTCGCCGCCTACCAGACGCTGTATGAAGTGCTGGTCACGCTGTGCAAGCTGCTGGCTCCCAGCATTCCGTTCCTGACGGAGCGGATGTACCGCAATCTCGTTGAGTGTGGAGAGTCGAGTGCGGAGTGTGAAAGCAGTTCTCTCAACGCTCAACACTCAACGCTCAACGCACCAATTTCCGTCCACCTCTGCGAATACCCGGTTGTCGATGAATCGAAGTTCGATCCCGATCTGAACTGGAAGACGCATCAGGTTCAGGCGTTGGTCCGGATGGCTCACCGGCTGCGTGAAGCTGCTGAGTTGCGGGTCCGGCAGCCGCTGGCCGAGCTGCGGTTTGCCTGCCGGGATGATCGTCAGGCAGCGGCCCTGGAGCAGTACCGCGATGTCATCGCTGATGAACTGAATGTGAAACAGATCACCCGGGCGGAACACCTGGACGAGCTGGTCAGCTACTCGTTCAAGCCGAACCTGAAGACGCTCGGTCCAAAGTACGGCAAGGTCCTCAACGCCATTCGCACAGAACTGGCCACGGTAGATCCCGCGGTGATGGCTCCGCTGCGGAACGGCTCTTCCGTGACACTCACCATCGGCGGCGAACCAGTGACGCTCGCACCGGAAGATGTCATGGTCAGCGTGCAGCAGGCCTCCGACTGGGCGAGCGCCGATGACGACGGAATCCAGATCGCACTGTCCACGAAGCTGACGCCGGAACTGGTCGCTGAGGGCATGGCTCGAGACATGATTCGCCAGATTCAGCAGCTGCGGAAGGACGCAAATCTGGAAGAGAATCAGCGAATTCACGTCCAGTGGAGCCCGGCAGGAAGTTCAGCTGTGGTGGACGTGGCCAGCGTCATCAGCAACTGGGAAAAGACCATCACGGCAGAGACCCGTGCTGACGCCATTGAGCATGTCGAGACTGCCCCGCTGAACGGAAAGAACGTGACGCTGGGTGAAGTGCAGATCGCATTGGCAATTCTCGGGAAGGAATAAACGAAATTCCGTAATCCGGTTTCGACGCAAAATGCCTTCCGGAGAGATGGAAGGCATTTTTGCTTTCGTCAGATGTCCGTAACGTTACCTGGTGCGTATCATTCGTGAAGTGATCGGCAGGGAGGTGTTCAGCCTGCAGACAGTTGACCATCGTAGAGTGAACGCCCTACGATCAATGTGGGCCGATTTTTCACTGGATGCCGCGTTGTTCCGTTTTGTCAGGCAATACGAAGTTCTTGCAGCAGTCGTCTTTCGACTGGTGTTGATGACCTCGTTATGGCAAGGGCCCGTAGTCTGGGGGCATTCCCATCACCAGACAGAAGCGGAACTGGCAGACCACATTGCCCGGTTTCATTCCGGGGTTTCGGATTGCCGGTGCAACGGCTGGCACTGGCACTGCTCGCTGCCGGACGATGTTGCCCCCAAGTCGTCAGGGCAGAGCAACGGCAACGGGAAGTGTCCGTCCTCGCCACGCGACCTTGTGCGGGTTGTCACGTTTGACTCCGCCAGCAGCTTTTCGGTGGTCGGCTATTTAAGCTTTGACCGCTTTCCCTCGCACGCTGCGATGCATCCTCTTTTGAAAACGTCGCAAGGGGGGAGTACTCAGCTGCTCTTCCCGTTTGAGCACGCGCACGCTTCGCAGTACGTTCTTTGCCGGATCGTCTGCTAGACGGCCTGATCGCTCTTGAACAACTGGTTCAGGAACCCGCTCGACTGAGGACGAACCTCGCCCATGCGGCAGCTGACCTGAAATTGTCTGTTCCGGCGAGTCCCCGCGAGTTGCGGCGCTCGGTCGATGACGCCCCGAAGCTCTCTTGAATTCCAACCTCTGATTCGATCCGGACAGTCTCTGCGGAAGAGGCATTCCTGATTGCGCTGTGCTGGAGAACACACATGCCACGCTTTTCCTTCAAAACAATTGCCGTCGCCGGGGTCATTCTGGGGCTGGCAGTGGCGGCTTCATTTCGAATTTATACATTCCAGGGTCATCCGGCTCAGCACACCGTCGAAAAGAAGAACTCGGCGGAAGAGGACCTGCACTCACCGCAGGCAGTCGAACAGGCAGAAACGTCTTCAGAAGATTCTCTGATGGAGCCAATCGAGTTCCCGGAGAAGCTCTGGCCGGCAGCGGGGATTGTGGTGTCGCCGGTCAAGCTCGAGCCGCTTTCGGAAGACTTTCGAGTCACCGGGAAGATCACGCTGAATGAAGAGCGACTGGCTCATGTCTTTCCACTTGTTGAAGGACGTGTCGAAGCGGTGCATGTTCAGCTGGGGCAGCGTGTGAAGAAAGGAGACCCGCTGGTCGTGATTCAGAGCAAGGAAGTTGGAGCCCGAATGCTGCAGCTCTTTCAGGACCGCCTGCGACTTTCCTTTGCGGAAACCAAAAACGAATGGACCAAGAATGTCGGTGCCAACACGCTGGCGCTCATTGAAGAAATTCGAGCGGGTGCTGAGATTGAGGAGATCGAAAAGAAGTTCAAGGCTCGACCGATGGGAAACTATCGTGAGAAGCTGATGACCGCGTATGTCGCCCTTTACAAAGCGAGAATCCATCTCGATCGACTCTCTCCACTTTCTAAGGAGGGGGCTGTGGCGGGGCGACAGGTGGTGGAAGCGCAGTCCGATCTGGATGCCTCCAAGGCGGTCTTGGAGTCGTTGCTGGAACAGGTGTCCCAGGATGTCCGGCAGGATATTCAGCTCTCGGATCAAGCTGTGGAAGAAGCCCGCGCGAGTGCCACAATCGCGGAAGCAAACCTTCGAATCCTTGGCTACACCAATGACGATCTGAATCGAATCGATCCGGTCCAGCAGGGAGACACTCTGGCCCATTACGTGATTACAGCTCCCTTTGACGGAACGGTCATTTCGAAGGATGTCGTCCTCATGGAGCGGGTCGGTCCGGACCGTCAGATCCTGACAATTGCCGATCTCTCCTCGGTCTGGGTGACGGGGGACATTTTTGAATCTCAGCTTCCGCTGCTTGCTCAGTTGCGGGACAAGACGGTCGACGTCTCCAGTAACACGTTCCCGCAGAAGTCGCTCCCCGCCCGAATCTTCTACACAGGCGATGTGGTCGAAGAAGCAACTCGAACGTTGGCACTCAGAGCTGTTGCAGAAAACGGTGATGGGCTGCTGAAGCCGGGGATGTTCGTCACGGTCAAGCTGCCGGGGCTTCAGCTTTCCAATGTGCTGCAGGTCCCTGCGACGGCCGTGCAGGACCATGAAGGGAAGTCGTTCGTTTTTGTTCAGACGGGGGATGCGAAGTTCCAGCGGAAAGATGTCACGGTCGGTCGTCGCAACCGCGAATCGGTGGAAGTTCTTGAAGGAATCGGCATCAGCGACCGTATTGTCACACAGGGTGGTTTCGCCCTGAAATCCAAAATGCTTGCCGGTCTTCTTGAGGAATAAGCTGCTTCCGGAATTCCCCTGCCGATCCATTCATTGATCTCGATCCCGCCTGCAGAGTTGAGAAAGTTCCCCGATGGTCAAACACATCATCGACTGGTCACTTGAGAATCGCTTCATTGTCATTCTGATGGCCATTGTGCTCATGGGAGTGGGAGTCTATTCGGCGTCCACGCTGCCGCTGGATGCGGTGCCGGACCTCACGAATGTGCAGGTGCAGATCCTGACGACCTCGCCTGCACTGGGACCGGTCGAAGTGGAACAGTTCATCACGTTCCCGGTTGAGAACGCGATGAGCGGTCTGCCGGGCGTCGAAGAAATCCGGTCGATCAGTCGCTTCGGATTGTCAGCGGTGACTGTCGCCTTTCAGGACGGGATCGACATCTACTGGGCGAGAAACCTGATCGGCGAACGTCTGCAGCAGGCGCGGGACAATATTCCAGCGGGAATGGGAACGCCGCAGATGGGCCCGATCGCGACCGGGATGAGTGAGATTTATCAGTTCGAAGTCCGCGCCAGGCCGGGATACCACTTCTCGCTGATGGATCTGCGAACGATTCTTGACTGGCAGATCGCCTTTCAGCTTCGCAGCGTCCCGGGAGTGATTGAAGTCAACACGTTCGGCGGTGAGCTGAAGACCTATGAAGTCCAGATCGACCCGGACAAACTGCTGCATTTCGATATCAGTCTGAGCACCGTCTTCAACGCCCTGCAGCAGAACAATTCCAACGCGGGGGGCGGCTATCTCGTTCACGGAGCAGAACAGCGGGTGATTCGCGGTGAAGGACTGGTCAGCTCGCTGGACGATATTCGACGCATCGTCCTCGCCAGTCGGAACGACGGGACCGCCATTCGTGTTTCGGACATTGGAACAGTTGCCTTTGCTCCCATGCTGCGGCAGGGGGCTGTCACTCGCGATGGTGATCGTGAAGCGGTGACCGGGATGGTGATGATGCTGATGGGGGGAAACTCCCGGCAGGTGGTCGCTGATGTGAAAGCGAAGATCAAGCAGATCGAAGTAACTCTCCCCAAGGGGGTCTACATCGACACCTTCTATGATCGGACAGAACTCGTCATGAAGACGATTCACACAATCGCCGAGAATATCGGCGTTGGCGTCGTGCTGGTGATCGTCATGCTCTTTCTGCTGCTGGGAGATGTGCGCGCGGGATTGATTGTGGCAGCTGCGATTCCTCTGTCCGCGATGTGTGCCCTCATCTCGATGAAATGGGCGGGAGTTTCGGCCAACCTGATGAGTCTGGGGGCCGTCGACTTCGGAGTGATCGTCGACGGTGCGGTTGTGATGATTGAAAATGCGGTCCGGACAGCAACTCGCTATCAGCAGACACATGGTGGGGGGCGGATTCCGAAGTCCGTATTCAAGGAGTCGGCGAAGGAGGTCGGAACGCCCATTCTGTTCGCGGGAATCATCGTCATTATCGTGTTCCTGCCGATTCTCAGTCTGCAGGGGGTGGAGGGGAAGATGTTCCGCCCCATGGCGTTCACATTCATGTCCGCCCTGACCGGGGCATTGATTTTGTCCATTACAGTGATGCCGGTGATGGCGTCGCTGTTTCTGGCCCGTCGGGTCAGTTCGAAAGAGACGTTTCTTGTCCGCTGGCTGAAATGGGGTTATCAGCCGCTACTCAACTTTGCGATGTCGCGTCCCGTTCTGATGATTGGTTCGGCAGTCGGCGTGTTCTTGGTCAGCGTTTATGTTGCCTTGGGGTTCGGAGTCGAGTTCGTTCCGAAACTGGATGAAGGGGACCTTGCCGTGCAGGCGATCCGGCTTCCCAGCGTCTCCCTGGAAACCTCTGTGGAGATGACGAAAGCGATCGAACGAACCTTGCTGAAGTTTCCGGAAGTGGAGAGCGTCATTTCCAAGACGGGACGTCCTGAAATCGCGAACGATCCGATGGGGGTCAATCAGACTGACATTCTGATTCGAATGAAACCCACTCATGGCGGGCACAGCAGGCCGAAGTCAGAGTTGATTGAAGCGATGCAGGCGGCGCTGGAGGAATCCGTTCCGAGTAACTCGTTCAGCTTCACACAGCCGATCGAGCTGCGGGTACAGGAGCTGGTGGCGGGAGTCCGCTCGGATGTCGGACTCAGCCTGTACGGGGACGATCTGGGCGTTCTGAAAGAAACCGGGGACCGGATTGTGCGGGCACTCAGCCAGGTTGCCGGCTCCGCCGACGTGCAGGCTCAGCAGATCAGCGGGCTTCCCTATCTGCGGGTGATTGTCGATCGTGACGCGATCTCCCGCTACGGCATCAACTCCAGCGATGTTCTCAACGTGATCAGCACCATCGGTGGGCAGCCGCTGGGAGAAGTCTTCGAAGGTCAACGACGATTCCCCATGCAGGTGCGGCTCACTCCCAATTGGCGCGAGGAGATTGAGCAGATCAAGAACCTCAAAATCGATGACCCTCTCGGACGCCAGATCCCGATTTCACAGCTCGCAGAGATTGTGAGCGAAGACGGTCCGTCGGAAATCAGTCGCGACTCACTGCGACGACGCCTGCTCATTCAGTGCAATGTGCGGGGACGCGATCTCGGGGGATTCGTCGCACAGGCTCAGGAGGTTGTTGCACAGCAGGTGCCGCTCCCAGAAGGCTATTCACTCTCCTGGGGCGGGCAGTTTCAGAATCTTCAGGAAGCGAGTGCCCGGTTGATGATTGCCGTTCCGGTGGCGTTGTTCCTGATCTTTTCGCTGCTCTACATGACCTTCAACTCAGTGAAGCTCGCACTCCTGATTTATCTCAACGTTCCGATCGCTGCGACCGGAGGGATCTTTGCATTGTGGCTGAGGGGGATGCCGTTCTCGATCTCGGCCGGTGTTGGATTCATCGCGCTGTTCGGGATCGCTGTGATGAACGGGGTGGTGCTCATTGAGCATGTCCGCCACCTGCGTGAACACGGTCACGCGGTGTTTTCGGCCGTGACAACGGGAGCGATGGACCGACTTCGTCCGGTCTTCATGACTGCCATGTGCGGAGCTCTTGGCTTCATTCCGATGGCAGTTTCCGGCAGCGCGGGTGCGGAGGTGCAACGACCTTTGGCCACCGTGGTGATCGGCGGACTGATCACCTGCACGATTTTGACTCTGCTCGTGCTCCCCGCGATCTATCGCTGGTTTGATACAGAACCGCAGACTGATGAACAGCAGCCACTCCCATCAGGTGTGACACATTGATGGAGGCTGATCACATGAAGTAGGGTCCGCTGTGCGGACCGCAGCACGGTGAAGAATGGTCCGCACAGCGGACCCTACATAAATCACCGCACCTCAGAACGGACCGGCACCGATAAATGCGATTAGCCACACATTTCAAGTGTGTGGCTAATGGTCCATTTGAATCCGATTCGAACTAGTCCAGATCCGGACCGTCTTCCATCAGCCGGTCCAGGCTGGGAGCGTTGTCCTTGGCGATGATCACGTTCTGGGATGCATCCAGGTAGATCTTGTCGGTCAGGATTTCTTCGATGACGGTAGCCATGCTGGGCTTGCCCTGAGTCTCGACCAGCGGCGGCGAACCACGATTCAGCTGCACGAGGCGCTTCTGAATGAGAGTCGACAACTTGAATCGTCCGCCCACTTTTTTGGCCAGACTATCTTCTTTAAGCTCATTGAGCATGCAATTCAGCCTCCCTCGACGCGAGTAACTGGCGAACGGTGTCGACAGCCCGGTCGAGATGATCGTTGATCACCCGATGTTGATAGCGAGCCGAATATTGTAGCTCTTCCCGCGCCGTCCGCAACCTCCGCTGAATCACTTCCTCCGTCTCGGTGCCCCGGCTCCGCAGCCGACGCTCATATTCCTCAATCGAAGGCGTCTCGAGAAAAACGGAAATGGCGTCCGGGTACAGGTCCATGACGTTCAGGGCTCCCTCGACGTCAATTTCCAGCAACACCCACTTCTTGGCTGCCTGGATCCGCTGAATTTCGGAGCCGAGCGTGCCGTAAAGGTGTCCGCTGCGATGGACTTCCGCCCATTCGATGAAGTCGCCGCGGGTCCGTCTGCGTTCGAATTCTTCCCGCGTCAGGAAGTAATAATCCCGGCCGTCAACTTCGTTGGGACGTGGCGGACGGGTAGTTGCGGAGACAGACATCTCCAGTTCCACTGGAGCCGATTCCAGCAGTTTTTTGACAATTGTTGTTTTTCCCGCCCCTGCCGGGCCGGAAAGAATCAACATCCGGGGGCTCACAGGCGAATTTGCTTCAGACATTTGTATCGGAAGGGCTGGACGGGATAGGCTGCTTTTCAACCGCAGACTTTATCGATTCGAGATTCACATTCCAAGTGGCGGATTTCGCGACGCGAAGAGGATCCATGCAATCTCTCCAGAAGCGAAACGAAAACTCAGCGAGCGGGAGACGTCAGTCTCCCGATAGATTCAGGTCGCACCACTTCACAATCCTCGCTGCATTTTTGCTTCTCCATTCATCATTCGCCCACGCTGGGGATCCGCCGAAATTCGTGACGGGGATAGACTTTACGAAACAGCTGAACCGCCCGCTGCTCATCAATCGTGACTTTGTCCCGCTCAGGACGATCGCGGGGCAACTCGCTGAAGCCCGGCAGATTTCCATCCTGCTGGACCGTCGCATCGACCCTGAACGACTCGTTCTGGTCGACCTTCAGGCCCCGTTCTTTGACTCCGGCATTGCTTCCCTGGTGGCGGATGTCCCAGCAGGGGCCGTCGTCGCGGGCGACACGGTTTTCATCACGACTCCCGATTCCGCCCGGACATTACGAACCCGCGTGGCACTTGCGGAACGGAGTCTCCAGGAACTCCCCAAGGCAGATCTCTCCCGCCAGCTGGAGCTGTCCCGAAAAGTGTCCGTCCAATGGCCCGACCTTTCTTCCCCCCGTCAGATTCTGTCGGATTTCGCAACGCGGTTTGAAATCACGATCGAGAATCCTGAGGCGATCCCCTATGACCTGTGGGCCGCGGGAACCATTGCTCACGCCAATTTCGTCACCGGGGCCCTGCTGATCGCCTCACAGTACGAACTCGACCTGGATTGGATCGACACACATCGAATTCGCTTGATCCCGCAAGGCGCGCATCCCCAAATCGAGCAGGAGCATGTCTTTCGCGGGCGAACGAAACAGCAGGTCAGCCAGCTGCTTGAAGAGAAATTTCCTGAGCTGAATTTGCAGATGCTCTCTGATCGTTTGCGGGTGACCGGGCTGCTGGAGCAGCAGGAAGAGATCGCGGTTCTTCTGGGAAATCGGGCTCCGCGAAAGGCCGCTGCGCCCGTCGTCGCAACCTCGCTGGCGAACCGCCGATTCACACTCCGCATGCAAAATCGGCCATTTTCTGAACTGATCGATCTACTCGAGAAGCAGGGGATCCATTTCGTACGCAACGAACAGCTGCTTTCGGATGCAGAGATCAACCTGAATCAGCAGATCTCGCTGGAACTTCAGGAAGCGACAATCCAGAAACTGCTGACCGACGCCTGTACACCGCTGGGCCTGATTTACCAGATCGACGGGACGAATATTGAGCTGTTGCCGGCAAATCGCGCCCCCTCTGAACAGAAGGCGCCGGGGAATTTCGGTGTTGACTGATTCAATTCGAAAACAAGATCTTCTAAGATGCCCGCCAGCTGCAATTTCGCCTGTTTCATGCGAAAGCGAATGTTGACGGTAGGTTCGGACTCACTTTTTCAATACCTGTAAAAAACGAAATCCCATGCCGAAGAACATGATCGTCGCCCAGTCGGGTGGCCCCAGTCCCGTCATCAACAACACACTCCGCGGGCTCGTCGAGACTGCCAAACAGATGGACGAGATCGGCACCGTCTACGCCGGCTGGCATGGCATCGAAGGGGTGCTCAAAGAGGAGCTGCTGAATCTGACCGATCAGTGCCCGCAGGAAATTGCCCTGCTCCGCACGACTCCGGCTGCCGGCTCCATCGGCACCTGCCGGTACAAGCTGAAAGAAAAGCAGACTGAAGATTTCGACCGGATCATGGAGATCTTCAAGGCCCATAACATCGGGTACTTCTGCTACATCGGCGGAAACGACTCCATGGACACCGCCAACAAAGTGGCGAACATGGCCCGCGAACGAGGGCTCGACGTCTGCGGGATCGGCGGTCCGAAGACCATCGACAATGACGTCGGCGACAGCGAGTTCAAACTCGTTGACCACACCCCCGGTTACGGTTCAACAGCACGCTACTGGACGCACTACGTTCAGCACTCCAACGAAGAAAACAACGGTTCCTGCCCGGCCGATCCCGTTCTGGTGATGCAGGCGATGGGCCGCAAGATCGGCTACATCCCTGCCGCTGCCCGACTGGCCGACCCCAAGCGGGAAATGCCGCTGCAGATTTACCTCGCTGAGCGGAAAGTTTCGATCGATCAGATCTTCGAAAACGTCAATCGGAGTCTGAAGGAACACGGCCGCGCCATGGTCGTCGTCAGCGAAGGTCTCGAGATTGAAGGGCTGAAGATTCCTGAAGAGTTCATCGTCCGTGACTCCTTCGGGCACGCGATGCTCTCTTCCAGCAAGATCACCGTCGCCCAGATGCTGACCAATGCTCTCAACGAGCAGAAGCTTCCGGTGAAGGGGGCGGCCCGTTGTAACGTTCCCGGCACGCACCAGCGGAATGACATGGCTTACGCCAGCACCGTTGACCTCGAAGAGTCTTATTACGTCGGACAGAAGGCAGCCCTGCTGGCTGGTGCCGGCGAACATGGTTACATGGCGACCATTCTTCGCGGAGACTGGAACAACTATCGCCCGGTGTACGATAAAGCTCCGCTGTCGGAAGTGGCTGAGAAAGATCGCCATTTCCCCAGCGAGTGGATCAGCAAGTGCGGCACGGACGTGACCGATGAATTCGTCAAATACGCCCGCCCGCTGATCGGAGATGACTGGGTCAGCGTTCCGCTGATCGACGGTCGTGTCCGTCTGGCGAAGCTGAACACGAGCAAAGAAATGTTCGCGACACAGAAGCTTCCCAAGTACATTCCGCAAACTGATCGCAAGTAGCGAGCTCAATCAAAAAAGCCGCACTCGAAATGGGTGCGGCTTTTTTTTGTTGGTCAACAGCGGAGGCAACGTTTCAGAGCCAGCAGCTTTAATGGGCTGCCGCTTCAGGTGAAGCAGACTCGGTTGCCTGGGCGGGTTCCGTCTCTTCGCTGGGATCGTACGGATGCGTGCTTTCCCATTGCCGCCAGTAATCGGCGGGCCGGACCTGTCGCCAGTTACACAGCGCTGCTCCGACGTGGCTGTAGAAGGTGAACGACTTCTTGATTTCCGACTTCGGCTGTTTGACGGTGGTGGCGATCACCCAGTCGATTGCTTTCTTGAGCTGTTCATCGGGAACCAGCAGTTCTTTGGGTGCGATCGACATCCATTCCAGGTGATGTCCGGTGGCAATGACCCGTCGGTATTCGGGATCATCAATCGGATTTTCGAGGGCCAGTTTCCCTTCCGGCCAGTTGGTGGGCCAATGTCCATCTTCGAACTGCGAAGCCATGATCGCATCCCGAACCCCTTCGAGGTAGCTGTAGACCACCGTGCGGGTTTCAGGCTTAAGGATGTGGAATTCATCATCCAGCCGGATCAGGAGCATGAGTGAATAAACACGGTGAGTACCGGCGCACACACCCAGAGTTCGTTCCCCCCGCATGAGTCGGTCGGCGAGCAGATCGAAGGAGTAGTGGCGTCCTTCGGAGCCAACCCATTCATGCTCGGGGCAGATCCAGAGCCCGAAGGCCATGGCGGTCCACTCGGTCTCGCGCTCATCCAGTCGGAAGTCGCGCAGCGATTCCTGCAGCACGTCATAAAGTGTCGCATTTCTGCGGGAAGGGCCGTACACAGGGGTGTCGAGCGGGGCGTTGGCTTCGGTCACGCAGGCGAGCAGGTGGTCATGATGATAGGAAGCTCCGGTGTCGGTTCCCCAGTGAATACCGATGCCGTGCGGACGTTCCTGCAGCAGCGGCTGAATCTTTTTTCCCCAGGAGTCGACAAAGCGGGCTGTGTCCGTGAGGAACGCCAGCATGTCCTTCCCGGAGACCGCGTTGGGGTTCTGGAAGGTGGCATCCACCCCCCATGTGCGGAGTGCGTGCTCAACAAAGTTCGGCTTCATCTCGTTCCGGTCGAAGATCGGCTGAATCTGTTTAAGCACCGCTCCCAGGTCGTCATCGGAAATCAGATCCGGGCGGTTGTATGGCTTGGAAATCTGAATCGGCAGATTGCGAGTGACCGGAACTGGCGTGAACAGTTCGCCTTTTGACAGAGGCAATTCATGTCGCACCATGCTGCGGGCTTCGGGAGTTGCCAGCAGGAACGCTGCTCCGAAGCCGCCGACGACCACCACCTGCACAGCGGCGAACAGTTTCCAGGAATATCGTGTCTTCATAATTCACGTACGGTGATCAGAGAGTGGGAATAAAAGAAAGATGCCGCCAGAGTCTTGTTCGTTCGGTCGTTACTCAATCGGTTTCTTGCGAACGAATACGGCCCCCTTGGCGTCGGAATACTTCTTTTCCCACGTGGTGAGTTTTTCCATTCCTTTAATCAGGTCGCTGCGGTTCTGAAAATCGACCACGACGGTATTCGCACCATAGCGGTCGAGGCGGTCTTCCCACCCTGCAGCGGTATGCACGATCGACATGTAGTCGTTCCACACTTCTTCAGGAACGAGATGGGCGTGTGAGTTCACGAAGACCCGCATGTCCTTCGGGCCCGCCCACTGCAGGTAATCGCCCCACTCGTAGGTGTTGAAGACCAGTCCCTTGGGGGGATGGCGATTGAGATAGTCGGTGATGTCGATAGGAGTGAGAGGGGAAACGCTTCCGCGGAATTTCTTCTCCACCTGTCGCGGGTCCTTCGGACGTCCGTGAACGACAGTGATTCCAAATGGGGTGTAGGCAAACGCGATCCAGGCAATCCCCAGCGTGACCACGGTCCAGAGTCCGCCGGATCTCGAAACGGTTGTTGTTGGACCACGCCAGTGTTTCAAGGTGGCAGCGGCGTGCAGTCCCAGATAGTACGCTGCGACGGGAGCCCACCAGGTGATCATCCGGCTGTGCCAGAGCATTCCCACGCCCAGTCCGCACAGCAGCAACACTTCGCGCATCGTGACGCGACGCGGACTCACGCGGTAAAGTGCGATCAGGGCCAGTGCGATGCAGAAGGCGGCTTGTCCCTGTTTCATTCGCAGGGTGAGTGGATCCCATTCAATCAGCGATTGCAGATTCACATTCCGCGAGACCGCGAAGACTTCGGAATAGGCGGCCACTCCGTACGGGTTCAGCAGGATCGCCACCAGCGACAGTTCCAGTGACAGCACAAGGCCCCGCATACCCCGTTCGGCGAAGAGGTATCTCCAGTTGCGGGTGCGTCGCAGGATGTCGAGCCCTCGTCCGACGATCAGTGCGCCCAGCATCAGAATGCCGACCACAAACGATCCATGCACATTCGCCCAGAGAGCAAACGTCAAGGGAATGGCAGCGACATACCAGTTTCGCCAGCGTGCTGATGTGGCCATCATGAAGACCGCTGTGAAGCAGACCAGGCCCGCCAGTTGTGGCCGCACCACCAGCAGTTGCTGATAACTTCCCCAGTAGTAGGCAGCGAGCGTCAACAGCGCGGCCGCGAGGCTTCCGGTCCGTCCGTAAACGCAGAACGTCAGCAGGCCGGCTGCTGTGACGATGAACAGCCCGTTGAGGAACTGAATTCCGGAGACACCGAATGTCTGCATCATCCCGTAGAGGCCGACCTGACTCAGCCAGGGAAGGTCGATGAACGGGATCCCTTTGGCGAGCGGCATGCTCGGTTCCAGCTGCGGCACCGCACGGTTTGCGACAATCCAGCGGCCGTACGACATGTGTCCCCACAGATCCGTATGCCAGACCGGAAGCACATTCGAATAGATGTACAGCACTGACAAGGCCAGCGTCAGCCAGACGATTTTTGGATTCGCCTTCAGCCAGGCGGGTGTGCGGTCCTGCAGCAGGGCCACATTCGGTTGACCATCTTCGGTCAGGTATTTCGTTTCCACCGGAGACTCATGATCAGTTCGGGAATCGACGTCATCGACGATTGTACTCATTATGCCAATCCGACCGCGTGAGAATGCGAAAAACGAGGGTAGGAATCCGAGAAAACGGGAGTTGCGGGCAAAAAGCGACCCCGCCTCCCAGAGCGATTCCCTGTCTCGCTTCAACCTAAGCCGCGCCTCCGAGCATTGTCGATGCGGTTGTATAAAGTGTGGTGAGAAATGCGAACGGGCTGGCACCCGCGTGCCGGTTGTACCTGATTCACCACTTGTTCCTGAGTGAGGCGAAATGGCAACGGGGGGTGGCCGGACTACTGATTGACAAGGTAAACTACACTTCCGGTCCTGAACTGAGAGTCCAGTTTCATCTTGCGGCCTTTGGAGCGATGTCATGCACGCACGTTTTGAAGAGCATCTCCAGCAGCAGATCGAGCACGTTCGCGAACAGGGGCTGGAAAAGACCGAACGCATTCTTCAGAGTCCGCAGAATGCACGTGTGGAAGTCCCCGGGGGGCAGAACGTTCTGAATCTCTGTGCGAACAACTACCTGGGTCTGGCGGACCATCCCGAGATCGTGAAGGCAGCTGCTGAGGCCCTGTGGGAGTGGGGATTCGGAATGGCTTCGGTGAGGTTCATCTGTGGAACTCAGCAGATTCACCGTGACCTCGAAACGTCTCTCAGCGACTTCCTCGAGACGCAGGAGACAATTCTGTATTCGTCCTGTTTCGATGCCAATGGAGGACTCTTCGAGACCATCCTCTCCGAGGAGGACGCCATCATCTCCGACGAGTTGAATCATGCGAGCATCATTGACGGAATTCGTCTGTGTAAGGCCCGACGGGCTCGTTACAGGAACAACGATATGTCGGACCTGGAGGCGAAGTTGCAGGAGATGAAAGACGCCCGCTTTCGTCTCATTGCCACAGACGGCGTCTTCTCCATGGACGGCATTCTCGCCAACCTCCCCGCCATCTGCGAACTCGCTGATCGTTACGACGCCATGGTGATGGTCGATGATTCCCATGCTGTCGGTTTCACTGGCCCGACGGGGGCGGGGACTCCCGAGCACTTCGGAGTCAGCAACCGGATCGACATTCTCACAGGGACTCTGGGGAAAGCACTTGGCGGGGCCAGCGGTGGGTACACATCCGGCCGAAAGCCAATCATCGACTGGCTGCGACAGCGCTCCCGACCGTACCTGTTCTCGAACTCGCTTGCCCCCAGCATCGTCGCAGCAGCCTTGAAGGCGATTGATCTGCTTTCGACGGGGGATGCCCTGCGGGTGCGGCTTCGAGAGAATACAGTCTTCTTTCGGGAAGAGATTCAGAAGCTGGGCTTCACGATCGTCCCGGGTGAGCATCCGATCATTCCGATCATGCTGGGCGATGCCGCCCTGGCAACCCGGATGTCCAACGCTCTGCTCGAGCGAGGAGTTTATGTGGTCGGGTTTTCGTTCCCGGTGGTGCCGCAGGGGAAAGCCCGGATCCGCACGCAGATGTCAGCTGCTCACACCCGGGATGACCTTCAGTTCGCTCTGGAACAGTTTGCCACTGTGAAGCAGGAACTGGGGATTTAGAGTAAAGCCGGTGAGGAGAGGAACCGCGAATCGGGCGAATGCAGCGAAATGAGCCTCGCGCCGCGACGCTGAGTCGCAGAGAAGGAGTCCGCAGAGTTTCACTCAATCCACTCCATCTTCCTCCGCGTCCCTGCGTCTCTGCGAGATCACTTTTTTGAGTCAGCGGAGACAGAAAAATGACGGGGAGATGAGACTTCGTGACCAAAGGATTCGGCAAATGAATGAGGATTCGCTAGATTCGCATCATTCGCGGTTTTGTCCATGACTGCTTTTGGTATGGCCTCGCTTCCTTTTCCCTGACGTCAAAATATTCAGGCAGAGGCTCGCGAGTGTACATTTGTTTCGAGCTTTTCATCTTTGAATGGACATTCAGTCAAATTCAGCGAGATTTCGTCTTTAAGTGAGTTTGTGATTTGATTCAGCCGTTCTCATCGCAGTCGACGCCGACACCTGCAGCGCCCCTTCCGCTGAAGTTCGGGACGCTGGAGTTGCCTTCGCGTTACCTGCTTTCTCCTTTGGCTGGGTTTACGAACCTTCCCTTCCGTCGTGTCTGCCGTGAGATTGGTGGAGTCGGCCTTTGCACGACCGATCTGGTGAGTGCACGAGGACTGCTGGAACGCACTGCCAAGTCACTCCAGCTGATCGAAACCTGCGAGGCTGATACTCCGTTCTCGGTGCAGATCTTCGGCCCCGACCCCAAGGAAATGAGCGACGCTGCCCGGTTTCTTCAGGAATACGGAGCCGATTCCGTCGACATCAACATGGGATGTCCCGTCGCCCGCATCACGGGAAACGGGGCCGGCTCAGCCATGATGTGTTCCACGGACAGCACCCTGCAGCTGGTGCAGTCCGTCGTTGAAGCGGTCACGATTCCCGTGACCGTGAAGATGCGGCTGGGCTGGGATGAAACACAGCTGACGGCTCCCTTCTTTGCCAGAGAATTCGAACAGGCCGGTGTCGCAGCTGTCGCGATTCACGGACGAACCCGCGAGCAAGGTTTCTCGGGAGTCGTCAATCGTGACGGAATCCGTCAGGTCGTTGAAGCGGTGCAGCGAATTCCCGTCATCGGCAACGGAGACATCCGGAACATTGCGGATGCGGAGACGATGTTCCGCGAGACCGGTTGTCAGGGGATCTCCATTGGTCGGGGGGCGCTGGCAAATCCCTGGATCTTCCGACAGCTGGTCGAATGGGAGACGACGGGACAGGCCCGACCGCCGGGGAACTTCGAAGAGCGACTGGAATTGATGATGCGGCAGTTTCAGTACCTCGAAGCGCAGGTGGGTGAAGAACGTGCCATTCGCATGTTTCGCAAGATGGGGCACTGGTACCTGAAGGCGATGCGTGTTCACAAGACGCTCAGACATCAGTTTCAGCTGGCAAACAATCGAACGGAAATCGACGTCGCCATCGAACAGATCCGGCTCGAGGGGCCCACCAGCGGTGATCGCACCGGACTTCTCCCTGACATGCACGTCCCGGTCCCCGGCGGGCCGGTCGAACGCTGGTAGTGAAGTGGAGACGCTCTTTTCAGAAAGAGTTTTCCCTTCTGGTCGGGCCCAGCCATTTCACATTCACAAAGCCAGACATGTCTTCTTCCGAACTCAGCGAACTCCCGATTGACGCCGTCCTGCCGGAACTCCTCTCTGAGCTGGAGAGTTGTGGGAAAGTGGTTCTGCGTGCACCGACGGGAGCCGGGAAAACGACTCGCGTCCCCCCCGCAATTCTGGACAAGGGGATTGCTGGCAGTGGAAGAATCATCATGCTCGAGCCGCGTCGTATCGCAGCGAGGGCAGCAGCAGCCCGCATTGCACGCGAACAGGGGACAGTGCTCGGGCGGGAAGTCGGATATCAGGTCCGGTTCGATTCGAAGTTCTGTCGCGACACCCGAATTCTTGTTGTCACGGAAGGTGTCCTGCTGCGTCAGCTTCAGCTCGATCCCTTTCTGGATGGGGTGAGCGTCGTTGTGTTCGACGAGTTTCATGAACGCAATCTCGCCAGTGACCTCGCGCTGGGGATGGTCCGCCGCATTCAGCAGACGGTTCGTCCGGATCTGAAGATCGTCGTGATGTCGGCCACGCTCGATCCCGGCCCGATCGCGGCTTACCTCAACGACGCTGCTGTCGTCGAAAGCCTGGGACGCTCTTATCCGGTTGAAATCGAGTATCTCAAGCAGCGGGACACCCGGAATATTGTCGAAGCTGCGGTGTGGGGCGTGCATCAGGTCTTTCCACGCACCAAGGGACATCTGCTGGTGTTCCTTCCGGGAGTCGGTGAGATTCATAAAACGCGGAGTGAGCTGGAAGACTACGCTCACAGGGAGAAGGCCCAGCTGCTTCCGCTCTATGGAGACCTTCCCCCCGAAGCACAGGATCAGGTGCTCGCTCCCAGCCAGCAGCGGAAGATCGTCCTCGCGACGAATGTTGCTGAGACTTCGGTGACAATTGCGGGAGTGACAGCGGTCATCGACACCGGCGTGGCCCGCATTCTCCGCTACGACCCGCAGACGGGACTCGATCGGCTGGAGCTGGAGCCAATTTCACAGGCGTCTGCCGATCAGCGGGCCGGACGTGCGGGACGAACTCAGGCGGGCATCTGTCTGCGTCTGTGGGATGAGAAATCGCACCGCTTGCGGTCGGAGCAGACCGATCCCGAAATTCGTCGGGTCGACCTGACAGGACCCGTGCTGCAGTTGAAGAGCTGGGGGGAAGGGGACATCCTGGCCTTTCCGTGGTTCGAGGCTCCACGCGGCGAGGCTGTCGAACGTGCCCAGCTGTTGCTGGAGCGACTGGGAGCATGTTCAGAGTCTGGCGAAGTGACTGCACTTGGTCGATCGATGGTCGAACTCCCCGTTCACCCTCGCATCGCCCGGATGTTGCTGGCCGGCCATGCTGCTGGCGAATCTCGTCGGGCTGCCTGGTTGGCGGCACTGCTCGAAGAACGTGACCCGTTCTTTCGTTCCCGTCAGGGCCATCACTCGCGAGTTCCCCCTCCCACTGTTCTGACGCACCATTCGCAGTCCGATGTGCTCGACCGTCTGTCTGCGCTGGAAGAATCGGAACGAAGCGGACACACCGAGTTCCCCTGGGGGACGCTCAATCGGGGAGCGGCGCGGCAGATCGGACGGGTGCGAGACCAGTTGCAGCAGCTGTTACGCGATGTGAAACTGTCCGATCCACCGACTGAAAATCTCTCTTCGGATGAAGTGTTGATGCGGGCGCTGGTCGCTGCATTTCCAGATCGGGTCGCGAAGCGTCGGGCGGTCGGAAGCGACAAAGGTCTGATGGTCGGAGGGCGTGGGGTGAAGCTCGCTCCACAGTCCTCGGTGCGGACCGGGGACCTGTTCCTTTGCGTGGATGTCGATGCTGGCCAGACGGATGCCCTGGTTCGTCAGGCATCGGCAGTCGAACCAGACTGGCTGCCGGAGTCCAATTGCCGAAGCGTGACGGAACACTTCTTTCATCCGACTCAGAAACAGGTCGTCGCCCGCAGGCGGGAATATTTCGCGGACCTGATCCTCGCCGAGTCGCCCGCTGCATTGCCGGATGGAGATGCAGCAGCGGAACTGCTCTTCAAAGAGGCTGTGTCGGCCTGGAACCAGGTTTTTCCCGCAGACGATGAGACAATCCAGGGATATCTGCAGCGGGTCCGCTCACTCTCCGAATGGATGCCGGATCTGGAACTTCCCGCGTTCGATTCGGCTCAGCTTCATCAAGCCTTGAGGAACCTGTGTACGGGCCTCAGGTCCTTTGCCGAGCTGAAGAAAGCAGACTGGTTGATTGAACTGCAGTCGTTGTTGACATGGTCCCAGCGGCAGGCGGTCGAGAAGGAGGCTCCCGCATTTTGGCAGGTTCCCAGTGGAAGTCAGATCCGACTGCAGTATGAACTGGGCCGGCCACCCGTTCTCGCAGTGAGAATTCAGGAGATCTTTGGGATGGCTTCCACTCCCAGGATCGCTGGCGGTCGTGTGCGGATCCTCCTGCACCTGCTGGCTCCCAATCGCCAGCCTCAGCAGGTGACGGAAGATCTCGCGAGCTTCTGGGCGAACACTTATCCAGCTGTGCGGAAGGAGATGGCGCGACGTTATCCGCGACACCCTTGGCCGGAAGACCCGCTGACCGCCCCCGCGATTCGGAAGTAGAGCGTTCGGCCGTTAGTGGGCAGTGGGCAGGGGGGCTCTTCACAAATTCCTGTTTTGAGGCGGAATCGGTGTTCTCCCATCAAAGCGGGTTGATTATGCTCCCGTCGTTACCTCTTTTGTGCCGGGGTCGACTTGGGTCGCTCACCTGTGATTTCGGCATCGAATACTGCAAAGGATGCTGCAGATGGCCGGAATGGATTCCCGGGTTCTCGAAGATGAATTGATGGACATGCCCGGCCTGGACGCCGACACGCATATCCAGGCGCTCACCGGCATTGGCCGAGTGAACCGGATCAGCGGCATCGACTCGCTCCTCTGGCGATCACTTTTAAAGTTCCGCTCGCCAGGTGAAACTCGGCCTTTGCGGGTTCTGGATCTGGCGTGCGGAGGTGGCGATGTCAGCATTCGACTGGCCCGGCGGGCCAGACAGGCCGGCATCCCGATGGAGATCGAGGGAGCAGACATCAGCCAGACCGCTGTCGACTTTGCCCGGAGTCAGGCTGAGCAATTTCAACTGGACAATCTGCAGTATTATCAGCACGATGCCCTGCACGATCCGTTCGATGTGACTTATGACGTCGTCATGTCATCCCTGTTCATGCATCACCTGAGTGATCTGCAGGCAGTGCATCTGCTGCGGCGCATGTCGGAAACGGCACAGCGGGGAATCCTTCTGGACGACCTGTGCCGGAGTCGGCTCGGTTATGTTCTTGCCTGGTGCGGAGTCCGGATGCTCACCCGGTCGGCCATGGTCCATTTTGACGGACCGGTTTCCGTGAAAGCGGCCTTCCGGGTCGATGAGGCCCGGCAGATTGCGGCTGAGGCGGGACTGGAAAATATCACCATCCGTCGGCACTGGCCGCAACGGTTCCTCATGACCTGGAAACGTCCGGCGATCCCAGTCGTCCCGGCAACCCATCTGCCCTGCGTCCTCCCGGAGCTGGAAAACGAAGAAGTTCGTCGTTGATGAACGAGAACTGCTTTGAACCGCTGCACGGAATAATTCCGCCAGTTTCCCCATTTGGTGGTCTTTACCGGTTCGGAAACTGCTTCGAGGAAACCTGCGTCTCTTGCGGAATCTAAGTTTGTGATTGAAGCAGTCGCCAGCTACGATAAATTGAACGCTGCTGACGTCATTGGGTTCGCGGTCGATTCGCCAGGGGCGACCTCACAATAACCGTTGGCTCAGTAACGTCATCAGGGGGATGTTCTATTCGGTTGAAGGACCGTTGCTGGATTTTTCTCTGAGCGTAGTGCAGGCCAACCCAACTTCGGGTAGACCATAGAAGGCCGCTCGGATGCGGTCTGTCCAGTGAAAGGCATCGAATCAACAATGGAATTGCCCTTTTCCGAGTCGGCCTCTGCGCACGGTGCGCCAGGCCCGAACGGGTTTCGTACTCCATCCTCTGTCGCCCTCGCAGAGCCGGAGTCCCCTGCGGGTGAACAGCAGCTTCAATCCCGGAAGCAAAAGCAGGCTCGGGTGACCGTTGCACTCGCCGGGATCTCGACAGCTGTCCCGGAACACTCGATTGCTCAGACGGATGCCGCCCAGCTGGCAGCGGAACTGGGGGTCACCAACAAGTACCGGAAGTCTCTCGATACGATGTATCGACTCTCCGGAGTGCAACGCCGTTTCAGTGTGCTTCTTGATTCTTCCGCTGCCGAAGATGTGCAGCAGGCGTTCTATTTCCCGGCAACCAGCCCGGATGATCACGGTCCGTCGACCGCGACCCGCATGGTGAAGTATGAACAGACCGCCGCCGATCTGGCTCTGGAAGCCAGCCGCAAGGCACTGGAGTCTTCCGGAGTTCCTGTCGCAGCTGTCACCCATCTGGTGACCATCTCGTGCAGCGGATTCGCAGCACCGGGGGTGGACCTCGCGCTCATCGATCAGCTGGGTCTTTCACCGGACGTCGAAAGGGCACACGTCGGCTTCATGGGATGTCATGGAGCTCTCAACGGGCTGCGTGTGGCTCGCGGGTGGGCAGCGGCTGACCCGGATGCCTGCGTTCTGGTCTGTGCCGTCGAGCTGTGTTCCCTGCACCATCAGTACACAGAGCACGCCCAGCAACTGGTTGCGAACGCATTGTTCAGCGACGGCGCCTGTGCATTTATAGTGCAGCAGAACAGCCTGGAAGAAACAGACTGCCGGCTTGTGTCTCAGGCTTCCCACGTGATTGCAGAGACCGCTGAGATGATGTCCTGGAAGATTGCCGATCACGGGTTCCAGATGACCCTGTCGCCGAAAGTTCCGGAAGTGATCGTCCAGACGTTGAAGCCCTGGCTGGAAGGCTGGCTGGCGAAATCGAACCTCCGCATCGAAGACATCGGCAGCTGGGCTGTTCATCCCGGAGGCCCTCGTATTCTGGCCGCCACCGCGAAAGCTCTGGAACTTCAGAACAACGCCCTGCAGCACTCCGAGGCGATCCTCGCCAGCCATGGCAACATGTCTTCGCCCACGGTCTTCTTCATCCTGGAACGCATTCGTGCCATGGGAGAAAGTGGACCGACAGTCATGCTGGGATTCGGGCCCGGACTGACGATCGAAGCGGCACTCCTGGAGTGGTAAACGCTTGAAGTAGAATGAGACAGGCCACGCATGAATGATGCGTGGCCTGTCTTTTACCGGTAAAGAAGACTTGATCCTCGCAGCGGGTTCACGCTGCGAACTGAGTTTTACGCAGACTGCGAGGCGACAAGTTCTTCGGACGCTGCGCTGGAAAAGTCTGTGCGAAACGACAGCGGAACTGCTCCGGCGAGTCCATGGGCGGCCGCCAGTTCCTGGAAGAGCCGCAGTCCCATCTGTTCGGCACTTCCCATTGTGAAGTGCAGGTTCTTTGTCAGATAGTTCTTGACCATGTCGACAGGAAGGTTCAGCGACTGTGCTCCCCGCTGGGCAATCTTGTCGATGCGATTCAGGCCGAGGTTTCGGGCCGCATTCAGCTGCTGTGGAATGCCGTCCAGCTGTGAGTCTTTCCGTGCCACCCACATGGCGAACACGAAGGGGAGGCCGGTCCAGTTGACCCACTCTTCACCCAGGTCCCAGACGGTATGAAATTCTCCGGGCTGAGGGGACATTGCCCGATCGCCGATCAGCAGCACAGCATCGGTCGAGGCGTCTTCAATCGTCTTTCCAATGGGCAGTCGCTGAAGCTTGGGCTGCACCCCGAAACGTTCTTCCAGCATGACACGCGCGAGGGCTGCACTTGTCCGCGAACCTTCGTCGAGCGCCAGGGTTTTAACGTCGCCGGGATGCTTGCGGAAGTAGAGTTTCACACTGAAGACCGGACCATGCGTCGCCACGCAGGCATCGGAAACCACTTCATAATCCGGGTCGCAAAATGCTTCGACCGAAGGAATGAGGGCGACATCCAGAGTGGCATGGGCCAAACCATCAGCCAGCCGGCTGGGGTAGTCCAGCAGCACACTCGCCTGGGGGCACAGATCCACCAACCCCTCCACGAGAGGTTTGCTGTTCAAGTACGTGACTGCACCAATGCGAGTCCGCTGGCCGTTTCCATCCATGTGTGAGGCTCGATTGCGATCGATCATTGCAGGAGTTCTCTCAGGGTGATTTCATTATACGGCGGGGAACAGTCGCCGCAAGACAGGACACTTACATGGGAAGCGGCAAATTTGACAGAATTTGCCGCTTGCGGGTGTCCGCGGGGTGAAGTCCAGTGCTGAATGTCTGACCGCGATCACTCACCGGTCATAACAGCTTCTTCTCCCGTTTTCGGAACTCTCGAAGTAACGGGAGCTTGCAACCCCGGCTGCGAACATCAACTGACAGAGCACTCCGGTTTAAGAAGTGCTCTGATGTTGACGAAACGTTCCCGATTCTGGGTCGTAGCCCGGGTCAGCTGGCTTCGGTGGCGAGGGAGAGGCGTTCGAGGAACCCTTGGAGTTGTTTGGCTCTGGCGGGGTGCTGGAGTTTGCGGACCGCTTTGGCTTCGATCTGTCGCACCCGTTCCCGCGTCACTTTGAAGATTCGTCCGACTTCTTCCAGCGTATACGTGTACCCGTCCCCCAGGCCGTAGCGGAGTTTGATGATTTCCCGTTCGCGGTAAGTCAGGGTCTTGAGGACCTGATCGATCTTGTCCTTGAGCATTTCCTGGGCAGCCTGGCTGACCGGGTTGTACTCGCTGGTGTCTTCGATGAAGTCGCCGAACAGGCTGTCGTCGTTCTCACCGACCGGCTTGTCGAGGCTGACGGGGGACCGCGACATCTTCAGGACGCGGGCGGCTTCTTCGATGCTCAGATCGGAAGCGGCAGCGACCTCTTCAATGCTCGGTTCGCGTCCCAGTTCCTGCACCAGCTGTTTGCTGACACGGCGGATCCGCGACATCGTTTCGATCATATGCACCGGGATGCGGATCGTGCGGGCCTGATCCGCGATGGCTCGCGTGATCGCCTGCCGGATCCACCACGTGGCATAGGTCGAGAACTTGTACCCGCGGCGGTATTCGTACTTATCGACCGCCCGCATCAGGCCGGTGTTCCCTTCCTGAATCAGGTCGAGGAAGCTCATGCCGCGGTTGCGGTATTTCTTGGCGATCGAGACGACCAGTCGCAGGTTGCCGGCGGAGAGGTCACGCATCGCCTGATCGTAGGCGGCGTAACGCTGATGAATCTCCTCGACCCGGGCCGCCAGCGACTCCGGAGTTTCGAGGGTGAGTTTCATCAGGTCCCGCAGCTCCTGCTCATAGTTCGCACGGCGATCCTTCAGCAGTCGGTCATGTCCGAGCCGTTGGATCTCCGCCTGCAGTTCGGTCATCCGGCGGGAGATCTGTTCGAGTCGTTTGATCAGCGGCTGCAGACGGGTGGTCCGCAGGCTCATCTCTTCCAGCAGCGTGGCGACTTTGCGTCGGCGCTGTTCGAGCTGATTGAACTTCTCTTCCCGGACCAGCTTCTCAGCCCCTTCGGCAGTCGCTTCGCTGAAGTTGAACTGACACTGATCGAGCAGCTGACGGATGGTTTTCAGGTTCAGGGGCATGCGGCCCTGGACCTGTTCGCGTTCGGTGCATTCGGTCAGCGAGATCTTGATGGTGCGGTCGAACGGCAGTTCACCGCGATCGACTTTGACCAGTGTTTCGTAGGCGTCGTTGGAGATGTAGTGACATTCCAGCAGGGTGCGGCGGAACCGTTTGCGGGTCACTTCAATCTTCTTGGCCAGCGCGATTTCCTCAGCGCGGGTCAACAGGGGGATCTCTCCCATTTGAGACAGGTACATCCGCACGGGATCATCGATGGCCCGTCCGCCGCCGGTCTCCTCCAGCATGCCGGTGAGGTTGACGGTCTGCAGCTTTTTCGCCGGGGCTTTCTTCCCGTTGGCCTTGGCCGGCTTGGCGGGGAGGGGAGCCTTCTGTTCATCCCGGATGGAGAGGCCCAGTTCTTCCAGCGAGATGAGCAGAGCGTCGATCTTCTCGGGATTGACCGCCTCATTGGGCAGATATTCATTGACCTGGGTGAACGTCAGGTAGCCTTGCAGCTGTCCCAGTTCTGTCAGTTCCCGCAGGCTCTCGTCCAAACGATGCATTCTTGATTTCTCCCCTGGAAGCGGGCGTGTGTGTCCGGCTTCAGACGGTGGATTTCCGGGTGGCTCTTCGAAGGTGAAATTCCGCTGCCTGCCTGAGCGAAGCCTCCGTGGCTTCATCGAGCTGACCTGCTCCCTCGGGTTGCTGTGACAACTGCATCGACACCCGTTGCTGACGCTTCTCTTCCTCCCGCCATTTCAGGTTGGCTAAAGAGGTCTTCAACAGGGCGGGACAGCCGTCGTCGTCATAATCACTGTCCCGAACTTTCTCGGCGATCCCTTTCGCCATGGCCCGTTCATCAATCCAGACGATCAGGCTCTTCAACTCCGGGCTCTCCACCCGGGCGAGCAGACCCGGCAGGGTCAACTCCCCATTTTCTTCCATCTCCCACAGGCAGCATTCGAGGATCTGCCCCAGGATCGGGTTCCGCAGCGGGTTCTCGCTGACAGGACCCATCACAAATCCCATGTGCTCGGGAGCCGCCAGGATCAATTCGAGCAAGTCGTATTCCAATCGCTCATCCCGATTCATCCGCTGACCGAGAATCCGCTGCACCTCCCGTGAGGTCTCCGGCGCTTTGACGGCGTTCTGGTTCACGCGCACCGGACGCGAACCCCCTGTTCGAATCGCTTTGAGTCTTTCTCGAATCACTTCTTCGGAGAGCATGAGCCGCTGTGAAAGATTTGCAATCAGCAGCGATTCCCGCAGACTTCCTTCCAAATGAGGCACCTGTGCCAGAAGCTGCAGCATCTCTTCGAGGATGCGTTGTCGTCCATCAATGGTCTCGCCGCCATGTTCGGCCCGGGCTGCGCGAAACTGGAATTCCCAGGCTTCCGGGGCCTGCTGGACCAGTTGTCGAAACTCATCTGCATTGTAGGCAGTCAGATATTCAGCCGGGTCCATTTTCTGGGGCAATGTCAGGATTCGCAGGTCGACATCCTGAGCCAGAAACCGCTCGACCGCTTTTCGGGCGGCATCCTGTCCTGCCCGGTCGCCATCGAAGACCAGCACGACATGCCGGGCAAAACGCTTCAGTGCGGTGACATGAGAATCGGTGAGCGCCGTTCCCAGAGTCGCGACGACGTTCAGGATTCCGTGCTGATGACAGGTGATGCAGTCGGTGTAGCCTTCCACCACGATCGCCTGATCGGAAAGCCGAACCGCATCCCGGGCCTTGTCGATCGCATACAGCAGACGGCTCTTGTGAAAGACCGAACTCTCCGGGCCGTTCCAGTATTTGGCTTCATCTTTGCTGCCGGGCAGCACCCGACCGCCGAAGGAGACCGGCTGTCCCCGTTCGTTACAGATCGGAAACAGCACCCGATTCACAAAGTTGTCGTAATGACGTCCCTCTTTGGCACCGACCAGCCGGGCTTCGAGGAGCAGTTGTGGAGAATACTTGGTGCGGGACTGCTCCAGCAGCCACGTCCAGTCATTGGGATGAAACCCCAGACGATACTTCTTGATCGTCTCAGGCGTGAAATTCCGCTCAGCGAGATACCGCCGGGCCGGTTCGGCCGCGGGCAGCTCCAGCAGCGCCTTGTGAAACACGTTCTCCGCCCACTGCAGCACTTCCAGCAGCTTGGCGCGACTGGCTTCTTCTCCCGAAGTTGAACGGGCTGCCTTTTGTGGGATCGGGACGTTCGCTCGGCGAGCCAGCAGCTCGAGGGCTTCAGGGAACGTGATTTTTTCCCGCTCCATCAAATAAGTGAAGCAGTCACCGCCAGTATTGCACGACCAGCAGCGAAACGTCTGTCGATCCGGATAGACGTTCAGGGAAGGGTTTTTGTCGTCGTGAAAGGGACACAGTCCGACGTACTGCCTGCCGCCATGCCGTGGCTGAAGGGAGATGCTTTCTCCAATCAGGCTGACCAGATCCGTTTGGGATCGGACGGTCTCACGGAATTCCTGGGGAGTCGAAGACGACACGAGTGTCCTGAATAGTGCTGCGAACAGAGCGACGCCGACGGCCCTACAACCGCGCCAGCCAGTCTAATTTGTTTCCGAGGCTCGTCAATTTGACAAGTGAACATCCGGATAGAGGAGGGTTCGCTGTCCGTGAAAAAGGAGCCTTTGGAGTCTACACCCTGGCAGGGCGGGGTCAAATTTCTGAGGAAGAGAAGGAGAAAGAGAAGGGCCCCGCAACCGATTGACCGGCATGAACTTGAACGAGCGCCTTTGAGGCAACGTCTCGCAAAAACCCCCCACCCCTACAACCCAAAATCCCACAAACCCCACCCCCTCACCACCCCACCCCCGCAAAAACTGGACAGTTGGATTCCAAGACTTTTGGCGGGCAGGGTGTCAGAGCGAAGGTCATCATGAAAGATCGCCGCGGGTGATGCGGAGGACTTCTTCCAGCGTCGTGATGCCTGCGACCATCTTGCGGAGGCCGGCCTGGCGGAGGCTGATCATTCCTTTTTTCAGGGCGTGGGCGCGGATGGCGCCTGTGCTGGCCCGTTCGTTACACAGGTGCCGCATCTCTTCATCGTTGATGAGAAGTTCATGAACACCGGTCCGGCCTGCGTACCCGGTGTCACGGCAGTCCCGGCAACCGACCGGCTCATAAAGGACGAAATCTCCCAGATCCATGAAGTCCGACGGGAGATCTTCGGGCTTGTAGGGAATGGCCCGGCGGCAGCGGGGGCAGAGCTTTCTTAAGAGTCGCTGGGCGAGGATGCCTTCGACAGTGCTGGCCACCAGATAGGGTTCAACGCCCATGTCGACCAGTCGGGTGAAGGAGCCCGGGGCGTCGTTGGTGTGCAGCGTGCTGAACACCAGATGCCCCGTCAAAGATGCCTGAATGGCACTCGTGGCGGTTTCACCGTCGCGAATTTCTCCGATCAGCACGACGTCGGGGTCGTGACGAAGAATGCTTCGCAGACCTGCAGCGAAGGTCAGTCCGATCTTTGAATGCACCTGAATCTGGCTGATTCCGGGGAGCTGGTATTCGACCGGGTCTTCGACGGTAATGATCTTTGTCGCTGGACTCTTGATCTCACTCAGGGCGCTGTAGAGGGTGGTGGTCTTTCCGCTTCCGGTCGGACCGGTCACCAGGATGATGCCGTGAGGAAGTTCGATGAGCTTCTTGAATGCGTTGTATGTATCATCCGGCATTCCGACCCCTTTGAGGTCGAAGACCATCCGCTGCTTGTCGAGGAGGCGCAGCACGATCCCTTCGCCGTGAAGCATCGGGATGATGGAGAGACGGACGTCAATTTCGCGGCCCTGCACCCGGATGTTGATCCGTCCGTCCTGCGGCAGACGTTTCTCGGCGATGTTCAGCCGGGCCATGATCTTGAGCCGGGTGACGATCGACGAAGCAAAGTGGTTGATTTCGGGGGGGACGGGTTGAACCCGCAACAGTCCGTCGACGCGGAACCGGACGACGAGCCCGGCTTCCTGCGGTTCCAGATGGACGTCGCTGGCCCGCTGGTCGAGGGCTTCGATCAGCAATTCGTTCACCAGCCGGATCACCGAGGGGGCGAGCGCCGACTCTGCAAGTTCCCCCATGCCAGCGGGGATTTCATCGAGCAGGTCAATCTCGTCAGCCCGCTGGGCGACGAGTTCTTTAATGGTGTCTCCGCCCACGCCCAGGTTGCGTTTGATGAGATCCAGAATCTCATTTCGGCTGGCGAGGACTGCTTCGATCCGCACCCGTGCCAGAGTGCTCAATTCATCGATCGCTTCCAGATCGAAGGGATCGCTGATGGCCACCTGCACGTGTCCGTTTTCCCGCACCAGGGGAATCGCTTCGTAGCGAAAGACGGCTGAGGTCGGGAACAGGTTGAGCAGCTCTGGGTCGACTTCAAATGTCTTGAGGCTGACCAGCGGCATTCCGAGTTCGTCGGAAAGAAGCTTGAGCGCATCCTCTTCGTGCAGGATGCCCATCTGCACCAGCACCTGATCGATTCTTCGCTGCGGGTCGGTCTGCCGCGCGAGTTCGATCTGCTGTTCTGTGACGAGTCCGGAGTCGACGAGGATTCTGGCGAGGTTCATGAGGGATGCTGCTTCCGGTTATTGCCCACCGCGTCCGCCGCGACCACCGAAGCCGCCACGTCCGCCGAAACCGCCCCCTCCAAAATTCCCACCGCTCGGCGCTCCTCCGCCGAATCCGCGACCGCCGCTCGCACCGCCCGGGGCTGCCCCCTGGCCTCCTCCCTGCATGCGTTCCCGCATCCGCTGTTCGAAGAACTGCCGCATCTGATCCTGCTGCGAGTTCCCAGTATTGGAGCTGGCAGGGGATGGGGTCGGTGCAGGAGTGGAACTTGTTGGAGACTGCCGCGAACCGGTCACGCTGACTTTGACCTGTGGCATGAGTGAGCCGAGGGCCCCCTGAATGACGGTGGAGTTCGTGTTTTCGAGATTCACAACACGGACGGTCCGGCGGGCTTCCAGGGCCGCCTGATCCATCGAACGGACCAGTGCTTCGACCTCATGGAACAGGGCATCATCCGCCCAGACGATCAGGTGGCTGGTGCTCTTGTCGATTCCCAGTGCCAGTTTCGGGGCAGCTGCGGGGCCAGCATCGTTGCCGCGTCCCCCGCGCTGACCTCCGGCTGCGAGCATGGCGAAGGGATTGTTGTTCTCCTGAGCACGCGGAGGATCGATGTAGTTTTTGTAAACGTCCTTGACGATCGTGTAGACTTCATCGGCGTTTGCATACTCCACGGGAATCATCCGTGCGAGTTTGTCGCGAAGAGAATCTCCTCCCAGATCGGTGGCGTCCAGCACCTTCAGCATCTCTTCGACTTCTCGCACCTGGGCGGCAGGTCCGGAGACGAACAGGGCGTTCTGGCGGTTGTCGGGAATGATCTTCAGCGACTGCGTGCCCGCCAATGAGCCCAGCCCGGTGATGTCCCGCAGGCTTCCGCCCAGTGAGGAGGCTCCGCTGCTCAGGCTGTCCATGAGACCTCCCGAACTGGAAGACGATGCAGACACCGAGCTTCCCGGGAACAAGAGCTTCAGCATGTTAGCTGCTTCCGTGGCGTCCGCGACCTGGAGGGTGAAGACGGTCCAGGTCACGCGGGGCGGCAAGGCCTGCATCGTTTTCTGCAGCAACTCTTCGAGCTGATTGAGTTGCTCCGGGTCGGACGATGTGATGAACAGTTCATCCCCCATCACCACGATGTTGACGTCCGCATTGGATTGTCCCTTGGCTGTGGCGGGAGGGTTTTTCGTTTCAGGCGTTTCGAGAAACTCGCTCAGCAACGCGTCCAGTTCGGCATCCGGTTCCTGTGTTGCAGGTTCTTGCTCAGGAGGAGCATTCGTCTCGGCGACGGTGATGACAGGGACTCGACGGGTCGCAGGTGGGAGAACCTTCACGGAATTTCGATTTCGTTCCGGTGCGACTTCGGTCTGAGGTGGAGCGGCGGGCTTCGGAGATGCACTGGGAGTCCGCGGCGCCGGGGTGCTTTTCCGGGCAGGGGGATTTACAACGCGAATGGTGGCCTCGTTGTTGGCGTTCCACATTTTCTGAATGAGGGGGAGCAGTTCTTCCGGGTCGCGTCCCGCCAGCGGAATCGTGCGGGCGAGAGAGTTGTCGGACCCCGAGCGGCGGCCAGTTCCGTCTTCTCCCAGTTGTGTCAGAAGTGTGCGGATCTGAGCAATCTGATCGGCGCTTGCACGCACCATCAACTGCTGGCCGTAGTAATCTGCTTCGATCGTCGGAGCTGCATCGCCATCCTTCAGAAACATGGAGCGAAGGGTTGTGGTGACTGCGACGGGATCGAGCTTCGCAAGAGGAATCACCGCCATCTGACGGTCTCCTCCGAGGCCATCCATCTGGGCGATCAGGGTCTCAACCTGCCGATGCTGTTCCGGCGTCGCCTGAATGTGGATCTTGCCATTCCGGGCATCTTCATTGACGACGACACCCGGCATGAGGGCATCGAGGGTCTTTGTGACTTCCCGGGAATCCGCGGAGGTGACGCGGTAGACCTTCAGTGAGGGGCGATTACTGGTCGGGGTGAACTGGCTGGGATCCCCCTCGACGTCGATGGTCTTGAGTGCCTGCTCGACGAGGAGGTGTTGAGCGACTGTCGCAGTGACCAGCAATTGGTTGGTGCGGGAATCGATCGTCACTCGGGTTGGTGTCGTTTCGACTCGAGGAGGTGCCGGGGGCTGCTGATTCTGCTGCTGATTTCGAGGATCGCGAGGATTGAAATTTCCTCCTCGCTGTCGTTCCTCTGTGGCGGCGCTGACGTTGCTGACACGAGGTGCGACTCCCAGCAGCGTACGGACGATCTGCTCGGCGTCAATCGCATCAATATGCTGGACCTGATACGCCTTAAAGGTGATGTCATTCGGACCGCCGCGAGCGGTGACGTTCTTGAGGATGTCCCGAATGCGGATGAGGTTGGAGCCGATGTCGGTGACCAGAATGGAGTTCGTGGACTTGAGCCCGACGACTTTCCCCTGTGGACCCTTGATATCGTTCACTTCCGTCGCCATCTGGGAAACGTCCACTCCTTCGAGCGGGAAGATGACAGTCAGAAGTTCATTCTTGCCCCGGTTCTCCAGATCGTTGGGAGAAACATTCGGGATGAGGCTGGGAGGAATCGGTTCGTCGATGTTGACGCAGACCAGGAAGTCATCCCGCCGCAGCAGGCAATACCCCTTGGGGAGCAGGTACCCGTTCAGGATGTCCAGGGCTTCCAGCGGAGTGTATTCCGCGCGGTCGTAGTAATTGAATGTTCCCGGCGGCAACGAGTTCAGGTCCAGCGAGAGTCCTGCTTCCGCTGCGAACAGCTTGAGGACATCGCCCCAGGGTGCGTAACGAAAGTTGAAGGAAAATTTCTTCTCTGTGGGCTCGGAACTGGTTGCCGGAGCCGTGGATGTTTCACCAGCCGCTGCGGGGGGAGTGGCTGGTGTCGCGCTCTGTGTGTTGAAAGAGACGATCGGGGCGTTGGCATTTGCAGCAGGCTGGAGTGTGACCGTGCGAGGCGTCATCGCTGCGGATTCCGGACCTGCGGCAGACTCCTTGGTCGCAGCATTGGAATCCACAGCGGGCGGCGTCGTGTTCGCAACGGCTGCTGGTTCTTGTTTGGGAGGGAGTACGACCGGTGGAGGACCAATTCGCTGGGTCCATTTCGCTTTCTGTTCAGGAGTCAGGACAGCGAGGTAACGATCAGTCCATTCCTGATCCAGATTCTTGCGATCCTCGTCGCTGGCGTCACGGCCCAGTGCGAAGCGGGCCATCATGCGCTGTTCGCCGAAACTGGCCAGTTCCTTCTTCTGTTCTTCGGTAATGCCAAATTCCTTGGCGAGCTCTTCATCCCAGGTGAAGATTCCGGGGCCCTGATGGTGCAGATGCAGTTGATCCAGGCGTTTGGCCTGAGTCGGATTGAGGATCGCTTTGGCATCGGCGTCCGCCTTCTTGCGGAGTTCGATGAAGCGGGCCCACATCTGTTCACGAACTTTGCTGCGTTCCTCTTCGGACTCGGCTGCAGCGTATTTCGGATAGATATCCTTGAAGTGGCCCTGATAATCGCTGCTGGCTTCCGCGAGTGCATCGATTTCGATCTGCTGCTGGGGAGTCAGTTCGAGTTCGGATCGGACGGCTTCGTTGGAGAGTTCGCGCAGCAGGCCTCTCCCTCCGAAGCCTCCCATCGGTCCCCGCCCGGGAAGTGCGGGAAAACCTTGGGCAGCTGCGGTGCCGATGGCCAGTTCCAGCGTCACCGCAATCAGGAACAGCCCGCGACAGGGGTTGAATCTGCCTGATGTTTTCATGCACAACTCCGCAACCTGTCAGCAACTTTCGGCCAAAACGACCTTCGAATCGAAACTCTGAGGTTCGTTTGCTGGTATCATGGATGTCAAGAACGGAAGCGCTCCGCTGTCAGAATTCAGCGTTTTCGGCGAATTCGAACAATTGTGATGGAGCACCGTCGGCCTGATCTGTCCTCTGATCGGAAGATTTGCTCTGCTGGACCAGAGTTGTCGATCCGATTGCGGATTGACGGGGTTTCACTTCCAGAGAACATTCCTTCCAGTCATTCAACCCCGAGGAAAGTCTTTCGGACCGGATTGCCATGACGAAATTGAACGATCTTCGAAAAGTCTTTGCCTGTCTGGTATTGGGGCTGATTGCAGCGGCTCCGTCGGCAGTTTATGCACAATCTGACGAGGACGGATTTTCTGAAGGTTTCGATTCTGGGGGTTTTCCCGATCGTGGCGGTCGTGAAGGGGGCTTTGGGGGAAGAGGATTCGGCGGTCGCGGTATGCGAGGCGGGCCTCCCGGAGGGGGTGGTCCCGGCGGCTGGGGAGGCGGAGACTTCGGCGGGGGTGGAGGACGCTGGGGAGGCCGAGGCGGTTTCTCTCCCGAGGACTGGAGCCCTGAACAGACGGCATCCACCTCGACAAAACCAACTTCAACTGCCATCACAAGAGCTCGCGTGACGATCGATCTCCCCGAAACCTACAAGGAAGGGGATCGCGACCGTGACGGTCAGATTGGACTCTATGAATGGCGTCAGTGGAAACGGGGTGATCTGCAGGGATTTCTGGCATTGGATCACGATGGCGATGGATTTCTGACTCCCGCGGAGCTGACCAAAGGTCCCAAGGGAACCGTCGTGGTCAGCACCTCGGGCGTTGCACCGGTCACTCCTCCTGCGACTGCACTTCCACCGGCTAATGTTCCCATGGGACCCGCTTCCGACTTGCCGCCGCCCGGGGGACCGCAGCCGATCTCTCCAGACATCCCTCGGACACCGGAAAGCCAGGCCGGTCTGGGTAAGTTTGTGTTGATGGACAAAAACCGGAATGGCTTCGTCGATCCCGAGGAATGGGCCCGCTCCTCGATCTTGAAACCCCAGTTCAGCGCCGCTGGCCTTGATCTGGAAACCCCGATGTCCAAAGATGACTTCATCCTCAACTACCTGAAGCTGAACCCGCCCAAGAATTGATCAACTCCGGGTGTCTGCAAGTCAGACCCCTTTCACACCGGGGATCTTGTCCTCGGGCAGAACTGTCTCATCTGATGCCCGACTATCAGTACATTGCCCGGCAAGCTTCCGGCCAGCAGGTCAGCGGTGTGCTGACTGCAGGGTCGGAAAAAGAAGTGCTGGCTTCACTGGCGGCGCAGCGACTGTTCCCCATCCGCGTCGACATGGCGGCCTCATCCAAGGCCTCCGAGAAGCAGATTTCAAAGCGAGTTCCCGCTCGATATCTGGCTGTTTTCTACTCGCAGCTGGCAGACCTGTTGAAATCGGGTGTGCCGCTGTTGCGGTCTCTGGAACTGCTCGGAAGACAGTCCACTCATCCGGCGCTCAAGTCCGTCGTTCAGGATGTCCGGGATCAGGTGGCAGACGGTTCACGTCTGTATGACGCGATGCGGCAGCATCCCAATGCCTTCAACGAGCTGATGATCAGCATGGTGCGGGCGGGTGAGGAAGGGGGCTTCCTCGAAGACGTGCTGAAACGGATTGCGGACTTCACGGAACATCAGGAGGAACTCAAGGGCCGTGTGCTGGGAGCCATGGTCTATCCCATTTTTCTGCTCTCTGTCGGCGGACTGGTCGTCGCCGCATTGATGGTCTGGTTCGTCCCCCGATTCGAACCGATCTTCGACAACATGTCCCAGCGGGGGGAACTCCCCTGGACCACGTCGTCCCTGCTGGCGATGAGCAACTTTGCGCAGCGGTACTGGCTGATTGCCATCGGCGGAACCGCAGCGGCCGTTTATGGACTTGTCACCTGGTTGCGAACTCCCAAAGGGCGTTATCAGCTGGACGTGTTTCGATTGCGGGCGTTCGGACTGGGACCGATCGTACGAAACCTGTCGATCGCCCGTTTCTGCCGGGTGCTGGGAACGCTGCTCCGAAACGGCGTGCCGGTTCTGAATTCACTGCGAATCGCGAAGGATGCCACCGGGAATAAAGTCCTCAGCGAGGCGATCGATCAGGCTGCGGATAATGTCTCGACAGGAAAGTCGCTTGCCCGTCCGCTGGGGGCGAGCGGACAATTTCCGGAAGAGATCGTGGAAATGATCGCTGTGGGGGAAGAAGCGAACAATCTGGAAAACGTGCTCATCGACATCTCGGAGAACCTGGATCGTCGTACGAGTCGTCAGATTGAAATGGGAGTCCGACTGCTCGAACCGCTGCTGCTCATGATGCTGGCAGCTGTCGTGCTGTATGTCGTGGTCGCGTTGTTACTGCCGATCCTTCAGACGTCGTCGGTGGTGTAAGCGGCGAATCAGTCTGACCCCCTGACGATTGCTGGTTGGAAGACAGCAATCGGATCGAAAAGAATTTGAAAATGTCAATTTGTCCGCATCTGAATGTTTCCTGTCATTTTGTCGGAGCTGTTCGGATGCGGCATCAACCGGAGAAGGAAGTCATGCAACGTCGTGTTCGCTCTCAGCAGTCCCGTCGCGGTTTTACGCTGCTGGAGATTCTCATTGTGTTGGCCATTATCGGCGTGATTGCCGCCATGGCCGTTCCCCGCCTGCTGGGTCAACAGCGGGCTGCCAACATTAAAACCACGAAAGCCGGGATTGTCTCCCTGGAAGAAGCTGCTCAGTACTATGCAGTGGGGAACGCCGGAACTTATCCGGAGTCGGTCCAGCTGCTCCTGCAGAAGGGGGCAGACGGCACTGATCCCGTGCTGGACAAGATCCCAACCGATGCCTGGGGAACACCGCTGAACTACGAGTACCCGAACACGAAGGCCAACGTCAGCCGGCCTGCCATCTGGTCCTCAGGGGAAAACCGTCAGAACGAAAATGGCGGTGGTGACGACATCAACAACTGGAAAGATCTGGCAACGACGAAGTGAAGATCGGCACCGCCCAGCAGCGTTCTCACGCAACCTCGACGACACCTTCGGGGGAACGGTCGGGGTTCACGCTGCTGGAGTTGATGCTGGTGCTGGCGGTTCTCGCCACCATTGCGACCCTCAGCTGGCCGGGACTGATGCGCTCGCTTAAGCAGCAGAGCGTCCAGGGAAACGCGGAGCAGGTGCGGCAGATTCTCGACCGGGCGCGGGTTCGCGCGGTGGAAGATGGCCGTACACTGCAACTGCGATTCGAACCAAACGGAAAGCGGTATGTCCTGTTGCCGCTGGATCCGGTCGATCAGTCTCAGGCTGCGCCTGCTTCAGTCTCGCGGACCAAATCCGTGAGCAGGACGCTGTCCGAAGAACCGTTTCGAATCTATGAGTTGTCCAAGGAATGTTTCTTCCATGTGGACAGCTCGTTCCTCAGTGGAGAAAAGCAGTCGACCGAGCGACTCGGGGAAGCGTGGGCCGCACACCTCGAGAATCCCGCTGAGCTGGATCAGGTCGCGTGGTCGAGTGCCATTCTTTATCGCCCGGATGGATCCGCGACAGACGGGTCTGTCGTGGTGATGGATCAGGACCGTCAGTACATCAAGCTGCACGTGCGTGGTCTGACCGGCGCTGTCTGGTCAGAACCGATCGCGGTGATGGCCGAACGTCTCGGACGAACCGGAAACTGAGGGCTCGCCGTGCGTCAAACGAATTCCAATTCGAACCGAACTGCCCGCCGGGGAATTTCTCTGTTTGAAGTGGTGCTGGCGCTCGCGATCTTTATTGGTGCGCTGACTGCCATCACACAGGTGCTGCGGACGGGAAGCCGGGCCGCGGTTCGCGCCCAGCTGGAGTCTCAGGCGGTGCTTCTGGCCGAACAGCGGATGAACGAAGTTGTGGCCGGTGTGCAGTCGCTGGAAGGAGTCAATCGAGTTCCGTTTGACGGCAAGTCGAACTGGTACTGGACGCTGAATATCAGTGACAGCGGGACCCCGAACCTGCTGCGGCTGGAAGTCATTGTCGAACACGCAGACAAGGACGATAAGAACAAAGTCAGCTACCGCCTCGCCCGATTGTTGCGAGACCCTCAAGTCTACGTGGACGCTGCCAACGCAGCCGCGACGGAAGGAGGGACGCTATGAAATCGGCACACCGTCCTTCCGGATTCACGCTGATAGAAGTGCTCATTGCTCTGGGCCTGAGCGTCATGCTGATTTCGGCGGTCTATGCTTCCGTCGACCTTTACTATCGGTATCAGACAGCTGGTCGGGCGGAGATTCGCGGGCAGCAGCTGATGCGGGCACTCACCCGCATGATCGCTCAGGATCTTTCGTGTGTCGTTCTGAAGATCCCGGAGGAAGCGAATTCTGGTGACTCCGGGCTGCAGGCAGCGGATGAAGCGGGGGCGGAATCCTCTTCCGGAACAGGCGGTGCGAGCTTCAGTGGTTCGTCTTTCGATGCCATGGCTGCGGGAGGAACGTCCTCCGCGCAGGGATCTCTCAGCAGCGGAACGGAAATGAGTTTCCTCGGGCTGGAAGATGCAGGACTGCCTGTGATCTTCGGGATCGTGGGGACTTCCGAACTGTTGCATCTGGCGGTGAGTCTGCCGACCCGTGAGCTGAATTACTTTCCGCTTTCCACGACGACGACTCCCAGGGAACGCTCAAGTGATCTGCAGATCGTGACTTTCGGTCTGACTTCCATCGACTCCATCCAGATGGCCATGCTTCAGAAGAATCTCAAGTCGACCCGTCCGTCCGTCGGGCTGGGGCGGCGTGTACGAGACATGTATACGTCCATCGCCGGTGATGAGATGCTTGAGTCCGATGCACTCATTGCACCGGAAGTGACCGAGTTGACCTTCCGCTATTTTGATGCGGGGGAATGGTTCGAAAGCTGGGACAGTGTGACGATGGGACGGCTCCCGCGAGCCATCGAGGTGGACTTCGGATTCTGGAATCCACCAATCGTGCAGGTGGGACGAAGTCTCAGCCGGGAGTCCGGGACGGTGACTCACGTGCAGTATATCTTCAAGGTTCCTCTCTCAGCGCCGACAGTTCAATGAGGTGACTTCACACACACGGATCAGGCCCCCCCCGTGCAAGTTTTGACAGACATGACATGATGACTTCTCCTCACACATCGCTCAGGCACATCGCCCCTTCAGCCACTTCCAAGAAGGAAGCGGGCAGTCGCAGCGGGAGTGCGCTGATCCTTGTGCTGGTGGTGATTGCCATGCTGTCACTGGGAGCGTACACCTACTCCGAGTTGATGATCACAGAGTACCGGGCCGCTTCCGCAGCTGGCCATCAGCACGCAGTGACTGTCTGGGCCGATTCCGGTGTGGAGTACGTCGCCGCCCTGCTGACTCCGGAAGTTGGCGGCTGGGATCTGGATCTCTACAACAACCCGCAACTGTTTCACGTGCCGGTGCAGGAAGGGGGGGGCTTCACGGTCATTGCCCCGCTCGAAGAGACCAGTGATGCGGCGGTCTTACGCATGGGGGTGATCGATGAGTCCGGCCGCATCAATCTGAATGCGATTGCCCGGCTCGATCCCGAAACCGGCATGGCCCGCACGCTTTTGATGGGGCTGCCGAACATGACCGAAGAGATTGCGGACAGCATTCTCGACTGGATCGATGCCGACCAGGATCCACGTGAATATGGAGCAGAAGCTGAAAGCGATACGTTGGTGCCCCCTCGCGATGGTCCCTTGCAGTCCATTGAGGAACTGCTGCTGATCAACGGAGTGACAGCTCAACTGCTGTATGGGGAAGATGCCAACCGCAACGGCGTGCTCGATCCGAATGAGAACGACGGCGACCTGTCGCTTCCCGCGGACAATGCGGACGGCGTTCTGGACATCGGCTGGAGCGAGTTCTTCACGCTGCATAGCAAAGAAAGCAATCTTCAGCATTCTTCGGAATACTTTGGTGAACCGCGTTTGAATGTGAACGAAACGTTGCTGACAGATCTTTATGATCTGCTCGAGGAACGTCTGGGGCCGGATGAAGCCCGTTTCATCACTGCGTATCGCCTCAACGGGCCGTTGAAGTCAGGAGGAGACCAGTCGTCCGGACAGTCTTCCGGCAACAGCAGCAGTGGGGGAGGATCCTCATCCGGATCGGCCGGGGGAGGTCCCTCTTCTTCCGGCGGGAGTCAGGGAGGATCACCCGGGACCGGTTCATCCAGTCCGGGAACCAGTGGCGGCACTTCCGGCGGGTCCGGTTCTTCAACCGGCAGCAGCGGGCGGTCGAGTAGCGGAGGCGGCTCCACGAGTGCAGGAAGTTCCGGGGGGACGGGAGGGAGCGTCGCGGGAGGGGGCGGAAGCAGCACCGGTTCAAGCCGATCAGGGGGCTCGCGATCCCGCGGACTGTCCCTGTCGACCTCGGGCGGTTCCAACACTTCGTCAACCGGCAATTCCGAAACAGACGAAGCTCTGAAGGGAATGGCAAACGGTCTCGCCAGCATCATGGGGGGAACCGAAGGAGCCGTGACTCGAGGAGGAATGGATGTCTCCTCGGGCGGATCCACCACCATTGAATCGATCTACGAACTGATCGGTTCGCAGGTTCAAGTGACGATCGACGGACAGGAAACTGTCCTCGACAGTCCGTGGAAGGCCGATGCCGGCAGCCTGCAGCAATCGCTTCCGGAACTCCTCGACACGCTGACGTTCACCACGGATGAACAGATCGAAGGTCGGATCAATATCAATCAGGCACGGCGGGAGGTTCTGGTGGGCATTCCGGGGATGCCGGAAGACCTCCCGGATGCCATTCTCTCGGCCCGAGCGCAGCGACTCTCAAACGGTTCCGGGAGTGCCGAACGTTTTAACACTGCGGGCTGGCTGCTGATTGACGGACTGGTCGATCTGGAAACGATGCGGCTGCTGGACAGTTCAATTACGGGACGGGGCGATGTGATTCGTGTTCAGGTGGTCGGTCATGGGGATTCCCCTGGACCGATGGCCCGGGTGGAAGCGATTATTGACGGCACGACACCTGTGCCGTCTGTGATTTCCTATCGAAACCTGTCTGATCTGGGGGCAGGGTTCCGCCGTGATCAGCTCCCCTCGTTTTCCGATTCACCCGACACTCCGAACAATCGCTAGAGCCGGTGGGAGACTGGGAATTCTGCAGTGAATTCGTCAGGTTCGGGCAAGACTCCCGTCTGGTTCATCAGTCACAATAGGACTTGAAATGACACCCACTCCGAAGTACGGAGACATCGAGGGGAGACGGAACCGCAAATCAAACGAATACTGCGAATGGCGGCGACAGCCATCGTCTCTGTGATACTTTCGAAAGCGCTTCATGACATGTGAACAATTCGCCTGATTCGTAAGATTCGCGGTTTCCAACGCCTGAGGCTCTTTTTCTTTACTCTTCATCGGAACTATGTCTGACCTCCTGATTCTCGAATGGTCTCGCGACCACCTTTCCGCACTGGTCCTCGCGGATGGGGGGAAAGGGTCTGTCCGGGCAGCTGCCTCCGCGCCGTTCGTCGATCATGCTGACGAACAGATTCCCGTTTCGCAGGGAGCTGAAGCGTTACGGGCGTGGTTGAATAAAGAAGGAATCACGGCTGAACAGACGGTGATTGTCGTTCCACGCGATGCTGTCATCATCCGCAGACTTCAGATTCCGGTGGCTCCCGCTGATGAGTTACCCGATCTCGTGCGATTCCAGGCGGCCACGCGGACCTCCACACCGATCAACGCACTTTCCCTCGACTTTCTGACGTTGCCTGTCCTGAATCCTGATGCAGGACAGGAAGTGATCAGCTGCACCATCGAACGGGATGCCCTGACTCGCATTCAATCGGTCTGCCAGGGAGCCCGGCTGCAGCTGGAACGCGTTACGGTTTCTTCGCTCACGGTGGCGGAACTCGTCCGTACGAAAGCGGCCAGTGATCTGGGACTGCAGCAACCCGACCTCATCGTCTACCAGCATGGCCGACGGGTCGAATTCTCGATCTTCGACTTTGGAACGCTTGTCTTCAGTCACGCGTCGCTCCTTCCAGAACCCGTTGAAGGGGGAACGCCCGCAGACCGGTTGAAATCCTTCAAGAGCGATCTGTCACGTTGTCTGGTCGCGCTGAGTCAATCCAATCCGAACGCCACGCTCGGCAGGTGCTTCTATGTGAGTGGGGTGCGGGACGAAGATGTGCTCCAGCAGCTGGAGCAGAAATTTCCCGGTGCCATTACTGAAGTGAACGCTTCAGCCACTCTCTCCGGCAAGCCGATCCCCGGATATGAATCGCTGCTGGGAGCCGGACTCCCTGCTCGGGATGATCGCCTGCATGTGGATCTGCTGCATCCGCGTCAACGCAAGGAAGTCCCGGACCGCCGCAAGCTTTACTATGGTGTGAGTGCGGCAGCGGCGCTGCTGGTCTTCATTCTCGGGTACTGGGTGTTTTACTCGAAGAAGTCGGCGCTTGAGGAGTCAATTCTCACGTTGCAGACGGACGTCAATTCCAAGTCGGAATTGCTGAAGAAAGGGAAGCCGCGAGCGGACGCCTACCAGCGGCTGGCGCGGTGGAAAGAACTGGATTCGGATCCGGTTGAATTGTGGAATCAGCTGCGGGTGCGGCTCACCGGGACCGACCGCGTGTACTTCGTCGAAATGAGGGTCGTTCCGCAGGGAGGCGAGATGCAGGCACGCTTCGTCGGCCGCGGCTGCGCGAAGACTCGAGGGGATGTCGACGGCCTTAATCAGACGCTCTCCGATAACGGTTTCCGCGTTCGACCGACCACGCCGAAACAGGGATCGCGCGATCCCGACTATCCCTGGGAATTCGATCTGGATGTGGAACTCCCCCGTCCCCAACCCGTGAAGCCCGTCGTCGGGAAGCCGGACTCCTCAGGCATGCAGACTACGGCCGCTGCTCCACAACGTTCCTGAACTTCGAACTTTTGTCGTTTCATCGTTCCATGCAAAAACGAGAAAAAATCCTGGCTGGCGCACTCGGCGGAACACTCGTGTTCTGGCTCGGGTTCTCGATGTTCGCGGACCGGATTCTTAAACCGCTGCAGGAACTTGAAGGGCGCGAAATCCAGCTGACGAAAGAGAAAGAGCAGCTTTTCGAACAGCAGCTGGACCTCGCCCGCAAAGAGAGTGAAATCAAAAGCTGGCGGGCCTTGAGCCTTCCTCCGGATCCTCAGGATGCGCAGCGGCTTTATCAGGAATGGATCACAACACTGGCGCTGATCTCCGGATTTGAAATCAACAAAGTCTCGCTCGACCGCAGGGTTGCCGAAGCGGATACCTATGTCACGATTCCTATCACGATCGACGCCAAGGCGCAGCTGCAGGAACTGGCTTCCTTTCTCGAGCGATTCGAGTCTGTCCAGCTGTTGCACCGGATCGCTCGATGTGATGTGCTCAGCCCCAGCAACGAAGGGAATCCTGAACTGACGCTGACACTCACAGCCGAAGGATTGTCACTTCCTTCGGCGCCGGCTCGTCCGCGTCTGTTCCCACTGACGGAACTCGCCGAACCGATCAGTCGCGATACTCAGAAGCTGACCGTTGTTTCCAGTAAAGGGTTTCCGGATCAGACACCATTCTGTATCCGCATCGGCAGTGAATTCCTGAACGTGACCGCAGTCGATGGGAATGTCTGGACGGTTCAGCGGGGCGTTGAAAAATCGTTCGCCGAAAAGCATAACGCCAGCGATGGCGTCGAAGAATTTCCGCTACAGGCACGTAAGGAGTCTTCCCAGGCGGTGGCTGCCATGTGGACCCGGAGCATCTTCACCAAGCCGACCGCTCAAGTGAATTATCAGCCGCGACTGGCGAGCACGACTCCGCCGGTTGCCATTCGGGGAACCAACTGGACCTGGAAGCTCGACGTCTCCGGTTGGAATCCGGCGTTTGGAAGTCCCAAGTTCGAAGTTCTGTCCGCTCCGCAGGGAATGGAACTCGACGAAAAAACGGGGACTTTCCACTGGCGGATTGGAGAGCAGGCGGAACTGGGCAGACAGCCGATCGAGATCCTGGTCTGGGGAACCAACGGCCGCGATTCCGGATTCACTTCGAATGTGAATGTGCGGGTACGGGATCCGAATCTTCCCCCCCGGTTCAGTGATCAGAAACCGTTGAAGTTCTTTATCGGCAGACAGTCCAAAGTGAAGATCGCTGCCGAGGATCCAGATGGTGACAACAGGAAACTGCAGTACTCCCTGTCCGACGGCCCGAGCGGAATGAGCATTGATGCCTCAACGGGCGAGCTCCGCTGGACGCCAGGGGAAGACCTGCTGCCGCAGACACTCTCCGTCAATGTGCAGGTGCAGGACGGCGATGAGATGCCGCAGACCGCGTCTCAGAAGTTTTCGATCGCGCTTGAAGAGGACTCCGCCAAGTACACGTATCTGACCGGTTCCGTGATCCGTTCCAACGGCGAGAAGGAATGCCTGATCAATGATCGCGTGACGAATCGCAGTACCATGGTGAAGGAAGGAGACCACCTCGAAGTGGCCGACTTCGCTCTGACGGTCGAGAAGATTGAATCGACCTTCATGCTGGTCAAACGGGACGGCCGACTCTTCCGCTGGCAGTTCGAACAACCTCTCACGGAGATGACTCCGGTTCAAGTGGCAGAAAGACCCAGAGAGCCGGTCCCTGTTTCAGCAGATTCCAAAGAAGAGTAAGAGGAACCACGGAGACACGGCGGCACGGAGAAATACTCTGGAACGTTGGTCAAACAGGTGTCTGCCGGGAACTCTTCCAACAGATTCTGTTCATGATGTCCTTTGTCTCTCTCTGTGTCTCTGTGCCTCCGTGGTAAAAACCTCGTAGAGCGAATCCAATCACTTGATCAGGTAGTTCACTCCGCGGAACTGCACCAGGAGTTCTTCATCCGGGCTCTGTTCGCTGAGCAGTTCGTTCTCGCTGCGAGTATTTTTCGCGATCAACTCGAAGTACTCCGGGGTGAAGCGGACGAGTGTCGTGATCCGGTCCTGATCTTTGTTCAAGTCCAGCGAAGCTGTTTCCGGAGTGACCATCAGCTTCCCGCGACGGTACAATGTGGTCCCGGATTTCTGCACCAGCGGGAGCTGGGCTGGAGTTGCCGATGTCCCGGGCCCGCTCGATTCGTCCGCAGCGATGAAGACCCGCGCGGGGCTCATCACAGGGCTCGGCGGTGCCTTGTCAGCGTTCTTGAAGAGCTGCTTGGCAGCACGTTGATCGAATCCAGACTTTCCGGCGGAATCTTCCAAGGCTCCGAGATTGTTCGCTGCCCGTTCACGATTCGAGGTCGATGCGACATCCGGTCTGACGGTCTTGTCCGCAAGGAAAGCGGTATATGGGGTCAGGATGCCATGTTGAGTGGAGAGTTGCACCAGTTCCTGGACAAGTTCTGAATTGGTGCCGTTCAAATCCAGTTCATCAATGATCTCGCCAATACGCCGCGTGGCCCACAGGCGTGCGATGAAGGCATTCGACTGGTCGTTGCTTTTCGAGACAAATTCCCCCGGAAAGCTGTGGGTCTGTTCGGCCCCTTCCAGGCTTCCTTTGAGGTTGATCTGAACGACACCCGGCCGCTTGTATCTTCCGACAACGACCAGCTGTTCTCCGTGAAAGAGATCGAGCGTACCTCCCGGATAAACGCGACTCACCGCCGACCCCGCAGCATCATCGAGATCGAAGGTCAATTGAATCTCAGTCAGGACCGGAGAACTGATCCGCTGATAGACGCGCGCGACCGCGGCTTCGATATTTTCATCCGGGCGAACATACTCGCTGAGTCCGTGATTCTCTCGCGAGAGTCGATCGAGCAGCCTGCTGTTCACATCATAGCCGACGCCAAAGCAGATGAGCCGGGCGTTTCGTTCGTTTGCCCGCTTGATCGCCGCTGCAATCCGACTCTCATTGGTTTCGCCGGAAGTGGGAAGGCCATCAGTCAGGAAGAGCAGGTAATTCGGTCGCTTCTCATCTTTCAGTTCCGACAGACTGCGAAGCAGGGCATCCTGAATATTGGTTCCACCTCCGGCGTACAGCGAATCGACATATCCCAGGCCAGCCGTCCGGCTTTCATTGGAAACTCCTTCCAGTTCGCTTCGAAAGGCAGCGACCGTGTTGTTGTAGGAGATGATGTTGAACAGGTCTCCTTCATGCAGATTGTTCAGGACGAATCGGGCAGCTTCGCGGGCCTGATCAATCTTCTTCCCGGACATGCTTCCGGACTTGTCGACGACGAAACTGAGCGTCTTCTTCGCCGGTGTTGATGTCGCTGCGGAGAATTCCGGGCTCGCCAGAAGCAGAAAGTATCCTTCGTCCGAGGAGTCGGAACGATAGGTCAGAAGGGTGGCTCCCACCGCACCAGCACTGGAATCGAACAGAAGTCGGAAGTCGGTGGCAGGGACAGTCTGTTTGGCTTCGAACGTCACGACAGCATGCTTTTCGCCATTCCGTTTGATGTCGACGGCATGAGTCGGGCTGTAGAGATTCTTGATGTCGGCTGAACTCTCCAGCGCGATCCGGACGTTCAGATTCTCGACCGGCTTGGCGGTATAGCGGGCGGTACTGAGCGGAAAAAGAAAATCGATGAGCGATCCCTGCTTGCGCAGGAGTTGTGTGTAGTGAATGCTGACAGTCCGTTTTTCGCCAGCCGGGATGGGAAAGACGCTCGTCTGGAACATTCCTGTTCCAATCCACTCCAGCAATGCGGGATCTTTGTTGGTGCGGACGATTTCTTCGTAGCGGTTTCTGGCGTCGGCGGCGGTGAGGAGTTTTGCAGGGAGTTCCTTGCCGTTCACCAGCAAGGTCATGGAGTCGATGGCGCCATCGTAGGGGAGGGGAAAGACGAACTGTGCTTCGATCGTTCCTGTTCCGGAATTCAGGAACGTCTGAGAGACCTCGACATCCGCCATCTGGTCACGCAGCGTCGCCTGAACGGACATTTCATTCAGGGTATACGTCGTCAGAGCTGGACGTGGCGGCGTGGGGAGGATGGGAATCGGGCGAGGCAGGGGCACCGACTTGTTCACAATAACGAGCACACCTTGTGCAAACGCAGTGTGGGACAACAGAAACAGAGCGCAGATCGCGATTCCGATACGTGCCATGACAGACCTCCCCAGTCCAGAGTACCCCTCTCAGTCTTCTTCTCAAAGAGGACGATTCCGAAGAATCACGAGTTCCCGCCATCTGAAAGTTTCAGCGAATTACCAAAGATTTTCAGACAGCTCACCTGGGAGAGTCGGTCACAGGGAAAACAATCGCGAATGGGATGAACAGGAAAGCACGGCAAACACGACGATCCGCCCGCTGTCGCGATGTCAGGCGTTCTCAATGTCACTGCTCGGCGAACTCACCAGCACTGTCCTTTGTGATGCGCCGTATTCGAGTGATTCGCGGTTGAAGATTCCGGTTACGGTTCATTTCACAAACAGCAGTTGCATCGCTAGCAGCAGCGGCAGCAGGATCAGGCAACTGTAGAGCATGTAACCGAAGAAGCTCGGCATTTTAACCCCCGACTTCTCCGCGATACTTTTGACCATGAAGTTCGGACCGTTTCCGATGTAGGTCATGGCCCCCATCATCACCGCTCCCAGGCTGATGGCAGTGAGCACATGCACATCCACTCCCGCCTGGGTTTCACCTGTTGCCGGCATCGCCTGCGCGGTCTTGAAGAAGACCAGGTAGGTCGGGGCATTGTCGAGAACCGCCGAGAGACCGCCGGTCGACCAGAAAAACTTTGCGGGAGTATCCAGTCCCAGGGAGGCTCCGTGCACGTCCAGTATCTGCAGGGCCGGCTGCATGCAGATGAAGATTCCCACAAACAGGGCAGCCACTTCGATGATGGCGGCAAAGTTGAAACGGTTGTCGCGGCGGACGAACTCCGCACCGGCCAGCAGGGAGATGGCGACCAAGGAGAGTTGCACAATCTCCCGCAGCCAAAGCCACGCGTGCCAGTTGGTCCCCGGAACCGGTTTGCTCGGATCAAGCAACGCAACAGCGAGTACCACTCCCAGCAGCAGTGGCAGGTTCGGCATCAGGCCGCTGAACTGCAGCTTGCGAACCTGAGTTTCGTCACGCACGACATCACGAAATGTCTCGCGTGGGTAAGCGTAGAACTGGTCCCAAAGAAAGTAGATCGCCAGCAGAGACAGATTCACAAATGCCCATTCTTTCCACAGAGTCATTGTCCACAGAAAGGAGACTCCCTGCAGGTAGCCCAGGAAAAGCGGAGGATCACCGATCGGCAGAAGACATCCTCCGCAGTTGCAGACGATGAAAATGAAGAACACGACCGTGTGGGCCACGTGTTTGCGTTCGGCGTTTGTCTCAAGCAATGGACGGATCAGCACCATTGCGGCGCCGGTCGTGCCGATGAAGCTGGCGAGTGCTCCTCCGATGAGCATGAAGATTGTGTTCGTCGAGGGATGCGCCGGCAGGTCCCCGGTAATCCGAATCCCGCCGCAGATCGTGTACAGAGCGAACAGCAGGACAATGAACGGGATGTACTCCGCGAGGATCGCATTCTGAAGAACGGTCCAGGGAAGTGACCAGTACGGCGCCGATTCTCCCGGAGCGGAGAGGCCATGCCAGACAAAGTGCCGCTCAATGGGGTGGTTGTGAAAAATCGCGTAATACGCCAGCGTCAGCAGTCCCATCCCGGCTGCCACGAGGAAACGGTTCAGATTGCTCTCCCACCAGTGTTCAGTCTGTTTGATCAGCGGGAGGACCGCGATTCCCAGCAGGAGCAGTGCAAACGGGATCACCGCGACGACGGAAGGGGGAGTCGGCTTTTTGTGGGGCGCGTGCTCGGCAGCCTCTTCACCCGCGGGATGGTCCGCTTCGACAGCATGAGCTCCCCCGGAGATCAGCTGTGTGGCGGCCTGGGGCCAACCCATCGCTGCCGCGACGATGTACAGCAGGATGATCGCTGAGATCGCGACAAGACATCGGCGGGCCGAAACGGGCGAGTACGCGTCGTGAGACATCAAATTCCCATGGAAATCTGGCGTGGCAGGCCGTCATCGAGCAAGTGAGGAATCTGCCGGATCGAAGCTCCTCCCGGGGTCAAGGCAGCATTGCCTGAAACCGGAAAAGGGGATTATCATGCGAACATTAGCAAGTCCCGTCAGGGACGCAAATTCCAATCAGGAATGGAATTGATCCATTCCCGGGAATTGGTCGCATTCGGAGAATGCGGATTGCATCAGACACGAAGCATCAGGGAATCAGGGATCGATTCATATGCTGGATTTCGCAGAGACGCCGCAGCGAGCCGCTCAGGGTTCTCGTCGCTGTTTCAGGGATTTTGCGATCCACTGCATTGTCGCCATTCTGCTCGCAAAAAATCTCGTCCTGGCAGCTGACGCTCCGCTTGCGGTGAAAGTTCCAGAAGGATTTCAGGCGACTCTCTATGCGAATGATGATCTGGCACATGACATCTATTCCATGACCATCGACTCGCTGGGCCGCGTCGTCGTGTCCGGTCCCGGCTATGTCCGGATCCTGATTGATGCCGACCTCGATGGCGTTGCGGAAAGTTACAAGGATTACATCGAGGACCTTCCCCAGGGGGCTCAGGGGATGTTCTTCCTCGGACGCGATCTGATCTGTGCAGCCGGAGAAGGTCTGGTTCGCTATCGCGACCGCAATCAGGACGACCGTGCGGATGGGCCAGCGGATGTCTTCCTGAAGATCAAGACCGGAAATGAACACGACCTGCATGCGATCCGGAAAGGGGCGGATGGCTGGTGGTATGTCGTCGCCGGGAATACCTCGGAGATCAACGAACACTACGCGTCATTGCCGACATCGCCGGTGAAGAAGCCCCATGCTGGAGTCATCCTGCGACTGAAGCCCGATCTGACACAGGGAGAAATCTACGCACATGGAATGCGGAACGCTTACGATTTCGACTTCACTGCATCAGGAGACCTGTTCACCTTCGACAGCGACGGCGAAAAGGTGTTGAGCCTTCCGTGGTACCGACCGACACGCGTCCTTCACCTGTTGGCGGGAGCACATGCAGGCTGGGTCACCAATGATTGGATTCGTCCGGATTATTTCTTCGACATGCCTCCGGTAACCGCTTCCATGGGACGGGGCTCGCCCACGGGCGTCGTCAGTTATCGGCACACGGCGTTCCCCTCCAAATACCATGGGGCCCTGTTCGTCCTGGACTGGACCTATGGGAAAGTTCATGCCCTCCCGTTGGAAAAGAACGGCAGCACCTGGAGTACGGAACCGATCGAATTCATGTCTGCCATCGGGCAGCAGGGATTCGCACCGACTGACGTTGAAGTGGGGCCGCAGGGAGAGCTGTATGTCTGTGTCGGTGGACGTGGGACGCGCGGAGCGATTTATTGCATCCGACCAACGCAGAAGAACCCCGAATCCCGTCCCTGGCCCGGCGGTGCGGGCATTCCCGCAACCGTCTCTGAGAAGCTCGATGTCTGTCTTCGGGCGCCGCAGCCGCTCAGCAGCTGGGCCAGACGTGTCTGGGAGCCGCTGGCCGCCGATCTGACGAGCGAACCGTTCATCAAGGCCTCGCAGGATGAAAGCCGACCAGCCGCAGAGCGCGTGCGGGCGATCGAAATCCTCACAGAGAAATTTCACGGCATCGATCGTGATCTGGCAGCGCAGCTGCATCTAGCGAAAGATCCGTCCATCCGGGCCCGTGCTGCCTGGGCGCTCGGTCGCACGCAGCCTCGCACCCCCAATACCCAGGCACTCTCGCCGTATCTGTCTGATCCCGATCCGCATGTTGTGCGTAACGCCATGGAAGTTCTGATCGGTTCCGACAACACGGCAATCGAAGAACTGATCACCCCACTCGGTCAGCAACTGGCTCATCGCGACCGCTTTGTGCGGCAGACTGCCATGCGTGTTCTTTCCCGCACCAGCGGGACGAATACTCACAAGATGGCACAGATCGGATTCCCACGTGGATGGTCTGCTGCCATTCCCGTCTCGGGAGCATACGCCCTGGCGAGTGAAGGGTTCGCCAGCTACTCCGTCGACATCGGATTGAGCATTCTGCAGGGGAAGTACGAAGACCCGCTGAAGCTGGAAGCGGTCCGAATCCTGCAACTGGGACTGGGGGACCTGACCCCGGCTGCCGGGAAGCTACCACCGGTATATGACGGGTACGCTCCTCGAATGGATCTCTCGTCCTTCGAGACTCAGGTTTCGAAGGTCCGGACAGCACTGGACTCCCTGTATCCGACCGGAATCCGGGATGTCGACTGGGAACTGGAGCGGGTGATCGCCATGGTTCAGCCAACCAGCAGTGAGCTGCTCAGCAAGGTGATCGACAAGATCTCCCCGGAGTCCGATCCGGTTGAAGACATTCATCGTCTCATCGTCGCGTCACGAATTCCTGTCAAGCTGACTCTCATTCAGCGGGTCAACATCGTGGAGGCCCTCATTCGTCTGGAGTCCAAGATGACTGCCGGCAAGTTTCGGCAGGACAGCGACTGGGACGAGCGCATTCTGGAGATGTACGATTCGCTGCTCGCGAACGATCCCGAACTTCCAATCGCTGTTGCCAGTCATCCCGACTTTGGAATGCCCGGTCATGTGCAGCTGATCTCCAAGCTCCCGCGTGGTTACTTCCCGGCAGCGGTCGCTTCGTTCATGAGAAAGATTGCATCCACTCCGGACTATGCCTGGAACTCGGATGTAATTTTCCTTCTGGCAGCTTCTTCGCAACCCGCTGCAATGGAGTTGATCCGTTCAAAGTTCTCCGAGTATTCGTTGCGAAGCGCCGTGCTCACGGTACTGACTTCAGAGCCCGACGAGCGTGACCGACCGTTGTTCCTAGAGGCACTGGAGTCTTCCCCTGTTGATTCGATGTTGATGTGTATTGCAGCGTTGCAGCTGCTCCAGCCGTCTGCTGATCCGATGGAAAATGTTGTGCTCGCGAAGACGCTGCGAAAACTCGGTGATGAAGGGGAAGAGCGGCAGGCGCGCGATCAGCTTGTCGAAGTTCTGAGAATGAATCTGAAACAGGACCATGGCTACATTCTGGGGCGAGATGGAGACCCTCAGCGTGCCGCCATTACCGCCTGGATCAATGCAGTGCAGGCCCAGTTTCCCAAAGAGTTCGCTGCAGCGACCGCAAGTGACGAAGGGAGCCTGCCAGAACTTCACGAACGCCTCTCGAAGATCTCCTGGCAGAGCGGGAATGCGGAACATGGACTGCAGGTCTTTAACACACGCGGATGTGCCCAGTGTCATGGACAGCGTCGCGCACTGGGGCCGGCGCTCGAAGGAGTCGCGGGGAGATTCTCTCGCGAAGACCTGTTCACCGCGATTGCCTTTCCCAGCCGGGACATCTCCCCACGCTATCAGGCAACGCAGGTGGCCACCACCGAAGGTCACGTGCTGACCGGATTGGTTCTGTATGAAACGGTGGACGTGCTGGCACTGCGTGATGCTAACAATCAGACCTACCGGATCGACATTCAGGAGATTGAAGAACGTCGCACACTGACGCAGTCGCTGATGCCGGCAGGCCTGCTCAAGGGGCTCACTGATCAGGACCTGGCCGACTTGTATGCCTATCTGCAGAGTCTGGGAACGACATCCACTGCCTCCGCGCCGCAGAACGGTCGAGTCGATTAGCCCCTGTCTCAGGGGAGTGTGGCGGCGATTCGGGGAGAGTTGTCGTTCGAATGCTGTGTTTATCGCCGCCGGAGCGCCACCCTGTCGTGAGATTCGCTCTGGTCGCGGATACTGCTATGACGTTTCGTCTTGGAGGTCTTTCGGCCGGACCAGTGTGATGAACTGCAAAGATCCGGGGGCAAAGGTTTCAGCTCCGGAAGTCACTTCGAAGTACGCGGCGGCTGCGGTCGGAAAGTGCTCGGCCCGACAGGTCAGTTCGCAGAGTAGCTCTTCCAGGCCGGGGTTGTGACCGACGATCAGCGTGGTTTTGTCGCTCGGCAGTGAAGCAAGCAGTTGTTTCCAGACCGTCACCGGTGCATGGTAAAGAGACGGCTTGACGTCGATGTCGTCGAGTCCGAATTCGTTGGCCACGATCCGGGCTGTCTCCAGCGCTCGTGTCGCTGAGGACGAAATGATCCGAGCTGGAGTGACGTCCCGTTTGCGGAATTCGGCCGCCATTCTCCGGGCAGCTTTCATTCCCCGCTTCTTCAGGATGCGGTCGTGATCATCCAGTTCCGGTTGATCCCACGCGGACTTGGCGTGGCGCATGAGCAGCAAGACGGGAGAACGATGGATGGTGAGTCACTCCGTTCTGTGATTCCGTGGGCAGTCGAGCGATTTGAGGTCGAAGACGCTTACGTCTTCACCCTAAACGGATTACTCAGCTTCAGTCGTGCGATGCTTGAGCATGGTGACGCGGTTGCCGCGTCCGCTGTATTCGACAGAGGTCATGAAGGCCCGCATGAGCATCAGGCCGCGACCGCTGGGCTTTTCGAGATTGTCGTCGTCGGTGGGGTCCGGGACATCTCCGGGGTCAAAGCCTTCCCCTTCGTCCTCAATGTCGATCTCGACCATGGTGGAGTTCACCATGCAGCGGATCCGGACCACTTTATCTGGATCCAGGCCATTACCATGTTTGATGGCGTTGACCAATGCCTCTTCAAGCGCGAGCTTCACACCAAAGAGATCTTTGGTGCCATACTGGCGTTCTTCCAGCAGGTTCAGAATACGTTCCTGCACCTCATGACCACGCGAGGTCTCGCTCGGGATGACGATTTCAAACTGTATGGAATCGGCCATTGAGGATGGCGTGAGTTGAGGCTTCGGGAACGATTCAGGTCGGTTGGGAGTTTCGATCTTCCAGGCCGTATCGCGGATGACTTTTCACACGGGATGGCTTGCATCGGGGATCGACACAAGCAACACCATCCAGCTGATTACAGGCCCGACAACGCGGATTGCTGATCGTCTCGAATATCGAAGAGCTTGTTCAGCCGGGTGATGACAAAGACATCGTAGATGTCTGGGCGGATGCTGCACAACCGCATTTTGCCGCCAGCCCCCTTCACCTTCTTATCCATCGTGATCAACTTGCCCAGTGCAGCACTGGACAGGTATTCGACGTTGGAGAAGTCCAGAACAATCTTTTTTCGACCGTCTTCTTCGACGAGTCCGAACAACTGGTTTCCGATCACCTGGATGTTGTTCTCATCCAGAATCTTCTTGTCGATGAACTTGGCGACGGTGACATCACCAATCTGTTCAATGTCTAGTCGGCGTTGACCTGCGGACATCTGCGATTCCTGTTCATGCAGCGCATGACGAAACTCTGGGGACGGACATGAACGAGTTCAGAGAAAGGGATGACTTCCCATTTGAACGACGGTTGATCATCATGGCTGCGTCCGCTCATGTCAAGCGAACGAGTACGGACATGCGACCCTGATCAGGGTCGAAATTCCTCAGGAAAGCAACGCGGCCTTACGAACGGAATCACCCGTCCAATCATCGCTGCTTTCCCCGTTGCCGATTCGGAGAACCACGTGCCGGCGAAAACTCGAAAAGCTCGCACAGGCTCCCGAACCGACACGTCCGCGCCAATTCCACCTGCGCCACGAACCATTGCCCAGATGCTGAGCGTGGCAGCCACGCTGCTGAATGTCCCGGGATTTCTCATCTATCTTCTGGTGCTGGCGTTCCTGAAGATCTGGAACGTCAGTCTGGCGGGCAATGTCATGGCTCCGCTGCTTCTGGCCTGTATCGGACTCGGCTTGTTTCTGCTCACCTTGACCGGACTGGCAGCCGGACTCTGGGTACGGCTCTGGCACCAGTCTCGCGATCGACTCAATCTGCTCTGCATGTGTCTGAACGGACTGATCCTCATGGGGATGATCGCAATGGTGATTCTCATGCCGCAGTTCGAGTAGAATGCCGGTTCGCAACTTGAATGCGAAGTCACATCGTGCTGACGTCGCTTTGAAACATCACACGTCCACCCGACACAAAACGACAGGAACTGTTTTCATGCGCTGGATCCTCACCCCGCTACTGATCGGCACTCTGGTTACTCCACTCGCTGCGCAGTCGCCGGTTCCCATCGAAAAGATTGCGACGGTCAGTGAAATCGAACAGCTGATTCAGAAGAACGCGGAATCGCTCGGCAAGCTGCTCGAAGACGAAAGCAAGTTTGAAGAACTCAAGGGGAAGGGGATCCGCGAAGACTTCGGAATGCTCGCCCTGCTGGGACAGTCACTCGCTGAATCTCCGGGCAACAAGGATTCGAAAATCAACGGGCCTGCTCTGCGGGATGCTGCTCTGGCTTACGATCGAAAAGGTGATCACGCGGCCGCTAAAGCTGCGTACGGAACCGTCCAGTCTGTTCTAGGGGGAACCGTCACTGGAGAGCACGCGGAACTGCATCCGTGGAACAAGCTGATCAACATGCACCCGATGATGGAAGAGATGAACTCCGGCAACAGCGCCATTCTGAAGGTGGTCAAGAAGCCTCGCGGGAAGGCAGATGAAGTGTTGCCGGCAGTTGCCTGGGGACTGCTCGCAGTCGCCATGAAAGCGGACACGCACGAGGTCAAGAACCCGGACGAACTTCCACAATGGGATGCCTGGTCCGACGACTTTCTGGCGTCATCCTTGAAACTGGCTGAAGCGATCCGCGCCAAGGACGCCGAGGAGGGCCGCAAGTGGTTCGACAAGGCGAACGAAACCTGCGATGCCTGCCACGAGCAGTTCCGCAAAGACTAACGGTCTTAGAATCACGAAAGTTTAGCTGCACACTTCAAGTGTGCAGCTAAACATGATTTCGATCAGAAGTTCACGTGACTTCAACGTGTCGGTCCACGTCTGAGTGGAATTCGAGTTGCCGCTTTGTTTCCTGAGCCGTTCAACCGGCCGTTAGGCTGCGCTGCTGATCGGGTGAGTCGCGATCATCGGGACGACCAGTGCTTCCTCATCCTGATCCTGCTGGTCGGAAGGGGTTTCTTCCTTGGAGCGGCGGCTGAGAGAAAGCCATGTCAGCATCGCCGGCAGCATCACCAGCGAGATGAACAGGCATGTCACCACTCCCAGTGTCAGGACGACACTCAGGGAAACCAGTCCGCGATGTGAAGCAATCATCATGCTTCCAAAACCGATGATTGAAGTGACGGAAGTGAGGGTGACCGAGTTGATAGTGCTGGCCCCCACGCTGTAGCGTCCCTTTTGCGAGCGGTAATCGTGAATCACGAGGACCCCTTCATCCACGCCGATTCCCATGATGAGCGGCAGCACGATCAGGTTGGCTGGATTCAGTTCGATTCCGGCAATCGCCATGATGCCGAAGACCAGCAGCAGGCCCAGCGCCGGAGGAAGCATCGCGACAAACGTATTCCTCACGCTGGAGAGATCGAAGATCCCCGCCACGGTGAACGAGACGGCAACATACAGGCCGAGCAGCCAGACCGGTTTGAGCTCGACCCCGGAGTTTCGGGCGAGCATGAACCAGAGCCCGACTGCGATCAGGGGTGAAATCAGAGAGACCAGCATCGGGCCGAGTTGCAGTCCATCCATCAGCAGCACCAGCAGGATGGCGGCCAACGCGTACAGGGAGGCGACCATATAGCTTTCCTGCATCTGGCCGGCCGCTTCAAAGTTCTGCAGAGGGGTGCCGGTCGCTTCCGGGTCCACTTTACGAACATCTTCCACAAAGTTACGCAGCGGCACCTCGTCCCAGATCTGTGAACTTGGATAGACCCGCACCAGCCATTCTCCAGTCCGTGAGACGAAGCGGGAACGGAGTGCTTCCGGGAAGTCCTGCGGGGAGATCGGTCGGGGATCGGAGATTGAAGCGAGCATCTGAAACTGACGGTGCAGTGACATCAGCAGCCCCTGCTGATAACCGCCGAAGACCTGCATCTGCTGTTCGAGCGACAACTGCTCAATCATGTTCAATACCGAATTGAGCGTGGCAGCGGCCGTCTGTGCTGCCGGTTCCGTTCGAGTCTTTAATGTCTGATAGAGCGATTCCAAACCTTGCCCGAGAGTCAGCGGGTTGAGCTGTGGATACTCACGGGGAAGTTCGGAGAGTCCGCTGAGCCGGGCATGAATGGCCTGGACCAGCAGTCCGGTTTCTGATGCGGGATAAGCCGGCAGATAGGACGCCAGATCTTCCACGCGAGAAACCGTCGGGAGTTCCAGGAACTTTTCCTTGAGCAGGCGCGCGTTTTCCGGTGAATCCGCGATCGAGACCGCGAACAGCAGCGATCCGTTGGACTCATCGAAAATCCGTTCCTGAAGATCAACTGCTTCCAGTCCCTGTGCCTGCAGGTTGAGCAGGTTGTAATCGTATTTGACTTTGGAAGTGATCCAGCCGTCTTTCCATTCGAACGCCTGAAGGCCGACACCGAAGACCAGCAGCAGTGCCAGACAGGTCACCAGTCGGGGGCAGCGATTGATCACCTTCCGGAGCAGGACTCCTTCGAAAGGGCTGGGAACCTGTTTGGTCTTCAGGTTCTTGTCCGAGACGACAATCATTGCGGGAAGAACAGTCAACGTCGCCAGGGCGCACAGCAGAATTCCGCCGCCGGCGATAATTCCTAACTCAGACACGCCCAGAAAGTTGGTAAAGGTCGCACTGAAGAACGAGAGTGACGTGGAGATGGCCGCTGTCACCGATCCCGTTCCCACTTCTTTCACCGTTGTGATCAGTGAATCTTCCAGGCTGTGACCGGCTCGCCGGAGTTCCACATAGTGCGTGAGATAGTGTATCGAGTAGTCGACTCCCAATCCGATCAGAATCGCAGCGAAGGAGACGGAAAGAATGTTCAGGTGACCGACGCTCAGGGTGATGAAGCCCATGGTCCAGGCAAAACCGACTGCCAGCATCAGCATGCTGATGATCGGGTGACGGAAACCCCGGAAGCCGGCCAGCATGATCAGCGCAACGCCGATCGTCGAGATCAGCGACGACGCGGTCATGTCATACTGGGACCGGGCCATCTCTTCTGCTTCCAGAACTGGAATTCCGGTTGCACCAAGACGGACACGCGGAAACTCCAGCCGGGATTCCGCCAGGATCTGGTCCAGTTTCTTCAGCGACTTGGAGTTTCCGGAGAAGTTGTCAGCCCCTACGCGAGGGAGCGCAAGCACGAAACCCATTTTGCCGCTGGGGGTGAGCTGATAGCGGGGTTCGAGGTTCCCAGCCTGAGGAAAGGCACTTTGGGAAACGACTTCGGGCCAGGGCGACGTGAAGTTCTGCGGATTCTGAAGGAAGCCTGCGAGGCTTGAGATCAGCGCTTCGGACTGGGAGATGGCTCCCGCCAGTTCGGGGCCGGCCCCTCGGTCGGAGGTATCCTTGATGTAGTTCGCCAGTCGACGGCAGTACGATTCCAGTCCCGCCCGGCTCCAGTGACCTGCGAGGATCGGACCGTACATCTCCAGCCGTGCATTTGCTTTCTCCAGATCGGCCGGAGTCAGGTACTGCAATGCCCGGGTCTGCAGCGAACTGGGATCAACTTTGTAAAGCACGCGGGAGAAGTAATCGGGCTCGGCTTCGAGCCGCTTGCCGATCCGGTCCATCGCCTGTTTGACATCAGCTTCGGCATCACCTTCAACGACCACGACGACGTCGGAGTCGTCACCGAAGAGTTCTTCAAACCGCAGCCACCGTTGGTGGAACTCGGCATTGGAATCAATCAGGTCGGAACGGTCGGTCTTGAACGTCAGGAATCGAACCGTGATTCCCAGCGAGATGACCGCGAGTGCGATTGAGAATGTCAGTGTCACGCCGGGGCGACTGATCACGGCGCGGGTCAACCAAAGGATCAGCCCGGTCAATGGGCCTTCGTCTTTGGCGGTGTCTGTCGTCCGATCCATGTCCAGTCTCTTCATCCCCATCCTGGGGACTGCTCGCATCCGGCTTCGTTGAAGCGGAATCCTAGTTCAGTTCAAACTTTCGCCTCAAGCCCTTTTCCGGGACGAATTGCCCCAACTACTAATGAATTCACAAGATGAAGAGATTCTTTCCAAACTGGCAGTCTCAGTCTCCCGGATTCGCCGGGAGGAAGCTGCAGCAATCGAAATGCGTCAGCGTGTCCACCAGGAGGTCCGATCGTTCCTGCGCGTTGAAGCCGGCGGAGACACCCAGCACGATGCTGCCCAGCACCACACAGGCAACTTCGACCACCCGCATCGGGAGCTGGAATTCCCGCATGTCGGCGAAGATCTCGCCCGCACTGCAGATCTCACCGAACTTGGTTCCCTGATACAGCAGTTCCATGCCACGCAAATCGGCACTCCAGTCATAGTCGAACGGGCCATATTCCCGCCGACGATGCGTGATCCAGAACTGTGTCTGGTCGAACCGGATGCCGTGTGTGAGTGCCATGACTTCCGAGCATAGGCGAGAGAAGCCGGTTCAGGGAAGTACGGTCTGACGATTCGCAGGACGGGCTGGAAACCCACCGGCAGAAACCGACATCCAGACTGTCGCTCTCAATTTCAGGTCCCAGCGTTCCGTCAGTCGTCAATGAGAGAAGTCAAGAGTCGAGAACCGAGAGCAAATAGACTTGCCGAAATTTATGGTTCTGGACTCTCGACTCTCCGCTCTGGACTCCCCTCCGGACTCCCCCGATTGAAGACAAAACCCCAATCTTCCAGAACCCCACATTGACCCCTTTTTCCCCGGAGGCGTAAACTGGGGTCAGGAGTCTTTCTATGACCGGAGTTCCCATTTCGCCCCCCTCTGCCGGGTCGCTCGAACCGACCGTTTCGCGGCTCAATTGGCTGGTGATTCCCGCCTGGATGGGCTCGCTCCTGTTTCATGGCGTGCTCGGAGTGTCGATTGTTTTCTTTTCGCAACTCTGGGGCCCGCGAGGAGATATGGAAGGGGATGGCGGTGATTCCTTCCGTGAGATCGGCATCCGCATGCTTCCGCCGGGCCCATCAGGAGGGACGGGTGGGACTTCGGACGGAGAGTCAGCGGCCTCCTCGACAGAACCTGTCGCGGCAGCAGCACAACCGCAACCCGAGATGGTTCTTCCAACACAGGAGTTGCCGGTCGCATTGAGTCTTCCTCAGTCGAGTCCGACCGCCAGCATACCGTCAGTGATCGGGCCGGGACTCGCAAACAGCTTGACCACTGTGGATATAGGTGGTTTGGTGAAACCTGCGAAGGCCGGTTCTGGTGCAGTTGGAGCTGGATCGCCCGGAACGGGGGGAGGGACCGGAGGCGGTGATGGAGCTGGCGGTGGAGGAGGAACTTCGTTTCTGGGCGTCAAAGGGGTTGGGAAACGATTCGTCTATGTGATCGACCGTTCCTTCAGCATGGCCAGCGACAATGCCTTGCAGGCAGCCAAGCTGGAATTGCTCGCGAGCCTGCAGCGGCTGAACGAATCCCAGCAGTTTCAGATCATCTTCTACAACAACAAGTTCGTTGTTTTGAACGCTCGCGGAGGCCGTTTTGACGTCTTTCGCGGGACCGACGCCCAGCGATTGATGGTGACGGAGCAGATCCGGGAAATCACGCCGGATGCAGGGACGCGGCACCTCCCCGCCATCCTCGAGGCCCTGAATTTCAAACCGGATGTGATTTTTCTCCTCACGGACGGGTCCGCGGAGTCCGCACTGGATATGAGAGATCTTGAGCAGATCCGCCAGCATAACCGCCAGGGCACACACATTCACTGCATCGAGTTTGGCCGGGGAGAACAGTCGTATCTGGGGGATGCGGGGAACTTTCTCAAAGTCCTGGCCAAGCAGAATGACGGCCAGTACGTGTACCGCAATCTCAAAGCGGGCTTTTGAGATTCCCTCGTTTCGATGTACCCTGCAAAGCTGCAGACGGCCCAAATGGAGTGGGCCGCAGGAAATGAGAGGCATCGCTGCACTCGGAAGTGAAAGATTGAGAGGCTGCGATGAGTCATCAGCACGGAATCCTCATGAACAGCCCATCAAGTCCCGCCCTTTCCCGCTCGACACGGATTGGGGTGTTGCTGACGTGCACCATCGTTGCGGTCGTCCTTGATCAGGCGACCAAGCTGTATGCGTCGACGCACTGGCAGAACAAACCGACGCTCTCGTTTTTCGGAGACATCTTTCGCATCGAATACGCTCACAACTATGGAGCATTCCTCAGCCTGCTGGCGAGCACTCCGGAGCACATTCGATTCTGGACTCTGACAGTGATCAACGGAGCTGTTCTGATTGGACTGGCTGCGTATCTGATCGCGGGGCGTAATGTCACCTCCACCAGTTTCACTCCGTTGATGCTGGTGGTAGCCGGGGGACTGGGAAACCTGATTGACCGGGTTCGCTTCGGGTACGTGATCGACTTTCTCAATCTGGGGATCGGAAACCTGCGGACCGGGATCTTCAACGTCGCTGACATGTTCATCACAGCCGGGTTCATTCTCATGGCGTGGTATATCATTCGTGGCGAACGCACCCACGCAGCGACAGTCCGCGCGGACCTGACCACGGTTCAGAAACGGGGACCTGCGTCATGACGCTGCGTCTTCACCAGGTGGTCTGCGTGCTCGGCTGGACGATGGCTTTGTCCTTGCTGGGTGAACCTGTGATCGCACAGGACCGGGTCACGTTCACCCCTTCAGGAACTTCGGGCCCGGTAACTGCTGTCGGTACGGTCCTGGACTACACCGGTCGGGCGTTGACCATCCAGACGGCAAGCGGTGTTCAGCATCTCCCCACCGCAAGCATCACCAGCATTGAGACCACCTACGATCCCGTCTATCAACGGGGGATTCAGGAATTTCAACAGGGACAGACCCCCGCAGCACAGGCTTCCTTCCGCGAAGCGTTCGAGCGGGAACAGCGGCTTTGGGTGAAGCGGGAAATTCGTTCCTGGCTGGTGAAATGCTCACTCCGGCAACAGGACCTGATCGGGGCGATCCGGGAGTTTCGCGAGATTACTCTCACCGACCCGCAGTCTCGATTCTGGGGCATCGCTCCGCTGGTCTGGTCCCCCGTTGCCATCAGCGAAGGGGTTCGGTCCGAGATGCAGCCGTGGTTGAAATCCGAACGGGAGTCGGAACGGATGCTGGCAGCCAGTCTGCTGCTGCTGGATCCTGTTCTGGGTGAAGCTGCTGAAGATCAATTGAATCAACTTGCGCGAGACACCAATCCCGTGCTGTCGAGCTACAGCCGCGCTCAACTCTGGCGACTCCCCTTGGCCAGCCGCAACGTCAGCGACGTCATGCTCCAGAACTGGCGAGGCGACATTGAACGCCTGCCGCCGGAACTGAGAAGCGGACCGCAGTCGCTGCTGGCGCGTGGTTATGAGATTCAGGGTGATCTCCGCAAGTCGGTCTCCGAGGCCCTGTGGCTCCCATACGTGTATTCCGAGAATGAACCGCTGGCGGCCCGCGCCCTGTACGACTCCGCTGAGGCACTGGCCAAGTCCGGACTCACTCAGGAAGCAAAGGTCCTTCAGCAGGAACTGGTCGCGAGATATCCCTGGTCCCGCGAGGCGTCATTCACGAGATCCGAGACCCGGCAGCCGGTCCAAAATTAACAGCGAGGTCCTGCGCAGTCTCACCGTCTCCACGTGCGATATCCTCCAAGTTTATAAATCCCCCACGGAGTTTCCGTTGCAGTATCTTTCAGCATGGCGAATGCGATTCCTCGGAACCTGGTTCCTGATCCTCTCACAGGGGACATGGGCGATGGCGGCCGAGGGGGAGCAGATCTTCAACCATGGTCAGTTGAACCTGGGAGCGCTGCTCCGCGCGGGCGGCCTGATCGGGTACATCATCATCGGGTTGAGCATCGCGCTGGTGGCGGCCATCATCGAACACCTGATTACGATCCGGCGAGAAGTCGCTATGCCCCGGGCGGTCGCGGAGGAACTCCAGAAGCAGATCTCGACCGGTCAGATCTCACAAGCTGAACAGCTCTGCAAGCAGCGCCCCACCTACCTCACAGACGTTATTCGGGCAGGCCTGCAGGAATCGGCATTCAGCTACGATGCCATGGAAAAGGCCATGGAAGATACAGCCGTCGAGCATTCCGGCCGGCTGCTGCGGAAGATTGAGTACCTGTCATTGATCGGAGCATTGGGGCCGTTGCTCGGATTGATGGGGACCGTCTGGGGGATGATTCAGGCGTTTGCGGAATTCGCAGAAAAAGCCAACCCCTCACCCGCCGACTTCGCCCCGGCCATCTCCGAGGCACTGGTCACCACGTTCTTTGGTCTGTGCGTCGCAGTTCCTGCTCTGGCAGCCTATGCCTGGTTCCGGAACAAGATCGATGAGCTGTCCTCAGAAACGGCACTGCTCTGTGAATACCTGATGACTCCGCTTCGAAAATCGTTGCGAGAGAAACGACGTCCCAGCGTCACGGCCACACCGGTTCCTCCGTCCATCCGTTCGCAGAGCTGATTCATGCGTCGACCGATCAGCCCCCGCAAGCGGGGATTCGAACTCAATCTGACACCGCTGATCGACGTGGTGTTCAATCTGGTGATTTTCTTTCTGGTCGCCTCCCACTTCGCGTCGACCGAGCCGGCGGAGGAGATCAATCTCCCGACTGCATCCCGGAACGAAGATGACGTCAATCCGCGCCGTCTCACCATCACGGTGCATGCGGACGGAGCCTATTCCGTCGCCTCGAAGACAGTCACGCTGACAGAGATTCAGGAGTATCTCGAACTGGAAGCCGCCGGCGGGCCGCAGGAATGTGCTGTCCGCATCCGCGGAGACAAGTCGGCCCCATACAAATACATCGAGCCCGTGATGGTCGCCTGTGCCCGTCACGGGATTACGAACTTCGGCTTCAAAGTCATTAATTCCCCATAACCTGTCCGCAGTCCATGCGCCGTCCACCCATACAACATCGAGACAACAGCCCCGTCGCCATGACATCCATGATCGACGTGGTGTTCCTGTTGCTCATCTTCTTTGCTGTGACAGGTGGAAGTGGGGTTCGAGAGATGCTCTTGCCGACAGAACTGGCAGCCACGGGTTCTGTGGAAGCGGCACACAGTCCCGCTGCTGCAGAACCGCTGACAGTGGAAATCTGGCTGAAGCTGTCGTTGCACCCGGACTCCGGCAAAACGACCGTCGACATGAACGGCACCGCATATCAGGACCTGGGTGAACTCAAGGAACAGCTCAAAGGGCTGGCTGAACTCGGTCCGGAGAATCCAGTGATCCTCGAAGTCGCGGGCGATGTGCCGCTGGGGGATGTCGTCGACTTATACGACACGTGTCAGGCTTCCGGCTTTGAGAAGGTGAACTTTGCCGCCAAAGGGAATTGAAGAGCAGCCACTCACTTGCTGCTGACGTTCAACGCGGGAACTTCATTCTTGCCATTGATGACGGTGTATTTCAGTTCGGACCTGGCCGGGTCCCGATAACGTGCGGGCAACAGGTGCCGACCCTTTCGCACCATTTCATCACCGTCCGGGACCAGTTCCTGAAGTGAGACCGTAATGGCATAGTCTCCCGGCGGTGCTCCGTCGTTGAGTTTCAGGGTCGTCAGCTGGAATCGTCCCTGTGCGTTCGTCGCTGCGATCGGATGGGGAAAGTGAGTGTCGGGGCTTTGAATCGGATGAAATTCGATCATGGCATCCGCGAGCGGCTTCTGATCGAGGAACACTTGTCCCTGAACCGGATAGCAGGCTGGCCCTTTCTCTTTCGAACAGCCGATCAGCAGGCACAGAGTAAATGTGAGAAGACCGAGACGGCGAAGGAGCATGTTCACGTCAGGATGGAGCAACGGCATTGTGCAATTCGGGGAGGAGGCTGCGGGGACACGGTCAATCCGACGATTTCACTGCTCCCCTGCGGAGACCGTTTCGTTGTCGGCCCGTGTGACAAGGGACGCCAGCACTTTCAGGTCCATGTTCTGGCTCAGAAATTTGACGGCACCGTCTGCCAGAACGAAGTTCGCACCGCCATCGTGAAAGCTGTAGAAGCAGTGCCCGTATTCATTGGAATTGTTGATAGCGAGCGGCCCGGGGATCGTCGTCGTTCCGCTGCCATAGTTGGATGTCGTCCGGTTGCCGATGGTGTAGACGTTATCGTTCGTCGCCCAGGCCCCGCCGCGTGCGCGAACGTTGACTGCCGAACTGTAGTCCAGCTTTGTCATGACTCGCCCCCGCCAGACATCCTCCCGTCCAGCGCATTCGCCAATCAGAATTGTGTTCGACAAACCGTCCGTGATGTCGGAGATTTCGTTTTTCGTGTTTGTTGTAGAATTGTAGATCGCCAAAGCCCCACGCAGATCATGATCCGCTGCGAACGCCTGACTGGCGGGGAGTGATGAATTGATCGCCACATCCACGCCGGTCGGAGTGAAGTAGTCTCCGCAGGCCCCGTACTTGGTTTCCGGGGAATTGGTTTTGTCTTCGAACCGTGGGCCGCCCGGGGTCGACGGGCAGATCATGACCGCCAGCGGAATCGAAGCGATGCTGCGATTGGAGACGGCGGGATAAGGGGAAGGGAGATTCCGGTTGGCCGACTCCCACCAGTTGGCAGTGACATCCCATCCGGATCCGGACAGATATGCAGATGCCTGATCCAGATAGGGGAGCAGCGCAGGTGCCCAGCTCTGCTGCCCGATGATCGTCGGCGTGGTGATCGTCGCCGTGTAGGTCATCGGGAAGGTCTTGTAGGTACTCTCGAAATTGTGGCAGGCGAGCCCCAGCTGCTTCATGTTGTTCTTGCAGGACGTTCGACGGGCGGCAGCCCGGGCCTGTTGAACTGCAGGCAGCAGCAACGAAACCAGCACTGCGATAATGGCAATGACGACTAATAATTCAATGAGGGTAAAACCGGCTCGATGTCTGTGATTTCCAGCCCGAGACAAGGTGTGTGCGCATTGCATTGATGTGCAGCCCTGAGGTTGTTGACGTGCAGAGATGTTCTGGCGCGTCACGCAGGACGCACGCGGCGACAGAGCATCTTTTGCACCGCCCCAGGAACGTTACCGACTTGTAACTCAATCGGGGCAGATGTGAGCTTTCGTTTCAGTCTCCGCTGCTTTTCAAAACCATCTCAGCGGATCAAGTCGGTTCCGTGCGCAAATGTTCGCCAGCCGAGGGCGAAATCTTCGCCATTCGAACAGGTGAAATCGCACAAAGTCGGAGTCGGACCGGGGGGGACTGCGTAAGTCTGGGCACGTGAGAGTTCGGAACGGCGGTTGCATAACAACTTTCTAACTGTCCGAACGACTGCTTCTCTCCAGTCAGAACAAGCTGGAAACGACCTCCCTCGAAAGTTCTTCATGAAGCCGAAACCGCCACTCATTTCCCGACCCGCGTTCACCCTGATCGAGCTGCTCGTGGTCATCGCCATCATTGCGGTGCTCATCGCTTTGTTGCTCCCCGCTGTCCAACAGGCACGGGAAGCGGCTCGCCGCAGCCAGTGCAAGAACAATCTCAAGCAGATTGGCCTGGCGATGCACAACTACCACAGCAGCATGAATACATTTCCACCGAGCTACTGTCTGACCCCGGGGGTCGTCAGCGACTCATGGGCGGTCCACGGACGACTGCTTCCCTTCCTTGATCAGGCGAGCCTTTACAACAACGTCGACCTCAGCGTTCGCTACTCCCGTCAGGACATTCTGAACGGAATGAAGGTTCCCGGTTATTCGTGTCCCAGCGACCCCAATTCGGGACGGCTGCGCTCGACTCAGGAGTCCGGGTACAACGTCATCAACATGGCGACCAATAACTATGGCTTCAACTTCGGGTCGTGGTTGATCTTCAATCCCGCGACCGGACAGGGAGGTGACGGCATTACGCATCCGAACAGCCGCATCAGCCTTGCCAGTATCACAGACGGTTCGAGCAACACCTTGCTGGCGTCTGAGGTTTATTCCTGGACGGGATATGGTCGTGACAGCACGGGCGGAGTCCCGGGGGCATTCGGAAGCCCGACGACCATTCCCTCAACTCAAGCTGATTTTGAGGCGGTCATCACCGGGTCGGGAGCATCGACCGCTAAGATCCGGATGACAGGTGATATTGATGCCACCGGGCATACCGAGTGGGCGAACGGCCATTGCCACCACAGCGGATTTACCACCGTGGCTGTCCCCAATACAGACGTGCAGGCCACCGTCGGCGGGACCACTTATCATCACGTCGATTACAACTCCCAGCAGGAGGGAGTCGGCGGAGCAGCCACGTCGAACAATCCCAGCTACGCCATTCTCACATCCCGCAGCTATCACACCGGAATGGTCAACTCCGCAATGGCGGACGGTTCCGTCCGCAGCATCAGCTCGAACATTAACCGCGATACGTGGCGTGCCCTTGGGACCCGCAGCTCCGGTGAAGTTGTGGGGGAATTTTAACATCCAACGCCAAGTGGGAGATGACACATTTATTTCATGAGCTGGTTTCATAACCGTTTGTGATCGCGATTCGGGAGGGCGAAGCTCCTGCTGAGCGGCATAAAAGACCATGCGTTCACTGGTTTGAGGCTCGGGAGGAACCTCGCCCTTCCAGTTATGAAACCACCTCATACGTGATCTTCCAGCCATTCAGTCCAATTAAAAAAGCCCGGACTCTTTCGAGCGCCGGGCCTTTTGATTCACTGAAGCCTACATCTTCACGCCAAGGGCATCAGCGACTTTCCTGCTGATCGCCATCGCTGCTGCGAACGCGTCCGGGGTCAGCGACTGGGCACCGTCGCTGACGGCCTTATGCGGATCGGGGTGAACTTCGATGATCAGACCGTCGGCACCGGCAGCAACTGAAGCGGCACACATCGGACCGACGAGCGAAGCGATCCCGGTTCCGTGGCTGGGGTCGACGACGATGGGCAGGTGAGTCCGCTCCCGCAGGTAAGGAACGGTGGCGAGCGGCAGCGTGAACCGGGTATGCGTTTCGAACGTTCGAATCCCCCGCTCACACAAGATGACATCCTGATTTCCCTGGTCCAGCACGTACTCCGCTGCCAGCAGGAACTCTTCAATCGTGGCACTCGGGCCGCGCTTGAGCAGCACCGGCTTACGGACTTCACCCACCGCCTGCAGCAGATGATAGTTCTGCATGTTGCGGGCACCGATCTGCAGCACGTCGGCATAGGCAGCGACCATCTCGACGTGATGCGGAGTCATCACTTCAGTCACGACGGCCAGTCCGGTTTCTTCACGGGCAGCAGCCAGCAGTTTGAGCCCTTCTTCCTTCATCCCCTGGAATGCGTAAGGGCTGGTGCGTGGCTTGAATGCTCCACCGCGAAGTCCTTTGGCTCCGGCGGCTTTGACTTTGCGGGCGGCATCCAGAATCTGCTCTTCGCTTTCGACGGAGCAGGGCCCGGCGATCACGCCCAGGTTTCCTCCGCCGATCACCAGATCGAGCACTCTGACGACCGTCGGCTCGGGCTTGGTTTCCTTACTGGCCACTTTGTACGGAGCCAGAATCGGAACGATCTTTTCCACTTCTTCGAACGACTCGAGCGTCTCTCGATCGGCCGACCGCTTGGATCCGACCGCAGCAATCACGGTCCGTTCGGTTCCGTAGATGATGTGGGTTTTCATTCCCATCTGTTCGACCCGCTGGGCCATCTGCTGCACAGCGGCTTCACTCACTCCAGGTTTCATGACAATGATCATTTCTCTCTCCGGGTTTTCGGTTGTCCGCTTGGAACGTGGATTTGCTCGTCGCGGTGCAGGTGGATCAGAAGGTGCAGTTAAAAAAAACGAAACCGGCCCTGAAACCTGCATGAGGTTTCAGGGCCGGTGTGATGGATTTCATTAAGGACGAATGAACTCCGCTACCGTGCCCGGAAACCCGGGATGGTAAACAGATACCAGAACCAATAGCGCCCCGTGCCCGCAATCGGGGCAGAGTAGGCGTCGAATTGATTCATGGGGATGTTCATGAAAAGTCCACTGAAAACTGATCTACACATGCTAAATCGGCATCAGACCAGCGTCAAGGAGAGAAAATTCGAGAACGGTTTGCGGTGTGAACACTCGATTCAACCCGTTTAGCCTCACACTTGAAGTGTGTGGCTAAACGCTCCACTCGAAAATCTCACTGATTGACTACTCGATAATAATATCCCGCACAGTCGCTCCGCCGGGGATCATCGGCAGCACGTGGGCCTGATACGGGCAGACCACGTCCAGCAGGTACGGACCGTCGTGGTTGATCATTTCGGCCATGGCTTCCGTCAGTTCTGCCTTGCTGCGAACCTGTCGGGCTTTCAGACCGAAGCTTTCTGCCATTTGAACGAAGTTCGGGTAGGTCTCTTCGTAGTGGCCCCCTTCGCCTTCGCCGAGCCATTCCGGATGGTCAACGGGTCCCAGGTAGGTGTGGGCGCGGCGGCCTTCCATGAAGCGGTCTTCCCACTGCACCACCATTCCCAGATGCTGGTTATTCAGCAGCAGAATCTTGACGGGAAGTTTCTCGCAGTGCAGCGTCGCCAGTTCCTGAATATTCATCAGGACGGAGCCGTCCCCGTCGATGTCGACCACCAGTGAATCCGGGTGTCGAGCCTGAACTCCCATGGCTGCCGGGAGACCGAAGCCCATCGTTCCCAGACCGGAGCTGGAGAGCCAGTGCTTCGGCTTGCGGAACTTGTAGTACTGAGCTGCGAACATCTGATGCTGGCCCACTCCCACAGCGATGTACGGGTCTTTGTCGATCGTCTGTCGCCAGAGTTCTTCGACGGCATATTGCGGACTGATGAAGTCGCCCGATTCCGGATACTTCAGCGGATAGCGATCACGCCACTCGTTGAGCTGAATCCACCAGGCCTTTGTGTCCGGGACATCTTCAGCAGTGAATTCTTCATTCAGCCGCTCGAGGAAGACTTTGACGTCGGCGATGATGGGGATATGAGCTTCTTTGTTCTTGTGCATTTCCGATGGATCGATATCCACGTGCACAATCTTGCCGTGCTTGGCGAACTCTTCCAGCTTGCCGGTCACGCGGTCATCGAAGCGAACTCCGATGGCGAGCAGCAGGTCGGCTTCGTTGATGGCATAGTTGGCGTACACGGTTCCGTGCATCCCCAGCATATGCAGCGACTGAGGATCGTCTCCGGGAAACGCACCCAGTCCCATCACGGTCATGGTGACGGGGATGTTGGACTTCTTCGCGAACTGCGTCAGTTCTTCGGCGGCATCGGCGTTCACGCAGCCTCCCCCCACGTAGAGGATCGGGCGCTTCGAACGGCGGATGGCAGCGATCACCTGACGGATCTGCTCGTCGGCCACCTTGCGACGTTCCGGATGGTAGCCGGGCAGGTACATCGGTGGATCGAAGTCGATCGGCTGTTCCGTCGTGGCCAGCTGAATGTTCTTGGGGAAGTCGATGAGCACCGGGCCGGGGCGTCCGGTACGGGCGAGGAAGAAGGCTTCCTTGACGATGCGGGGAATGCTCCGCAGGGCTGCCTGAACCGATTCCGGATCATCCGGGTCATCGGCTGTGATCATGTAATAGTGCTTCGTCACTGCGCGGCAGATTTCGACGATCGGCGTTTCCTGAAACGCGTCAGTTCCGATCACCTTCTGGGAAACCTGTCCGGTGATGGCAATCAGCGGGACGCTGTCCATCTTGGCATCGGCGATGGCGGTGACCAGATTCGTGGCTCCCGGCCCGCTGGTCGCCATGCAGATTCCGACGTCGTCGGAGGTGCGGGAGATTCCCTGGGCTGCGAATCCGCCTCCCTGTTCATGACGGGGAAGGATGGTGCGAATGCGTTCACGGCTCTTGCGCAGGGCCTGGTGCAGGGGCATGCTGGCACCGCCCGGATAGGCGAATACGAACTTCGCCCCTTGTTGGATCAGGGCTTCGACCAGAATCTCGGAGCCGGTCAAGGTTTGATGTTCGGTCTTTTTTTCCAACGCTGTTGCCACGTGAATGCCTTTATGCCCTGAATCTCAAAATTGAGTCCGCAGCCGAATTCGAAACAGGTCCGAGTGCAGCCTTGAAACCCCGAAACGCAGATGGACCGTCCCCCCTCCGGGCACGGCATCGACGAAATTGTAACCAAACGCTTCGCCAGAGACGAGAAAAACCACCGGGAGGTTCGCCAAAATTCCCGGCAACGTCCGGTGAGGCGATTCCGTGGACTTTGCCGATTCCGCAGAATGAGAGCCCAGCAGGGGTTATTTTGATTCAGCTTCCCACAGCGGATGAACCTGATCACGCCTGACTGCGGATAAAAGTCTTTGCATATTGGCTGTACAAGCGAGGAATCCCGGACATATTGTATGGTGGGTCCAGCAGAATATCCTGTTCTGTCAGTTCACCTTGCGGTTCTGCCAGAGTTTTCAGTTTTCCAAATCCCAGCCTGGCGACGGTATCTCCCATCGGATGAGCACGTCTCTGGAGTCGTTTGTGAATGTGCTGCGGCGCAGCGGACTCGTTGATGAGCCCGTGATCGCCCGAAGTCTGGATGCACGTTCGGAATCCGGTCCGTCGCAGTCCGGTGAGAATTTCGCCGAATTTCTGGTCGAGACTGATGTCATCACCGCCTGGCAGGCGGCCAAATTGCTGCAGGGAAAGCACAAAGGATTCTTCCTCGGCAAGTACAAATTGCTGCGGCTGCTCGGCAAAGGGGGAATGAGTTCTGTCTATCTGGCGGAACATGTGCTGATGCGCCGCCGCTGCGCGATCAAGGTGCTCCCCTGGAAGCTGGTGAAAGACAGTTCCTACCTGCAGCGATTTCACCGCGAAGCTCAGGCGGTCGCCGCCCTGGATCATCCAAATATTGTCCGGGCCTACGACATTGATCATGAGAAGGACGGCAATCTCGAAATCCATTTTCTGGTGATGGAATATGTGGAAGGTCGGAATCTGTTCGACCTCGTCCAGATCGCTGGTCCGGTCGATGCTGTGACCGCAGCCGATTACATCCGCCAGGGGGCTCTAGGACTGGCCCATGCCCACAAGGCGGGGATGGTTCATCGTGACGTGAAGCCCGGAAACTTCATTGTCGATCAGCACGGGACCGTCAAGCTGATGGACCTGGGGCTCGCGCGTGTCTCCGCGGAAGATGGCGACCACTCGCTGACCATCGCACATGATGAACGTGTGCTGGGGACGGCCGACTATCTCGCCCCGGAACAGGCGGTCGACAGCCATCTCGTCGATACCCGGGCCGACTTGTACAGCCTCGGTTGTACGATGTATTTCCTGCTCACCGGACGTCCTCCCTTCAACGAAGGGACCCTGACGCAACGACTCCTCGCCCATCAGACCAAAGAACCAACGCCGATCGAAACGCTTCGGCCGGATGTTCCGGAGTCACTGCTCAGCATTCTCCGCAAGTTAATGGTCAAGGATCGCGATGCCCGGATCCAGACCGCGGAGGAGGCCGCTGCGGAACTGACCCAGTGGCTCAGTTCACAAGCCAGTGGTGAAGAACAGCGGACGCAACCTGTGCGGGGGGAGGCGCTGTCGGCGGGACCGGTCGGGCAGCAGGGCGATACGCTGAATCCCTTTACCGGGGACGCTGCTCTTGAAATCCCGACCCGGAAGATGAAGCGGGAGGAAGCAGGGGGGCTCGGAGATTTCCTCTCCAGCCTGAGCGACGTCGAGCCGTCCTCGCCCAGACCCTCCAGCTCCTTGATCGGCAAAGGAGCAAAGTCCGAACCACGCATCGCCAGAGATTCCGCTCAAAAAAGATCCGGTTCAATCGACATCCCGAAGCCCGAATCGACAACCGCAGGCCCGCTGTTCTCGGATTCCGATTCGATCCCCGCCTTCCGGACGACATCCGGCGGCTCCGGGAAGAAGTTGAAGAATTCGGACTCAGCGAAACAGAGCCGAAAATCCGGCACGTCTGCTCTGGAGAAGTTCGTTCCGCCGGACCTGCAGACGAAACTGAAGCCGTACCTGATTCCCATCATCGGCGGGATTCTGGTTCTGGGGGCCGTCATCGCCTATCTCCTGTTTGGACGAAATGGTCCAGCTGGGAAATCCTCTCCCGGTCAGGCCCCACCGGCAACCGCTGCAGTGACGCCGGCAGCACCCGCGCCTGCGACTCCCCAGCCGGAAAAAAGTACCCGGCCTGCAGTGACCGGTCAGAGTATTACCGTGGGGCCCACTGGCAACTTCGGGACCCTCACGGAAGCGATCGATTACATTCGGGCTCACGCGTTTTCCAGCACGGGCAATCCTGTACGGGAAATCCGAGTTGCAGGCAATCAGACGCTGAGAGAGTCCATCTCGATCGACAATTCCGGATTGGGAAGCTTTCCTCGCGATGTCCGCGTTGTCGGTGAAGGGGATCAGCCCGCACGGCTGCAATCTCCGGACGCCAGTCCCATCCTCTATCTGAATGCGGTCGATCAGTTCTCGATCGAAAACCTTGTCATCGACTGCACCGGGAGCACAGCGGCATTCAAGCTGCAGGGATTCATGGCGAGTGTGTCACTGACCCGGCTACGGTTTGAAAACATTGGTCAAACGGCGATTGCCGGGCAGAGCCTGAGCGGCGTGGGGGACAGGCCCGTGACGATTCAGGAATGCACGTTCACCGGCAGTTCAAAATCGGCCAGAGCCATCCAGCTGCAGCCGGGAAGCGGGCAGGACTCCCGCGATCTGCAGATCCTGAAGTGCCGGTTCCTGGGACCGCTTGATGCGTGCGTTGAAATTCAGGGTGGAGCGGATGACGTCAGTATCAGTCACAATATCTTTCATGATGCGATGACCGGAATTGTCTTTCGCAGTTCCGACCCCGTGATCAGGCAACTCACGCTGACGAACAACACGTTTTACGGTTGCTCGCGGTCGCTCAACTTCGACTCCAGTCTGGCTGCCAGCTCTGACAAGTTCACCATTCAGAAGAACCTGTTCGTGAACGGGCCCGGACCAGCGATCGCTTCCGGAGTCTCGGGCACAAGTGCCGAAAAGATCACGCAGGGGGCTGCGCTCAACTGGTCAGACAAGGCTTTTGAAGAAGGTTCCGGGAATCTCAACGTCTTTGCAGCCGGCGGCAGAACGGGCGAGGCTGTCAAGTTTGTCTCCACCGATCCGGGGAGCACCGACTTCATGAAGCCGGAGTCGAAGGAACTGGCCACTGCTGCTGACGGCAGTCCGTCGCCAAGCTTCATCGGCGCGGTCGCTCCCTGAGAATGGGAAGGCTTTACAGACAGTTTTCAGTCGGCGATCAGCCGGGGGCGGCCATTGGGGGTAGCGAAGGTGCCGGATTCATAAAGCCATTTGTGCCGGCTTCCCGGGATTGTTCTATGCGGGACGGGCCACTGCACACCGGATTCGGTCTGCAGGTCGGCATGTGTCAGCCCGCTGAGATCCATGCCGGTTCCGCGTGTGGCGTCGGCAAACGATTTGAAGACAGCTGCCGGCGTGTCCCAGTCGTGCAGCTGCGATGCGCATCCCCAGTACCGGGCAATTTCTCGGAAGATCTGAAAATCCGAAAGCGACTGGTCTCGGGGTGACTGGCGTTCCGGAATCAGGTGCACACGCCGTTCAGATGTCATCAGGGTGCCGCACTTTTCTCCCCACGCGGCAGCTGGAAGATACAGATCCGCCTCCGGCAATGAGACTGGTTCGCCTGAGAGATCCTGGACGACCAGAAACTCGAGTTTCTCGATCAGTTCCGACGGAAACGTTTCCCGCAGCCGCCCTGCGGAGGCATTCGTCGCAATGATCCATAAGGCCTTGATGCGATCATTCAGGATACCCTCCCGGATGACATTCCAGTGAAACGCAGGGAGGCTTTCCAGAATCTGCGGTTCCGTGCAGGCGGATTCCGGGCCGAGCTCTTCGACCATCTCCGTCATGACCGACCCGAGGATATGACAGGGAACGAGCAGGGCATTCGCTCCAGATCCCGGTCGACCGGCCGATCCTGAAAGCAGTGACAGGTTCACAGCTGCAGAGGGGAGACCGGATTGCTCTGCGGTCAGATCCTCGGTGGACCACCAGTATGTGACACGCGGTCGATCAAGCAGCGTCTGTGCCAGGAGTTCGATTTCCCGGATTGGCACTCCCGTGATTGTCGAAACTGTGTTCAGATCCGAATCGGCCAGTGAGTCAATGTATTCAGTAACGCACTCGAGCTGACTTTGAAGTGGTTTCAGATCGAGTTGACCTGAGTCCAGCAGCAACCGGGCGAGCCCCTTGAGCAGAATGCGTTCAGTCCCCGGAAAGACTTTCAGAAACTGGCTTGCTTTCAGCGACGTCTCGTCCGCCTGATGTCCGATGACAATCAGTTCAGGAGCATGCGGATTCCTCATGATCCGCTTCCACATCTCCGGATGTGCGCTAGCCGGATTCATCCCGAGCAGGACGATCACATCGGATTCTTCAAGGTCCTCCAGCGAATAAGGAGGAGCAAAGTTGCCGTAGGCCCGCTGGTAACTTTCGAAAGTCGCGATGAGTCCCGCGGCCGCTTCGATTCCTCCCCAGTTCATGCCCAGGCCGGCTCGGGTCAGGAACTTCGCCAGCACCAGTTCTTCGATCGATAACTGGCCGGGGACAACGACAGCCGCTGCTTCCTTGCCGTATCGCCATTGAATCTCTTTGACGCGGCCGGTGAACTCCCGGAGTGCCTGATCCCAGCTGACAGGGACAAGCTCATCAGCGTGGCTGCGCTTGAGGGGCTGCGTCAGCACTGGAGCGCTGGAGGCAAGTCGCGGAGTGCCGAATGCATGTTGAGTCGGGACGCTGAAGAGCGGCGCATCAACGCCTGCAACCTGGCTGAAACCGCAATGACTTTCGCAGCAACCGCAGATCGCATCCTTGACGATGGCATCAATTTTTGAGCCAGCTTTCGGCCCGTCAGTCGCGATTTTCATGACAATTCTAAGGATTCCAAATCGGAGCGACGAGGGCGAGATCCTCGGCAACTCCCCTCATTAACCTTCTTGTGTCTGTGCTCTCGAGAGCGTCGGGGTGAAGATGATGTCCTGCTGCCCGCCGGACGTTGACGTTCTATCGCCGGGGCGATTTACGAAACCGCCGGGTCGATTCCTCCCAGCGAAAACGGTTCGCCGGCCGATCGGCCATGGCCCGCAGGTCCATGGTTGTCCGTCGTCCCTGCTCCTTAGGAGTGAACTGGTGACGTGGGAAATTCGAGATGCACATGAGCGCCCTCAACTTTCGTGGCGAGATGCTGGGGAATCAGGCTGGGCATGTCACTGTCAGTGACATCGAACCCCGCGACATCCGTGTCGCTCGTCCCCAAAACAGGTGGCGGACCAAATGGATGCGAGCGCTCCGGTTTCCACGGGGTCCTGGACCGAAGAAACGAAGGAGTCTGTTGCTCGTCTTCTTCAACACCGAAACTGGCCCAGCGCTTCCGAGCCCGGCCCGCGCCGCTCAGCTGCTGGTACAATTCATCAAACTCTGCTTCCAGTCGCAGCTTGTCCTCAACAATGATCGATCGCAGATGGGCTGCTGCGTCCTCCAGCATGTCTGACCAGGGGGCTGTCCGCGTGTAGGTGTCTGCAGTGGAGACGTAATACACGACAAACCGGTCGAGATACCGGATGGCCGCTTCGGGAGATTCCCCTGAAACCAGCAGATGGCCATGACGGGGGCTGCTGGCTCCTTGTCCGCAGACATACAGATCGAACTGGCCGTTGACGACAATGATTCCCACATCGGCCCAGCGAGCTGCGGACGTGGCACTCTCATCGGATGTCACGACAATCTGCAGCGGAAAGACCCGTCGAAACCGGGCGTATCGGCGATGTAGAGTGACGGCAATCTCGCGCACATCCGGGTCACTGCCGTCGGTGACATGAATGTCGTCCTCACGGCTTGGGAGCTCGTAAGACCCTGCAGCCCAGGCGGCTGTCCTCAGTTTTTCAGTTGTCCGGAGTTCTCGAAGAACATCACTGATCCGGCCTGCACAGCAGGGGCACCCAGGTCCGTTTCCATATCTTGCGAAGATCCCCTGAGCGTTCCGGAGTTTTTTCAGGGCGATCAGTGCTGTGAGTTCTGCGTCCGAGTAGTCGAGGTGCTCGCATGATTCCGTTTGAAGTGACATGGATAGCCTCGATTGTTTCAGTCAATCAGCGAATCTCGTGATGCAGAATTGAACGCATTGGGGATCAACAAATTTCACAGTCGAGTGCGCAGTCGCGAACCCGCGTGCAGGGTGTTTTTCAGGAGGCGTCGCTGAAAATTCACGTCCGTGCTGTCAGCGAGGCAGCTTGTCCATCCGTGGTTTTTCCCTGCGGGAAGTTCAGGCGTTTGCCATCTCGCAGGGCCGAAAGATTCGGTTTGACAGCACTAAAGCACACCATGTGCCAATGGCTGACTGAATTCCGATGGTAACGATTACCGCAAAAAGATGAGGCAAAACCGGCAACATTTGCTGGCATTCCCCTCCACAGCACGGAATTTGTGAGATTGCGGCTGCTTAAAACGCATGCTTGAGTGCGTTCAGTTCGTGCATGCCCTTCGCAGCGACAAGGGGGTGTTCCGAAGTCCGGAACGACACCGAAAACAAGAAATCGGGAGCGAGGACTGCAGCAGCAGGCTCCGTTGAGGGGAGGTTTTCGCACGCCCCTAGCAATCTCCGAAACCACGGCAAACGGTCGGGGGCGGTCTTTTATAGAACTGCTGTGGATTTGATTGGCGGATCGCATCTCTTTCAACGAGAATCGCGATCCGCTCACAATCGACTCAACAAGCCATGTGCTGGTTTCATGATCCTTTGTGATCGCGATTGGGCAGGGCGAAGCTCCTGCTGAGCGGCATAAAAGACCATGCGTTCACTGGTTTGAGGCTCGGCAGGAGCCTCGCCCTCCCAGTGATGAAACCACCTCATGTTACCGTTCGTCGAACGGAATGAACTTTCGCTGACGTTCGCCGAGATAAATCTGGCGGGGACGCTGAATCCGCTGTTCCGAGTCTTCCAGCGATTCTTTCCACTGGGCCAGCCAACCGCTGGTCCGGGGAATCGCGAACAGAACCGGGAACATCGTGACCGGCAGCCCCATCGCCTGATAGATCAGACCGGAGTAGAAGTCGACGTTCGGATACAGCTTGCGCTTCACGAAGTATTCGTCTTCCAGAGCGATCCGTTCCAGTTCCATCGCCACGTCCAGCAGCGGATTGCGACCGACCACGTCGAAGACTTCTTCAGCACACTTCTTGATGATCCGGGCACGCGGATCGTAGTTCTTGTAGACCCGGTGTCCGAAGCCCATCAGCTTCATTTCGCCGTTCTTGCAGCGTTCGACATACTTCGGAACTTCCTTCACGCTTCCGATTTCACTCAGCATGCGGAGTACCGCTTCGTTGGCTCCCCCATGCAGCGGGCCGTACAGGGCAGCAGCTGCTCCCGCGAGCGCGGAATACGGGTCGGCATCGGAAGACCCGATGGCACGCATGACGCTGGTGGAGCAGTTCTGCTCATGGTCGGCGTGAAGAATGAAGAGCACGTCCAGGGCACGAACGAGTGCGGGCTCGGGCTTGTAAGCATTCCCGGACATCTGGAACATCATCGCGAGAAAGTTCTCGGTGTATGTCAGGTCGTTGTTCGGGTAGACGTAAGGATGGCCCTGGCTGTGGCGATAGGCACAGGCGGCAATTGTTGGGACTTTGGCGATCAGCCGTTTGATCTGCTTCTGTCGGTTCTCGGGGGAACCGACTTTCTTGGCTTCCGGATAGAATGTTGACAGGGCGGCGACCGTGCTGATGAGCATTCCCATCGGATGGGCATCGTACCGGAACGATTCCATCTGCCGCTTGATGTTTTCGTGGACGATGGTGTGGAAGCGGATGGACTCATCCCAGTCTTCCAGCTCTTTGCGAGTGGGGAGCTCACCCTTGAGGAGCAGGTACGCCACTTCCAGGTACGTACAGTTTTCGGCCAGGATTTCGATGGGATAACCGCGGTATTCGAGAATCCCGACATCCCCGTCGATGTAGGTGATCCGGCTCTTGCACGAGGCGGTGTTCGTGTAGCCGGGGTCATAGGCCATCAGGCCGAAGTCTTCGTCTTTCACCTTGATCTGACGCAGATCAATCGCTTTCACCGTATCGTCCTGAACCGGAACTTCGTAGGTTTTTCCGGTGCGGTTGTCCGTGATCGTCAGAGTGTCTTTAGGCATGTCGAAATTTCAGGCTAAGGCATTTTCGTTTTTAATCTGCCGCGTTCCGCCACGCGGAGGACGGCGTTTCATCAATCGAAAACCGCGCTGCGCGGGATCAAGGCAGACCATTCTCAGAGAGGAGCCGTGGGCACAGCTTGATCTCAAATGATGACAAACAATTCGCCATGCTCAAGTCTGCTGAGCAATTTTCCGGGAATCGCGTCACTTCAGGAGAGCAGGCTCCGTTGTAACACCTCCTGAGCCTGTGAAAAGTATGGCTGCCACACGATTTCCGGCCGGCCGTCACGCAGGCAGTCCCGAACTTTCTGCAGCGTGTTGCGAGCCATGTGCGGGCAGCGGTTGCAGGCACAGGTTTCTCCGCTGTCCGCCATGATTCCCGGGACCGGGACATACTCGTGCCAGGGGGCGATCGCTTTAAGCGGAAAGATCATGTTGGCCTCGGTGGCGACCAGAAATGTGGTCGGATTTTTCACCGATTCGACATATTTCCTCATCTTTTCCGTCCCGCCGACCATGTCCGCCAGCTCGAGCACATTTTGCGGACATTCCGGATGGGCAAGGACGATGGCCTGCGGATTATTCCGTTTCGCCCGCAACAGGTCCTGGATACTGAAAACTTCGTGGACCATGCACGAACCGGGCCACAGAATCATCTTCCGTCCGGTCACTTCGACAAGGTAACGACCCAGATGCTGATCCGGGACAAACAGAATCTCTTTGTCTTTGGGGACCCGTTCTTCGATGATTTCCCGGGCGTTCCCGCTGGTGACAATCCAGTCACACAGACTTTTGACCGCCGCTGTGGTGTTGATGTACGCGACCGTTACAAAATCGCGTCCCTGCGCCCGCAGGTCATTCTGAAATGCAGCGAGTTTGTCCGGCGGACAGCTATCAGCGAGCGAACATCCGGCAAGCATATCAGGCAGCAGCACCCGCTTTTCCGGACTGAGGATCTTGGCCGATTCCGCCATGAAGTGGACGCCGCAGAAGACGATTGTCGACGACTTCACCGTGGTGGCGTCGCGCGCCAGCTTCAGCGAATCCCCTGTGAAATCCGCGATCTCCTGAATATCGCCGTCCACGTAGTAGTGAGCCAGGATCGTTGCATCCTGTTCCACCTTGTACCGCTCGATCTGTTCGATCACGTCCAGCGGGTCTTCGTATTCCGCGGCAGCGTCAGTCACAATGGGTAATGTCATGTTCGTCATCAGAAATTCTCCTCCGTTCATTATATGGGGTCTCCGGAGCAACGTCAGCGAAGAACGACAGCAGTTTTCAAAAGAGGAGACTGCTGCAGGAGAAACCTCGTGCAAACGCCCCTGGGAGGTGGAGATTTCCTGAAGATCGTCGCAGAATGACTGTCAGCATTTTATCCTGTCGGTTGCAGCACTGCCGCGTCTTGTTTTCTTTGACAGCGAAAGCCGCCGAAATGACGACCGAACTCACCCCGCTGGAGCGGGCAGAACTGCTCGAAATTCTTCGGGAAATGCTTCCGCTGCCGCAGAAGGAGGAAAGCCTGCCGGATGAGGTGACCCGCCTGATCGGGGGCGATCCGGGGGATGTGGTGGTCGATGTCGGCCCGCAGTCGGTCGTGGTCTCCGAGTACACTGTCCGAGTGGAGAGTGATACCGCGAAAATTCTTCATCCGCTGCATTTGGGGTCTGCCAACTGGACGAAACTTCCCGCCTGGACGACCCGTCGCATCCTCGGAGAACTGACAGCTGCTGCCATGAGTCTGCGGCGAGCGACGTACACGGATTGCATCCGGTGCGGAAAAGGCAACCCGCCCGAAGAGATGAGCAGCGGGACGGTTTGCCGTAAATGTTCAGCAGCTGAAGAACGGATCGTCTACTAGCAGGTTGCTGCAAAAGTCTGATTGTGAATTATGGAAAGTGCGCTAAACTCCTCGTTCCCAGTGAATGAGGAGTTTTTTCATGCGTGGTCGTCCGGGTGATCAGGATCTTTTGTTTTATACGATCAATGTCGAATCCCGAATTCGCCACGATCACCCGCTCCGCAGCCTGAAGCGGACGATTGATGCCATTCTCACTGAGATGAGTCCCCTCTTTGCTTCCGCCTACAGTCAGACAGGTCGCCCCAGCGTTCCACCTGAGCGAGTCTTGAAGGCCTTGCTGCTGCTGGCGCTGTATTCGATTCGCAGTGAGAGGCAACTGGTCGAGCGGATTGATACGGATCTGCTGTTTCGCTGGTTTCTGGACATGTCGCCGGAAGATCAGGTCTTTGATGCCACGGTATTCACTCACAACCGTCCCCGGCTGGACGAACATGGCCTGACGGCTGCCTTTTTCGATGCCGTGCTGGTCAAAGCACTGCAGGCAGGTCTGTGCAGCGACGAGCATTTCAGCGTGGATGGATCGCTGATCGAGAGTTATGCATCAATCAAAAGCTTTCGGCCCAAGGAGGAGAAAGATCAGCAGGATGACGATTCCAATTCGTTCAAGCCTCGCAACTCAGAAGTGGACTTTCATGGGCAGAAAAGAACCAACGAGACACACGTCAGCCGGACAGATCCTGAAGCCAGGCTGTACCGTAAAGGGAGTGGCAAAGAAGCCCGATTGTCGCACATGGGGCACGCTCTGACCGAGAACCGCCATGGTCTGGTGATGGGTGTCATCGCTACGCCAGCCACAGGGAAAGCAGAGTGCGAAGCGGCACTGTCTCTGCTGGATCGTCTCCAGGCACGCCATGCTCGTTCACCGAAAACGCTGGGGACGGACAAGGGATACGACAGCGGCCCGTTTTACTTCGAACTGGAACAGCGCGGTATCGAACCTCACTGTGCCATGATCCGGCAGCCCGCCCCCAATCCACAGCATGTCCGTCCATTCCGGAAGGACGAAGTCGCAGCGAGGAGTCGTATGAGAGGGCGTCTGGAACGTCTGGGGTATCAGCTCAGTCAGCGCTGCCGCAAGAAGGTGGAAGAATACTTTGGCTGGATGAAGACGATTGCGGGCCTGTCCCGCAGTCGTTGGGTCGGACGCTGGAAGCTTCAACAACAACTGGAACTGACCGCAGCGGCCTACAACCTTGTCAGGCTGCGAAAACTGTTGGCGTCCTCATAAAGAACCGGGCCCTTCCGCAGATCAGCGTGCTCGGGAAGAGCAAACAGACCTGCGGAAGGGAGTCGAAATGGCCATGAAACCCTCTGCCAACAACATGGCGACGCACAAAATACAGCTTGCTCGAAGAAAAGCGAGACTTTTGCAGCAACCTGCTAGCCCCTGTCTCAGGGGAGTGTGGCGGCGATTCGGGGGGATTTTTCGCTCGAAAGCTGTGTTTATCGCCGCCGGAACGCCACACTGTCGTGAGATTCGCTCTAGCTGAACCAGCGAACTTGCGTGGAGCGGATCGCAATCAGAGCACGAAGCGTCAGCGAGTGCGTTTTCAGATGCCGATGCGACTCAGGGCGGTGGCCACGCGGCCGATGGCGTCTGCCAGTTCCGGGTGAGTCTCTTCGAACTGTTTCGTGAGACCGAGCAGGCTGTCGAGCAGCGATTGCTTCCGGTTTTGATGTTCCGTCGCTGGTGTACTCGTCGTCGCCGGGGCAGGGGCCGCCCATTGATTCACGTCTTGCGACAGCTGTTTCACCAGCACCGCAATTTCCGGGTCAACCGGCTCACCGCTCTGCAGCTGTTGATGGAGCTGTAAAAGAGTTGCCTTGAGTTCTTCACGTTCCATAACAGTACTCGCACGACGGAGCAGATCGCCTCAGGAAAGCTGAGGCGATCATGTGAATCGATCTACAACCAGAGAGCCACTGACCCCTGCTCCCTCCCCTCTTTTCCCTGCACTACAGCCCCAGCCAGGGAAGAGGTGCCCCTGCTTCCGGCAGGCTGACCAGCTGCAGACCGAGAATGTCAGGGTGTCCTGCAACTTCCTGAAGTGCTTCAGCTGATGGCTCGCTGTCGAGGTTGACCACTGCCACAGCCCCGCCGCCTGGGATCTTCGATCCGCGTCCGACAGCCATGTGGGAAATGTTGACCCCATGCTTTCCGAACGCTGTGCCGATGGCGCCGATCACTCCCGGGACGTCCTTGTGCCAGAAAATGAGCATCAGGCCGTCGAGGTAAGCGTCAAGGTGGTAATCATCAACCCGGATGAGCCGCAGGAAGTCGTTGCCGAAGGTGGTTCCCGCGACAGTCTTCGTTCCCTTTTCCGTTTCGGCAGTGACCGACACCAGCGTCGAGAACGCACCCGCTTCGGACGACTCGATGGTCGTGATGGGAATACCCCGATCGGCAGCGGTGAGATCGGCATTCACGATGCTCACATTCCGGTCCAGAGCAGCCGATAGCAGACCCGAGGTGAAGGCACTCGTCACCAGCTTGACCGGCTTCGACTTTCCTTCGCCCTTGAACTGCAGCTTCACGGACTTGATGGCTTCGCCTTTGCAGAGCTGTGCCAGCAGCAGGCCGAGACGATAGCCCATGTCCAGATAAGGACGGGCTGCTCCCAGTTCCTTGCCGGAGACGGGAACCATGTTCACTGCGGAACGAATTTCGTTCTTCGTCAGGAAGTTGGCAACAATCTCAGCAGCTTCCAGAGCGACTTGTTCCTGAGCTTCATCGGTGGAAGCGGCCAGATGCGGCGTGCTGAGGACCTGAGGAAGTTTCGTCAGGCGGAAATCAGCCGGGGGCGGTTCTTTGGAGAACACGTCCAGAGCTGCGCCGGCGACATGACCCGATTCAATGGCATCGGCCAGATCGTTTTCGTTGATGATCCCGCCGCGGGCACAGTTGATCAGCCGCACCCCTTTTTTCATCGCTGCCAGACGAGTGGCGTTGATCAGGTTGCGGGTTTCATCGGTCAACGGAGTGTGTACCGAGACGAAGTCGCATTTCACCAGCATTTCATCGACGTTGCGATACAGTTCGATGCCGTTTTCGGCAGCCCGTTCTTCGCTCATGAACGGGTCGTACCCCAGCACCGTCATTTCGAGTCCACGGCAGCGCTTCGCCACCGCGACACCGATGCGTCCCAGACCGACAACGCCGATCGTCTTGCCGGCCAGCTGGGTTCCGGTGAAACTCTTGCGGTCCCATTCCCCGGCCCGCATCGACTGCGAGGCAGGTCCGATGCAGCGGCACAGCGCCATCATCATGGCGATGGAGTGTTCTGCCGTGCTCAGCGTGTTGCCATCCGGGGTATTGGAAACGATGATTCCCTGACGGGTGGCGGTGGGGAGGTCGACGTTATCGACACCCACTCCGGCGCGGGCGATCACTTTCAGCCGGGTCTGGCCGTCCAGCACGTCTGCCGTCAGCTTCGTGCCGCTGCGGATCACAATCCCGTCTGCCTCTTTCAAGGCTTCCTTCAGCTCGGCCGGCTTCAGGCCGGGGGAGTAGACCACTTCAATTTGCGTGTAGCTTTTGAGGAGGTCCAGCCCCTGGGGCGAAAGAGTGTCGGTAACGAGGACGCGAAACATGGCAGATCCAGCGAGTAAGTTGTGTGGCTCAAGGTCGCACAGCACAAAACGTGATGCGTGCTGTTTCTGCGACGACTTGGGCCGGAGAGTCAGACCGTGTAGCATAGAATACGGCTCGTGTGCGGCAAGCGTGGCGGTTGATTCCCGGAAAAAATGTCCTCCCATCTCCGGGAATCCGCGAAGGAAATCATCACCCGGCAGGCGATCGCTCCTCTCTTCACCGGAGAATTCAGATGAACTCGGCAGAACTTCGTGCGATGCAGGCCCCTTTTAAAGATCGTTACCGGCAATCCCCGGAGACGGCGCTGCAGGACCTGACCGCATCAGGGAAAATTGATTTCAAAACGGTCACCTGCGAACTCGACCATCAGGGACCCCCGCTGAGCAGAACTGGCCTGCACCCTCTCACCGGGGGGGACGGCACTGCCGCCTGTGCGGCGGAAATGCTGTTGGAAGCGCTGGTTGGCTGTGCGGGAGTCACATTTGCTGCCGTCTGTACCGCCATGGAACTGCCGGTGGAAGCTGCGAAATTAACCGCGACTGGTTCGCTCGATTTTCGCGGCACGCTGGGGGTGAGCCGGGAGGTCCCGGTCGGGTTTCAGTCCGTACGACTGGAATTCTTTGTGAAATCGACTGCACCTGACGAAAAAATTGCGAAAGCAGTGGAACTCGGCGAGCGATACTGTGTCGTTGCGCAGACACTCAAAGGGGTGACCGCCAGCTGGCAGCGGGTCGATTGAATCCCGGGAAGGACTCCGCTCCAGGGGGCAATTCGATGATTCACCACAGAGGCACGGTGACACGGAGGAAAAAGATAAGAACCACGAATCAAGCGAATTGAACGAATGATGTTGAGACAAGTCCCGTGTCGGATCTCACGAAAGATGAGAAGGACAGAAGAAATTCACCTCATTCGTGACATTCGCGGTTACAAGAATCTCCGTGCCTCTGTGTCTCCGTGGTAAATATCGACTTCACTGACACGACATTCGACTTGAGATCTTTAAGACCAAGAATCCCCGTTCCATGGCTGCTGCCGATCCACTGACGATTTACTGTCCTGCCTGCAACGAAGCCTTCTTGGGTCGGATGGGCAAGGCTGTTTGTCCTCGCTGCGGCATGCCCGCCGGGATGCTGGACGATGCGTCGCTCAACACCATCACATTCTCGCTGGCGGAGATCAGCCATCGGGACCTGCGCGCTCAGCGGGTGGAGCGGGAAACGGACCTGCTGGCACTGATCGGGACCGACATCGCCCAGTATCACGTCCAGTCACTTCTGGGACGGGGAGGAATGGGATGGGTCTTCCTCGCCCGACACCTGCAGCTCAACCGGGCCTGTGCCCTGAAGATCCTTTCTCCTTCGCTGGTCGAAAAAGATCCGGAATACCTCGAACGCTTTTATACCGAAGGTCAGGCTGCTGCGTCGTTGAATCACTCCAACGTCGTGACTGTTCATGCGATCGGAACTTCAGAAGGGAAGCATTTTCTCGAGATGGAGTTCGTCCCCGGACGTTCGTTGCAGAAGGTTGTGAATGAACAGACGCTGCTGCCGTTGCGGGCCACGAATATCGCATTGGGGGTCGCACAGGGACTCGCCACTGCACACCGCATGGGGGTGGTGCATCGGGATGTCAAACCGGACAACATTCTCCTGAACCATCAGGGGAACCCAAAGATTGGGGACTTTGGGCTCGCCAAGCGGCTGCATGGAAGCACGGTTTTCGAAGGGGCTGGAATGCTGGCGGGGACGCCGCACTTCATGGCCCCGGAACTCTTCCAGGGGATGGAAGCGACTCCCGCCAGCGACGTGTATGCGTTAGGGGTTTCACTGTTCGTGATGCTGACCGGTCACGTCCCTTTCTCGGGGGGAAACTTCCATTCACTGGCCCAGTCCATTCAGCATGAGCCGTTCCCGAATATCCGTCAGCTGCGGCCGGATGTTCCATTGGAGCTGGGCGAATGTCTTGGAGCGATGCTGGAGAAGAGCCCGTCCAATCGTCCTCAAAGTGGAGTGGAAGCAGCACAGCTCCTGCAGGCGATTCTCGGGCAGGTGCGTGACCTGGAGACATTGCTGCATGAAGCCTTCGCACATGAACCGGAAGTGACGTGGGAACGGAAGGGACAGTTTTACGAGGTGCGGGTGATGATGCCCGATGGCCGAAGCCAGCTCGTTAAAATTGAAATCAGCAAGCACGACATCGACGAACGTCTTCTTCAGATCTACAGCCTGTGCTGCCCTTCGCAGTCTCCGTTTCACGAACAGGCACTGCGACTCAATTCATCGATGTCCCACGGGGCGATTGCACTGCGTGAAGTGGATGGAGTCGATTACTACGTCACGTTGAACAACTACCCGCTGGGGACGGTGGATGTCGAGGAGATCCGCAAGAGTGTTCTCGACCTCGCCAGTCACGCCGATCGAATTGAAAACCGACTCACGGGCGAAGATCGACACTGATCTGAACCGCACGCTCTCACAGAAGAGTGCGGACGCTGGCGGGATTCACACCAGGATCGGACTGACCTGAAGAACGCACCATGTCTGTGCGACCCCCTTGGGACCAAGCACCTGCAGACCTGCATTCAGGTCACGCGGCTGCAGATTGATGGCATCGGTCACACAGGTATACGGCTCCAGGCAGATCGAGTCCCGTTCGGGAGGAGTGTAGGCCACCATCTCGCGAAAGAACTCGGCATCACAGACCTGGGTCAGCTCGATTCCTGCACGTTCATCAAAGATGGAAGTGCGAACGGTCCCGCCATCGGACTGCCAGCCAGTGAAGACGTTATCCAGCTTCTGGGCTCCAAACCGTGCTCCGTTTCGCAGTGCAAAGGAGTTCTCGACCGGGAGACGTCGACCTGTCGGAATCAGCTGGTCATCCAGTTCCCATTCTTCGCTGATGGGGACAGTCGCGATGCAGTCTTTCGGACTGCTGTTCGCTCCAAAGGGGAGTTTGAAGTACGCATGGGTTCCCAGTCCCCACGGAAGTGTTTTCGTCGTGGGGTTTGTGATCCGGAACTGGCACTCCAAACGATTCTCAGTGACGCGATAACGGACATCGATGATGAAGTCGGTCGGCCAGGCGGCCAGTCGATCGGGAGCATCGACGGACAGCTGAAACCGGCCCGTGACGGAATCCTTCGACTGGTCAACGACGCGCCAGGGACGGTCCAGGCAGAAGCCGTGAATGGCATTCGTCACCCCCTCTTCAAGAGGGATCTGATACTGGGTTCCTTCCCATTCAAACCTTCCGCTGCGGATGCGGTTGGGAAAGGGAAAGAGAATGGGGATGCCATAGCTGCTGGGTCGGGCCTGCCCTTTGAGAACATCCGCAGGAGCGTCGATCACGCTGACCCGATGGCCGTCGATGACTGCTTCAAAGAAGAAGCAGTTGAAGCCAAGTTCAGGGGCAATCCGGGCGGCCGCGCCGCTCTCGGGATCGGAGATCAGAATGGCTTTGGTCATAGTGACCGGAGTGTAGCAACTGAACAGATGGAGTTCAGCATCAGTGAACAAAGTACGCCGCACTCTCCGAGTGCGGCAATCCCCTTCAGCATTCCATGAGAATCTCAATCGAGACCATCATTATCGAAGCATGATCCCCTGATTGTTTCCACCTTTGACTTCCCGTTCAGCGGGAGGATCAGCGCGCTGGTTCATGATCTCTTTAAATCCGAACATGGTCGGCTTCCAGGGAGCGGTCGGCAGCCAGGGGCCGACGACATTGTCATGCTTGCTGAAGACGTACACTGTTTCTTTGTTGCCGGTGGTGTCCATCAGCTGGACCGCCTGAGGGAGAAACGTGTTCGGGTCGAGCAGCACTTCCGCGACGCGGTACTCACGCTGTTCGGCGGGCATTTTCGGGTAGGCGATGATGTGAATGATCTTCTTCGGATCATGCAGGCTTCCCAGCTCCAGCATGTAGCGCTGCTGCATTTTCTGGGCGTTCATCCCGAACAGGAACGGCAGCGGGCCGTCTGCAATGTTCTGCCCTTGGAACTGCAAAGGGATCTCGATCTTGTTGTATTCTTTCTTGGCAATGTCGATGTCGAGAATCTCTTTTCCGTTGCAGATCCAGGTCTTGGCCTGATCCGGCTGACAACTGAATTCGATCTCGCGCTTCTTGGTTTTCTTTCCTTCAGCCGCTTCATTGGGAGTGAAGTCCATGCGGCCTTTGTCGGGGCCCTCGTACCAGTACCGACCCGTGGCGCAGCGTGCTGTCTGCATGATGCGGTCGTATTCCACCCGGGAGAATTCTCCCTTGCTGCGATTCACCGATCCGGACTGCTTTTCCCAGGTCTTCAGAATTTCAATCAGCTCGGGTGAGAGGCCGACTTGAGTTTCCAGCGGTGCCGGGCGTCCTGCTTCGGCAGCAGCCTGTCGAATCTCCTGTGCCTGAGTCCAGCTCGACAGGCAAAGTCCGCACAGGAACAGCCAGGCTGTCTTCCGTCCGGATTGAGTCAAGAATTGCAACATCGGCGCAGATACCTTCCATGGTGAGACCGGCGTTTCTTCGCTTCCATTCAGGAAGCGTCCTGATTTCCCTGATTTGCCAAAGCACATCCGGGGGCAGGAGGAAACCGGCGGGAGTCTAGTTCGCCTGTTCAATCGGTGAAAGATCGATTTTGAGTCGGCAGCCAGCTCTGGGCGCTCAGCTTTCAGCAGATTCTGATAGTTCGGCGACGGCCTTGGGAGGCTGATCGTTGACTGCTGTCAGCTTCCAGCTCCAGCTATGAAAAGACCTCCCGGTGAATTCCGGGAGGTCAGCATCATTCAACCAATCACCAAAAACTCTGCTGCATCCCTGTCAACGGTTAACCCCGTTGATCAGTGCCAGTTATGGGGGCTGAGGAACCACCACCAGCGGTCCGTTTTCGAATCGAATTTCAGGCTCCATGAGCCGTCATCCCATTCGAGGGTCGACTTCCGCCAGTCGAGCGGAACCTGCGGATACGGGTAGTAAGGTCCGATGTACGGCCACGCACTGGCGTCATACTGAGTCGGGTAGCTGATCGCTGCCGAGTTGTCGTACGGAGCGTAGCTGGGCCAGGCGTAGTTCGGCATATTCGGCTGGTTGTACAGGTGATGTCCACCCGTCTGCTGAATATTTCCGTACTGCGGAACCGGTCCGTTCTGGCTCGGAACCTGCATCATGGCCTGAGCCTGCTGTACTGGCATCCCTGCAAAAGCACCGGGAGGAGGATAACCTCCCTGAGCTCCGGGATATCCGGGGGGCATGCCCTGACCTGGAGGCATCATTCCTTGAGCCTGCGACATTCCTGGTGGCATTCCCTGCCCCTGCGGCATGCCGTAATTCGCGGGCATGACACCTTGCTGGGGCATCTGGGGACGCTGGGCAGCCTGCGGCATACTGACTGGCTTGCCGTTCACGGTCAGCTGGTTCAGGACCTGATTGACACCTGGAACTCGGGAGGCGGCAGCATGTGCACGCATGGCCTGTTCCTGGCTATCGACGGCACCGATCAGGCTGGCGACACCCGCTTTGTAGCGGATTTCAATGTCGTAGCCGCTCAGACCAGCAGAAGTCATGGAGTCGGCGATGTTCTGGGCAACCGCCTGATTGCTGACCGGGGCGGCGGCGTTTTCGTGGTTCACCTGCTGAACACGTTTGTCGCCTGCACCCTGGTGGCTTGCATGCTGAACGGGAGCGGCCGCTTCGTGAGCGGCAGCAGCCTGCACCGCGGCGGAGGCAGCCTGTGGTTTGGCAGCGGAAACCGGAGTAGTTTGTGGTTCAATGAGAGTCAGCTTGTTTTCCACGGTTTTCACCCCGGAAACCCCACTGACAATGCGAGTGACCAAAGCTCGCTGGGACGCGTTTTGAATCTGTCCCTTGATGGTAGCCACTCCGGACAGGTACTCGATTTCCACGTCTTTATAGACGAGTTGAGCCTGACCCAGAGCGGCGGCAATATCCGCGGCAACCTCTTGATTTCCGCGTTCGGGCGATTGTGCAGCTGCTGAATTCCCGTTCAGGAAATCCAGTGGGCCAGCCACTGTGAGACTGGGAACTGCCGCCAGCAGCCCGAGGCTCAGTGCCCATTTCCGTGGCAGAAGCATGGACTTACTCCTTAAGTCGTTTTTGGTTGTTCCCATTTTGCCTTCACGCGGAAAACGCACAGCGTCAGCAATCGGGCGCGGAACAGATCGAATGATGTCGGTCTTCATCGGCCAGAAAGGTCCGTCCGAATGAGTTATTCTGCCTTTTTCGGATGGAATGGTTGTTCTGAACGGGCAGACACAACAGCTGAGGAGAAATGCGTGGTCTGGGTGGAGTTTGTCCGCGTTCGCACGAGCGTATTTCGGGTAGGCGGTCGAGGCCGGACTGAGCGCATCGAGGAAAGTTCGGGGGATTCGCGAGTTCACTCGAACCCGGACACACGTGAGTGAAGCTGTGAATACGCACGGGTCAATAAAAAAACCGCCACTCATCAGGAGTGGCGGCCGGTGACTTTCAAGCTCGCAAAACGACTTTAGTCCTGGTAGTTCACAACCAGCGTGCCATGTCGTTCGGTCACTTTGACGGAGTACTTACCGTAGTTGAAGACCGTCCGGTTATGGCGAGTGCTGCATTCCACTTCTTCGCACGCACAAGGCGGAACGCAGATTTCGATGAAGACGCACTTGCAGGGATTGCACGGATCTGGAACCGACACAATCTTGCTCACTGCACAGGGAGCGATGTTGCGTTCGTGCACGACGCGAACCTTGCGATACAGCGGAATCGCTCCCCCGACGGAAGAATCACAGACAATGCAGCCGGGTTCGGTCACAACAACGCCAGCGGGGACTGGCTGCAGTCCTGGCGAAGGTGGCAATTCCGAGCTTGGCGTCGGGACCGGTGTCGGCGAATACTGGGCCTGATAATTAATCGGCCCGGTCACTTCCGGTGCCTGCATCGGCGGGCGGGCGAAAGCGGTGGTCGCTGCACCGACAACCAAAGCCAAAGTCAGCAAACGTTTCATCTCTAGTCTCCCCTGTCTTCCATTGTTTCGGCGAAACACACAATCAGGCGTCCGGGTACAGATCCCGTTGGCCTCTGGCGTTGGTTCCTCACCCCTCCATGAGCGTGATCGCCAAGTTCCAAAACTCTCTCACGTTCGATTCTCAGAGTCGTAACCGCGAGTTTTGGGAATCATAGAGAATTTCGACCGCCGTCAACAGAAAAACTCAAGAACTCCCACTTCTTCTAAAATATCCAAATTGTCTGATCCAATTCCTTCAGCACCAACGGAAACGTCGGAACTCAATCCCGTCACATCGGTCTTGCCCGATGTCAGTTCTGTGGGAGACTGCAATGGAGGCCGGGAAACGAGTTTCACTGGGTTGGAGCTCATTGCAAAATGCCTGACCTCAATGAGTTCGGACAGTTCAATGGACACCAGGGGGGACTCGTCATGGGGCGAGAGATTTCCGCCAGCCATTTTCAGCATGCCGATTTCCACCGCTTCGAACGGCGGATGGTGACGGAGATGGCCCTGCTGCATGAATACTTCAGAACCGGGAGATTCTCCTCAGCGCCTCCTTGCATCGGGCTGGAACTGGAGATGTGGCTGACCAATCTGCTGGGGGAGCCTCAGCCTCGCAACTCCGAATTCTTAGACCGCGTGGGCCTGCCGGACGTCGTTCCAGAGTTGTCACAGTTCAATGTCGAATTCAACGTTCCTCATCAGCCGCTGACGTCGGTGGGGCTCTCTGCGCTGGAACGGGATCTCGGGGAGACCTGGAAGGCTGCGGAATTGGTTGCACGACAGATGGAGATGTCGCTGGTGGCGATCGGCGTGCTCCCCACGATTGAATCGAAAGACCTCTCGCTGGCTACGATGTCAGAAATGAGTCGGTTTCGAGCCCTGAATGAGCAGGTGCGGCGACTGAGACGCGGACGCCCGATCCGGATTCACATTCCCGGGGAAGAGCTGCTCTCGCTGGAACATGATGATGTGATGCTCGAAGCAGCAGCCACATCACTGCAGGTGCATTATCAGGTTCCGCTGGCCCAGGCTGTCCGCTACTACAACGCTGCCGTCATTGCTTCCGGACCGGTGCTCGGAGTTTCAGCCAACTCACCATTTCTGTTCGGAAAGCATTGCTGGGCGGAAAGCCGTATTCCGCTGTTCGAGTCCTCGGTCGAGCTGGGGGGGCCGTTCCCGCGTGTGCACTTTGGCAGCGGGTACGCCATGGACAGCCTTGAAGAGTTCTTTCTGGAGAACAGGTCCTGTCATCCGGTCCTGCTTCCCATTGAAGTGGATGAGCCGGTCGAGATGCTGCCACATCTGCGACTGCACAATGGCACGATCTGGCGTTGGAACCGGCCGCTTGTCGGCTTCGACGAAAACGGACAGCCTCACCTGCGGATCGAACACCGAGTCATGCCGGCAGGTCCTACCCTCATCGATATGCTCGCGAATATCGCATTCGCCACGGGGCTGATTCACTGGCTCGCCACGCACCCCTCAGCTCCAGAATCGACTTTTCCATTCGAGAAGGCAGAGCAAAATTTTCAGCAAGCCGCCCGTTCTGGAATCAATGCGGAGCAGACGTGGATCAACGGAGAAACACTCTCCTTGCCGGAGCTGATCTGGGAACATCTGCTTCCAGCGGCGCGAACTGGACTGCAGTCGCTGAACATTGACTTCCGGGACATCGGCCGTTATCTCGAAATTATCGAGAAGCGGGTGCAATGCGGTCAGAACGGGGCCGTCTGGCAGGTGAAGTTCGCAGAGAAGTACGGACGGAATCTGCCGGCACTGACCCGGACTTATTCGGCTTTGCAGAAGGAGGGACGGCCGGTGCACGAATGGGAAGTCTGATTTCAATCGGCGAGCGGGAGACGTCAGTCTCCCGATACTGCGTCGATTGTTCATCGGGAGACTGACGTCTCTCGCTCGCAACGCTATTTAGAGCGGTTTTGCGAATAATCTATTACGTTCCGCAGGCGATAATATGGACTTTCATGCGGTGATGGTCCTGAATCGCCTGCACATGATAGACCAAACTGGTCTAGAAACATGATGTTTGATATTCGAGACTGTCTTCCTCCGGACTTTCTGAACGTCTCCGCTGCGGAGATTGAAAGCGTCTTCCCTCGGCCAACACTCGTGCATCTTCCGGGGCTTCGCCCAGAGCCTCTGTTTGTATCGTTGCTGTTGCACGGCAATGAAGATGTCGGTCTCAAGGCAATTCAGCAGGTGCTGCGAAGGCTGGAATCGCAGCAACTCCCCCGAGCGTTGAGTCTGTTTATCGGGAACGTGACAGCTGCGAAGCACGGACTGCGGCGACTGCCGGGGCAGGTCGACTACAACCGTGTCTGGCCCGGATCGGATCACGAAGTGGAACCCGAGCTGATCATGATGCACAGCATCGTCGAGCAGATGCGTGCCAGAGACGTCTTCGCGAGTCTCGACCTGCATAACAACACCGGCACCAATCCTCACTACGCCTGCATCTGTTCCACCGCGAATCGCCATCTCCAACTGGCGTCTCTCTTCAGTCGCACTGTCGTTTACTTTACTCGACCTCGCGGTGTGCAGACGATGGCCTTTTCGCAGATTTGCCCTTCGGTCACCTGCGAATGCGGCAAAGTGGGGGATGCCAGCGGAGTCGACCGTGCTGCCGAGCTGGTCCTTGCCTGCCTGCACCTGTTGGAAATTCCTGATCACCCGGTGCCAGCGGGCGACGCCCATCTGTTTCATACCGTGGCGACCGTGAAGGTCCCGGAAGAGGTCTCCATGGGCTTTGCCGACGACCCTGCCGATCTGATCTTTCCTGCCAATCTTGATCACATGAATTTCTGTGAAGTGGGGCCTGGTGCGGAGATCGCCTGCCGCCCGCCTCACTCAGTCGCCCGGCTGCAGGTCCTGAACGAAGCGGGGGAAGATGTTCATTCCGAATACATCAGCGTGGTCGGAAATTCGCTGCGGCTGAAGAAACGTGTGCTCCCATCCATGCTGACGCTCGATCAGCGCGTGATTCGACAGGACTGCCTGTGCTATTTCATGGAACGCTATGACGTGTGAGCCTTGCGGGGCCACACTCCCCTGAGACAGGGGCTAAATCAGCACACGGATGACTTCTTCAACCGACGTTACTCCGTCAAGGACTTTCTCACGGGCCGATTCTTCGAGCGTAATCATCCCGTTGGCTCGGGCGTAATCGGAAATGCTTCGGCCGGGCTTCCCTCCCAGCAGCATGTCGCGAATCTGCTCATCGACAAACATCACTTCGAACACTCCGGTTCGCCCGAAGTATCCTGTGTGGAAATTGGCGTCGGATGGAATGCCACGCGCGAGTCTCACCTGATTCTGCTCACCCTCATCCAGCTTCAAAAATTCTCTGGCGACGGCATCCGGCGAGTAATATTCACGGTCCTTCACGCAGACTTTGCGAAGCAGCCGCTGGGCGACGATGCATTTAACGGCATCGGCCAGGAACATGCGGGGAATCTGGAACTCGCGGAACATGTCGATCGTGGATCCGGTATCTCCCGCATGCAGCGTGCTGAGCACCCGTGTCCCGGTCAGTCCGGCTCGAATCGCGATATGAGCCGTTTCAGCATCACGGATTTCGCCCACCATGATGACGTCGGGATCCTGCCGCAGGACGCCTCGCAACGCTTCGATAAACCCGAACTCAATCCGGGGATCAACCTGAATCTGGTTCACCCCGTCGATGCGGCGTTCGACCGGATCTTCAATCGTGACGAGACTTCGCTGCGGGTGGTTCAGTGCGGACAAACAGGTGTAGGTGGTCGTGCTTTTTCCGCATCCGACCGGGCCCACGCTGAGAACGACCCCATACGGGGAATGAATGCCTCGGCTGACCTGTTCGATCTGGCTGGGAGTCATCCCCAGCTGGCCCAGGTTGTTGAATCGCTGGTCGTCCGACATCAGCCGCATGACGACCCGCTCACCGTAGATTGTCGGTCCGGATCCGACGCGGACGTCGCGATTATGTCGCAGCGTCTGGCTGGAGATCCGACCATCCTGCGCCGATCGGCGTTCGGTGATGTCCATGTTGGCCAGCAACTTGATGCGGGAGATGACCTGCGGTGTGTACTGGTTGTCCAGCTTCAGGATGTTGTGCAGAATTCCATCGAGTCGCAGCCGCAGCTGCAGGCCGTCCCGCTGCGGATCGAGGTGGATGTCGGTCGCGCCCAGCTCGAATGCGCGTTCGAGTAGCAGCTCGATCAACGGAGCTGCTCCGACCACGCTGAGCAGGCTGTACAATTCTTCCTGCAGGGCCCGTTGCCGGGCTTCCGGAGGGAGTGCAGAAGTCGTCACATGAGGCGTGCCTGCACTGGCGGTGTCCTGCGGGGGATGACCATTGGGAACGGGAGTCGGGGCCTTGTCAAACTCGGGCATGTCAGTTCCGCAAACTCATTGAGGGAAACAATCAGACACAGTTGCAGGCAGACGCTTTCACACAATCGAAGACCGGATTTGGTCGCTCCCTAGCGATTCGCCAGGTAGACCAGGGCCCCCATCAGAACGAGTAACGCCGTCACGGCACCCAGCGTGAAAAACAGGAGTCGGTGCCGGGAAGGGGCGCCCGCTGTGATGGACTCCCTGCTCAGCTCTTGCTGAACGGGCCGCACCCCAAGCTTTCGTGAAGCTGTTTCGGGCTCCTGGGTAATGGTCCAAACCTTGTCCAGGCCCGCCAGCTGAATGACCTCGAGGACGGCAGGATGAGGACAGAGCACCACCATCTTGCCCCCTTTCGACTGCACCACCTTCCAGATGCGAACAATCAAAGCGACAATCGCGCTTCCCATGTAGTTCATCGGGGAAAGGTCGACGAGGCAGGCAGGGGCGTTGCGTTTTTCCAGCTCAGTCCGGACTTGAGTGCCGAAAGTTTCGACATCCGCCCAGCTGGCCTGTGTGATGGCAGGCCGCAGGATGACGGTAACGGAGTCTCGCTGGGACCGCACTTCGCAGGGGGACGTTGCGGTGTCCAAATTGCATTTTCCTTAGAAGGATGATCCAGAACGGAGAAGATGGCTGTATTTCACGCAGCCGACTCCCTTTCCGCAAGTCAGTTCCATGCACTCCCCGTCGAATCTGATAGAATTTTACCCTTCCTCGATCAGCGGCCAACCGCCGACATGACGCGATGGATTCCGCCGTTCAGCGGGCGGTTGGGGTGGTAGATTTGAGCGGATTCCACAGGATCTGCGTCCCGTCCTTGCCCGCGACGATCACGTCGAGGTCGCCGTCCCCATCCAGGTCAGCCGTCCGGATCTGCAGACCGATCCCGGCGATTCCCTCGTTGATCGTGTGCCGGGTGAATTTGCCGGCATCGTCAATCGTGTAATAACAGACGATCGCAGGCTCCGCTGCCCCGGGGTCGCCGCCGTTATGCGCCCGCACGCGTTTGCCGGTGATCAGGTCTTCCCGGCCATCGCCGTCCATGTCTGCAAAATGCAGGCAGTGCAGCTGTGAAAACGACTTGTCGATCACTTCCTTACGGAAGTTAAGTTTTCCATCGGCAGCAGGCTCTTCCGCGTACCAGACGAACAGCCCGTAATCGTGCGGGTTTCCGATGATGATGTCGTTCCGGCCATCTTTGTTGATGTCCCGAACCAGCACCGGGACGCTCCAGCTTTCATCCCAGTCGGTGTGCAGCTTCCAGGGGCCGCCCAGTGACTCCCCTTCCGGATGCTCCAGCCAGCCAGCCCCCGTGAGAATGTCGATCCGGCCATCGTTATTGACGTCACCAAACCCGAAACCGTGCTTCTGACCGGTCTCGGACAGCAGGTGGCGGGTGAGGGTGGGGCCTTTCTCTCCAGCTGCGAATTCCCAGGCGACGACGGGATTGGTTCCGACCCAGGAGTTCGTGATCCACTCGGGTTTGCCGTCCCCGTTCAGATCCTGCATGAGCGTCCCTTCATTGGCCCCGAGCCCGGTGTCGACGAGCAGATGCTTGGGCCAGAGTCCCCCTTTGAGAATGTGGTCGGCTCCGGGGTTTTCGTACCAGTGAATCCCGGTCGAAAAGAAATCTCCCGCGATCACATCCGGTCGGCCATCGCCGTTGACGTCGTACGCAAAATCGCCGTTGGAGTGAACGTAACCTCCCTGATCTTCGATCGTGCGGACAGGCCGCGCGGTCCAGTCCGGATTGTGATACCAGTTCCGGCCAGCGACGATGTCCAGCTTACCGTCCCCGTCGAAATCCGCGACATCGCAGCCTTCATTCAGGTCCACAGTGAGAACCTGAACCTCGAATGGCCCCGGGTCAGCGGCACAAGCAGCACCTGCACTTGCGAGAAAGGAGGCCAGGACGGCAAAGCTGCAAACATCGGGAGATCGCATCGTGTCATTCCTCAGAGATCAAAGTCGAAGCATGAACTCTGGTATGACCGATTTCCCGCGCGGGATCAACTCAATGCCGAGCAGATCAGTCCGTTGCGAAGAAAAAGAGCACTGATTCGACGTTCTTAGTGAGTGATCAGATCCAGCTTTTTGAGGCGGGAAGACATGCGATCAACCGCTCCTGGTAGGCGTCTTCTACGTTCAACGACATCTCGGGTTCTCGAAGGATGGATTGGGCAATCTCTACAACCTGGATAATACCCAGCGCTGATCAAAACGGGAAACAGAGTTACCCTTCGGGGTGATCGAGCAGTTCTTCCAAGCGTTCACGGAGCAACTCCGGAAACCATGCTGGCCAATCGCTGTCGATCAGGCCGACATCGATGAAGTCCCGCAGGTGAGTTCGACTCTCCCTGTCATAGAACACCAATAACATCCGTACCAGCGCTTCGATGTCGACAACGTGGAATGGCCCGCTTGTATCGCACTCATCAACATCTGGAGTGGGACAGGCATACTCCTCCCGACTTTCTCGCGGGCAAAGAGCACATGGACAGCATCCCGGGCGGTCGCCCCCTCGCCGTCGAGGAACATATCGATCGAGGCGACGTGTCGGTAACGAAACCCGGCTTGCTCCATCGCAGCAATCGCTCGGGGTAAGTCAGAGCGGCGAATCAGAATGTCAACGTCGCGGGTGTTTCTGACGGCCGCTTCATCCACTCGCGAAACCCAGGCTGCGACCGCGTTTCCGCCAGCTATCGCATAAGGGATCTGCGCCGATTCCAACACCGCTGCCGTTCGCTGAAGTCACTCTTTGACTTTCTCCACGGCCCGGATCATCCTTTCCCAGGAAATTTCGCCAATTTGAGGCACCCGGGACATCGTTTTACTTCGTCGGTTCGGTGTCAGAAGCGGTTTCAAAACAGAGCACTGTTTTTCCATCGCTGCGAGGAGAGGTCACTTCTTTCAATTTTACCGTTCCCTGTTCAGAAAATCCTTCCACATCGAATTTCCGGTCACGGGATGACCGGGCTTCTGGGTGATTCACTCAACGAACTCTCAGTTCTCCTTCGTATCGCCGCGTGCAAAGATGCTCGCCACGTACTGGAGCACGTCGGTAGCGGATTCCTCGTTGTACCCGTAGGTACGGATCAGGCGGCTTTTCACGATGTCGATCTTGGCCTGCGTGTCCTTGTCGACGACTTGCGAAACGAGGCTGGTCAGTTTGATGGAGTCTTTCTGATCTTCGAAGAGCTTCATCTCGAGTGCCTTCTGCAGACGCTCGTTGGTTTTGTAGTTGAAAGTCTTGCCGTCGATCGCGAGAGCTCCGATGTAGTTCATGATCTCCCGGCGGAAGTCGTCCTTGCGGGATTCCGGGATGTCGATCTTTTCTTCGATCGACCGCATCAGACGCTCGTCCGGCTGCTCGTCATCCCCCGTGAAGCGGTTCTTCACCTTTTCATGCTGGGTGTAGGCCTTCACGTTGTCGATGTAATTCGAGCAGAGCCGGGTCAGGGCGTCTTCATCGGCGGCGATCGCCCGCTGAACTTCGTTTTTGACGATGTCGGTGTACTCATCCTTGACGATCGAGATGAGCTGACGGTAGTGCTCGCGAAGTTCCTCACTGCCGATGAGCGAATGGTGCCGCAGCCCTGCTTCCAGCTCGTTCATCACCATGAACGGGTTCAGGCTCGTCGCTGTCGTGTTGACGACCAGTGCGTTGGAGAGCTTGTCCTGCACGTAGCGGGGTGAGATTCCTTCCAGTCCCTCGTGCCGGGCCTCCTTGTGCAGCTGTTTGATGTTCTCTGCAGTGAAGCCCGGGAGCGATTTTCCGTTGTACAGCTTCATTTTCTGCAGCAGGGTCAACCCGTGATGCTTAGGTGTTTCCAGCCGCGTCAGGACGGCCCACATGGCTGCCACTTCCACGGTATGCGGGGCGATGTGCTTGCCGCGAACCCGTTTGGGGTGATAGCTCTTGTTGTAGATTTTTACTTCTTCATTGAGGGTGGTGACGTATGGAACGTCAATCTTGATGGTCCGGTCTCGCAGTGCCTCCATGAACTCGTTGGACTGCAGCTTCCGGTATTCCGGTTCGTTGGTATGACCGATGATCACCGTGTCGATGTCGGTCTGCGCGAACTTCTTCGGCTTGATCTTGTGTTCCTGTGAAGCCCCCAGCAGGTCGTAGAGAAACGCCACGTCCAGCTTGAGGACTTCAATGAATTCAATCATCCCTCGATTGGCGACGTTGAATTCGCCGTCAAAGTTGAAGGCGCGCGGATCGGATTCGGTTCCGAACTCCGCGATCTTGCGATAGTTGATATCACCGGTCAGTTCGGTGGAGTCCTGATTCTTTTCGTCCTTGGGCTGGAATGTGCCCACCCCGACCCGGTCCTGCTCAGACAGGAAGACTCGTTTGCAGACGACCGTCTCCAGAACTTTCGTCCAGTCGCCGTCGAATTTGGCGAGCCGTTCCTGAAAATACCAGCGGGACAGCGGGCACACCTGCCCTTCGATTTCAATATCGTATCCGTGGTCGTCGCGGTCCTTGTTGAGGAACTCCGCCAACTCGGCCCGGGCGGAATTGGGGATGAGAAGCAGCGGCTCGCAGTTCATCGGATCCCAGGTGATGCTGCCGTCGTCTTCCTTCCATCCGAAGGTGTAGAGAGCCCCTTCTTCCGTGCGGCTGTAGCGTTCCAGACCCCGTTTGAGCAGACGGGCGATGGTGGACTTCGAACTTCCCACCGGTCCGTGCAGCAGCAATACGCGACGTTCAGTTCCGTACTTCAAGGCTGCGGAACGGAAGACGTTCACCAGTTCAATGAGGGTGTGCGTCAGACCGAAAATGGCGTCTTCGCCGTCGTTATGCGGGTCGTCGAAGAAGCGGTAGCGAATCTGGTCTTTGGTTCCTTCGACCGGATAGGTCCCTTCCTGCAGGATCATGTCATAGATCCGCTGGTAAGAGGTCCGGGCGACAGCTGGCTTGTGTTTGACCAGATCCAGGTATTCGGCGAACGATCCCTGCCAATGATCATGCCGGAACTGATCTTTGTTCTGGCGGGAGGAAATCTGAGCGAGTAGAGCTTGTCCTGTTGTCATGACAATTACCTCCAGGAAAGCAAAACCGGCAACCGGTCGTGAGCGGAGATGTTCCTCGGGTGTCGCGACAGCTTCTCCCGGGAGACCGGCAAAGAGGCGAGCAGGGCCGGGAGAAAGACCGCGAGCGAGGACGGAAAACCGTCCATGGCCAGCTGCTGAATTGCCAAAGGAACGGACAGAGCGCGGAGGGGTGTTCCATCTTGGGTCCACCCGCACCAATCAGTTGAAAACTCTTGGAGCGAAGGAAGTTGTCCTTCATGAACACGGACATCCTTCACTCCGTAGTATTATCACCGCGAAGAGACTTCAGGCAATAGCAGAATTCCGAGAGGAACATTTAGCCCCACACTTCAAGTGTGGGGCTAAACGGAAATTGCCGTTAATAATCGCCCGTGGCCGCGTCTTCATCTCCACCGGATGCAAAGCCGCTGAAGCTCGATTTTACAACCTGTCGAATGGCGAGGGTGTCGCGTTCTCTCTGCAGTTTCGCCAGCGCATCTGCCACGGTCATGAACCCGAGGTCTCCTTCAATCCGGTCGCGGACGGAGACTCCACCCTGTTCCTTGTCCTTGGGCCCGATCACGAGCATATACGGGATGAGTTCCAGCTGCGCGTCGCGAATCTTCTTCTTCACGTTGGCCGACTGGCGATCGATTGAAACGCGGAATCCGGCCTGACGGAACTGGTTCTGGACTTCTTCGCAGTACGGAAGCATGTCGTCGTTGAGACCGAGGATGCGAATCTGCTCCGGGGCCAGCCACAGCGGGAACGCAGCTGCGAAGTGCTCGATGAGCATTCCGACAAATCGTTCCATCGAACCGAATGGAGCCCGGTGAATCATCACGGGACGATGCGTGGCGTTGTCCGCTCCCACATACTCCAGCTTGAATCGTTCCGGCAGATTGTAGTCGAGCTGGACGGTTCCGAGCTGCCATTCGCGTCCGATGGCGTCTCGCACCATGAAGTCGGCTTTCGGTCCGTAGAACGCAGCCTCCCCTTCGCACTCGGTGAAGTTCAATCCGCTTTCGACCAGAACTTTCCGCAGCGTGGCTTCCGCATTATCCCACAGCTCCGGGGAACCGACATACTTATCGGATGCGGGGTCGCGCTTGGAGAGCTGCACCCGGTAATCCTCCAGGCCGACGCTCGAAAGCACGTATTTCACGAGGTCGAGAGTCTCTTTGAATTCCTGTTCAACCTGTTCGGGAGTGCAGAACAGGTGAGCATCATCCTGAGTCAGACCGCGCACGCGGAGCATCCCGTTGAGCTCACCAGACTGCTCGTGACGATAGACAGTGCCGAACTCAGCCAGACGAACCGGAAGGTCGCGGTAAGAGCGAGGCTGCGCCTTGTACATCTGGATGTGATGTGGGCAGTTCATCGGCTTGAGGAGGTACCGCTCTTGAGACTGCTCCCACTTCTTCAGATAAGCGAGCTTGTCTTCGGAGTTGCCCGCTTTCGGGTAGTCGTTGAACGGGCAACCCAGATCCTGGGCTGCTGCCAGAAAGTCGACTTCGAATTTCTCGGACAACTCCCCGGCGACCAGGCATTGCTTCCAGTGATCGACGAGCTGGCCGGCGGGATGACCGAAAATCGGAGCAAACTGAGAATCGCGGTAGTAAGGGAAGTGACCGCTGGTCTCGTACAGTTCAGCTCGACCCACATGAGGCGAGTAAACCGGTTGATAGCCCCGCTTCAACAGTTCCTGCTTAATGAAATCTTCCAGCAATGCACGCACCGTGGCCCCCTTCGGCAACCACAGGCAGAGTCCCTGTCCGACTTCGTTGGAGATTGCGAACAGGTGATGAAGCTTGCCGAGCACGCGATGATCGCGGCGCTTGGCCTCTTCCACCTGATCGAGGTACGCCTGCATTTCCTTCTTGTCGAAGAAGGCCGTGCCGTAGAGTCGCTGCAGGTGCTTGTTACTGGCGTCCCCCTTCCAGTAGGACCCGGCAACATTCAACAGCTTGAAGGCTTTCACGCGGCCAGCATCAGGAATGTGCGGGCCGCGGCACAGGTCGACAAACTCCCCCTGACGGTAAAAGCTCAGGGAAGGATGATCCTTGAGACCGGTTTCAATATGTTCGGTCTTGAGTTCCTGCTTGAGGTCCCCGACAAACTTGATCGCTTCATCCCGGTTCAGATGGAACCGCTCGAAGGGCTCGGCTGCTTTGACGATCTCTTCCATCTCCGCTTCGATGCGGGGGAAGTCCTCTTCGCGAATCGGGGTTTCCAGATCGAAGTCGTAATAGAAGCCGTTGCCGGTGGTCGGTCCGAATGCCAGTCCCACACCGTCGTACAGCCGCATCACCGCGCGGGCCATGATGTGGGCGCAGGAATGCCGCAACACTCCCAGTGACTGTGCATCTTTGGTGGTCAGCAGACGCAGCGGAATCGGATCGAGACTGCTCACTTCCTGCAGTGGGCGGGTGGCATCGACAATCACGCCATCGACCTGGGCAGCAATGGTGGCATTGGCCAGACGTTCGCCAATGGACTTGGCGACATCCAGAGCGGAGGTGCCGGCCGGGTAATCCTTAATGGTGCCGTCAGGAAGTTGAATCTGCATGGAAGGGCTTTCAGCGGTCTGCTTTCTTCGGTCAGCACAAACAGAATCGCACTCAGGCCTGCAACAGGAATTCGCTGAATGCTGACAGCTGTCTGCTGACGTCTCTCTTGCGTGGCCGCCTGTACGAGGGGCGGCTGGGACACGCAGGGGAAACTTCTCTTTCTATGCCACTGGGGCGGATCAGTCCAGAGTGCGGTCTTGAGAGGGGACTTTTTTCATCCGGAGACAGCCTGGGACGCTGAATGGTTCAGTGGGGCAAAACCTGTTCCGGCAGAGGTCGGGCGAATCTCGCAGAGTCGGATCACGCGGCAGCGGTGTCTCCGGAGGAAGGTTTGGGCCGCAGCAGCTTCGTCTTGTTTCCGGACTTCGCCCGCAGATCGAACAGTCCGAAGATTTCGCTGGCGGTCATGCTCAGCGACGCGTTTTCGTTATCCGCCTCGCCCAGCACGCGTTGAAACAGTTCCCGTTTCTGCCGCAGCACCAGATCGATCCGTTCTTCGATCGTGTCTTTGCAGATCAGGCGGCTGACGATCACCTGCGACTTCTGACCGATGCGGTGAGCGCGGTTGATGGCCTGGTCTTCAATCGCCGGATTCCACCAGCGGTCGTAAAGGAACACATACCCGGCGAACTGCAGATTCAGTCCGACCGCCCCGGTTCCGTAGCTCATCAGAATCAGATGCTTGGTCGGGTCTTCCTTGAACTGCTGGAGGATCGGTTCCCGTTTGGGGGTGGAAATTCCCCCGTGATACTTCAGGCATCCGAACTGCCTGGTTCGCTCTTCGAGCCAGTCGAGCGTTTTCGTCCACTGGCTGAAGAGAATCGCCTTCCCGCCCGAGGCGGAGACTTCTTCCATATCCGCGATGAGTCGGTCCAGCTTGGACGATTCGCCCGTCACCGGGTCGAGATTGCAGATCTGTTTGAGTCGCAGCACCAGCTCGAACACATGCTGCACGGTGATGGAATCGCCCATGTTGTTGAGTTGGACGACCCCTTCCTTTTCCGCGATCTGGTAGGCGGACCGCTGAGCCGGGCTCAAGTCGATGATTTCATCACGGTCGAGCCGGGGTGGCATATCCTTCATCACCAGGTCTTTGGTGCGACGCAGAATGAATTCTTCACTCAGCTTGGAGAGCTGCCGCACATCCGGCGAGGAATTTGCCGGAATGACCCCCATGAATTCGAACAGTGAAATCAGCTCTTCAGCACGATTCTCGATCGGAGTTCCGGTCAGGCACAGGCTGCGATTGCGAGGAATGCCGTGTATCACCTGCGCAGTACTCGAGCCACGGTTCTTGATCCGCTGGGCTTCGTCGAGCACCACCAGGTCGAAGTGCGGCATCTCTTCCGGCTTCATCGCCTGGAAGTCCCGTACGACCAGTTCGTAGTTGGCGAGCAGCACAGCGGAACCGGGCATCTGCCAGATCATGTTGCGGCGATTGCCGTCCCCTTCAACGGTATTGACCGGAATCTCTTCCGCCCAGAACTTCAGCTCACGTTGCCAGTTGGGAATGAGCGGCTTTGGGCAGACCAGCAGCACTCGTCGCGCCTGACCTGCACGCAACAGCAATCGCAGGGCAGTAATCGTCTGCATCGTCTTGCCGAGCCCCATTTCATCCGCCAGCAGAGCGGCATGCTGGGAAAAGAGCCACGCAATTCCTTCGTACTGGTACGGGAACGGCTCGAACGGCATGACCAGTTCCTGTCCCCGCAGCCACGATTCCAGTGGCGGCTGCAACAGGTAAAAGAGCCGATCCTCGATGGAGAGCGCGTTCGCGGGGGGCTTGATGCGAGTCGATTTCTTCGGCTGTTGATCGGGAGCGAGAGTTTTGGGCGCCGGTGGCTGAATCGGTCGCGACTCTTCCTTTTCTCCCTCGTTCTTCTGAGGGAGAAATTCGATCCCGGCTGGGAACGGAAAACCGATCGTTTTGACCTTCGGCCAGAACGGTTTCCAGCGAGGGACAAAGCCGGCACGGCTCAGCAGATCCGTCACCTGAATCGCCGGGTTAGCGAGCCGTTTCAGGGCGCTGTTCATCCCGGTGACATGAATCTCCGGCTGCTTCAGTTCACAGCTGGCGCTCGCAGGGTCTGATGTGAGGAAGTCGAGATCGAGTCTCCAGGCATTCAGGTCAAAGTCCTGACGTTCCGTGCGCGCACCGCCGGCATCTCCGTCATGAGAAGAGGTTGACTTTGAGGAATCCGGGGACTGGGAACTCATGGGCATCCTTGCCTATTGAATCAACAGCAGTGTCTCGACGTCAGGCGACCGCACCCGCCCTCAACGTTTCCTTCAGCGCGTCCGCCACCCGTTCGAGCGGTTCCCTCATATCGGCATCCGCGGGGATCCGGGACTGCAACGGGGCCAGAGTCTGAAGATCTTCCGGAAACTCGGAATGCAGCCGCAGTGACTGGCGACCGATCTGGATGAGCGTCTGATCCGGAAGGTTGCTGGTGGCGACGGGCGATTCGATCAGGCAGCCCGTCGGAACTTCGATCTGGCGACGCAGTTCCAGCAGATTCTCCTGCTGGACGATGATCAACTGCGGTTTAATTCCCAGTCGCTCATACAACGTCTTTCCGATCAGTTCCGAACAGATGAACGGTTCGAGCGTTGGTCCGTACAGAATCTCCTGCGTCCGGTTGGGACGAACGGGGGTTGTACACTGAAATTCGAGGGGACGACCGAAATGGTTCGTCACCAGAAAACCGCCGACGTATCCGTGGTCGGTCAGAGCGACCCGGAGGAAGCCAAGGTGAAAGCGGTTTGAATTCGCCTGCTGCGACATGAAGACTCCACCCCGTTTCAATGGTGCCGGCGAAAATCCATTTCCGCCGCCCGTAGGGGATTCATCGTCACGATCCGGTGACGACTTGAGTCAACGAACTCAGCAGTGGAACCGCAGCTTTGTTGTGTAAACTGTTTTGTGGTGGCGACTTGTGGCTCTGCATTGCGGAAGATCTGCTTCGGCATACGCCGGTGATGCTGGTCGTTCCGATTGTGCGAGCGCAATTCCACCAAAACTCAAAAAATACCATTCACGTCCGCCGATCCGAATCGGCTCGGGCGACGTGTCGACTTTTCACTCACGAACCAGCGACAGCGGCCAGTTCGGACTTCGCCTCATCACGGGTTTCGTAGTGAGGCCAGAGTTTGAAAAGACTCATGTTCTGCAGCACCTGAAGCATTTGTGGGCTGGCAGCACAGAAGCATCCCTTTCCTTTCCGCGTGCGCGTTTCCCGCAACAGCGAGACCAGTGCTCCAATGAACTCCGATCCAAAGTATTCCATCTGAGAGAGATCGATGATGAGATTCCGCACCTGCGGATTGGAAAGCTGTGCTCGAATCGCATTCGCTTCCAGATGTAAGTCCTGATAGCGAAACGCACTTCCTTCGCCTCGCGGCGTCACGATCAGCGATTGATCCGCCTGCTCAACCTGGAAAATCTTAAGATGTTGCATGTCGAATTCGTGTCAGAAAGGTGTGCTCAAAGCAAGGGGGGCCGCTTCTATATAAGCTGCGGGTGCTTGCTCAGGTTGCGACGGGAACAAATCAGAAAAACCAAGATAAGATCGGTCAGTTTAGCGACTTAACTCGACCTTCGAAACACGAATTCGAGCTGGCTTCGCTTCTGAACTTCACATCGGACCGGTCGCGAAAGTTCGTCTCGATCAGCCAGAATCCTTGAAAATTTCTCAAGCTCGCGCCGATTCCTCTGACGAATTTTCAGGTTCGGCGTAGCGCATCGATCTGGCTTGCGGCCTCGGAAGGGGACTCGCACGGTGACTGACACGCTCCACGCTCGCAGAGATAAAATCGAGAACGCGGTGTTTGTGTTTTCCCTTCGAGCAGTTCCAGGACGGGGGGAACGGGTCGGTTCGCGGACCAGCTGACAACGACCTTGCGAGGCAGAAACCGTTTCCAGACTTCGTTTTGAAATGCAGCTGCTTTGCCGTCTCCAGCATCCACGATGACCACTTCACTAGTCGGGCCCAACAGGAAATCGAGTGCCAGCAAAGCCTGGCCGCTGGCGCGGGGGTGTTCTGCCAGAAGCCCACTCAACGCAGCCAGTGTCTTCCTGGCTGCCTCCTCCAGATCTCCACGTCCAGTGATCCGCCCCAGACGGGCCAGTGCCGTCGCCATCATTCCATTCCCAGAGGGGATCGCATTGTCCTGCGAGTCCTTTGTCCGGGTGATCAGCTCTTCATGATCATTGGCGGTGTAAAAGAAGCCTCCGATCTCGTCATCTTGGAATCTCCGGATGGCATCCTCGCTGAGCTCAATTGCCGCTTCGAGAAACTGGGGATCGCTGCCAGCTTGAAACAGGTCCACCAGACCGTCAATCATGCAGGCATAGTCGTCCACATAGCCCTGAAATCTCGCTCGACCATCCTTGTAAGAGTGAAGCAGTTCGCCAGGGTCGTTCTTCATCTGCGAGAGAACAAAATCGGCGGCACGCTGGGCCGCTTCCAGATACTGTGGCTGATTGAGAATAGAAGCTCCTTGGGCAAACGCGGAGATCATCATCCCGTTCCAACCAGACAGAACCTTTTCGTCCCGCCCCGGGGCGATGCGACGTGACCGCGCTGCCAGCAGTTTCTGTCGGGAACGGGACAGAATCCGTTCGAGTTCAACCGGCTCAAGCTGCAGCGATTTCGCGACGTCGGACTGGGGACGCGGCAGGTTGAGGATGGAGTGTTCTTCCCAGTTCCCTCGCGCACTCACGTCATAGCATGCATTGAACACAGCAGCATCATCCGGACCGAGAATGGCCCTGGTTTCGGCTTCCGTCCAGACAAAGAACTTCCCTTCCACTCCTTCACTGTCGGCGTCCTGCGTGCTGTAAAATCCTCCTTCGGGAGAGGTCATCTCGCGAAGCACGTAGTCCAGAGTCTCGCGAGCCACCTGAGCGAAGAACGTCTCCTGCGTGCACTGGAACATCTCCAGATAAGCCGGTACCAGAAGAGCGTTGTCGTACAGCATTTTTTCGAAATGCGGCACCAGCCAGCGGGCGTCGGTCGAATAGCGGTGGAAGCCGCCTCCCAGGTGATCATAAATTCCACCGCGGGCCATTTTTGTCAGAGTCAACCGCACAACGTTCAGGGCATCCTCATCGCCAAAACGGTCCCAGCCCCGGAGCAGCACCCTGAGATCCATCGGGTGAGGAAACTTTGGGGCCGAACCGAACCCGCCCTGTATCCGGTCGGCACTTTGGATCAGATCCCGAGTTGCCTGACGCAGCGTCTCTTCGCTCAGGTCAACTTCCTCAAACAATGGAGCGGCCAGACCATGAATCGCTTCCACGAGTTGATCCGCACTCGTCTCCACTTCATCCCGTTTACTCGACCAGTAGTTCTGCAACTTCTTCAGGATGTCCAGAAAGCCGGGCATCCCCATTGACGACCTTGGGGGCCAATAGGTCCCCCCATAAAACGGCTTGGACTCCGGAGTGAGGAACACGGACATTGGCCAACCGCCCCGTCGGGTAATCAGCTGCACGGCAGACATGTAAATCTGATCAACGTCCGGCCGTTCTTCGCGATCGACCTTGATTGAGACATAATGCTCGTTGAGAAAGCGGGCGATCTCCTCGTTCTCAAAACTCTCCCGCTCCATCACATGGCACCAGTGACAGGCACTGTACCCGACCGAGAGAAAGATCGGTTTGTCTTCCCGCTTCGCTTTCTCAAACGCCTCCTCCCCCCAGGGAAACCAGTCTACCGGGTTGTAGGCATGTTGCTGCAGATACGGACTGGTCTCCCCAGCCAATCGATTTGCGGGACGTCCAGTGGGGCGGGAATGACTCATGAAACGGCAAACTCCAGACAAGTTCACATCCAGGGAGCGCCGAGTTTACAGTTTGATTGCAACTGGTGTGGGAGAATCTAGAAACAACAAAAAATCTTCCTCGCCCATGCCCTCCAAACAGCCTCCCGGACTTTCCATTCCCGACAGCTCGGCCAGACCGAGAGAATTCAACCGCCAATTTCAGCCGGTAAAACTCGAAGAAAGACGGACTGGCAACGATTCTCCTCATCTGGTAGATTTTTGCAGCCAATTTGGGAAGCCGTTCGTCGCCCGAGACGAAATTTCGGAACCATGGGCTGTTAAAGAGATTACAACACGGGATGTAGCTCAGCTTGGCTAGAGCGCTACGTTCGGGACGTAGAGGCCGCAGGTTCAAATCCTGTCATCCCGACTTAACTGGATTTCGAGCCGTTTGGCGAGTTCGTCAAACGGTTTTCTCTTTTCCAGGTCAAGACTTACGTCGCCGAGTCGTCGGTTCAAAGATACCGTTTCGAGAATCCGTCGTTTTTCAAGCATCTTTGAACCGCGCCAGATTTCCGGGATTTTCTGAGAAAACTCGAAGACCGCCAGGGCGGCCCGGACGTCCGCCGGTTCGGCCGTGGCCACCCGGGCCAGAGAGGCTTCGAGCACTGCCAGTTCATCGCGCAGAGCGGCCTGTTTGGCGTTGAACGTCGCCTCGTCGATCGCCCCGGTCAGGAACGCGTTCAGGAGCCGATCGTTCATCGCGATCAGTTCGCTGCGGCGTTTGGTCTGGGCAATCCACTGGTTGCGTTGCAGGTCGCTGATGTCGGTGAACGCTGTCTGCAGCGAGGTGCGGAACCACTCGGCGACTTCGTCGTCGGGCATCTTGAACTTCGCAAGGTCGGCAATGATCGCCTCTTCGAAGTCGTCTCCCCGCCAACGAACTGTCGGGTGATCGTCGTCAGGATAGTTGTTCGCACAGCGGTAATAGTCGTGCGGACGTACCCCGCCGCCTTTGAGCTTGCGTTTGATCCGTTCGCCGGTGATGAATGCCCCGCAATACTGGCAGGTGAACAGTCCGCCGGAAAGAGGCAAATTCACCTGCGGCGTCGCCCGGCGGTTCTTTCCGCTGAGGAGATCTTGGCAAACCTGGAACATCGCGCGGTCGATCAGCGGCTGATGTCGCCCCAGATAATGGTTGCTCCCCCGCCGAATCTCGCCGATGTAGAACCGGTTGTTGAGGATGTACGATACCGCTGTCCGGTGGAACTTCGGCGCGGACGGTCGAAAGACAAATCCCTCGTCCGCCAGCACTTGGCCGACCGATTCGAACGTGTGCCGTCCGGAGGAGTATAACTCGAACAGCCGCATCACGGCTTTCGAGTTCACCGGATGAGGCTGGATCGGCTCGTCACGATCTTCCTTCACGTTCACATACCCGAACGGCGCCCGGCTGTGTTGCCAGCCCTGTTTCGCTCGTTCGTCGATCCCCTTCAGGACTTCCGTTCGGAGATTGTCGCTGTAGTACTGGGCCACAGCGGCCATCACGTTGAATGACAACGCGCCCGCCGGACCGGGGCCGAACTGGTTTTCGACGAACGCCAGCGAGACCCCATACTTGTCCTCGAGTTCCTGCATCCGCACCGCGTCCCGCATGTTGCGGCAGACGCGATCGAGCTTGTGGCTCAGGATCGCCCGCAGGTTTTCCCGTTTCGCGTTGGCCTTCACCCAGTCAATCATCTGGTTGAAGGCGATCCGCTCGGCTCCGCGCTTGGCGGATTCGGCCACCGAAAACTCACGGACAATTGTCCACCCGTTCTTCTGCGCCCGCTCGCGGTTGGCCCGCAACTGGGCGTCGATCGAATACCCCTCCCGTTGCTCCCGTGAGGAGACACGGGCCCAGATCAACACGTTCATTCCTCGCTCCTTTCCATCAGCATTTCGGCGAATCGTTTGACGTTCTGCAGGATCTCGATGGCTTCATCCACCGAGATCTCGCGACCGTACCGGGCCGACCAAAGCCGCCGGGTTTCGGCGATCAACTCGTCCGAAACCCAGGCGAGGGACAATGGCCGGCGGATCGGCACGGGGGCACACAGTCCTGGCTCATCCGGCGACGAGAATCCAGTCATGTCGCCGCCGGACGAAGCAGCATTCGCGATGTCGTTGAACTCGTTCATGCGAGTTCCTCGCCGCCGAGTCCCGCGCTGGTGAACCGCTCGCGAATCGCGGTCATGGCCTCGCAGACGAATGGGCGTTTGACTCCCAGTTCACGTGCGATCGACGTGGCGTTGTGCCCCTCGGAAAGCATCTGACCGACCTGCCTTTCGAACTCAGGCAGACCCGCCAGCACAGTGGCGACGTCCAGAGCCGTATCACTCGCTTCAATGCTGCTTTCCGAAAGCAACACGTCATCAGAAGGCAGCATGGCACCGCAACGATCGACCAAGTCCTGATAGCGTTTCTGCGTTCTGAGCCACTCCATCAGCCGACGATCAATGACGGCAATGAGAACCGTCGATTCGCTGGCACCGTTCATCTTTTCGGGATCTGGAGTGAATTCGAGCAAGTCGATGGTGACGTCCTGAACGGCATCTTCAAGGTCGTGCCGTTTCAGTCCAAAGCGGACGGCCCGGCTCCGAATTAGGTCCAGTTTCTCTTCGATCGTCAGTTCTTTCTTCGCGTCCATCACGGATTTCTCCTCTCACGGGTTTGGCTGGCCAGCGGTGTGCTGACCACGGTGAGGAAGAATCCGGTCTGATCGGGGACACGGTCTCTACGCGGACGCATTGGGGACATGAAAGTCACATTGGCTCCATATCGCGTCCATATGGGCGATCGGGGACACCATATGGATGCAATATTGCGTCCACATTGGGGACATGTCCCCAATATGGAATCCAATGTGACTTTGGTGGAAAGTTCGAAAATCAGTCTTGCGAGCGGCTAATAACTTTGTGTAGGCCGCGAGTCGCTTACCGCGACAACCAGAGCACGACAGTTTCCGGCTGATGGACGTCTCCCGCTGATGACGTGCCTCGCCAGTGCTGGGGCGGCAGAACCCAATCCCACAGGGGGACTCGATGCCGTCATCGCCATTTGGACACCCGCACACCCAGGGAACGTGCTACGCCACCTGGTACGCCAAGAAGAAATCCCGGGAGCTGGTCGGCCATTTCGGATTCACGTCATCGGATCAAGACGACATTGAGCAGCAACTGCTGCTGTCGCTGTTGGAGCGCTGGCCGAAGTTCAACCCGGCGGAATGCTCGCCCACGGAGTTTATCTCCTGGGCAATCGGCCGGACCGTGGCGGATCTGATTCGCGAACAGCAGCGCCGGCTTGAAGCGGTCCCGACGGAGGGGCTTCCGATCGAGGAATTGCTCAACGACGAAGACGAATCGCTGCCGGCGGGATGCATCCAGCCGGACCCGGCTCCCGCGATGGAATTGTCTCTCGATGTCGAACTTGTGCTGTCGCGGCTGCCGCCCGAGATCCAAGAAACCGCTCGCGAGCTGAAGACGGGCAACGTGTGCGAGGTCGCCCGTCGTCTCGGGCTGTCACGACGGACCGTTCGCAATCGCCTGCAGGTGATTCGCGAGGCCTTTGAAAGGGCCGGTTACGGCGACGCCTGATTCTCACCCTTCCCGATTCCCATTCTTCACAAGGTCATTCAATGGAACTGATGAGTCGCATTCAGACGGGCAGGCAGGCATCTCCCAGACGGGTCATGCTGTACGGGGTCCACGGCATCGGGAAATCGACGTTCGGAGCGATGGCTCCCCAGCCGGTGTTCATCCAGACGGAGGATGGACTCGGGAATCTCGAAGCGGCCCGATTCCCGCTGGCGGAATCGTTCGATGATGTCATGGCAGCCGTCATGGCACTGTATTCGGAGGCTCATGATTTCCAGACGGTCGTTGTGGATTCGGCCGATTGGCTGGAACAACTGATCTGGAAGGAAGTCATCCGCCGGCGGCCGACGACGGATCGCGGACGCGACATCTCTTCGATTGAGGACTACGGATTCGCCAAGGGTTACACGTATGCCCTGGAACCGTGGCGAGAAGTTCTCGATGGCCTGAACGCCCTCCGGAGCGAGCGCAGCATGATGGTGATCCTGATTGCCCACGCCAAGATCGAACGGTTCGAGAATCCCGAAACCGATGCTTACGACCGGTACTCGCCCCGCCTCAACAAGCACGCCTCCGCGCTGATTCAAGAATGGTGTGATGAGGTGCTGTTCGCGACCTACAAGGTCCACACCAAGCAGACCGAGGAGGGGTTTGACAAAACGCGAACCCGTGGCATCGGCACTGGCGACCGGATCATCCGCACCACGGAACGCCCGGCGCACATGGCGAAGAACCGGATGAGCCTGCCGGAAGAGATGCCGCTCGATTTCCGGGTCTACGCCGAGCATCTCGGACATACCGCTTGATTTGCACTTCCGTTGATGAACCGCGCCACCGCTGCGCACTGACAGAGCCTTCAACCTCAAACTCAAGGACCTTCACATGGCGGTCGTTGACCAAAGCGAAGACGATCCGACCCCGCATGTGAAGACCTGCTCGATCTGCAATCAAACGAAGCCGCTGTCCGCATTCAATCGGCATCGCCTACGAAAGGACGGGCGCGACTCCAAATGCCGGGAATGCAACAGCTCCAAGAACGGCGAATGGTATCGCCGACGTCAGCAGAAGTCGCACCGGCTCTACTCAACCTACGTCGGGATGAAAGGCCGTTGTCATTCCCCGTGTCATGACAACTACGCCTTTTACGGAGCTCGCGGGATTACTGTCTGTAAGGAATGGCGTGACAGCTTCAGCGCCTTCGAGCAGTGGGCAGTTCAGAACGGATATCGCCCCGGACTGCAGTTGGATCGGATCGACAACGACCTGGGATACAGCCCTGAGAATTGCCGGTTCGTGACGGCGAGTGAAAACAATCGCAACAAACGGCCAAGGGGGTCTCCTCTCAGGAACTACACACGTGTCACGCCTGATGACGTCATCGCCATCCGGAAACTCCTGGATGAAGGCGTTCCACAACGGGAAATCGGCAGACGCTTCAATGTCTGCCATGCCACGGTCTGGGCCATCAAGGCCGGGAGAACGTGGGTCGAGGTCACGTAAGTCAATTACTTCAACAGGAGAATTCTCATGGCAGCATTGAACTTCGATGCCCAGACTGTGGAACCGAATGACTCATTCGATCCAATTCCCAACGGGGATTACCTCTGCATCATCACGACGTCAGAGATGAAGCCGACGAAGGCGGGTGACGGTGCCTATCTCGAACTTGAATTGCAGGTGATCGAGGGACCGTACCAGGGACGCAAACTGTGGGACCGGCTCAATCTGAACAATGCCAACGAGACCACGGTCAAGATTGCCAAGGGAACATTGTCGGCGATCTGCCGAGCGGTCGGGGTGCTGCAGCCCAAGGACAGTTGCGAACTGCACGATCTGTCGCTCGTGGCCAAGGTCGCTTGCAAGAAGCGGGACGATACCGAGGAACTGACGAACGTCATCAAGAGTTACAAGAAGCGTGATGCTGTGGCGCAGAACACCACGCCCCCCGCCGGAGCTCCGCGAAGCGGTGCGCAGGCACAATCCGCCCACGGCGGGCCGCCGTGGAAACGGGCGTGACTGGAGGGGTGAGGATTGAGGCTTGAGTCATGAGGAAAGTCAGTATGTCCGATTCTTCCTCATCACCTCATCCCTCACGACTCATCCCTCTCCTGTCGACTGGGGACATCGCTATGTCCTTGCCTCACAGTGCGACAGATGCGGTAGCCGTGCTTCGGTTTGTGCTGCCGTTCCCGCCGAGCGTCAACCGGTATTACCGGCATGTTGGCTATCGCACGCTCCTCAGCCGCGAAGGGAGACAGTACCGCGAAGCGGTCTGCGCTCTCCTCGCGGGGCGGGTCGGCCAGCCTCTTTCTGGCCCACTCCAGGTCCAGTTGGATCTCTATCCCCCCGATCGCCGCCGAAGGGATTGGGACAATTTTCACAAGGCCCTGTGGGACGCGTGCCAGCACGCCGGCGTCTTCGCTGACGACAGCCAGATCAAGAGAGGCGTCGTCGAGATGCACGACAAGTCCACCGAGCCTCGCGCCGAGATTCAGATCGCCCTGTACATCCCCGATCACAAAGTCGATCCGCCATGCCCAGCATTGTCCCGCTCGAAGAATTCGAGGAAGTCGATGAGTTTGATCCCGATGAACTCGGATTCGAACACGACTTCCTGTTCAAGATGACCACTTCGGAAGGGACGGACGAAGCCTGCTCGCCCGACGAAGTCTGCGACCTGATTCTCGACGCGATCGAGGACCAGTTCTGGGACTGGTGGGCCGATCCAACTCGCCGTCGCCGGTTCAAGCCCCGCATCAAGGTCTATGAGGTTTATTGAGCGTGCTTTCACTTCGCCCCTATCAGCACCAGGCCGTCGAGGCGGTTTACCGGCACTTGCGGGAGCACGATGACAATCCAGTCGTCGTGATCCCGACGGGCGGCGGAAAAACCCCCGTCATGGCGAGCATCTGCCGCGATGCTGTGCAGACCTGGAATGGTCGCGTGCTGATTCTCGCGCACGTCAAGGAGTTGTTGCAGCAGTCCGTCGATAAGCTGAAACTGGTCTGTCCGGATCTGAAAGTCGGAGTCTACTCCGCCGGTCTGAAACGCCGGGACACCGAGCACGCGGTGATCGTGGCGGGAGTTCAGTCGGTCTATAAACGGGCCTGCGATCTCGATGCATTCGATCTGATCCTCGTGGATGAGTGCCATCTGATTCCCGCCGATGGCGAAGGGATGTATCGGCAGTTTCTGGCCGATGCGAAAGTCCTCAATCCGCACGTTCGCATCGTGGGGTTCACGGCGACGCCGTTCCGGCTCGATGCTGGACCCATTTGCCGTGACGATCATTTCCTCAATGCAGTCTGTTTCGAGGCTGGTGTCCGGCAGCTGATTGCCGACGGATTTTTGTCACCGCTGATTTCCAAAGCCGGGATCGCCAAAGCGGACACCAGCCAGCTGCACGTTCGTGCGGGGGAGTTCGTCGCCAGCGAAGTGGAAGCGGCGATGGACGATGCCGCCCTGGTGGAAGCCGCGTGTGCCGAGATCGCCGAGATCACGCGGGACCGGAAATCGGTCCTGATCTTTGCCAGCGGCGTGCAACACGCTCGGCACGTCTGCGAGGTCCTCAGGGAAAAGCACAGTATCGAATGCGGGTTCGTCTGTGGCGAGACCCCCGATGGCGAACGGGATCAGTTGCTGCAGCGGTTCCGGGGCGAGTCAAAGGGCCTGTTTCGGCAGCCGCCGCTGAAATACCTGTGCAACGTCAATGTCCTGACGACCGGGTTTGATGCTCCCCATGTGGATTGTGTCGTCCTGCTGCGGCCCACGCTGTCGCCGGGACTGTATTATCAGATGGTCGGCCGCGGGTTCCGACTGCATCCCGGAAAATCCAACTGCCTGGTTCTGGATTACGGCGGCAATGTGCTGCGGCACGGTCCGGTTGACCAGCTGCAGGTCGTTGAGAAGCGAGGCAATGGTGACGGTCCCGCCCCGGCGAAGGAATGTCCTAACTGTCGGGCACTGATCGCACCAGCGTATTCCATCTGTCCGCAGTGCGGACACGAATTCCCACCGCCGGAACGGAAGAAACACGAATCCCAGGCGACCAGCGCCGGTGTCCTCTCCGGACAGGTCAGCGACACAGAGTTCGAAGTCCGGGACACGGTGTACAGCGTCCACATTAAAAAGAACGCGGATGAGTCTGCCCCCAGAACGCTGCGGGTCGATTATCGGCTCGGCCTTGATTACAGGGTGAGCGAATGGATCTGCTTTGAGCACACCGGCTGGGCGCGACGCAAAGCCGAGCAATGGTGGCGGGCTCGCTCACCTGACCCCTGCCCCGACACCGCCGAACAGGCGTGCGACTTGGCCAACAACGGCGCGCTGGCACATCCGGAATCTGTGACAGTCCGTTCCGTCGCGGGCGAGAAGTTCGACCGAATTCACAGCTGCAAACTTGGCCCCAAGCCGGAACCGAGCCCGATCTGGGCCGAGATCGATTTGGACGATGTTCCATTCTGACGTATCAACAGCAGGCCAACGAGTCTTGCCGCCACATGTCGTGATCACGCAGGTTCTGGTAAACGGCCGCCGGTCAGTCTGTGCGTCCACAGCACTTCTTGTATTTTGCCCCACTCCCACAAGGGCACAGTTCGTTGCGACCGACTTTCCGTCCAACCTGTGCTCGATTCATCCGAGGTTCAGGATATTCGTTACTGTGAACTCCCTGTCTGGTCTGCTTTCTTCGATCGTGAATCCCCAATTCTTGACTCAACCTTCGGGCCTCTTGAACCATCTCGTCAGGCCACACTTCAGGACATGAAAATAACACCAGATCCTCAGAAACTCCATTATTGGAGTGACTCTCTGTTGCCATGCCAACGATCGTTCGAAGTTTGCGATTCCTCTCACCAAGGACGTAGCAATAGGCTTGCATCATCTTGCAGCGAGATTTTCTGTAAACCTCTTCCTCAAGCTGATCTTGCGGGAAGAGTCCGAACACGAATGCCGTGTGTTGCCTGTGCTCCGACAGCACAGTTCTCCAACAAATCTTTGTCGGATCAGCCTGAAGGATGTGATCCTTGAGAGAAAGAACAAGCATCCTGCGATCGAGCCGCGATTCTCGTGCCAAGACCCTCAGGATCATTTCGTGCGTGTTGATGGTGTATTCGGCTTCTCCAATGATCGTACCCGCAAGGACGTGATCCGCGAAATCGTCGATAACCCGGTCCCAGAAATAGCTATCTTCATTGGCTTTTCTCTTCCGCAAGTACTCGGGGCTTTGACGAGTCCTCTCCCAAAGATTCTTTTCGACTTGCAGCTTTCCGTCTGACGTTGGCAGAACGATGTCGTGTTGGCCTTTGTCGTTCACGCTGCTCAAATATGCGGCCAGTAGATTTTCTTCACCCTGTGCAAGGAATAACTTGTTTGATTGAATGTAATCTTCCTTCCAGCGCAGGTACCGTGTGAAATCTGTGATTGTGTCGAGTTCGCCAAGGATAATGTCTAGAGTCACGTCATCGAGAACGTGTACGAATCCCTTTTCCGGGCATATGCCTCCAATGTGAAAACGTCTGAAATTTTCCGAAGCAACAGCTACATGGTCCGTCCCGCGTAGATCTGGGAAGAGCCAGAGAGAACCGCTCCCGCCAAGTTCTTGCCTGCAACGTGACTTAGCCCCGAGGGCGACAACAACTCGATGGATTCTCAGTGTTTCCGCAGTTGGAAGTGCGATCGGCAGTCCGCGATCACATGCACAATCCAAGAATACTTGGTCGGGACGTTCACGAATCCATCGCTCAGCACCAAAAATCTGCTGTGCCGACTTTTCGATTGCCCGCCGATACCATCGAGACCACTCGAGGTCGGGCTTTCCTGTCGAAGGGTAGTCGCAAGATTTGTCGGAGAAAATGATGACATCATCCCCGCAAACAACCAGGAGGTCGCACAGTTCCTTACCCCCCCCTTGATTGCGATACGGGTTCGGATAACTCCACAGCCGGAGAAAAGTCCTTTCGCAGATTTTCGCGAGATACTGCTCTGACGAAGTCAACCCGGTTGACTTTACGATTGGATTTGACATTGGCCCACTCCATGGATTCTCGGGAACGTTAGAAGTCTACGCATACTTTGGGGATTCGACAAATTCTTGCTGCTTGGTCCTCGACGATGGCGGAAATGTGAACGGGCGCGGTCTCATTGCACGTTTGCTCTGGAATGCTGGCCCACAGCGCTTGATGTCTCTCCGGAATCATGGCTCCATGTGTCACGTGAAGACCAACCACCAGCACCGGAGCCAAAGATGACCGACCAGACCAAGACCTAACGCGAACGGAACCTGCGAGACATCTTCCGGACGATGGACCCCCACCGGGCGCAGGAGATTCGCGAGGCGTACTATAAGGCGATTGAGGGATTGAGTGTCCTCGCGGAATCGCTGGAGATCGCGGATGCCAAGATGGGCAGTCCGCACGATCACGCTCTGATCGAAGAACACCTGATTGCCAGCCAGGCGATCGACGCCATGAAGGCCAGCCTGCTCGGACGCATTCTCTAATGCACGGCCGGGCGGCACCTTCTGTTCACCAACCTGCTGCCCGGTGACTGATGCCCGATTTTTGGACGATGAACGTCCACGAATGTCCGCAATGTGGATCGTACCTTCGCTTTGGCGGTGACCCCCACGAATGCGGCCCGCGTGACGATTCCCGTATTCGGTACAACCTCGTGACCACGGACGAGGAGAAAGCGGCGCTGTCCGAATCCGTCCGCCTGCTGTACGGCATCGATGAGGCGTTCTGGTACCGCAACCGCCCCAAGGTGCTGGCGATCGTGCAGCGCCTCCGTCGCGACGGCCATCCTGATCCGAAGGTGATGGCCTGCATCCACCAAGGCTCCAGGCGACAGGCTTCAGGCGACAGTGGAGCTGCCGCTCCATCGAGCGAAGCATCGCATTCCTGAGGTCTGGATCCTGAAGTCTGGAGCCTGTTATGGCCCGAGTCCTGATTATCGGCGACACACACGCACCCGGCATGCGCACGGGGTACGTGGACTTTCTGCAGCGGATCGCTGACCGGTACGCGATCAACCGCGTGGTCCACATCGGTGATCTCGTGGACTGGGCGTCCATTTCCTACCACGAGAAAAGTCCCTGCCTGCGGAACGCGACGCTGGAGTACGCCCGTGCGAAACGGCAGGTGGCATCACTGACAAAGGCGTTCCCCAAGGCCGACTGGCTGATCGGGAATCACGATGCGCTGACCGAACGCCAAGCAGTCACGGCTGGCCTGCCGCCGGAACTGCTCCGTGACTATGCCGACATGTGGGAGGTCGATTGGACCGTTCACCCCCGGTTCACCAAATTGATCATCGATGGGGTCATCTATTCCCACGGTGACAGCGGGCGCGGTGGCCAGGATGCGGCACTCCAACAGGCGAAAGACAACTTTCGATCCACGGTCATCGGGCATTTTCACAATCAGGCCGGCGTCCGCTGGTGGGCCAACCCGGAATTCCGGGTGTTCGGGCTCTCCGTCGGTTGCGGCATTGATGCGAGCCGGATGCAGTTCGAGTACGGCCGCAAATTTTCACACAAGCCAATTCTCGGCTGCGGCGTCGTGCTCAACGGCAAGCAGGCGTATTTCGAACCGTGGCTGCTGCATTCACGCTGAGTCACCTTTCCGTTTTCTCAAAGGACCACTGCATGATGTTCGCGTTGACTGTGCTCGAGCCCGTTCGCGTTGTTCCGCTGAAGACCGCCGTCCAGCTTGCACCTCTGGTGTACATCGCGGCACCGTACTCCGAGCCGGACCCGGTCCTGAACACGCACGCGGTGATCCGCATCGCCGATGCCCTGCTCCACGCCGGATTCACCCCGCTGATTCCACACCTCACACTGGCGTGGCATCTCGTCTCACCAAAACCCTACGAAACCTGGTTGGAATACGACCGTCATCTTCTGGCCCGCTGCGATGCGGTGCTCCGTGTCCCTGGATTTTCCCATGGTGCCACACAGGAATGCACGTTTGCCAATGAACTGGCGATTCTGGTGATCCGGCCCCGGTCCGCTGATCCCGCTGACTGCGTCGCCGCACTGACGCACTTCTTTGCCAACTGAAAGGCCCGATCTTGAACGAACAGACGACCGTCCATTGCACGGAATGTGACTCCGGAAGCTCCGAATGCGCTGATTGTTTCCGCTGCCATCTCTGCTGCCGCTGCAGCGCGGGGGAAGGCTGATGGCAACAATCTGCATTCGGTGCCGCGTGGAGTTTGAGCCATACGAATCGATCGGCAGTCGCCATCGGCTTTGCCAGGATTGCTGGGAGCTTGCCTGCGCTGAACTGTTTCGGGCTGCTTTCCCGAGGTGTGCTCCCGTTGAGGATACGAACTTGATGACCGAACACGATCTGCCCCGCATCTTCCATCCGGAACACGCTGACGAGAATCCCAAAGATCGCGTTGGTGCCGGCAAACCACCGCTGCACCTGATTCCCCCAGCAGCTGAGATCCTGGAAGCGGTCGTGATGGGACTCGGTGCCCGCAAATATGGAGAATTTAATTGGCGGACTTCGAAAGTCCGGGCCACGGTCTACATCGCGGCTGCCAAGCGTCATCTGGCACAGTGGCTCGATGGCCAGGATGACGATCCCGAGAGTGGTGTTTCGCATCTGGCCCACGCACGGGCCTGTCTCGGCGTCCTGCTCGATGCCATCGCCACCGGGAATGTCATTGACGATCGGCCGCCTGCCGGTCCGGGAGCCGAATTGATTCAGAAGCACACGCAGGCCGTCAGCCTGACTTCGCCTCCGCACCTGCGCTAACGGAGAACCAACGGGAACGATGGGCCAGGCTGGTCACGATACTGTCACGCCCCTGGAAGCCGCACGTGCATACGTGCGCCGCGGATGGTGCGTCGTACCGATTCCGTACAAACAGAAACGCCCCGTTATCAAGGAGTGGGAGCAACTTCGACTGGGCGAAGCTGACCTTGATCCGTACTTCGACCAACCGGCGAACGTTGGACTGATCCTCGGAGAGCCATCCGGCAACCTGGTCGATGTCGATCTCGACTGTGTCGAAGCACGGGCGATCGCCAGTAGCTACCTGCCATCGACGGCAGCCAAATCGGGCCGCGCTGGTGCAGCCGACTCGCACTGGTGGTACATCGCTGCCGACGCGAAAACAGCCCAACATCGTGATCCGCAAAACCGGAAAATGATCGTTGAACTGCGGTCAACAGGCGGCCAGACGGTCGTTGGTCCGAGCATTCATCCCACCGGCCAGCGATACGATGTCCTGTCTGGCGAACCAGCGGTTGTGCCAGCGGAAATGCTGGCAGCCTGTGTCGAGGCGCTGGCGAATCGAGTCATCAGGCTCCGACACGGAGACATTGATCCGGTTGCTGCCTCGGGCAACGGTCGCACCGATGCTGTGGCGCACACAGGGTCGCACCCTGACCGGATCACCAAACACCAAACATCGAGCGACGTTGAGTCTCGTGCGTTGGCATACCTCGACAGACTCCCGCCAGCCATCAGCGGCAACGGTGGTCATGCCGCCACATACGCGGCCGCGACGGTCCTGGTCCACGGGTTCGAGATCGATCCCGAACGGGCGCTGAGAATTCTGCTGGACCATTACAACCCGCGCTGCGAACCACCGTGGTCCGAAAAAGAACTGCGGCACAAGGTCACCAGCGCCGCGACCAAACCTCACAGCCAGCCCCGGGGTTGGTTGCTGAATCAGGCACGGGAGCAACCGGTCGATTCCAGCGTGGATATTTCAGCGCTGGTGGGGAAGGTGACCAATGTCACGAAGTCCATGCCGATCGTCGTTGTTCAAGATCATGATAAGCCGAGCGAATCGTCCACCGGCGATCCCGGTCCGCTGCCCGACGAACTGCTGCGAATTCCGGGATTTGTGTCCGAAGTGATGGACCTGTCGCTGGGTGCAGCCCCGTATCCGAATGTGCCATTGGCGTTTTGCGGCGCCGTCGCCCTCCAGGCGTTCCTGGGCGGTCGCAAAGTCCGCGATCCCGCAGACAACCGCACGAACCTGTATCTCATCGGTCTGGCGTATGCCTCGTCCGGCAAGGAGTTTCCCCGCAAGGTTAACGCGGCCACGCTGCATGCCGTTGGCCTGACGAAAGGGCTGGGTGAGAGCTTTGCCTCGGGCGAAGGTCTGCAGGACAGCCTCAACGACAACCCGTGCATGCTGTTTCAGACGGACGAGATCGATGGGCTGCTACAGTCGATCAACAAGGCCAAGGACGCCCGGTATGAGAACATTCTCGGCACGCTGCTCAAGATGTACTCGTGCGCGAATGGTTTTTACCCGGTGCGGAAGAAGGCAGGCAAACAGGCGGCAGAGACCATCGAACAGCCTTGCCTCGTGATCTATGGCACGGCCATCCCGAACGAATACTATTCGGCCCTCTCTGAGCGAATGCTGACCAACGGCTTCTTCGCTCGGTCGATCATCGTCGATGCCATCAAACGTGGCGACGGGCAGGAACCAGGTGATTTCCATCCCACGCCTCGCATTCAGGAAACGGCGCAGTACTGGGCCAACTTTAATCCCGGCAAAGGGAATCTGGACAAGTTCTATCCGACGCCAAAGATCGTCCCGTACACCGAAGACGCGAAGGCCCTGCTGATCGACGCCCGCAAAGCGTGCGAGGCCGAGTACAAGCTGGCGGAATCTCGCGGCGATCCAGTCGGAACCACGGTCTGGGGCCGAACGAGCGAGCACATCCGCAAACTGGCGCTGATCTATGCAATCAGCGTCAACCATCGTGAACCGGAGATCGACGCCAGCGCCGCACGCTGGGCGACGCGATTCATGCTGCACCAGACCCGGCGAATGCTGTTCATGGCACAAGGGCACGTCGCCGCCAACCCGTTCCACGCCGAATGCCTCAAGGCGAAGCAGAAACTCAGCGAGGCTCCTGACGGCACGCTCCCGCACAGCGTGCTGCTCAAACGGATGAAGGTGGACGGTCAATCGTTCCAGAAAATGATGGACACGCTCATTGAGCAGGGGGACGTGATCCTTGTGAACCAGGCAACCGCCGGTCGTCCATCCCGAGTCTATCGGCTGATCGAGGCATCCTGACGGGGGGGAGAAATAAGTCGGGCAAGGTGAAAGAAGTCGCGGCGCTGGCGGTGAAAGAGGGGGAAGGAAGGTGAACGAAGGGTGAAAGAAGTTTTGCTGGAAAATACTGGAAAAATACACATATCTCTTCTTCTTTCTCTCTTTCACCCCCATCCCCCCGCGCACTGGTTTTTGACCCCCAAACCCCCGTGTGCGCGTGATAGGGGTGAAAGAAGAAAGAAGTCCATCCGGACGGCACCACTGGGAGACATCCCATTCGCCGACCCGGTCGCCCACGTTGGCCCGTGTCGCGTTCGGTTTCGGTCAACGCCAGGAATTCCGGATCTCCGCACCGCCGCGACTGACGGCCATCGGGTGGCCCACGGCGAGAGGCGGACTTACGTCAAATGCAATGGTTCCTTCCCTCGACAGGGTAAGAGGTTACACCACGGGGAACCGTCGCCGAATTAGGCTGACTTTCTTTCGACTGTCCGGATTTTTTGGCCGGGCATGGCAACGTGTTCCGGTGGCTGACGTTGCGACGGAGATTCTGTGGCAACCAGCGAACACGAGTGGCCCACTGTCGCGTTGAAACTGCTCCTGGCGATTGCCATCCGGACTCCGGACGGTCGCCCCACACGCTACGAACCGGCGGCCTGGTTTCGGCAGCGTCCGACCTCACGAAATCGCAGCCGGTGGTCCCGCTGGACACGGCGACTGGCCAGCGCCGGCCTGGTCCGCCGGCTGACGGAACCGAATCGGGATCGGGTTAGGCAGGTCGCTCTCACGAAAAGTGGACTCGCCTGGATTGACGAGCATTGCGGAACTGGGGCCATCGATGACCTGAACCTGAACTGGGCCAACGCCCCGCTGCTCGATCGCCAATCCTGAACCATCCCTCTCTCCCACTTGGAGCCATCATGACAACCACGATGCAAGTCGAAACCTGGCTGATCGATCGCCTGATCCCCTACGACAAGAACCCGCGACTGAATGACGATGCGGTTGAGGCGGTCGCCCGATCGATTCAGGAATTCGGGTTCCGGCAGCCGATCGTGGTGGATGATAAGGGCATTGTCATCATCGGCCACACCCGGTTGAAGGCAGCGAAGAAACTCGGCCTCTCCGAAGTACCGGTGCATGTCGCCCGGGGACTGACTCCGGAAAAGATCAAGGCGCTCCGGATCGCCGACAACAAGACCGCCGAGATCGCCGAATGGAATTTGGAGCTGCTGCCGATCGAACTCTCGGAGTTGCAGGGGATGGACTTCGACCTCGGGCTGCTGGGGTTCGACCAGGATGAACTCGCCAAGCTGCTCGATCCCGGCGTGCAGGAGGGAATGACCGATCCGGACGAGATTCCCGCCCCTCCGGATGAAGCGACCACCAAGCCGGGCGATCTGTGGATCCTGGGCGAGCATCGGCTGCTTTGCGGCGACAGCAGTAAGCCTGCCGACCTCGACCGGTTGCTGGATGGCCAGCCGATCCACCTTTGCAATACCGATCCGCCGTACAATGTGAAGGTCGAACCACGGTCGAATAACGCCATTGCTGCCGGGCTGTCCTCGTTCCAGGGGACGACCCATCATCAGAAAATGGACGTCGCCCGGCATCCGGAAAAGTCAAAACCGACGCAGAAGAAACTGCGGGCCAAGGATCGTCCACTGGCCAACGACTTCGTGTCCGATGACGAGTTCGACCGTCTACTCGATGCCTGGTTCGGCAACATCGCCCGCGTGCTGGTGCCGGGACGAGGGTTCTACATCTGGGGCGGCTACGCCAACTGCGCGAACTACCCGCCGTTCCTGAAGAAGCACGGGCTGTACTTCTCCCAGGCGATCATCTGGGACAAACGGCATCCTGTGTTGACCCGCAAAGATTTCATGGGCGCGCATGAATGGTGCTTCTACGGCTGGAAAGAAGGGGCCGCCCACGAGTTCTTCGGACCGAACAACGCCACCGACCTCTGGCACGTGAAGAAGGTGAACCCTCAGAGCATGGTCCACCTGACCGAGAAACCGGTGGAGTTGGCCGTGCGGGCGCTGCAGTTCTCATCCCGCACGGGCGAGAACGTCCTTGACCTGTTCGGCGGATCGGGATCGACGCTCATCGCCGCCCAACAAACCGGTCGGCGGGCATTCCTGATGGAACTCGACCCGCTCTACTGCGATGTGATTGTTCAACGCTGGGAGCAGTTCACTGGTGAGAAAGCGGAACGCGTTTCCGCCGGTAAGATTGCCGCGTGACTACCACGCCGCCAATGAGAGAACGCCCGCACGGTTGATCGTGGGGCGTCGCCGGGGAAGTCCCGGTGGCTGCGGCGCTCAGGCGTCTGGTGCGTAGATCGTCCCGCAGGCGTCGCAGCGGACGAATTCGTCATCCTGCCAGACCAGCCGGTCGGCGTCAGCCATTCCGCAATCGGGACACGGACAGGCAACCTGGTTCGTCGTGTCCGCGACCGGCGCGTCGAGGCGGTCGGCGATTGCCAGTAGCACCTCGACCAGGTCGTCAGCATCGATCATGCGTGAGCGGTATCCATCGGCGATGGCCTTCTGCATCGCGATGGTCACCTCGCGAATCGCATCGGCAATCTTCAGTTCGGGGTTGGTCATGGCGTCACCTCACATCTTCAAGAGATCGGAGACCGACTTCGGGCCGGGCGTGCCGTCAGCGGGCTTGGCTTTCTTGCCCGTGGCCTTCGGTGCTGGCGTGGTCGCGCCGTTCAGGGCGAACTGACCGCGGTCGATCTTGGTGAACCGGGATTCGTCTCCCTTGTTGGCGATCTCGCGGATCAGCGCGGAATACAGCGTGGCCCAAGGGGTCGCTCCGCCCGGGCTGGTCCAGTACCCCTGGGCCGCCATCGCCTCGATCATCGCCTTCGTGGTCATCGGCTCGCCGGATTCGGAGAGCACCTTGACCGCCGCATCAAGCTGGCTGAGTTTGTCGTCAGTCTTCGCATTGCGGGTCTTGCCGGGCTTCTTCGTGGCGGGCTGAGCCGGTTCTGCTTCCGTTGGCGGGTTGTTGGCATCGACCAGCGCCTCGGCTTCGCGGCGGCCGATCTCGACCCATTCATCGTAGTCCTTCTTGGAGAGCTTCTTCGCCAGCTCATCCAGGTAGAACCGGTCAGCCGTCTTCGAACGATTCGGGTTGCCGGTCTCCAGATTGAACTCGATCGTCCGGCCTTCGAACGAAGACCCGTGTTCCCCCTCATCCTGCAGGCGGCCGCTGGTCACCTCGATCAGTTGACCTGAGTTCGTTTCATAGATGTCTCCCTTGCGGACGCTCGTGATCTTTGCGGACTTGGTTTTGGTCGCCATGTTCGTACTCCCGTGTTAGTGATAGTCGGCTGCCATCATCAGGCCGCGGGCACCACCCCGCGACGACGCCCGAGGGCGTTTCGGCATAAGTGGATCGAGTCATCAGTTCCAGAGATGCACGTTGGCCGGGTTTCGACGGCGGTGGAGTTCCCGGGCGATCCGTTGGAATAGCCGGAACAGCTTCATGGCTTCCGGTTTGTTCCCCGCGTCCCACAACGCTTGTGCATCGTGCTTCAGTCCATCGGCGAGCTGGCGGAGTTCGCGGCTGTCGGTCTGGTGAATGTCGCTGGTGTTCATGGTGGTCCTTTCGTTGGCCTGGCGTGGTTTGCATCGCGGTGTCGACAGGACATCAGTTACCTCGACTGCGGAATGACATCCACTCGGTTCCGCAGCGATTCCCCAGGAATTCAGCAGGTTTTTGACATGTCCGAACGTGGCCCGATCAACCCTCTGGCGCTCCCGATTCCCGCTGCCGCGCAGCTGCTCTCGAAGGCGGGTGCGCGACAGATTCGCGTTGAGCAGATCGAAGCAGACGTCGCGGCCGGTGCGCCGACGAATGGAGATGGGACGATCAACCTGGTGATGTACTCCGCGTGGCTTTCGAGGGAGCGTGGCCGTGCCGATTGACCCCCGACAATTGAAGCCGAGCGAACTGGTCCGGCTGCTCAACTCGACGCCGCTGGGTGAGGTGACCAGCGAGCGGCAGCTCTATCGCGATCGCCAGCGGGCCGGGTTCCGGATCGGTGATGGGAACCGCGTTGACCTGGTGCGCTACACCGCGTGGCTGGCCTGGGAACGACACAACCCGAAACCCCCGCAAACGACCGAGTCGTATGAGCAGCACAAAGATCGTGCCGCCCGTCGCAGCGCGGAACTCTCCGCGGCTGGTCGGGACATCGGTGATCTGCCGGCGATCGCCGATCCCGCGCGGCGATTGAACGCAGCGACCAACTTCCAGTTCTTCTGCGAAGCCTACTTTCCGCAGTCATTCCACCTGGCGTGGTCCGATGACCATCGGAAGGTGCTGCGAAAGATTGAGCAAGCAGTGCTGCAGGGGGGCCTGTTCGCGATGGCGATGCCCCGCGGATCGGGCAAGACGACCATCTGCGAGTGCGCCTGCATCTGGGCGGTGCTCAACGGTCATCGGGAGTTCGTCTGTCTGATCGGCTCCGATGAAGGGCATGCGATGGACATGCTCGAATCGATCAAGACCGAACTGGATGCCAACGAACTGCTGCTGGCCGATTACCCGGAGGTCTGCCATCCGATTCAGTCGCTGGATGGGATCGCCAACCGCTGCAACGGGCAGCTGTATCACGGGGACCGGACCCATATTGGCTGGACGGCGAAGTACATCGTCCTGCCGACGTTGCAGCTCAGGGGTTGGTCCCAGGATGAAACACGCGGTGCCTTGATTCGGGATGATGGTCGGGCGCTGGCCAGCGGCGCGATTATCAAAGTGGCCGGCATCACCGGCCGCATCCGAGGGATGAAGTTCAAGCGGCCGGACGGGAAAAGTGTTCGGCCCAGCCTCGTGGTGCTCGATGACCCGCAAACCGATGAGTCCGCCCGCTCGGTCTCTCAGTGCCAGCAGCGGGAGAGCATTCTGGCCGGGGCGGTCCTGGGCCTGGCGGGGCCCGGACACAAGATCTCCGGGATTATGCCCTGCACGGTGATTCGTCCGGGGGACATGGCCGACCGAATTCTCAATCGGGATCACCATCCATCCTGGCAGGGGGAGCGCACGAAGATGGTGTATGCGTTCCCCAGCGAGACCAAGCTGTGGGATCGCTATGCCGAACTTCGGGCGGAGGGGCTGCGGAACGAGGATGGGGGCGCGGCAGCGACGGAGTTCTACGCTCAGCATCAGGAGCAGATGGATGCTGGTGCGAAGATCGCCTGGGCTGAGCGGTTCAACCATGATGAGCTGTCGGCGATCCAGCATGCGATGAACCTCAAGCTGCAGGATGAAGCGGCGTTCTGGGCGGAATACCAGAACGAGCCGCTGCCGGAAGTCGAGGTCGATGAGAACGAGCTGACCGCCGACCAAATTGCCGCCAAGCTGAACGGACTGCCGAAGGGACGGGTGCCGCTCGGTTGCCAGCACCTGACGATGTTCATCGATGTGCAGCAGAAGTTGCTGTTCTATGTGGTCTGTGCGTGGGGGGAAGAGTTCAGTGGAGCGGTTCTGGATTACGGCGCCTGGCCCGATCCCCAGCGGGCGTACTTCTCGCTGCGTGATGTGACGAAGACTTTGTCCACGGTCGCGGAAGGGACTGGTCTCGAAGGAGCGATCTATGCGGGGCTGCAGGCTCTCACGGACAAACAGCTGTCACGAGAATGGCAGCGCGAGGATGGGGCCTCGCTGCGGATCGAACGCTGCCTCGTCGATGCCAACTGGGGAACATCGACCGATGTGGTCTACCAGTTCTGCCGGCAGTCGCCCCACGCAGCGTTGCTGCTGCCCAGCCACGGCCGGTTCGTGGGGGCGTCGAGCCTCCCGTTCTCGGACTACAAACGCCGGCCGGGGGACCGTGTCGGTCTCAACTGGCGTATTCCCGGTGTGATGGGCAAGCGGGCGGTTCGGCATGCCCTGTTCGACACGAACTTCTGGAAGTCGTTCGTGTTCGCCAGATTGGCGGTGGCGATCGCGGACAAAGGTTCGCTCTCCCTGTTCGGCCAGAAACCGGAACCCCACCGTCTGTTCGCCGAGCATCTGGTTGCGGAATACCGTGTGCGCACGGAAGGTCGTGGTCGCACGGTTGACGAATGGAAACCCCGCCCCAACCAGCCCGACAACCACTGGCTCGACTGCCTGGTGGGCTGTGCTGTCGGGGCGTCGATCCTGGGAGTGAATCTGTCGGAACACCAAAACAACGTTGTCCGCGTAAAGCCAGGTCGCATTAAGCTCTCCGACTTGAAAAGAGAGCGAAACCGGGCGTGACTCAAAAATCTTGGCAAAAAATCGACGCCACTTTTTGCCTTTTGGAACGTAAATAATATAGGGAGGGACAATTTGTCCTCATGCAAAATCAGCCACTCGACCAAGCCATTCGCGAAAATGCCCAGGGCCCCGCTGAGGCCCGTGGCGATTCGGGCAGCGTGAAACAACACTCCCTGAAGGATCAGATCGAAGCGGACCGCTTTCTCGCTTCGAAACGAGCGGTGAAGTCCCGCACGCGCGGTGTGCGATTTACAAAAATGGCACCGCCGGGCGCTTCCTGATCCCGGCTCCTCATTCTTTCGCAACCTTGCTGGTCTGCGATCTCAGATCTTCTTTGGAGAGACTCTCCTTGCTGGGCTGGCTGCGTCAACTTCTGCCATCGGGGAGATCACAGCCCTCCCCCGCAGTCGCCCAGGCCCTGCGACTGATCCGCGCCCGGTACGATGCGGCCGTCACCAATGATGAAAATCGCCGGCACTGGGCCCATGCCGACAACCTGTCGGCCAACGCCGCCAACAGCCCGGATGTCCGCCGCCTCCTGCGAAACCGGGCCCGTTACGAAGTGGCCAACAACAGTTATGCCCGAGGGATTGTCCTCACACTGGCGAATGATGTGATCGGCACCGGCCCCCGGCTCCAGATATTGACCGGGAATTCGGAGGCGAACCATCAGATCGAACTGGAATGGATGCGGTGGTCCCGCACGGTGGGGCTCCCCGAAAAACTCCGCACTCTGCGGATGGCCAGAGCGTCCGATGGCGAAGGCTTCGCTGCCCTGGTCACAAACCCGAAGCTGCCAACGCCGGTCCAGCTTGACCTGAACTTGATCGAAGCGGATCAGGTGACGACTCCGGACCTGTACGGTTCGGAACCGAACGCCATTGATGGGATCACGTTTGACCGGTTCGGCAACCCGGTCGAGTATCATCTCCTTCGGCAGCATCCCGGCGACCCGAGCGGGATGCTGTACGGGGAATACATCCGGGTTCCGGCCCGGAACATGATTCACTATTACCGTCGGGATCGCGCAGGCCAAGGACGGGGAATCCCCGATATCACCCCGGCGCTGCCGCTGTTCGCCCATCTGCGGCGGTACACCCTGGCAGTGATCACCGCTGCCGAGATTGCTGCGATTCCGGGTGGTGTGCTGTATACCGATGCTCCTGCCAATGGCGAAGCCGACTCGGTCGAGCCGATGGATCTCATCGAACTCGAGCGGGGGATGCTGATGACGATGCCGGGTGGCTGGAAGATGAACCAGCTGGAGGCCGCTCAGCCCACCACCACCTATGCCGAATTCAAAAAGGAAATCCTGAACGAGATCGCCCGCTGTCTGAACATGCCGTTTGCGATCTCGGCCGGGAACTCCTCCGGTTACAACTATGCCTCCGGCCGACTCGATCACCAGATGTATTTCAAGGCGGTCCGGGTGGAGCAGGCCCATCTGGAAGCGGTCGTGCTGGACCGGATTCTGGCCGCCTGGCTGGCGGAAGCGGCCCTGATTCCGGGCTATCTGCCCCATCAAGTGAGTGCCGGATTCGCGGAGCACACCTGGTTCTTCGACGGCCATGAACATGTCGATCCGCTGAAAGAATCAAGTGCTCAGGCATTGCGACTGGCGAATCACACCACCACCTATGCCGATGAATACGCCCGGCGGGGTCTCGACTGGGAAACGCAGCTGCGTCAACGGGCCAAAGAACTGGAATTGATGAATCAACTCGGACTGAAACAGGCGTCAGGCTCCCGACGTCAGGCTTCAGGAGAGGAAGACGAGACCGACGACTTCGCACAGGACGACCATGCCGAACACGAACCTGCCGCCTGATCCTCGGCAACTTCCGGCCGATTTCCGAATCATCGAAGCACACGGGACGAGCGATTTCCGGTTGGAAGCCACCGATCCAGAATCGAGCGAACCCCGCAAGCTGCGTCGATTCAGCATGACCGCTTACACCGGTGGCAAACTCCTGCTGGCCAACTTTCCGTTCCCGGTGGTGGTGGATCTTTCCGGGCTGCGGATTCCGGCCAAAAGCCGACCGATCCTCCGCGATCATGACAGCGGCCGGATCGTGGGGCACACCGAGACCATCGAAATCAACGGTTCCTCGATTCGTCTGGCGGGGATCGTATCCGGCTCGAACGACCATGCCCGCGAGGTGAGCGAGTCCGGGGACAACGGGTTCCCCTGGCAGGCTTCCATCGGGGCCAGTGCGCAGCGGATGGTGTTCGTGGACCGGGGGGAAACGGTCGAGGTCAACGGTCGCAAGTTCACGGGGCCGCTGTATGTGGCCCGGCAGTCAACGTTGCGGGAAGTCAGTTTCGTGGCGCTGGGAGCGGATGATCAGGCGATCGCCCGCATGGCTGCCGGTTCTCCAGTCTCATCCAATCGTATCGAGGTGCAATCGATGGAATTCGAACAGTGGGTTCAGGCCCAGGGCTTTGACATCAACACGCTGAGCGAACAACAGTCTACCAGCCTGCGGGCGCTGTTCGGGGAGAGGCTTGAGGCGTCAGGCTCCGGGCTTCAGGAGGAAGAATCGGAGAACGTCACTGCTGACGAGAGAGTTGCTGCTCCCATGAATCCACAGGTCTCACCCCTCGCGTCTCAAGCCTCCTCCACGCCACCGCTCGATCCGATCGACCAATTGCGAAAGCGGTGGACCACCGAGCGGAAGCGAATCACCGCCATCTCGAATCTGTGCGCTGGAAAGTTTCCCGAATTGGAGGCACGCGCTGTGGATGAGGGGTGGGATCTGACCAAAGTCGAACTCGAACTGCTGCGAGCCGAACGGGCGGAGGTGCAGCCGATCTACGGTGAAGATGGCAGTGGTCGTCGGGCGGCCTCCCTCGAAGCCGCGCTCTGTATGACCGCCGGTCTGCCGGAGTCACGAGTCGGCCAGTGGTACGATGAGCGGGTGATGAACCAGGCGACCTCCCGCGAACTGCAGGGATCGAGCCTGCATATGTTGCTGTACGAGGTGATCCGGGCAACCGGCGGGCATATCCGGCCGGGAAAGATCGACAACGATGTGATCCGGGCGGCATTCATTGCCAACGACCGGCTGATCCAGGCATCGAGCGGGTTCTCGACGATCAGCCTGGCGGGGATTCTGTCCAACGTCGCCTCGAAGACGATGCTCGCCGCCTACGAGGCGGTAAACGCGGTCGCCACCCAGATCTGTGGAGCGACCGACGTCAACGATTTCAAACAGGTGACCCGGTACCGCATGACTGCTGCCGGCATCTTTCAGAAAGTCGGGGCCGATGGGGAGATCAAGCACGCCGGACTGGACGAAGAGGCTTATACCAACCAGATCGAGACCTGGGGCCGGATGATCGCCCTCACCCGGCAGATGATGATCAATGATGACCTGGGGGCATTTCTGCAAATCCCGCGGGCCATTGGCCGGATGTCTGCCCTGGCGCTGGAAGAAGTGGTGTTCACGCTGCTGCTGTCGAACCCGAACAACTTCTTCTCCACGAATCACAAGAACTACTTCGAGGGGGCGGAGAGCGTTCTTGATATCGAGTCGCTGACGGTCGCCGAGCAGATGTTTCTGGATCGGGTCGATTCCCAGGGGAAGCCGATCCTGGTGCAGCCGGCGATCATCCTCGTGCCGACATCGCTGAAAGTGACGGCCGAGCAGCTATTCAAGGAACTGCCACTCAATCAGGTGCCGGCCAATAACAAGGCCAAGCCGGTCAACAACCCACATGCCGGGAAGTTCCGGCCGATCTGCTCGCCGTATCTCAGCGTGACGTCGATGCCCGGTCACAGCAGTACCGCGTGGTATCTGCTGGCGCAGCCAAATGATGTCGCCGCACTGGAGATCGCGTATCTGCGAGGCAAGCGGGTGCCGACGATTGAAAGTGGAGAAACCGATTTCAATACGCTCGGCATGCAGTGGCGGGGTTACTTCGATTTCGGAGTCGCCATGCAGGATCACCGGGCGGCGGTCAAATCAAAAGGGGCCGCGTGAGGATCAGGCTTCTGACCACAGGCTTCCGGCTTCAGGACTGTGGTCGCTGTTTCTCGTTTCTTCCTGAAGCCTGACGCCTCAATTCTGGAGCCGGCCTCATGGCACAAGCAGTGTTTGTTCACGAAGGGGCCGCGATCGATTATGTCCCTGGGGCGGAAATCGCCGCTGGTGATGTCATCGTCCAGGGGGATCTGATCGGAGTGGCCCGACTCGATCTGAAAGCGGGGGTCCTCGGAGCACTCGCGGTGGCCGGGGTGTTCGACTTCCCCAAGGCGACCGGGGCCAGCACAGCGATCACCGCCGGCGTCAATGTCTATTGGGACGTCGCGGATGCGGAGGCCAAGACCGACAGCGAATCCGGGGCCAACAGGCTGATCGGCAAGACGGTTGCTGCTGCCGGGGATAATGAGGCCACCGTCCGCGTGCGGATGTCACAGTAAGGGACTTCAGGCCCCGGGCTCCAGGCTTAAGGAGTTCTGGTCCTTTTCCTGAAGCCGGAGGACTGAAGCCCGATGCCTGATCTTCTCTCTCAAGGGTCCGCCTGGCTGGAACAGCAGCGGACTCGGCATCTGGCCACGAGTGTGACCTATGTTCGCGGGGAAACGTCGATTGACGTACTCGCCACGATCGGTCGCACGAAGTTCGAAACCGATGATGGGCATACTGTCCGGATCGAGTTCACCGATCGCGATTTTCTGATCCTGGTGGCGGACCTGATGTTTGCTGGACAGGCGACCGAACCGGAGCGTGGGGATCTGATCCATGAAGGGGATCGCGAGTTCGAGGTGCTGGACTGGCGATATTCCGATCCGTATCGCCAGACATTTCGGATCACCACGAAGCAGGCTTGAGGCTCCAGGACGATGATGCTCATCACCCAAGTTGCTGCCGCTATCGTTTCCGAACTGAACGCTGCAACATTCAGTCTGCCGTTCACGGCGGTGCGATCGTATCTGCCACGCGTGGAACTGGCGGAACTCAAGACGCTGACAGTGACCGTGGTACCGAGTGGCCTGTCGGTGGTCACGGCTTCACGCGGTCAAACGCAGCAGGAAGTGGGGATCGATGTCGCTGTCCAGCAGAAACTGAGCGGTGAGGACAATATAGACCTCGATCCACTGCTGGCCCTCGCTGAGGAGATTGCTGTTCACTTTCGCGGGAAACGTCTCGACAGCTTTCCAAACGCCATCTGGGTGAAGACCGAGTTTAAACCGATCTACGCCCCCGAGCACATTGATCAGCTGCGGACGTTCACGAGTGTGCAGACACTCACGTTTCGAGTGATTGGAGAGTAGGCCCCAGGCTTCAGGCGTCAGGCTCCAGAAAAGTGAAGTCACGCATGGAATCCTCCCTGAAGCCTGAGGTCTGGAGCCAGAAGCCCGATGTTCATCGGTCTCCGCCTTTCGCAGGCAAAGCAGCTGTTCTTCGATCGGCAGAAAGTACTCTCGAAAGTCAGCCGGGCGGAACGGCGAGTGCTGTCCCGGTTCGGCGCCTATGTCCGGCAGGATGCCAAACAGCGGATTCGTCGCCGTCAGCGTCCGTCGAATCGGGATGAATCCCCGACCAACCAGACCGGGCTGCTCAAGCGGCACATCTATTTCGTGTTCGATCCCGATCGCCGCTCGGTCGTGATCGGACCAGCACAGCTCAGCACCGGAACCAATGCCCCCACCACGCTGGAATACGGCGGAACCACGACCATCAATCTCCCCCGTCGTCAGCCGGTGCAGGTGAGGATCGAGGCTCGACCCTACATGGGACCGGCGTTTCGCCAGGAACTCCCCAAAGTCCCCGCCCTGTGGCGCGATTCGGTCAGGTAGGCCTGCGGCTTCAATCAAAGGCTGAAGGCGGAAGGCTGTAGCAAAGGCAATTCATGCAGAGCGACCGCGCGAACGATCTCCTGAATCCCGTTCCCCTCACACCTTTAGGCATGAATGGCAATGGGTATGTTGTCATTCCCAAGTGGTTCGTCTCGTTTCTGAGTTTCACGGTCTCGGTGATTTTCGTCGGGGCGATCCTGTGGGCCTGGCAGATGAGTTCCGATGTGAGCGCCATCAAAGCAGAAGTCCGGGCGCAGAACGAACTGCGGGGAGCGGAACTCGAAGACATCCGTCGCCGTCTGGCCCGCCACGATGACCTGATTGACAGGCTTCAGACCTCGGGCTTCGGGCTCCCGGAAAGAAGGGAGTCTCGATGACAGTTGCGATGATGCCACACCCTCTGGAGCCTGACGCCAGGAGCCTGGGGCCTGATTTTCAGCCCTTGGATATCGCTGCCTGTTACGGCACCGGAATGACGGCCAGCGTCATCCGTTACGGCACCGCTTCTTTGCTGGCCCCCTCCCGATTGCGGATTGGGCCCTCCCATGTGGCGGTCCTCTGCGAATACCACGGCCGGATGATCTGGGTCGAATCGACCACGCAGTGCCTTCACCCCTGTGTGGTGCTCGGTCGACGAACCTCGGGGGTGCAGGCCCATCTGCCCGAAATCCGGATTCTGGACTATGTCGCTGCCGGCGGACATGTCGATCTATACCGGCTCACGCCAATCGAAAAGTTGTCTCACGCGGAGAGCGATCTGCTGACCCGCATTCTGGTGCGGCATTTCATCGGCCAGGAAGTGACCTACGACCTGGGGGGAGCGCTCCTCTCCGGCACCCGGCTGTTCAAACGGACCCGGCTGCTCCCCTCCGCCGACCTCAACGAACTGTTCTGCTCGGAACTGGTCGCGGCTGTCTGCATGCGGCTGGGGCGAATGAACCGCTCGAACCCGACCCGGTTCAACCCCGCCTGCCTGCTGCGGGATCTGGTTCATCAGGGGACGTTTCAATTCGTGCGGACCTTCGGCCCGCAGGCTTCAGGCGACAGGCTCCAGACTTCAGGAAAGGCAGGTCATGGTTGATTCGGTTCCGTGGAGGGCGATCTTGAACCGTTTGCTGAGGGGGGCATTCGCTCTCAGTCTGCTGTTCCTCCTGGGGCCTCATGCCTGGGGTCTGGAGCCTGACCGAGTTGTCGTGATGGTCGATGGCTGCAGCGGTGTCTGTGTCGATTCTTCCGGGCTGGTGCTCACTGCGAAACATTGCGATCTCCCCCCGATGGTCACCATTCGGTTCAAGGACCGGACCGCGCGTGCGACACGTATCTATACGTGTCCCGAGACGGAGGGACCGGTGGTCTATGACTGTGAAGGAGAGGGTTATCCCTTCCTGCCGGTCGCCGCCACACCCCCGCGAGTCGGTGAACGGGTCTGGTCCTGCGGCTATCCGCACCTGAATGGCAGGCGAGAACTCCGCTGGGCCAGTGGCCCCGTGCTGCGGTGGAGTGTGTTTGAGTATGCCGGTGGTGCATTCAATGGCAACGTCATCGGGTTCATGACCGCACCCGGATGGAGCGGTGGTCCGCTGCTGAATGCGAAAGGGGAAGTCTGCGGGCTGCTCAACAGCAGCGACCGTTCCACCAGCGTGTTCATCTCCTCGGCCGCTGTCCGTCAGGCATCTGTCGCCACGCGGCCGCGTGGGGAATCCACTCCACCCGCCATCGCGGATGGTCGTCCCAAGTTGTATGTGTTCGGCTCAATGAGTTGTGGGCCCTGCCGGAAATTCAAACAGAATTTCAGCGAGAACGCAGACCTGCGGCGGATTCTGGAAGCGGCCTTTACCGTTGAGTTTGTGGATGCTGACCAGCAGACCGATCTGGCCCAGCGGTTCAACATCAGCGAAGTCCCGACGTTTCTGGTTCCGGGACGCGACAGAATCATCGGTTATGAGAATGGCGAGATGCTGTTGATCGCCCTGGGGCTGCGATCAGAAATCGCAGCCCGGCCACCCCCTGATCGTGATGGGGCACCTGATCCCGTTGATCCACAGCCGCCGCAACCCGATAGGGTGCCGGAACCAACGATCCCCGTTGAGCCATCGGTTGCTGAGCCACCGTTGATGGAATCTCCAGCACCGTCAGTTCCCGTTGAACCATCCCTCATCGCATCGCCCAACGTCGCCGATCATCTGGATCGATTGAGTGGACTGGTTCAATCGGGGATCTCGATCGCCACCTGGCTGGGGATCGGGGGGATGACGGGAGGCGCTGGCGGCCTCGTTCTGGGCGGAGTTGCCCTGTGGCGGACGATCAGCAAACGCCGTCGATCCCGCGCAGCCCGGGATCCACCGGAACCGCGCGTCCCTCCTCCGGTGGTGACCGTTGAGAGTCCCCCGCCCCCGCAGGCGATTGTGCGGGAGAACCAGTTTGTCCCCTATGAGCGGGACACCTATGCCGAAGCGTTCGCCTGGGCCAGTGCGGAACTGGCCCGTAAATATCCCGGATCGGTCTCGACCCTCGAAACCCTCCGCGGCCTCATCGACCAATACCTCGCTGCCCGGGGACTGACCGGGCGCTCCTCCTCAGGAACCTGAACATGGCTTCACAGATCTCTCACGATGCGTTTCTCTGGTACAACGTCGGCGACTGGGCCAAATACGGCCTGGCGGTCCCCAACTGGAGCGATGACAGTCATTCCCAGAATGACACGATCCGCTACCTGGTTTCCGTCATGGGCCGGAACCTGCAGAACATCCTGTGGCACACCGATGCCCGGCTGACCGTCCCCCCCAGCATCAACACGCTGACCCGGATCCACAAGCTCTGCACCCGGGCCCGCTCCATTCTGTTCTCCCGTTCGGTTGCCTCCGGGACGCCGAACATGGAACCGATTCACGCCCTGCCGGCAGCCGAGGAGTTCCTGCTGTACCCCACCCCCTACTTCCGGGTCCGGAATCAGTGGCTGAAGCAGTACTGCGGACTGGTGTTGTTGGCCCAGACGGAAGCGATTCAACATCAGGAGAATGCCCGTCCGCTGGAGATCAGTGAAGCGTTCTCCGGTCTGATCGGCCAGTACATCCAGCGGGTCTATCGCCTGATGGCGGTGGAACTGTTCCGGGTTCCGCTGGAGCAGGCGAGTGCAGGAGATTTCACCCTCAGTGAAGCGCAACTGGCGGCGTACAACCCCTCCGCCTGGTTCACCTCGACCGAGATGATCGACACGGTCCCCTCACTGCAGGATTGGCCGACCGAGGATCAGCTCAAGGTGCTGACCAACGGGATCCCAATCAGTCAGCTGCCGCAACTCCCCCGCTGGCCCTCCTCGCCCCAGGCTGGTGTGACTGGTACGACAGCAACGCCTGCCGGCAGCGGCGAATCGTTCGCGCCCTCACCGACGGTCTGATGCGGAGGTGATCAGGAATGTATGAGTATCGGACCCGGATTACTCGGGTGATTGATGGGGACACGGTGGTGGGGGAGATCGATCTGGGATTCCGCATCGCTCTCACGGTCACCCTGCGGCTGGTGGGGATCAATGCCCCCGAGATCCGGGGTTCCGAACGTCCTCGGGGACTTGCCGCCCGGCAGTACCTCGAATCTCTGCTGGAGGAACTGACCGGCCAGACCGGTCAGTTGGTGGTCCGCACACAGCAGGATGTCACTGAAAAGTATGGCCGCTACCTGGCGGAACTGATCAGTGGTGAGGTGAACCTCAATCACGCCCTGGTCACTGCCGGACATGCTGTCCCGACCAATTCCAGAGGACAGTCCATTTCACGAGAATGATTGAGAGGATCTATCGATGGGCGTACGGTTGGGACTCGATGCCAAACTGTTCCGGAATTCCGGCAGTTACGAATCTCCCAGTTGGCAGGAGATGCCGAACGTCAAGGATCTGACGCTGAACGTGGAAGCGGGAGAAGCGGATGCGTCCACGCGGGGCAACGCCGGCTGGCGGGCAATCCTGGCGACACTCAAGGATGGCTCGATCGAGTTTGAGATGGTCTGGGATACGGCGGATGCCGGGTTCACCGCCATCAAGGATGCGTTTTTTGGCAACACCTCAGTCGAGTTTGCGGCCCTGGATGGGGCTGTCACATCAGCTGGTTCCCAGGGACTGCGGGCGACGATGGCGATCACCACGTTCAGTCGGAACGAACCATTGGAGGAGGCAATCACTGTTTCGGTGACCGCGAAGCCGACCTATGCCGAACATCCTCCCGAGTGGATGACGACCACGTAACCTGGAGCCAACTCTTTTCATGAAATCCTTCACTGACCGCCAGGGGCGCTCCTGGACCATCGAGATCAACTACACCTCGCTGCGGCGGGTGCATGCGCTGACCGGGATCAACCTGACCCGGATCGTCGATCCCCATTCGAACGTGATGGAACAGTTGACCGGCGATCCGTTTGTGTTGTTTGACTGCCTGGTTGCCGTTCTCCAGCCGCAACTCGATGAGAAAGGGCTCAGTCCCGAACAATTCGGTGAAGCCCTTGATGAAGAGTCCGGTGACAAAGCCTCGATGGCGCTGATTGAGGCGATCATCGATTTTTTCCCGGAAGGGAAGCGGATGCTGCTGAGGCGGGCGCTGACGAAAGTCCTGACAGCCGCGGAACGCCGACAACTGGCGACGTTGGACCAGGCCCTGCAGGCGGTGGAGAGTCCGGAGTTCAACCAGGCGATCGAAACCGCTCTCGACGAAGCCGGTCGATCGATTGTTTCAAGCTCGGCTACGAACTCGCCGGCATCATCGGCGTTGACCCCGGCCCGCTGACGCTGCGGCAGCTTTGCTGGATGGCCGATGCCGCGTCCCGCGACCGCTGGAACCATACCGCTTCCCTCCTCGCCCTGATCACGAACTGCCATCGCGATCCGAAAAAAGCCCGCGCTGCCCGGCCCCGGGACTTTCATCCGCATGCCAGACCGCAGCGGAGTCCGCCCGATGATCAGAAACCCCGCGTGGGTGTGGATGTGCTGAAACAAGTGTTTCTGCGAGGGGTGAGTCCTGAGTCGTGAGACTTGAGGACGCCCAGGCGAGCCGTTCCTCATTCCTCAAGCCTCACTTCTCAAGCCTATTATGCCTCCCTCTGGTGCGATTCGTGCTGCCCGGGCCTATGTCGAACTCTTCGCCGATGACTCGAAACTCGTGCGGGGGCTGCGACGGGCGCAGGCGAAACTGAAAGCGTTCGGAAAATCTGTTCAACAATTCGGCCGTCAGCTGCTCACCATCGGGTCGCTGGCGGTCGTGCCGTTTGCACTCTCCGCACAGGCGCTCGCCAGTTTCGAATCGCAGATGGCCCGCGTCAAAGCGCTCACCGGCGCGACCGGCGAGCAATTCACCCGATTGGAACAGGAAGCCAAACGGCTCGGAGCAACCACCGTCTTTTCCGCCAGTCAGGCAGCGGAGGCGATGAGTTCGTTTGCCCTGGCCGGGTTCAGCGTTGATCAGATTCTGACCGCGATTGGTCCGACACTCGATCTGGCAGCCGCCGGGCAGATTGAAATTGCCGAAGCGGCCGACATCGCGGCCAAGATCATGTCCGGGATGGGACTCTCAGCGGATCATCTGGGGCATGCCGTCGATGTGATGGCCAAGGCAATGACGACCGCCAACACCGATTTGACGATGCTGGGGGAAGCGTTCAAGTATGTCGGTCCGATGGCCAAATCCGCCGGGATCTCGCTGGAGGAGATCACCGGGGCGGTCCAGATGCTCTCCAATGCCGGGATTCAGGGGGAGATGGCCGGTTCGACACTGCGGGGGATCCTGCTGTCGCTCACTTCCCCCTCGGCCGCGGCTGCCAACGAGTTGAAACGCCTCGGGGTGCGGGTGACCGATGAAGCCGGGAATGTCCGGGGACTGGCCGACATCCTCGGTGATCTGGAACGGGGGCTTTCCGGTGTGGGCTCCGGCGAAAAGCTGCGGGTGCTGGGGACGATCTTTCCAGCGCGACAGGCTGCCGGCGCTGCGGAACTGGTCTCGCAGGGAGCGGACCGGCTGCGGGAAGCGACGGCTGCCCTCGGGGATGCTTCCGGGACCGCTTCCCGGATCGCGGGAACGCAACTCGATACGCTCAAGGGGGATGTCACGATTCTACTCTCGGCGCTGGAAGGGGTGGCGATTGCCATTGGAGAAGCGTTTGGTTCAGAACTGCGGGCTGCCGTGCGGGGGGTGACGTCGTTCCTGTCAGCACTGGGAACCTGGATCGGTGAGAACAAACAGGTGGTCCTGACCACGGTGGGGATCATCGTCGGCATTCTGGCAGCCGGTGTGGCGCTGATCGGCCTGGGCGGGGCGATTCAGCTCGTGGCGTTCGGCCTGGGAGGACTGGCCACCGCCGTCGGGACGGTCGCCTCACTGCTCGGAGCGCTCCTTTCCCCGATCGGACTGATCCTGGCGGGGATCGGAGCACTCGGCGCATACCTCATATATACATCCGATCTCGGCGGTCAGGCGCTCGACTGGCTTGGAGCCCAGTTCAACGCCCTGAAATCGACCGCTATTCGAGCCTTTGGTGGGATTGGCGATGCGCTGGCTGCTGGTGACCTCGGTCTGGCGGCCCGGATTCTGTGGCTGACACTGGAAATGGAGTGGCAGAAGGGGATCAACGCCCTCAACCAGCAGTGGGTGGAAGTCAAACGGTTCTTCGTGGCGGTCTGGACCGAAGCGGTCTATGGCGCAGCGGAAGTCTCCGCGAATGCCTGGGCCGGGCTGCAGGCCGGCTGGGCCGAGACAGTCGACTTCCTGGCCGATGCCTGGGCGCTGTTCACAACCGGTCTGACCAAGACCTGGAACACTGCGATCGGCTTCATCCGCAAAGCCTGGGTCCGGCTCAAGTCTCTATTCGATTCGGAGATTGATGCCGAAGCGGAAATCACGCGGATCAATGCGGAGGTCTCGGGAAAGAACGAATCAGCCGATTCCCAGCGGAATCAGGAGATCTTCGCCCGCGAACAGCAACGACGAGCCCGGTTGACACAGATCGGCGAGGAACGGTCCGGCACGCTGACTGAACTGGAACAGATGCGGGATGCCGAGCATCAGCGGAACGCGCAGCAGTTCGCCACCGAGGTCCAGGACTCACAGGCAGCACTCGATGCCGCCCGTCGGGAATGGCAGGCGGCACTCGAGGTCACCTCCCGCAAACGCTCCGCAGCCGAGGCTGGTGAATCTCCGGATCAGAAGGCTCCCGCTGACTTGCTCAAAGAGCTGGAGAAAAAGCTGACCGATGCAGGATCCGGTCTGCAGGCAGCTGCCGACAAAGTCAGCGTCAGTGGGACATTCAACGCCGCTGCGGTGCGGGGACTCTCCGGGGTGGGTCCCGAGGAACGGACCGCGAAAGCGACCGAAGAGACTGCCAAGAACACCAAGCGGCTGCTGGATGAAGCCCGTTTCGGACCGGCATTTACCTGAGTCGGATGAGTGGAACGATGCCGATCGAAGTGTTTGAAAAATGGGATTCGCGCGAGTCGACGATCAGCGAGAACTCTTCGATCGATCTGCGGTTCCTCATTCGCGGTACAGCTGATGATGCGGAAGCCCGCAATGCGCTGGTGGCCGCCTCCCCCGTGCTGTACGGCGGTCTGGTCCGGCAATCGGCCCATACGGAACGCATTGCGGAAGAGGCCTGGGAAGGGACGGTCCGCTACGGCGTGCAGGAACCGAAACAGGTCGGTGACTCCACGTTCTCGTTCGACACCGGAGGTGGAACCCAGCATGTCACCCAGGCGCTCGCGACGGTCGGGGCGTATGCAGCCTCCGGACCGGCCCCCAACTTCCGAGGGGCGATCGGCGCCACGCCCGATGGGGTGGAAGGGGTGGACATCACCGTCCCGGTCTACAACTTCGCCGAGACGCATTACATCGCCGCCGACCTGGTGACGGAGGGTTACAAGTCCACGCTATTTCATCTGACCGGCACGATTAACAACGGGATCTTCCGTGGGTTCAACACGGGAGAAGTGCTGTTCCTGGGGGCTTCCGGTTCCAAGCGGGGCCCGGAGGACTGGGAGATCTCGTACCGGTTCGCAGCCAGTCCGAACGTCAGCGGGCTGGTGGTGGGTGACATTGGCGGGATCACCAAGCGGGGCTGGGATTATCTGTGGGTGCGGTATGAGGATGCCGAAGATACCGCCGCGCGGGTGCTCGTGAAACGCCCCGTGGGGGTGTATGTCGAGCAGGTCTACCCCATGGGAAACTTTGGAGGCTTGGGGATCTGAGCCATGGGTGACCCTTTCAAGAAGGTGCAACGCGGCGATCCGCTGCGGATTCCGGCCGAGACGTTCAATACGCTCCTGGATGCCGCCCGGGATTTTAAGTCTCGCCAGCAGTCCACACAGCGAAATTCGGTTCCAAGTGCCCGCTCGAACAGCCAGACCCGGGTCCGGAACCAGACCGGGGGCGATCGAAACCTGTTCGAGGTGGTGCAGCTGGCCGGTCCCCTGATCGGTCCTGCGGACAACCTCCCGGAATATCTGCAGCAGACCAGCTTCAATGGTGGCCCGATTGAAGAGGAAGGAGAGGACCGGGTCGCCATTCTCCAGGAGCCGTGTCCCGCAGGGTCGATCCGCTCAGCCGTCCATGCCGGGGTGAGCATTGCCCGGCTGACAGGCAAGACCGGAAAGTCCCGGGCCACGACAGTTCCGGGATCTTATGCACTCCGCTCAGGCCGGACCGGACCGTTCGTGATCCTGCACGATCCCGGACCGGAGGATCAGGAACGCTACGCGGTGGTCCGGTTCGGGGAACTCCCCCAGAACGAAACCGTCCTGTTCGAGATCGAATCGCTCTGTGAGCCAGCGGGAGCCGGTGAAGATGAGGACTGCGACTGTGGCCCGGGCTGTTTCTACTCCGCCGTGCTGTACGAATCGTGTGGCACCCGCACTCCGGACCGGATCCGGGTGTACGACTTTACCGGCTGCCACTTCGAAGGGGATCCGGAAGAGCTGATCGGGTGCCGGGGAATCGCCACTCGCCTGCAGCAGCATGGAGACCTGTTCGGGCTGGCGGGAGAACCCTGTTGCTGCTGGGTGGTCGTCTCGCTCTGTCCTCCCGGTGGGAGTTCTGGAGAAAGTTCCGGCTCCTCCGGGTTCTCCTCCGAGGAGAGTAGCGGAGCATCTTCAGCAGAGAGCAGTGGCGATTCGAGCGAGGACTCTCCCTCTTCCGCAGACTCCTCGGAAGATCTCCCCAGTGAGGGTTCCTCGACGGGGAGCAGCGGTGATTCGAGCGCAGACTCTTCCGCTCCCAGCAGTGGCGCGTCCAGTGCGGATTCCACCGACCCGACCAGCGGCAGCAGCGGAGGCTCCTCGGGAGGGACTTCGGCCGACTCCAGCGGGGTCGCCAGCCAGCCCTCTTCCGGGCATTCCAGCCACGATTCCACAGACTCGGATCCGTTCCCCAGTGGAAATTCTTCAGCAGGCTCCAGCGGTGATTCCTCCGGCGACAGTCAGCCGGACTCCTCCGATGACTTCCCCGAGCCCGGGAGCGAGAGTTCCGCCACCAGCGGCAGTTCGGGCAGCAGTGAGGGGAGCAGTTCCGGCACCAGTGGAGGATCCAGCGGAGGGACGAGTGGAACAACCAGTTCCGGAACCAGTTCCGCTCCCCCTCCACTTCCCCCGGTCACCGGCTGTACCGCCTGCGGTTCGGTGCCGCAGCAACTGAATGCGGCTCTGGTGAACGCCGCAGCCCCCGGCACACCGACCGTCGATCTGACGCTGAACTATGTTGGGTTTGAATCGGGGTCACACACCTGGCGGGGGAGCGCGGACTGGGAAGGTTCTCCCAGCGGCACGCTGTACATGATCCTGCTGTGCGACAACCACAACCACCGGTTCATCGCAGGTCTCAACTGCGTCGATCCCTATCAGTGCTTCTACGACCCGTTCATGGAGATGGAGTACTGCTACTGGAACTACAACCGCTATGACCAGGGTCGACTGTTCCTGGATTCCTGCGATCCCCTGCTGCTGCGGATCCAGGACTATTCCACCGGGGTCTGGGGGCTGGGAGAAGAGTGCGGCGGGATTGCTGTGGGAACCAGCTTCATCACGGAATGAGCATGGTGGAACTGACAGGTCGACTCCTGGAGATCGCTTCCGGCCGCACCGGCCTGGACCTGGAGCGGGTCCGCGCCTACCGCAGCCTGTTCGCCCAGCGCGGGTTCGTGCTTCCCCCGCTGGTTCGGCTCAAACCGGAATTCGGCGAGAGAACATCAGTTCCTCCCGGCATCCTCGCTCGGAACCCGGAGGGGGGTTGCCTCCATCGCGGCGCGGTGATTCATCAGGAACCGTGCTCCTGCGGCGCCAGCCGGCTGATCGATGTTCATCACTGCGCGCTGCACAAACGCTGCGTACTGACCCGTCGAGACCGGTCCCGGCTGAAAGATCCCGACATTCGTCAGGTCCTCACAGTTTGCGAGACCTGCCCCGACTTCATCAGCCCAGAGCGCCGAGCGGAGTCAGAACCTCTGTCTCTTCGCTCTTCGCCCTCTGCTCTCCGCTTCTCTCATCCCCTGGCGAAGCACATCACCCGTTTCGCCGTTGGCATCACCTCCGCTCCCCGCAGAATCCCCACGCTCGCCCGCTGTGTCGATTCGGTCATCGCCTCCGGGTTCTCTCCCACTGTCTATGCCGAACCGGACACCCGGGGGCTCCAGGAGATCTCCTCTCCAGTGGTTCAGAGATCCTCTCGGCTGGGGTGCTTTCACAATTATCTGCAGACGTTGCGGGATCTGCTGGCCGCCGATCCACAGGCCCAGGCGATTGTGGTGTTTCAGGATGATGTGGTCATCGCCCGTAAGACACGGGAGTTCCTGGAGCATGACCTCTGGCCCAGCGATCGCATCGGGGCGGTCTCGCTCTATTCTCCCGATTTCTTCTCGTATGAACTTCGCAAGCCATCGGGGTTCCAGAGGCAGCGGGGCCGGTTTCTGATCGGGGCCTGCGCGATGGTTTACCCGCGACAGATGGCCGAGGCTCTGGTCACCCGGCACACGCACTGGCGCGGTTGCGCCCGCGGCCCGGAAATTCAGGATGAGACGAAAAAGAAGGCGGTCGATACCTGGATTGGCCATGCCCTGCACGCGGAACAGAAGCACGTCTACTATCCCAACCCCTCGCTCTGCCAGCACATCGCAACAACCTCCTCCCTCGGCCACGGGGGGAATCACTCCCTGCGCAAAGGCCGGCACTTTCGACGATCGGGCAAGTTCGCCGGAGAAGAAACCACGCCGTTCCAGCTGTTTGCCGAGCGGATGCCTTATGTCCGCTACGACAGCGAGGGGAGCATGCGGCTGGCGGAACCGCTCTCGGTGATCATCCCCGCCTGGAACTGCATTGACCTCACCCAAAAATGCCTGAGGGCGCTGGCTGAGAACGCAGGCGTCTCCCCGCTGGATGTCATTTATATTGACAACGGCAGCGATGCGGGCGTGGTCGATCAGGTGCGGGACTTGGCAGTGAAACTGGCGCTCCCGCTCCGCACGGTCCAGTTCCCCGAAAACCGCGGGTTCTCAGCTGCGGTCAACGCAGGACTGAAAATTGCAACAGGACATGTTCTCCTACTGAACAATGACTGCTACATCCACAAAGGTTGCCTGCCGGCCCTCCTGCGGCATCTGCTCAGCGATGACCGGGTCGCCAGCGTTGGCCCTCTCACCGCTGACCAGGGATCGCAGTCCATCAAGCGGCATCGCGATCTCGCTCGACAGAAAGGAAAACGCAAATCACTCGCACGCAACATGGTCGCTGGGTTCTGCCAGTTGAAACGCAAGGAAGCGATCACCCAGATCGGTCTGCTGGATGAGAACCTGCCACACGGCCTGGGGACCGATGATGACTGGTGCCACCGCGCCCGGGCTGCGGGTTGGAAGATTCTGATCGCCCTCGATGCATTCGCGGACCACGATCACAAAAGCACGTTCAAACGCTCCGGCCAAGACCGAAGGCAACTGCAACAGTCTGCACAGGAATACCTCCGGAAAAAGGGGGTGTTGTGACCGTTGATCTGATCTGCGATGATTTTCTGACTCTGCAACGCTGGCGATGTCGCCTCCGCACTGGCGACTGCCAATGGACTGACAGATCGCGGAATCCCTGTCTGGACGGAGTGAAAAATCGACGCTGGAGCGATTGATATGTCAATTTGGAGGAAGCTTAACCTAAATCGTTGAAGTGAAAATCCATTGGTACCAGAAAAGGCAGTTAGCCGGCAAACTTGCCGGCTAACTGCCTTTTCTATTGACACCTGAGTTTCAACACGAGATAATTCGGCCGGCAAGTTCGCCGGCTGCCTTTGCATGGTGATTTCTTGAACTCTTTATTCCTCCCTATTCTCGATGAACACACTGCAGTCGCGGCCGGATTCCGGTTCGGCGCGAAGGGGACGCACTCCAGCCGCACAATGATGTTCGACGAGCTGGAGATCCTGCTGTCGGCAACAGACTCTTCGGCCAGCCGCGATGACTACGCGGCCACAGTGATCGAGTCGAATTGCTTGGCAAAGCCAACGGCCGCCAGCCGCCGGCAGACGAACCAGCGTATCGGCGAGCTGTACGCTCTTGATCTCAATGTGCCCGTGTTCCGTATTTTCCGACGACTGTGGGATGTGGAGCCTGGAGGGCGACGACTGCTGGCCCTTCTGTGCTCCGTGGCTCGCGACCCCCTGTTGGCCGCGACCGCCGAACCGATCCTGCGGATTGAACCGGGGCGGGAATTCATGCGTGAACCGGTGACCGCTGCGATTCGCTCACTCGTGGGGGATCGGCTGAACGAGAGTATCCTGGCGAAGGTTGTTCGCAACTGCGCCAGCACATGGACGCAGTCCGGCCACCTCGAGGGACGAACTCTCAAGAAGCGTCACCGCGTCACGCCTTCACCCGCGACCATCAGCTTCGCCCTGTTTCTCGGCAGCGTGGTCGGTTATCGCGGAGCGGATCTGTTTGGCTCGGGTTGGATGTCCTTACTCGATTGTCCACCTCCGCGCGCCCGAGACCTGGCGCTCCAGGCGAAGCGGATCGGGCTGATCGACATCCGCATTTCCGGGGACGTAATTGAACTCAACCTGGATAGGCTCGATCCAGCAACCCCTGGGAGCTAAGGGATGTCTCGCATCGAAGATTTGGCGGAGCGTTACGGCCAGCACATTGCGACGCCCTGGCAGCGGACCATTGCCGGTGCCCAGCGCGTCGTCATGGTGGTCTATGACAAGGAACTGGAGCGGACTCTGCGAGCTCGGAAGGTGGCTTTTGAAACCGCTACGCGCCAGGCCGGTCATGACTGGCACGAAGTCGACATTTCCAACCTCTTCGGTAAATGGATGGCGTTGGAAGAGTATCGCGATGAGTATTTCCATAACCCAGAAGACCTCAAGCTGAAGCTGGAAGCGGAATATCCCGAATTCGTCGCCGCCAATATCCGAACGGTGCTCGCCGCAACCGAAGTCACAAGTCAATCAGTGGTCGCCCTGTTCGGCGCAGGCGCGGTGTTCGGGCTGTCACGGCTGTCCGAGATTCTGAAACTCGTCGAACCGGACATTCGCGGGCGATTGGTCGTGTTCTTCCCAGGCCAACTTGAGAACAACGGATACCGCCTGCTCGATGGTCGGGCCGGATGGAACTACCTCGCCGTCCCGATCACCTTGCACAGCGCAGGAGCCTTGGCATGAAAACCATCGGCCAGATTCTTCATCGAGATCCCGCCAAGCATGGACTCGTCAACAACGGGCAGGCCCGGATCGCCGATCGCGCCGGCGAGAAGGAACTGCAGGAACTACGCGGCGAACTGTCGACGTTCGTCTGCGAAGGCCAGTTCGCCGATGGTCTGCAAAAGATTGTTCGATCGTTCCTCGACTGCTTAGGGCGCACGAGCCAGAAGGGGGCCTGGGTCAGCGGGTTTTACGGGAGCGGGAAATCGCACCTGCTGAAGATGCTCTGCCACCTGTGGCAGGACACGGAGTTCCCCGATGGTGCCACGGCTCAGAGCCTGGTTCCGCGCATTCCTGATGATATCACCGCCATCCTGCGTGAGCTGGATGTCGCCGGCCGTCGCTCCGGCGGTTTGCTGGCGGCTGCCGGCGCAATGCCGAGCGGCTCGAACGATAACGTCCGCCTGACGATCTTGAGCGTAATCTTGCGAGCGGTCGGATTGCCGAGCGCCTACCCCCAGGCTCGCTTCTGCTTGTGGCTTCGGGAGCACGGCTGGCTGGACCAGGTCCGTGCCAGCGTGACGGCTGCCGGAAAGGACTTCGACCGCGAGCTCAATGCGCTTTACGTCAGCCCGGTCATCGCCCCCGCATTGCTGAAGTGCAACCCCACGTTTGCGACGTCGGAGGCCGAGGCCAAGAAAGCCCTGCGCGCTCAGTTTCCTCCGGTCTCAGGCGACATCACGACCGAAGAATTCCTCCGCATGGCGAAGGACGCGTTGCTTACTGTCGGCAAAGACGGTCAGTTGCCCTGCACGCTGTTGGTGCTGGATGAACTGCAGCAGTACGTCGGTGATTCCCACGACCGCTCCGTGCTGGTCACGGAAGTCGTCGAGGCCCTGTCCAAGCAGATGGACAGCCAGGTCATCGTCGTCGGAGCTGGACAGAGCGCGCTGACCGAAGTCCGCCAGCTCCAAAAGCTCATGGATCGTTGCACGATTCGCGTGCCGCTGTCCGACACAGATGTCGAAACCGTCACCCGCCGAGTCTTGCTGCAGAAGAACCCGACCGATGTGGCCGACGTCAAGAAGCTGCTGCACGACCACGCCGGCGAAGTCTCGCGACAGCTGCAAGGGACTCGGATTTCCGAATGCGTTGAAGACCAGGCCACCATCGTCGACGACTATCCGCTCCTGCCGGTGCGTCGGCGGTTTTGGGAGCACTGTTTCCGCCAGATCGACGCAGCCGGCACGCACAGCCAGTTGCGTTCGCAGTTGCGGATCATCCACGACGCCGTCGCATCTCTGTCCGGCAAGGAACTCGGAGCGGTCATTCCGGCGGACGAACTCTACACCGCGTTGGCTCCAGAGATGGTCAACACGGGGGTGCTGCTCCGGGAGATCAATGAACGCATCATTCAGGTCGGCAAGGCAGACTCGCTTGCTGGCCGAATCTGCGGCGTCGTCTTTTTGATTGGCAAGCTGCAGCGTGAAGGAGCCGGCGACATCGGCGTCCGCGCCACCAAGCAACATATCTCGGATCTGCTCGTCACCGATCTCCGCGCCGACAACGGCAAACTTCGTTCCGACGTCGAGGCGACGCTGAAGAAGCTCGTCGACGACGGCGTGCTGATGCCGGTGGGTGATGAGTATCGGCTGCAGACGCGTGAAGGGAGCGAGTGGGACCGCGAGTTTCGCACTAAGCAGCAGAAGGTCAACGCGGACGAGACCACCATTCAGTTCCGCCGCGATGAATTGCTGTACGCCGAAATCGGCAAGGGCATCCGTGACGTGGAACGGCGTCTTCAGCAGGGGGCAGCCAAGGAACCGCGGAAGTTCAGCGTCCATCGAGACCAGACTCCGCCCGAGGTCGATGGCTCATCCATCCCGGTCTGGATTCGGGACCAGTGGTCGCATGCTCAAAAGGACATGGTTGAAGCGGCCCGCTCCGCCGGTGCAGACAGCCCGACGCTGTTCGTGTTCGTTCCGAAGCAATCGGCGGAAGACCTTCGCCGGCTGATCGTGGAGGCCGAAGCCGCCCAGCAGACGCTCGATACCCGTGGCAATCCCACGACGAACGAAGGTCAGGAAGCCCGCCAGAGCATGGAGAGCCGGCGCAACATCGCGGTCGGCAACCGCGATCGTCTGATCGAAGAGATCGTCAAGGCGACCAAGGTCTTCCAGGGGGGCGGGTCCGAAGTCCTCAGCGCGACGGTCGAGGAGAAGTTGAAGAGCGCCGCCAACGATGCGCTGGTGCGACTCTTCCCCCGCTTCAAGGAGGCCGATTCGGGAGCCTGGGAAGTCGCCCTGAAACGGGCGAAGGAAGGCGTCGATCAACCGCTTCAGCCGGTGGGGCACACTGACGCAACGGAAAAGCATCCCGTCTGCCAGCAGGTGCTCACGACCATTGGTGCGGGCAAGACCGGCACGGATGTCCGCAAGACGCTGAAGGGCCAGCCGTTCGGATGGCCGCAGGACGCGATCGATACGGCGCTGATCGCCCTGCATCGCGCCCAACACATCTCGGCCACGCTCAACGGGGCTCCGGTGGCATTGGGCCAGCTCGATCAGAACAAAATCCCGAAGGCCGAGTTCCGGGTCGAGCAGGCGACGCTCTCCGTCCAGGATCGCCTATTGTTGCGGAAGCTGTTCCAGCAACTGGGGCTGAACTGCAAGAGCGGCGAGGAGGCGACGATCGCTCCCGTCTTCCTGAGCAAGCTGCTGGAATACGCCCGTTCTTCTGGTGGTGAGCCGCCGTTGCCACTTTCGCCGTCCGTGGCCGATGTGGACGACCTCACGCGACTGGTCGGCAACGAACAGCTTCGGGCAATCAAGGACCGCTCTGCCGACATCGAGTCCAAGATCAAGATTTGGACGGAGCGCCGGAACCTGGTCGCCCAGCGTGGCCCCGTCTGGGAAACGCTCGAACGGCTGGCCAGCCACGCCCGCGGGCTGGACGGTGCAAAGAGCCACCTCGATCAGATCGAAGCCATCCGCGACCAGCGGTTGCTGCTCGAGCCGAACGATCCGGTCGCATCCGTGCGCACCGGTCTCGGCGACTGCTTGCGGGCCGCCGTCAAGGAGGCCCACGAGGCCCTGTCGACCGCCTGCGAAAGCGCCCTGTCCACGCTCGCCGGGAGCGACCTCTGGAAGAAGTTGAAGAGCGGCGATCAGGAATCGATTTTGCGCTCCGTCGGCCTGGTGGCCCCAGGCAAGCCGGACGTTTCTTCCGACAGTGCGCTAGTCGCGCACTTGAACGCCCATCCGCTGTCTGTGGCCCGCACGGAGATTGATGCGGTCCCCGGCCGGTTGCAGCAGGCGATCGAGCAGGCGGCCAAACTGCTGGAACCGAAGGTCCAGCCGGTCTCCCTCGAACGGGCGACGCTGCGGTCAGCCCCGGAAGTCGAGGCCTGGCTGGAACGGACGAAAGCACAACTTCTGGAAGCCGTCCAACACGGTCCCATCCTGGTGAAGTAAAGGGACATCTCATGCCATTCTTGAAGTCACTCAAATTGTCTGGGTTCTTGTCGTTTCCACCGGATTCACCGGCGCTCGATTTGACACCGCTGAATGTACTCATCGGACCGAACGGGTCCGGCAAATCCAACGTGATCGAGGCCATCGAACTTCTCCACGCCGCGCCAACCGCATTTGCCGCTGCGATTCGGGATGGTGGTGGAGTTCACGAATGGCTCTGGAAAGGAGACAAGGCCAGCGAACCGGCGACGATTGAAGCGATCATTGAAGGCAGCAAGTCCATTTCTGACCTGCGCTACCTGCTGACGTTTGCAGCTTCCGGTCAGCGAACCGAAGTGATCGACGAGGCTATTGAAGAAACGCACAAGACCGATCCATCTGCAAAGGATGTGCGGTTCTACTATCGGTTCCAGCACGGCCGTCCGGCATTAAACGTCCGGGACACCAGCGGCGGGTATACGCGGCGGTCGCTGAAGCGGGAAGAACTTGTGCCCGACGAGTCGGTGCTCTCCCAACGCAAGGGGTCTGACGTTTATCCCGAGGTGACCTGGCTCGGCCAGCAGTTCGCCAAGATTCAAACGTTTCGTGAATGGAGTTTTGGTCGCTACGTGGCCCTCCGGCAACCGCAGCCGGCCGACCTTCAGACAGACATCCTGCTGCCGGATTCCCGCAACCTTGGTCTGCTGTTGAACGAACTCGAACACAGCGACGCCAGCGCCGAATTCAATCGTCTGCTGACCCGCTTCCTGCCGAGATATCAGCGGTTCTCCACACGAATCCAAGGTGGCACAGTTCAGTTCTACCTGCATGAGTCTGGACTCAAAGCTCCCGTCCCGGCCACGCGACTCTCGGACGGAACGATCCGCTTCATGGCAATTCTGGCGATCCTGCTTTCGCCATCCCCGCCGCCGTTGATGTGCATCGAGGAACCCGAGTTGGGCTTACACCCCGACGCAGTCGGTTTGTTGGCCGACCTGTTAACGGACGCCGCAACTCGCACCCAACTGGTCGTGACAACGCACTCGGACGTGCTGATTTCCGGTCTCACAGACCAGGCGAACTCGGTGCTCGTCTGCGAGCACCGAGGTGGAACGGTGCTGGAACGGGTCGATCCTGACAAGCTGACGAATTGGCTCGACAAGTACCGTCTCGGAGAAGTCTGGCGCATCGGCGAACTGGGGGGTAACCCATGAATCAGATCGCCATTTACGTCGAAGGCGGCGGTGACACCGCGCAGCAGAAGGCGGAACTTCGTAACGGACTCGACGAACTGCTCGGCCTCCAAAAACAGGCCGCCCGCAACAAACGTCTGGGATGGAAACTGGTTCCGTCAGGCAGCCGGAACAGCGCCTATCAGGCGTTTGTCGCGGCTATCGGGCACGCTGATTCCAAGACCTTGTGCGTGCTGTTGGTCGACTCGGAAGAGGGCCTGGCGGTCGAGACGAAGGGCAAGTCGGATGTGAACGCCCACGTTCGGAAGATGCATCTTTCCAATCGCGACGGGTGGAACCTCAACGACATCAAGCCCCAGCAGATTCATCTCATGGTTCAATGCATGGAGGCTTGGATTGTTGCTGATCCGGATGCACTCGCCGGCTACTACGGGAAGGGCTTCCGCCCTAAGAGTCTCCCTGCTCGCGAGAACCTCGAAGAAGAGCCCAAGTCCGAAGTTTACGGCAAGTTGGCTAAGGCGACTAAGGACACCAGCAAGGGCGAATACTCAGAGGCCAACCATTCCAAGATTAAGCACGCCAGCAAGCTGCTGGCCCGTATTGATCCAAAGAAGGTGGCCGCCCGCTGCTCCCGTTTTACTGCACTGACCAGTTGGCTCGACGACCAGATTCAGAAGGCCTGAAATGCCCAGCCTTTCACGAGAACTCCGCCGCGAACTCGAACGCACCGTCAAGCAGGCCCGGAAGGTGGCCGAGGACGGGGCGACGAAGGCCATCGACCGTCTGGGCGTTGGCCACGCGCAGCCGCCCAAGGGGATCACGGCTGACGAACAGGCGCTCCGTCGCCGGCTGCGTGCCCACGGCCGGCAGTTGGGGGACGGCCCGCTCGCCAAGGGGGCGCAGGCGACGACTCGCCTCATCTCCGAGTGCGCTTACGAACATTGGCACCGGCTGCTGTTCGCGCGGTTCCTGGCCGAGAACGAATTGCTGATCGAGCCTGAGCACCAGCTCTCGATCACGCTGGAGGACTGCCGGGAACTGGCCCGCGAACAGGGGCTGGACTGGCTCGAACTCGCCAGCAGCTATGCCACGCGGATGCTGCCGCAGATCTTCCGGCAAGGTGATCCGGTCCTGGAAGTGCAGCTTCCGCCGGAGAACCGTTCGCAACTGGAAGACCTGCTGAAGGCCCTGCCGCGCGAGACGTTTCTGGCGGATGACAGTCTGGGGTGGGTCTATCAGTTCTGGCAGGCCGATCGCAAAGAAGAGGTCAATGCGTCCGAGACGAAGATCGGCGCGGACGAACTGCCGGCGGTGACGCAGCTCTTCACCGAGGACTACATGGTCCTGTTCCTGCTCCACAACACGCTTGGGGCGTGGTGGGCCGGAAAGGTGCTCGCGGCGCGGCCGGAGTTGGCGTCAACCGCCGAAAGCGAAGCGGAGTTGCGGTCCGCGTGCGCCGTGGGCGATGTCGAGTGGACGTACCTCCGGTTCGTGCGTGCCGACGAGGGACCGTGGCGGCCGGCTGCCGGCACGTTCGACGGCTGGCCGACAACGGCGCGGGAGATCACAGTTCTCGACCCCTGCATGGGGAGCGGGCACTTTCTGGTGTTCGGGCTGCCGATCCTGGTGGCGCTGCGGATGGAAGAGGAAGGGCTGTCGCGGCGGGACGCGGTCGACGCCGTGCTTCGGGACAACCTGCACGGTCTGGAGATCGACCCCCGCTGCACGCAGATCGCCGCGTTCAACCTGGCGTTGGCGGCGTGGAAGCTCGTGGGCTACCACGAACTGCCCGAACTGCACCTCGCGTGTTCCGGCCTGACGCCGGCCGCGTCGGAAGAGGAATGGCTCAAGCTGGCCGAGAAGTCGGGCCTGAAGATGACGGCTCTTTCCCGCGAGCCGATCCTGAACGGCCTGCGGAACCTGCACGCGCTGTTCTCGGAAGCACCGACGCTGGGGTCGCTGATCGACCCGAACCAGTTGTCGGCAGACCTGATCACCGCCGACTACGAGACGCTAGAGCCCTACCTCGCCGCCGCACTGAAGGCTGAGCACGGGGATCACGAAGTGCATGAACGCGCTGTCGCGGCGGCGGGCATGGTGAAAGCAACAGAACTGCTCGCTGCAGAACACACGCTCGTCGTCACCAACGTCCCCTATCTGGGCCGTAGTAAACAAATTGAGTCACTTCGAGATTACCTGACCCAGAACTTTGAGGAAGGTCAAGGCGATTTGGCAACCGCATTCTTGATGCGTTGCCTCCAGCTAACTCAACGCAAGGCGACGGCTGCGATTGTGTGTCCGCACAACTGGCTGTTTTCAAATCGCACTAAGCCTCTTCGCGAAATGGGACTCACGCGATTTCAGTGGGACATGGTCGCGCGGCTTGGTCCTGGAGCATTTGAGACCATCTCGGGGCACGTCGTGAATGTCGCTCTGATTGTTCTCACATCATCCCGTCCTTTTGAGTCGTCGACGCTCGTGGGGATCGACGTCTCACAAAGTGAAGATTCTCGCGGGAAGGCCGAGTCCCTGACTTCAGCGAAAATCACTGAGGGCAACCAGTTGAAAATGCTCCTGAATCCCGGAGCATCGATCATGATCGGTAACGACAGCGCGGATGTACCTCTACTGGACGACTACTGCACCTCGCTTGCAGGAGCCACCGCAGGCGACAAGTCGCGATTCTCCGCATGCTGGTGGGAGATTCCATCGGCATCCATCGGTGTCGACTGGGAACTTTATCAGAGCGCCCCGGTAAATCGGACGCTCTACGGAGGGCGAGAGCTTGCCGTTCTCTGGCAGTCCGAGAACGGTGAGATGGCGGCGCTGGCAGACAGTGTGAAGCATCTGAATCACGTCGCTCAGAACTGGTTAAGAGGAAAACCAAATTGGAATAAGCGCGGCGTAGTGGTTGGAATCATGTCAGAGCTTCCGTTCTCGCTCTATGAGGGCGAGATCTACGACTGTAACTGTTGCGCTGTTGTGCCAAACGATCAGACAATCCTTCCAGCGCTGCTGTGCTATTTTCAGTCCGGGGAGTACTGCAAAGCGATTCGTGACCTGAATCAAGCACTGGCGGTCTCATCCACATCGACCTTCACGAAGGTGCCATTTGATCTTGAGTATTGGCAACAGATAGTCGCTCAGAGATTTCCGAACGGCATCCCTGAACCTGAAAGTGACGACGCGAGTCAATGGCTGTTCCACGGCCGGCCAGAGCAGTCGACTTCACCGCTTCAAGTCTCGGTCGCGCGTCTCCTCGGCTACCGCTGGCCCGCGGAACTAGATGGCGATATGCGGCTCAGCCAGCGTGCGCGCGAACTGGTGAAACGCTGCGATGGACTTCTTCCTCATGCCGACGCCGATGGCATCGTTTGCCTGACACCGATCAAGGGGGAAGCCTTGGCAGCCGACCGGCTGACTCGACTGCTCGCCGATGCCTACGGTTCCGAATGGTCCGCCGGCAAACTGGATTCGCTGCTGCGCGATGTCGGCTACGCCGGCAAGTCGCTCGACGACTGGCTCCGTGATGGGTTCTTCGAGAACCACTGCGACGTATTCCACAATCGTCCGTTCATCTGGCACATCTGGGACGGCCGCCGGGATGGCTTTCACGCTTTGGTCAACTACCACCGCCTGGCCGCCCCCAACGGCGAAGGACGGCGCACGCTGGAGAAACTGATCTACAGCTACCTCGGCGACTGGATCGAGCGGCAGGAACGGGAACAGAAAGAGGGCCTCGACGGAGCCGATGCCCGCCTCGCCGCCGCCAAACATCTGCGGACAGAACTGGAGAACATCCTCACGGGGGAGCCCCCCTACGATCTGTTCGTCCGCTGGAAGCCGCTGCACCAGCAGCCGATCGGCTGGGAACCGGACATCAACGACGGCGTCCGGCTCAACATCCGCCCCTTCATGACCGCTCGCCCCCTCGGCGCACGGGCGAGGAACGCCTGCATCCTCCGCGCCACCCCCAAGAACATCAAATGGACCAAAGACCGCGGCAAGGAGCCGCAGCGGGAGAAGGCCGACTTCCCCTGGTTCTGGTCCTGGGACGAAGCGACGCAGGACTTCAAAGGCGGTGCCGCATTCGACGGCAACCGCTGGAACGACCTGCACTACTCGAACGCGGTCAAGCAGGCGGCCCGTGAGCGTGTTGCAGTCAAGACACCACCTTCCTCAGAAAGGAAGTCAAAATGATCCGACGACTTTACATCGACAATTTCAAAAGTCTGGTGAACTTCGAACTCCCGCTCCAGGAACTCACTTTGCTGCTGGGGCCGAACGGAGTGGGAAAGACGTCCGTTCTGGATGTGATCTTCGCGCTCCGTCAATTGCTGTCGGGGAGCGTCAAGGTCACCGACAAGGGAATCTTTCCGACGCCGACGTTGACGCGGTGGCAATCGATCGACTTGCAAGTCTTCGAACTCGATGTGGTGCTGGAGAACCACGAGTACCGCTACCGCGTGGAAGTGGAGCACGAGCGGGCAACCCGTAAGGCGCGGATTTCGTCGGAACGGCTGGAGCTGTCGGGGAATCCTCTCTTCAAGTTCCATCAGGGAGAGGTGCGTCTCTATCGCGACAACCATTCAGAAGGCCCGACGTTCGGCGGGGATTGGACGGAGTCGGCAATGGCCCGTGTGCCGCCCCGGAACGACAATACGCACCTGACACGGTTTCTGGAATTTATTCGCAAAGTCATCGTGTGCGGGTTGTATCCGGCCAGCTTCAAAGCGGAGTCGGCCACGGAAGATTCGGTGCTGGATCGAGATGCCGCGAACTTCGCCGCGTGGTATCGGCACTTGCTCTTGGAACGGCAAGAGCTGGTTCCCGAGTTCACCCAAGCCCTCAAGGAAGTGATTTCGGGGTTTCGCGGTATTCGCATGGAAAAGGTCGGGCTGGACACACGGGCTCTGATGGTCATGTTCGACCAGTACAAGAAGAAATACGAGCTCCGCCTCGATGAGATCTCCGACGGCCAGCGGGCGCTGATTGCGTTGTATTCGCTGGTGCGACTGGCTTCTGGTCAGGGCTATACGCTGTTTTTGGACGAGCCCGATAATTATGTGGCCCTCGCCGAGATTCAGCCCTGGATTATTCAGGTGGCGGACGCGTGCGGAGGAGAAGTGCCCCAGGCTGTGATCTGTTCGCATCATCCGGAACTGATCGACTATCTCGGCGGGGATCGGGGGATGATCCTGGATCGGGAGAGTTCCGGCGTGACGAGAGCTAAGCCGCTCGCGGATGTCGCGACAGATGGCGGGCTGAAGCTGTCTGAGATCGTCGCGAGGGGGTGGCAACAATGAGCCGTGGCGTCCAACTGGTCTTGCTGTGCGAGGACAGGCAGCACGAAACGTTTGTCCGGCGGTTCTTGGAGAAGGCCGGCTGGTCGACTCGCCGCATGCGCGTGGAAATGGCCCCACCAGGGAAAGGTTCGGCCGAACAGTTTGTACGGGACCGGTTTCCCAATGAGTTGGCAGCGTACCGTTCCAACCGGAACCGAGTCGCACAAGGTCTGATCGTTGTGCGAGACGGCGACAACAAGGGAGTAACTGACCGGATTCAGGAGTTGTCGAACGCATGCGTGGCTGAGGGCATCGAGCCGCGTCGAGACGATGAGGCCGTCGCCATTCTCATTCCGACATGGAACATTGAAGCATGGTTAGCCTACCTGGGTGGTTCCAGTGTTGATGATACCAAAGGCAACTATCCGCGATTAGACCGCGCCCGCGACTGCCAACCATACGTTGAAGCACTCCATGACATGTGTCAGCAGGGAGTGTTGCGGCGACCTGCTCCTGCATCTCTGGAAGCAGCATGCACGGAGTACCGGAAGCTGATTCCTTCTTCGAGGGCAAAACGATGAAGGAAGCCTCCGTGACTTTCATTGACGAGCTGCAGAAATCACTCACTGGGTGCCTCCGTTCCCCCGAGGGAGTCGAGCCGCCGTGCGTGATTCTCTGGACCGATCCCGACGGCCAGTGGCGGCCGCTGGTCCCCGCGATGCTCTCCGCCATTCCGCACCTGTATGTGCTCGGTGACTACAGCGTGGAGGAACGGACAGGCCCAGTGATCTGGCTGAAGTGCATCGTCGATCGCACGCTGCCCGAGGTTTCGCCGCCGGAAGGGACCGTGCCGATTTTCTATCTCCCCGGCGTCGACCGCCAAGTACTGCGCGCCGGCAGCGACTGCCCCGAACAACTGCAGCCGCTGGTCGAACTGCAGTTTCGGGGCACGGTCTGGCACCAGCGGAATGGCAAGGACTGGACACTCGAAGCGTTTCTGACCTCGGAGCATGGCCTGGGCCTGGACGTCGCCCTCGACATCGCCACGCGCGAGGCCGTAGCCCGCGCACTGCCGGTGCTGGCAACGGAACCGGTCGCCAATCTCCGTGGTCACCGGTTGGACGCCGAAGATTTCGATCGCCTCTCCGTCGGCGATCCAATCCGGGATCTGTTGTCGTGGATGAGCGATGCGGAAGGTTTCCGGCAGCGGTGCGAGAGCGGACGCTGGCAGACGTTCTGCACGGTCGCCGCCCGTGAATTCGACATCGACTGTGAACGCGGTACGACCGAAGCAGCACAATCGCTTCGCGAGGGAGGCGGGAAATGGGACGCGGTCTGGGAACGGTTCTGCGAGGCCCCTCGCATCTACCGTGGGATTTCGTCGCTGCTGCGAGAAACGGGTGCCCCGAAGAAACCCTCACTGTTTCGCCCATTGGAGCGCGACCCGAAGGCGAACGCCGACCAGGAAGAGTCGCTGCGAAAGGAACTGGAGACCGTTGCGACGTTGTCGCATCACGAAGCGTGCGCCCGACTTTTGGAACTGGAGAAACAGCACGCCATTCGCCGCACCTGGGTCTGGGTCGAACTGGGCGAGAGCACCTGGGCGATGGCGCTGGAGCCGTTGGCCCGACTGGCGAAATCAGCCCAGTCCCCCCTCGGTGGTCCCACGCTGCCCGATGTGATCCGCTCCTACGTGGAGGCGGGCTGGCGTTGTGACCGCGCTGCGCTGGATGCCCTGGCGGCGGTGAGTGCGCCTTCGGACCTGGCGCTGCTGGCCAAAGTGGAGAAGAACCTGTACGAACCGTGGCTCGACAAGTCGGCCCGGCATTTCCAGTCGCTCGTCGGCCCGAACGGGGCGTCGCTCCGCCAGCTTGTTACGGGCGTGACGGCCCAGAGGGAGACCTGCCTCCTGTTCGCGGACGGGCTTCGGTTCGACGTCGCCGGGCAACTCCAGGAGGTTTTGGAGGCCCGGGGCGTTCGCGTTCGCCTGGGCCACCGTGTGGCCCCCACTCCGACTGTGACCGCCACGGCCAAGCCAATCGCCAGCCCCGCCCACGCGGCGCTCCGTGGCGACGACGTGGCCGACGATTTCGCTCCCGTGGTTTCCGCGACCGGGCAGTCGGTCAATGCGCCCCGGCTGCGCAGCCAGATGGAGAGTGACGGCGTCGTGGTCCTGACGCCCGACGAAAGTCGCATGCCGGCCAGCGCGGAACACGGCGGCTGGGCGGAAATCGGTCAACTCGACAGCCTGGGTCACAAACTTGGCGTTCAGTTGGTAACCCATATTCCACGGGAGCTGGAATCCATCGCTGACCGGGTGATGCAATTGCTCGACGGCGGATGGACGCGGGTGAAGGTGATCACCGACCACGGCTGGCTGCTAATGCCGGGCCACCTCAAGAAGGTCGACATGCCCCGGTATTTGACCGAAACGAAGTGGTCCCGTTGCGCCTTGGTGAAGGGTGAATCGGCCACGGAGATGCCCACCTACGCCTGGCATTGGAACACGCACATCCGTATCGCGTCGCCGCCGGGGATTGGCTCGTTCGCCGCCAACACCGATTACTCGCACGGCGGTATCAGCGTGCAGGAGTGCGTAATCCCGGAACTCCTGGTGGAGCGCGGAGCCGAACGAGCCAGCGCGAAGATCACCGGCGTCAGTTGGCGCGGACTGCGCTGCCGCGTAGCCGTCGACACCAACATGGCGGGCCTGCGGATCGACCTCCGTCTCAACTGGAAACAGCCCGCCACGAGCATCGTCGCGTCCGTGAAGGCGATCGACGCCTCGGGCGAGGCCAGCATTGTCGTCAAAGACGACGCCAACGAAGGGGTTGCCGCTGCGGTTGTAGTTCTGGACCCGAACGGTCAAGTGTTGGACCAAAAAACCACAATCGTGGGAGAGGATGCATGAGCATGGAACTCGACACACTTGATCGCGAAGCCGCAGGTGTTTTTGACGGCTATCTCGTCCGCAAGGATCTGGTCCGCAAGTACGCCCGGCAGTACCCGGTGCCCACCTACGTGGTGGAATTCCTGCTGGGGCGTTACTGCGCCAGCATTGAAGAAGAGGAAATCGCCGAAGGTCTGCGGATCGTCGAGCAGCAACTGCGGGACCGGACCGTCCGCACGGGTGAGGAGGAACTCTTCAAGTCGAGGGCCAAGGAAGAAGGGTCCGTCCGGCTGATTGATATCGTTCGGGCACGGCTGGACGCAAAAAACGACTGTTACATCGCCGAACTTCCGAGTCTGGCACTGCGCGATGTGCGGATCGACGACCAATTCGTCCGCGACAACGAGCGGATGCTGACGGACGGGTTCTATGCGGAGATCACCGTTGATTACGACGGGATCATCGCTCAGCAATCGAGTGGTCGGCCGTTTGGGATCGATTCCCTACGGCCGATTCAGATGTCGAAGTCGGATGTCCTCGATCACTTCGCCCGCGGTCGGCTGGCGTTCGAAACGCAGGAGTGGATCAATTTTCTGATGCGGTCAATCGGCCTGGAGCCATCCGCTCTGGATGAACGGGCCAAGAAGGTCATGCTGCTGCGGATGATTCCGTTCGTGGAGCGGAACTTTAACCTCGTGGAACTCGGGCCGCGCGGCACCGGCAAAAGCCACCTCTTCCAGCAGATTTCCCCCTATGCCCATCTGATCTCCGGCGGCAAGGCGACCGTCGCCAAAATGTTCGTGAACAACGCGACGGGCCAGCGCGGGTTGGTCTGTCAGTACGACGTCGTCTGCTTCGACGAGGTATCCGGCATCTCCTTCGACCAGAAAGACGGCGTCAACATCATGAAGGGCTACATGGCGTCCGGCCAGTTCAGTCGCGGGAAGGAGAACATTCGGGCTGAAGGCGGGATCGTGATGGTGGGCAATTTCGACGTCGACGTCGAGCAGCAGCAACGGATCGGTCACCTGCTCAGTCCACTGCCACCTGAGATGCGAAACGACACGGCGTTCATGGACCGCATCCACGCCTATGCGCCAGGTTGGGACTTCCCCAAACTGAACCCGAACGAGCATTTAACCGATCACTTCGGCTTGGTGAGCGATTTCTTAAGCGAATGCTGGAGCCGCTTGCGTTCGTCCAACCGCGTTTCCGTCTTGCAGAGCCGGGTCTACCTGGGCGGGGCGCTCAGTGGCCGCGACATCGAAGCGGTCAATAAGACGGTCAGCGGCTTGACGAAGTTGCTGTTCCCCAACGAAGAACAGGAGATCTCCGACGAAGACCTCGAATGGATTGTCCGCCTGGCGCTGGAAGCACGCCGCCGGGTGAAGGAACAGCAGAAGCGGGTCTTCAAGAGCGAATTCCGCAACACGCACTTCAGTTACACCCTCGGGCTGGACGGGGTTGAGCAGTTCGTCTCAACACCCGAGCTCCACAGCGATGAAGCCATCGATGGCGATCCATTGCCTCCCGGCCAGGTATGGGCGGTCAGCCCCGGCGCGACGGAGGCCGGTCCCGGCCTCTGTCGGATCGAAGTCACCTGCGGGCCGGGCAGCGGTGTCAAAATTCTGAACCAGCCGACGCCGGGGCCGTTCCGCGAGAGCGTTCGCGTCGGGGAGCAGAACCTGTACCTTCGGTCGAAAGAACTGGTGGGCGACCGCAATCCACGCGAGGAAGAGTTCTCGATCCAACTGCGGGCGATGGACGCGGACAAGACCGGTGGCGGCATCGGCCTGCCGGTCCTGGTCGCTCTCTGTGGTGCCCTCTTGGGCCGCAACACTCGCGGCGGAACGATCATCGTCGGGGCGCTCAACCTCGGTGGATCGGTTGAATTGGTTCCGAATGCGGTGCAGATCGCCGAACTCTCGATCGACAAGCAAGCCCAGACGCTCCTGATGCCGGTTTCCGTCCGCCGGCAGCTCAACGACCTGCCCGACGATCTTTGGACGAAGATCAACATCGAGTTTTACAAGGACGCCGCCGACGCGGTGTTCAAGGCGTTGGAAGAGTGAAAGAGCATTTCGACAATTGAAGCTTCATCGAGTCGCAAACATTCCATTCCCGTGGTGAGTCGGTTTGTCCAGAGAGTTCGCAAATGGGTGACACGCCACTGAAGCATATCTTCGTCTCTCATGCTGGGCCGGACCGCGCGCTCGCCGATCAGCTCGCAGCCGACTTACGCGATGCCGGCCATGAGACCAAGGTCGATACTCGCGAATTGAAACTCGGCGATGACTCAATCGACTTCATGAATGAAGCAATCGCCGATGCACACACGGTGATTATCCTCTACTCGCAGCATACGCCGAAAGCGCGTTGGCAGATGCTGGAGATCAATGCGTCCCTCTGGAATGAAGTCGCGCAGGACGGAGGAACATGCATCCTTGTTAGGCTGGATGACACGGCCGTCCCTCCGTTGTTGGGACCAAAGGTGTACGGAAAGCTGGAGGCGACGTCTGGCCTGCCATACCAGAAGCTTATCGAGGACTTGTGCCGAGCCGTCCTGCCGGCGCAGCCCGCATCTTCGATTGTCGCATCAGCATTCGGGAGTTCAGCGTCCAATCCCTTCCGGCGCGTCCGTGCAGAGTTCTTCGAGGATAGCCCGGACCTTTTAGCGAGAACCTTCGCGCCGCCCGATGCCAGCAAAGTTGGGGCGCTCGAAGACATGAAGCCGTGTCTTCTTGAGGGGTCGCGCGGAACGGGCAAATCAATGCTGCTCTTGTCCCTTCGGGGCAGGAATTACCTGTCGAGGGCGGCGGCCCCAAAGACGATTACCATTTTCGGTTCGTACTTGAAGCTCACCCGCGGCGCACTGTGTAACGCCGGACTTCCGCTCTCCGCGAGTACTGACCCATACTTTGGCGCGCAGGCCGCCGACTTCCCTGTCGTCGACATTTCTGCCCAGGAGATCTTCATTGCGGTCCTCGAAAGCCTCGTTTCGGAGTTGGAGTACTGCATTGAGCACCAGTTGCTCTCCTGTAACGCCGCGACTGAATCGCGACTGGCCAATGCATTGGGACGATTGCTGTTTTCGGAAGATGGGTCACGGTTTGCGCGATTGAATATCGTGCGCGATGAGCTCGGTGACGCCCATCGAAAGATCGCCGACTTCATCAGGAGGAGGTTCATCTACGGAGAATCTCCTCTCGTCCCCTTCACGACGTTCGACATCACGCTTCTCCGAAACGCATTGCGGGTTATCCGACAGGAAGTCACTCCGCTGGCGACCACCCTGTTTGCCGTGCTGCTTGACGAGTATGAGAACCTCTTCCCGTTTCAGCAGCGGATCGTCAATGGACTCGTGAAACTGGCTGCGCCGGATCTCACGGTAAAAATTGCGAAGAAACTGGGAACGGCCGACACATCGGCCACGGTAATGGGCCAGGAGCTGCAGGAGATTCACGACTACACTCGAATTCCACTGGTCTACGACGTCGAGGACAGCCATCAGCTGGCGGCCTACCAGCAGCTGCTAGAGACGTTCGTCCGGAACACCCTCGCGAGCAACGGGTTTATCGAGACGCCGCTTGAGACGTTGCTCCCTCGGAATCTGGAATCCGAGGTGGCCGAGGAAGATCGGCGCGTTGAGGTACTGCGCCTTTGCAAGATTACACCAGAGGAGTTCGAGTCATGGGAACCGCGCCGGCAGCGGGAGAAGCTAACTTACTACGGCGAAGCGGCCATTTACCGCTGCTTGTACGGGAGAAGAGGCAGGAGGCGCGACAAGCGATTCTCTGGCACGGACGATCTGGTGTTCCTGAGTTCGGGAGTCATTAGGTACTTCCAGGAGTTTCTCGGAGTCGCATTCCATCTTGGTTTTCCATCCGGAGCACCGACTGGAATGCGACTTGAGATCGCGCCGGACCTCCAATCACGAGCTGTCCACATCGTCTCCCGGCATAACATCGCCACATTGAGTCGCAACGTCGAAGCGGACGGCGAGGTGATTAAATACCTGTTGTTGGATGTTGGCGACGCCCTGAGGCACAAGCTCCTCAAACACGGCAGCGAGCCGGAAGCCGCTCGTCTCACGCTCACTGACCCAGAACGTCTGAGCCAGCCGGATATGTCAGACGTCAGGCGCATTCTGACCGTCGCGGTGCGCGAGGGCATTTTTCAGTCCAAGGACGGGTTCCCGGCATTTCGGCCGAAGCACGACTCCGATCCGCAGCCAATCGAGATCAACATCTGCCGGCTATTTGGCCCCGCGCTTCAGATCAGTCCGCGATTGCGCTGGAGGACTCCGATTACTTGTGCTGACATGCGACGCCTGATTGATCCGAACACCCGATCGGAGACGCTCGCGCACTTGAAGCGATTGTGGGCCGGTGCATCACCAGCAAAGACGGGGCCCTCTTTGTTTGGGCAAGGAGGGACGACCGATGAAGCTTGAACTTTCTCACGAACGGCTGCCAGCAGGGGCGGTCTTTGTCACATGCGTGACTGAGGAGGATCGTTGTCGGGGTGTTATCGATCGGATGGGAGGGTGGCGGCCGCAGTACACGCTTCTTGGCACTTATGCGGGAAGCAACGCTCGCCGCGATGATCACCTAACGCACTGCCGAGAAGAGCTTGTCTCGCGCCATCTGGCATTCGAAGTGATCGAGTGCAGTGAAAAGGATCCCGCCAACTGTCTCCGGCAGCAAATCACCAGTTTGACGCGGTTCGTCTTGGATCAGCAAGCACCCATCGTCATCGACATATCGGTATTCACCAAGCGGCACCTACTCATGCTGTTGCGCTGGTGTGATGACATGTCCGCATGGGGGCGTTTGACCATTGTCTACAGCGAACCCGAGGACTACGTCGTTTCAGAATTCATCCCTCTGACGTTTGGACTTGAATCGCTCCAGCAGATACCAGGGTCTCCCGGTGTTGCCGATTGCAGCCGCCCTGTTCACCTCGTCCTTTTTCTCGGATATGAAGGGGACCGTGCCTTAGCCGTTTACGAGCAAGTGCAGCCGATGCACACGACGATCGTCATTCCCTCGCCACCGTTCCGGCCGGAATGGGAGGGGCGTACCCAGATCTTCAATCGCGATCTGCTCAGCCTGACGGGCGACGAGCCTTGTCAGCAATCAGACGCCCTTGACCCTGAGGATACCACCAACCTATTGCAGCAACTTTTTGTCGACAATGTGCGGCGTGGCCCGAATGCTGTGGTCATTAGCCCGTTGGGCACAAAGCCTCAAACGCTCGGATTATTCGCATATCTTCGTGAAGCGCATGACCCGCCCGCCGTGATCTATGCCAGTCCACTGCGCCACAACCAATCCTTTTTTTCACATGGAATTGGGAAATCCTGGATTCTGAAGGCACGTCAATAGCGATGCGATTACCCACCCGCCTCGATCGATACCCGGCGAAGATGGTCGGCCGTTTGGCGGACGACCTTATCGTGCGCTATGCAAAGGACGCCACGCGACTGCTCGATCCGTTCTGTGGCTCTGGCGCGGTCCTCAGGGCTGCATCGTGTGCCGGAATCGCAGTAACGGGAGTAGATATCAATCCTATAGGAGTACTCCTGTCTCGCACCAAACTGCGAGGCTTCGACTGCGACGTGGCTCGGGATATTGCGGAAACAGCGATTCGGCGAGCAATTGCGACGCGAAAGCCGGCGAAAATCGATTGGACAGGTAAGAGCTTTTGGTTCACTCCAAAGACGCTCGACAAATTCGAGCGCCTGCGGGCCGGCCTTCTGGCTGCGCACGATGCCCCTATCGACGAAAAGGCGGTCGTTCTTCTTAGTCTAGCCTTGTCGGTGCGGCTCTGTTCAAGGGCTGATCAACGAAGCCCCAAGCCATTCATTTCTGCGACCGCTCGCGAGGAGCGACGTGGCCGGCATTACGACCCATATGTAACCGTTCGCAGCACCTTGGCCGAACTGTCGGGCCTTTACGGCGGTCGCAAGGTTATCAACGGATCGACCGTGTTGATGGCAGATTTCGTTCGTGACGAAACGCTTGGAAAGAAGCTCGGCTTCTATTCCCACGTTGTCACATCTCCACCCTACATCAACGCGCAGGACTACTTTCGCAACTTCAAACTCGAACTGCACGTCTTGGAGGGTCTGCTGCCATTTCGGGTGGACAGCGTGAAGGACAAGTTCATTGGCACGGATCGAGGAACGCTGCTTGGGGGTATTGGCGAAGAGAGGCGTGCAGTGTTCCGAACGATGATTCGCGGGCTTCGAAGTATGGAACTACGATCACCACGACTTGCGGCAGTTGTTCACCGCTACCTCTATGATATGGATACGGCATTTGACGCGGTTGCGAGGTGCCTCGCACCAAATGGAAAGTTCGTACTGGTATGTGGCGACAATCTCGTTTCCGGCCTGCGGATTCGTACCTGGGAGGTCTTGCAAAGGATGCTCGCCGCACGAGGATTCGCTCCCGTCGACACGTTTCGCGATCACATCCGGGACCGATTGCTCGCTCCAAAGCGCAGTGGACATAAGGGTTTGATCAAAGAAGAGGTCGTGTGTTGTTATCAGCGGGCCCAATGAAATCCTGTCAGGAGCGAGCGTCTTGTAAGCTCGGGGATACTTGAGTGTGCATCGTTTCCGTGGAACGGGATCAGTTGCCCATTGCATCCTGAAGATTGCGAGCCTCCACCAGTTTCTGGAACTCCGTCAGGATCTCCGGGTGGTTCTGCGACAGAAACCGCACGATGCGGGCGTTGTCGAGGAGCTTCTTGAGGTAACCGTTGACGATTACGAGGTTCAGCACGTTTTTCCCGTGGGACTCTTCAATCAACTTGAATTCGCGCCCCAAGGTCGCCATTTCGTGTTCCATGCGGGACACGTCTTCGGGCGACAGTCCGCGAACCTCCTTTGGACGCTCCTCATCGACCAGCTGATTCGGGGGTGTCGCGCCCACGAGGCACTTCACGTATCCCTCGGAGTAATTGTCCGCCGCGCAGATCAGCTCCGCCACCTCGATCTGACGAATCGGCTTGAGCCGTCGCAGTTGCCGGAACGTTTTGCCCGCCACCGTGCGGTCCTTGAGGATCTGTACGACCTCCGTGCAGATTCCATCGAGCATGTCCCGCTTCTGGCGGATCGTGTTCACATCCACGTTGAGTGACCGCGCAATGCGGTCCTCCGACACACCGTTTTTGATGGCCCGTATGATCATGAAGTGCTCCTGGATGGCCGAGAGCCGGTTGATCTTATGGTTGTATGTGAACCCCTCATCATCGGTGGCGACCAGGCACTTGGCGGAAACTTCGCCCAGATCCCTGAGAATCATGTGGCGGACATGTCCATCCAGCAGCATATAGCAGCCGCCCGAACTTGCCTGTGGGAACACCACGAGCGGCTCGATCAATCCGAGTTCCCGGATCGATGCCTCAATGCACTTGTACTTCGACGTCTTGCGGACGGAGTCGTCGAGTTTGTGCAACGGGAGGATCTTTGGCAGTGGAAGAACCAAAATCTCCGTGTCACACGCCAGTCGCAGTTTGTTGCTCATGATTTTGCTTCCGAACCTCCCAACTGTTCGGCGAGGTACTGCGGAAGGGTATCGAGGTGCTCGGCACGCAGCAGCGTGACGAAATGTTCGTCCTGGAACAGCTGCTTCAGTGCCGAGACCGCAAACAGCAGTCGCGTTTCCCAGATCTTCGCCTTTTGAATAATCATCTTTTGCTTCAGAGTTTCGTTCTGAAACGTCTTGAGCAGATCTTCTGTCGATACCGCCGCGTCCGGAGACTTGCGGGGGGCACCACGCGGCTTCTTCCCGCGCGTTCTCCGGTTCTCGATGAGTCTCCTGGCCCGCAGCAGTGACTTCCCGCGCAGATCGTTCCGCTCGTAGGCCTCCTGCAGAGCGCGCTGGACGGATTTGTCATCCGATGTCGCAATCGTGATCGCGATATACAGGGGCAATTGACCTTTCTCCACCGCCTGCAGCAAACGCTCTTCCCCCTTCGACAGCAGTTGCAGGATCCCTTTGACGTAGGATGTGGCCAGATCGGTTTTCCGAGCGATCTCCGTATGGGAGTAACCCCGCTCTTTGAGCGCGCTGATTTCTCGGACCAGTTCGACCGAGGAGTGCTGTCTCCGTGCCACATTCTCAGCCAGGCTCATGAGCAGCAGGTCTTCCTTTGTCCCTTCGACGACGATCGCCGGAATTTCCGTTTGCCCCAATGCGATGTAGGCCTCCAGTCGTCCCTGTCCGCAGACGAGATCGTATCGGGCATCACCATTTCTGCCGCTGATCTGGCAGACCGTAATCGGCTTCTTCAGGCCGATGTGGGAAATGTTGGAAACGATCTGGGCAAACTTCTTCTTCCCGCGTTCACGCGGATTCAGGATGTTGATCTGCGAGATCGGGATCATCCGCACCTGGGGGTCGAATTTGGCGCTCATTCGAAATCCTCCAGCTTGGTTCGTCGGGCCATTCCGGCCAGGTAATCCAGATTGTCGAACTGATACGTGTCCAGATGCGCACCATTCGTTTCGCAGAGCAGCAGCCGTGGCGAGTCAATATCCATGATCGGCAGCAAGTAATAGTCCGCGGGCTGTGCATTGGCCGCGTCCATCCGGACCAGAATCGTGATATCCGGTGCCAATCTACGGTTGATCTGGATCAGCCAACGCAGTGAACCGGCAGGCGTTTCCCGGCACCGGGACAGGACCATGGAGGCACTGAACTCGCCATTGATCAAGAGCAGGTCACTGGTTGTGTCTTGTGTCACCTTCGCTCCGACGGCATCCAATCGACGCATCACATCGGCTACCAAACGGGGATAAAGCATCCTGAGATCCCGATTGATTTCGACGTACCGGAAGTCCCGCTCCGGCTCATACCCCGCGAGCCGGTACGCCTTCAACAAACTTCCGAACCGGAATCGGTAGGCCGCGCTGGAGGGAGCATCGTCGGCAGCGTCGATCAGGTGACTCGACAACTGCGCGTGACGCTGGATAAGACTCTTGAGCCGGGCCAGCATTTCTTCGTCCGAGAGCCGCCGGGAGCGCTCCTGAATGATGCCCCGCGCCGTGTAAAACACCTCAGGAGAGACGACAGGCGGAAACGCCTCATTCGATCGGACCCACATTTCGGGTGTGTTATTGACGTGCTTTTTCTTCAGCTTGAACGAAGTGCGGTTGTAAACATTATTACCGATATACTTCTCGTTCGTCAGCACCTGATGTACGGTCCCCCGATTCCAGGTCCGCCCCAGGTCGGTCCGTACTCCCTGGGCATTGAGCATGGCGGCGATTTCGGATTCGCGTTTCCCGCTGATGAACTCGTTATAGATCCACTGCACGATGCGGACCTCATCCTCCGGTCCGGGCACCAGAACCACGCGATCCGTCTGCAGACTCTTGTGTTCGCCAATGGCGAGCACCCCTTTCTGATCACCCGTCTGGCCGATCAGCATCCGCCGCAGCCCAAATCCCGCCATGCCCCCCTGACGATATCCCAGTTCAATCAACCGGCACTGCCCCTGGAAAACTTTGGACGACAGTTCCCGACTGTATTCCCCGGCCATCGCCCGTTTAACGCTCTTGATGATTGTCGATGTGGGGCCACCATCGTTCTCGAACTGCTCAGCGCAGTAATGAACTTCGATCCCCGCCCGCTTACAGAGGTACTCGTAGTAAGCACTCTCATCAGCATCCTGAAACCGCCCCCAGCGACTGATGTCGTAAACCAGGATGGCCTGAAAATCGGCCTGCCCGCTTTGAACATCGTCAAACAGCTGCTTCAGCTGTTCCCGGCCGGCAACGTTGAGGCCGCTTTTTCCGGCGTCAGCGTAGGTCCGCACGATCTCATAGCCACGGCGGTCAGCGTATTCGCGAATTGCATCCTCCTGATTGGCCGTCGAATACTGCTGGTGTTCGGTGGACATTCGCACGTACTGTGCTGCGCGAATTGGTGCTGGTGGGGGAGCAGTGGTGAACATTTCAGGTTTCGGTGCTGGGGGGTGAGGGATTCGTGCGAACGCGCCATTTTCGTCCGTTCATGGCATTCAGTTTGCGTCACGCCTGTGTGACGGCGCGGGAGGTGGCTGTGTGATCTGCGTGTGATTTCCCACGTCTATTTTTCCAGCTTCAATGCGTAGTGCCCCGGAACCGCCCCATCGATGGCGTCCGCCAGGGAAGCCATGTCGGCCTCCCGGAGCTTGCTGCGGAGTGTTTTGACAACGCTCCGAATCGCCTCATCGGTCCGTACCCCGTCCCACACGTCCGTCAGCAGATCTTCATGGGTGACATAAATATTCGGACGGCGGGCCAAGCGGACGAAGAACCGAAACGGCAGCGTGTTCCCCAGGAAGCACGATTTTTCCTGGTAGGTGACCGTGAGCATCTCCATGTCAAACAGATCGGATTTCACTGCGGGCCCGGGGAACGTGAACGTGCCCCGGGATTTCCAAAAAGTGATGGGGTCGAGGGAGAGTTCCTCACTCATGAGGATCAGCGCGTCCTGCAGGAGCTCGATCGTGGCCGCCTGAGCTTCAGCCAGACTCTTGAGTTTTTGACGAATACGTTCTTGTTTTTCGGGGTTCATCTTGGTGGCTCGCGTTGAGGACTTGGGACAAATCGCACATTCCAAGTCTGCATTGCACCTCGGACCTTTGACGGATGCCCGATTCCGATGCGATCCGACAATCGCTGCCGGAACCCCTCCGCCATGAAATCGCATCGGTATTTTCCGATCAGATTCTTGACAATGCCCGGAGATCCATTACAACATCGCGAAGCCACCCAAGCCGCATCTGTGCGGTGGAACCCAGCCCGCCGGCTCTGTCATGCCGGACATCGAAGCCAACTCGGTGGGTGTTTCTCGCGGGTTCACAATCACACTTAAAGATCAGTCGGCGATTTGTGCTTGCGCCGACACGAGCCGTGCGGGATTCCTGACCACTGGGGCCGCTTCAGAGATGGTTTCTGGAGCATCTTGTGAGTGGGAATTCAGTCTTCCAGCGCATCGAGTACCTCTCCGTCATTGGCGGATTCCTCGATGGACTGCACATCACGTTCAGCGCAGGGCTGAACACGATCATTGGGGCGCGCGGAACGGGCAAGACGACCGTGGTCGAGTGCCTGGCCTATGCCCTCGACACGCTCCCCAGTTCCGATCATGCGCCGCAGGAGCGGAAACGTGTCGAAACGCTGATCAAGCGGAACCTGAACGGCGGGCGGATTGAAGTTGGAATCCGGGCGCTGGATGGGACCGCTTACCGGGTGACCCGATCGTTTGGGGATGATCCGATTGTGCTGGATGCCGATGGGGTTGCGGCCTCATTGAATCTGAAAGCTGGTTTGTTCCGCACCGATGTCTACGGCCAGAACGCGGTGGAATCGATTGCGGACCGTCCGCTGTTTCAGTTGGACCTGATCGACAGTTTCGCGTCGGAATCGATCCAGCAGATCGCATCCCGTGAGAAGCAGCTCGTTTCCCTGCTGCTGGTGAACGCCCATCAAATGATTCCCCTGGAGCAAGAAGTGGGGTCGATTCAGGAAGAGTTGGCAGGGTTGCCCAATGTCGAACAGAAGCTGAAGGGATTCGCAGGCCCGGCCGGCGGTGTTACGGCGGAGGTCAATGAAGCCCATCGCCTGAAAGGGCTGAGGGACCGGGAATCACGTTTACTGCAACGAGCGAAAGAGTCGCTTGCGCAGGTGGGGCAGTCTCTGCGGCAGCTGCAGGGAGGTCTGCTGGGAAGAACTGGGGCGCTCTTCGATGCGGAAACGAGTGGCGGTCCGAACAGCGACTTACTTCAGGAAGTGACCCTTCAATGGCAGGCGTGCGGCGGCGATGTTGATCGGCTGCTCCTCCGGGCTATCGATCGCCTGGCGACCTTGGATGCCGACCTCAGTCAGCAGATCGCCCACCTGGCCCAGCGTCATCGTCAGCAGGAGCTGGCGTTCCGGACGACCATTGAGAAACACCAGCAGGCCCAGCATCAGGCAGCCGAACGTTCCGCGCTGGAGAAACAACGCAATCATCTGCTATCCCGCCAGTTCCGTTTGGAGGAGGTGCAACTCCGCATTGGTGAATTGCGGTCCGAACGGATGAGCCTGTTGCGACAGCTGTGTGATGTCCGGGATGAGCGTTTTGCCGCTCGGAGGGAAGTCGCCGGGCGGATCAACACTGCACTGTCCCCCACGATCCGGATTTCCATTTCCCAGTACGGCAACACGGATCTTTATCGCGCTGCGCTGGAGTCTCGACTCAAGGGGAGCGGCGTCAAACAGTCCCTCGTGGCGCAGAAGATCGCAACGGCGCTCACGCCGACGGAATTGGCCGAAGTCGTCCGTGCCCGCGACACAGATTCTTTGATTGACCGTGCGGAACTGTCCCACGAGCAGGCGGGGAAAGTGGCGGTTGCGCTGGCGGACCAAGAGTTTTTGTACGGCCTGGAAGCGATCGAACTCGGCGACCAACCGTTGATCGAACTGAAGGATGGCGAGGGTTATAAGGACACCTCGTCACTCTCCACCGGTCAGAAATGCACGACAATTCTGCCAATCCTGCTGCTCGACAGCGACAACCCGCTCATCATCGATCAGCCCGAAGACAACCTCGACAATCGGTTCATCTTCGAAAACGTCGTCAAGAGTCTGCGACGGGTGAAGCAGCAGCGTCAACTTATTCTCGTCACGCACAATCCGAACATTCCCGTGCTGGGGGATGCCGAACAGGTCATCGTGCTCGATTCCGATGGCACACGATCCCGACTGATCAAGGAAGGGGGCGTAGATGGCTGCAAAGATGAGATCGTGACGTTGCTGGAAGGGGGAGCCGAGGCGTTCCGGAAGCGGGGAGAACGCTATGGCAAACGCTGATGCCTCCCCCGATGACCGTGACTGGCCCGCGCATCTGGAGCAATTGGAAACGGACCGGGAGTCGATCCCCTGGCCCGATCGCGAGACCCTGTTACCCCTGGACTGGCGACCGCCGGGAGCACCCGCACCGGAACTGCTGTCCGTGGTGGAGTTACTGGCGGAAGACCCGAAATGGCAAGTCCGCCGACGGGCAGCCGCCACGCTGGTCTGGCTCCCCGAGCCTGTTTTCAGTCGCCTGATGGCAGTGTTCAGCCGCGACTCCCATGCCTTTGTTCGGCGCGATGCGGACCGGGCGCTGGATCGACGACGACGCGGGGAAAAGAACGCTTTGAGCCGGAGCGAGCGGCCGGGGGACTTGGCGGCGGATTACACTTCAATGGAGAGGCTCTACGGGTCGCTGCCGACCCGCAAGGCCCGTCGGATCGTCGAGAAGCATTTTGACCTGCTGGTGGGGGGGACCGTCCACAACATGCGGGGCCTGCTCACGCCCATCAAACACTACGCCGATGAGCTGAAGGAATTGGCGAAAGGGACTTCCCCCAATCGCAAGCTGGTGAATCAGCACGCGGACGCCATTGCCTCGCGCCTCGCGGACCTGGAACAGTTCCTCGATGACATGCGAGCCTATGCCCAGCCGATCCCGAGCCAGCGACGCCGCGAGCGGTTGATCGACCTGATCGGCGAGGCCGCGAAGTCCGCCCGACGCCACTTCGCATCGACTGGCCACGATCCCGCCCGGATCGAACTGCGGATGCAGGTGCCGGAATCGCTGACGCTGGAAGTCGCCCGGCATCAGGTGTTGTCGGTGTTCACGAACCTGCTGCGAAATGCCTTTGAGGCGTTTCGTTCGCTGGACGTTGAAACCCGGCCATTCTGGATTGCAGTGCTGGCCAGCACTGATGGTGACCGAGTTTCCATCATCATCGAAGACAACGGCGTGGGGTTTGGGGAGGAGGATCTGCAGCAGATTCGAGAGTTCATTCCTGGCCGCAAGACCATGAAGCATGACGGGACGGGGTTCGGACTCCCGACCGCGCGACGGTACATCGAGGGGCACGGCGGCACTCTCGACATCGACAGTCAAGTTCAGGCAGGCACGAGAGTGAGGATCGTCCTGCCCCTGGAAGCCTGGGGAGAGGAAGCAGAATGACTCTGCACGCCTTGGTCATTGATGATGACCCGCACATTGTGGATGTGATTTCGGACATTGTGTCCTCCCTGGGTCATACCTGCGATTCCGCGGGCTGCCAGGACGAGGCCCGGCGGCAGTTGGCCACGACGCAGTACGATTACTTCGTGCTCGACCTGGAGATCCCGGTTCGGGCCGAACGCAGCGTTGCCCGACTCCAAAATGGCCTGAATCTTCTGGGGGAACTCGTGGATGCCCGACTCGGTCCGGTGATCGTCGTCACGGGTTATGGCAATCATGGACCGGACCAGGGGGTCGAGTGCGTGAAACTCGGGGCTGCCGACTACGTGGCCAAGCCGTTCAAAACGGAGGGGAAGACGCTGGATGGCGCGATCACCGAAGCCCTGCGCCGCGCCGGTCGCCTGACGTCGGCGGCGGTTCGACAAAAGCCTGTGGCTCCACCGCGTCCGTTCGTGGGTGGGGAGATGCAACTGCTGAAGAAGCGGCTGGTGGTGTGCGATGTCGAGGTGCCGATCACTCCGCTGATGCACCGGATTCTTGCGGTTCTCAGCGAACGAACTGCAGCGGGAAAATATGCCGCGTTCAGTGGGGATGAGTTGGCAGAACACGATGGCGTTCGCTGTAACCGGGGCCAAAACGGGATCTCGGAAGCGATCTACAACCTCCGAAAACGGATCTCCAGCACCGTGCTGGAAGAGGCCCACGTTGAGATTGGCGACCAGGATATTGTCCGGAGCAAGGGACTCGGTTACCGGATCAGCGATGCGGTGACCGTTGTGGTCGGTGCTCGACGCACCGTCGCGGTCGAAGTCGCCAGGGCTGGAAATGTCCCAGATGACCCCAATCACAACGGCCATGTCCCCGATCATGTCCCCGTTGGTGACCCCGATGTCCCTGATGATGTCCCCGATCTCAACGCTCGCCAGAAATGGGTGCTGACGCAGATTCGACGAGGGACTGAAATCCGCGTCAGCATGGTGGTTACACACTTCGGCTGCTCACAGAAAACGGCCAAACGCGATCTTTCCGATTTGAAGGACCGGAAAATGATCCGGTTCGTCGGTTCTCCTCGCACAGGTCACTACGTTCTGATGTAGCACGGTTTACGCCATTTCCTCGCTCATGGCCCAGAGTTCGTTGAGGTGCGGCTCCCGTTGGCCAAAGAACGCGGTGGCGAACGCATCCCGGGCTGGTGTCCAAGGTTCGAAGCTGCGGCAGTTGTCCCGACTCCACAACTTGTTGCTGAATCGTAACTTACGATTTCCTGTCATCTGGCAGTGCAGCATTCGTGTTACCGGCTAACTACCGGAAATAACGAAAGGTGCTGCAATGTCGAAGCGGGTTCCAACGTACCGGTCTCATAAGGCGAGCGGGCAGGCCGTTGTCACGATCAACGGCAAAGACCACTATCTTGGAAAATTTGGTTCGAGAGACTCGCACCTAAAATATGCCGAGATCATCTCTCAGTGGCAAAGCGAACAGACGTCCGCTTTGAAGGACTTGAAGATTCGGCAACTGACAGTCTTCTACTGGCGACACGCGAAAAGTTACTACGTCAAAGACGGCAACCCGTCCGGACACCTGCATGTGGTCCGCAATGCTTTGAAGTACCTTAACGAAGAATGTCGTGACCTGCGGGCCGTGGAATTTGGCCCCAAGCGGCTCATACGATTTCGGGACTCGCTGATTGCACGAGATCACGCGAGGAAATACATCAACGACTTGATCTCCGTGATCAAAAGAATGGTTCTTCCCACAATTTAATGGCTTGCTGATTCTGGGAGCAGCTTGAGTTTGCCGCAGAAGAACAGGATTCTTGTTCGGTAGTTGGCGAAGTTCCTGAATCCTCGGGCGGCGGATTTCAGGGACTGAATGATGCTGTTGAACCCTTCCGCTGCGGCGTTGCTGATCTGGTGGCGGAACCAGCTCAGGATGTTGTCGATCCGCTTTTTGATCATCTTCGCCACACGCTTGATCGGCTTGAGTCGGCAACGGATGGCCCAGCTGAACCAGGTCTGGAAGAACTCGTCCGCTTCCTCCGCACTCCGGCAGTCCCAGAACCAGCGGAACTGTTCTCGAATGGCCCACGCCCGAGCCGTCTTCAGCTGAGCACCTTTGATCTGCTCGAACTCCGCTCGCTTCTGCTCACTGAGGTTCTCCAGGTTGTAAAGCCACAACGAGCGTGTCCCCTTGAGCGTCTCGTCCTGCTCTTTCATCAGAGACTTGTGCTCGGCTCGCCGGACCTGATCGACAGCCTCGTTCAGATGCTTGGCGATGTGGAACCGGTCATGCACGACTTCTGCATCAGGAGCATGAGCATCCACGCTGTTCTGATACGCCTGCCACATGTCCATCGCCACCGCTTCGATCTGTTCCTTCTGCTCCCAGGAGAAGGTGTTCCACAGCGTGTCGGCTGCGGTTTCGTCACGTCCGGGGGAGACTTCCAGGACTCGGCTGCCATCGATGTCGGTCATGATAGACACGTAGTCCTGCCCCTTCAGAAAACTCTTCTCATCCAGGCCGACATGCCTGATGTCTGTCAGGTCTCGAGTGATCAATCCCCGTTCGACCGCTCGGTCCATAATCCGTTGCACGCTCATCCAGCTCAGCCGCAGATGAAGCCGGGCCTTCTCGATGCTGCTGGCCACCTGCAGCAGACGAACGGCAAAGGCTTCGAACACCAATGTGAACCGTCCGTGCGGCTCGGCCCAGGGGACTTCAATCGTCTTCACTCCGCAGTCGGGACACTCGGTGCGAGGGATGCGAGCGGTGAGAAGGGTCTCGAACTGCATGGTGTCCAGATGCCGCCAGGACCGCTGCGGAGCATGATCCTTCAGCGGCCGCACCGCCGAACATTCCGGACAACAGACTGCTGCTCCCGGCACATGCTCAATCTGAATCTGAACCCGCTTCTCCTCCAGCGAGAGATCGACATCCACCACCCGCCAGGACCGGTCCAGCCCCAGCAACAACCCGTAATGCTCAGAAAGTGTGTTCATGAACAACAGCTTCCAAAACTGACCACACTCCCGCCAGATTCAAACAACCTCACCCACAAAATTCCGGGAAGACCCAAAAGAATGTACCGCTGGGCACTTGAAGAAGAACTGGTTCACGGAGTTCCCAGCATCCAGGCAGTACTAACCCGTGGCATTGGATGAGTGAAGAAGGGGCGGACAAAAGCCAAGGAAATGCCTCCAGTGAAGCCTGTTTCCGAAGATGCTGTGGACGCAATTCGGAAATATGTTCGCCCGGAAGTCTGGGCCATGATCGAATTGCAGCGATGTATCGGCATGAGACCGGGGGAAGTTCTGATCGTCCGTGGACGAGACCTCAACACATCGGGAGTCATCTGGGGGTATCGGCCCGAATCCGTAGAAGCAGACGGAGGGGAACAGGTATTCGCCGCAGATGCCGATGGAACTGATGCAGATCGCTCCTTCCGGTTCGAGTACTGTGCGGAGCTTTGAGACGTAGCGGTGGACCGCTGCCTCCGCTTCCGGAATCCAGTAAGACAAAAACCGCTGCGCCTCAGTGATCAGGCGTTCGAAGTTGGGAACCCCATCGTCCACGGGATACCGGGCCATCACTTCCGTAAAGTCATTGCGGCTCCCCTCCGCATTCTGCAGAAACCAATCCCGGGGACACCAGGAGGGAACTCCGATCGGAGTCTGCACCCGGAGTTGCATCCCCAGTTCGCGACAGGTGCGCGCGTAGTCGATCAGAGTCTCCAGCTCATAGACTCCATCTTCCGGTTCGTGTCGGTGCCAAGCATCGAATAGCAGCATATCCCGGCAGCCGGCCTCAGCGAGACGGTGGAGCGCCTCGAGGTCAAAGCTTCGACCGTAGTCGAGCATGATGACACCCATCCTCTGCCTCCCGTTCAAAGCCTTCTCGAATCTGCCGTTGCATCATGCAACATCTGGATGTCAATCAGAGCAGTGTTTGTTCTGCCATCGCCGCATCCAGGCTGGGGCGGTGCTTCAGATTGTCAACGTGCCAACCTGCTTCAGGCTCTTTCAGGCAGGCGACAGCCAGCATTTGTTCGACATCTTGGGGAGAGGAACCACGATCTCGAAAATCACGGATCTTGTAATTTCCCGACGTTTTCGAGACATCGGCCAGATCCGCATTCTGAGCGAGCAACTTCGGCACATACTGAAACTGTGGGATGGGTAACCGCAGTCGGTCACAGTACCAGCAGTACAACGAAAACTCCGTCACCAGGTCATCTCCCCGGATGAGCAGATCGCAGCCTTCGCGGGCATCTTGTGCCACTTTGACCGCTGTCAGGTAGGGGACATATGGGTAGGGGCGATCACAATTGAGGATCTGCGGAGTGACAAACCGACAATCCTCAGCGACAGGCGGGATTTGCTCCAAGCCGTGAGAACGTAGGAACGCTTCATTCTGTTCCCGATCCAGGCTCTCATGGCTGAAGAGGTCGGGACAGACACCCATCCATTCCAGATCTTCGCGAATTCCCTGACAATAGAACCGGATGCGTTCCTCTCCCAGGCGATCCCGCCAGTAAGGCTGGTCATCATCAAATCGCACGATGAACCGGCCGCCGGTCGAGCGGGCCGCCTCCAGGTTTACCAGAATCAGGTACAAGTGTCCCAGATGCAGAAACCCATTGGCGGTCGGATTAAAACGCGTGTTCACGGACATGGCCCCCGCTGGAATACGGATGGAGGTTTTCGAGTTTCATTGTGTCTGACTGGAACCGAGCAGAACTGCAGGAGCCAACCGAGATGGAGGCTCGCAGGATCGCCTCTGAGGAGTGTGGTTCATCGGGGAGGAAGATCTGGAACATATTCCGCTCCGAATCGATAGGGGAGCGGACCTCCGAACTCCTCCGTGTGAAATGGCATCCAGGAGGTCGTCCCCCCATCGACAACAATCGTTTGCCCGACGATGAACGCGGCATCCTCCCGGCAAAGAAATGAAACGACGCGGGCAATGTCCTCCACGGTTCCTGCCCGTCCGATCGGGAGCAGCTTCCCGGCACCGTTCGGATCGAACTCAGGGATTGAACGGTAATATCGCTCGACAGGAACCATCCCGGGGGCGACCCCGTTCACACGCACTCCTCGCGGTGCCAATTCGATTGCCAATTGGCGCGTGAATGACACGATCGCCCCGCGTGTCCCGGCATAAATGGAGTGTTCCCGCATTCCTTCGTAGGCATGCACGGACGTGATGTTCACGACATTCCCCTGTGATTCGAGCAGCGCCGGGAGCACCGCCTGCGTCAGAAAGTAGGGAACGTGGACATTGATGTTGTAGAGGGTTTCGAACATGCCGGGCGTGATCGCGTCGAACGGGAGATTCATGGTCACGCCGGAGCAGTTTACCAGGATGTCCAGTCCTTGCAGGAACTCCAGGGCTGCTACCCCAAGCTGCGGAACCTGACTTGTCTCTCGAAAGTCCACTCTTACCGTCTTTGCCCGTCGGCCCATGTTCTGCAGCTGTTCGACGGTCTGGAGTGCTCCGGCCTCGCTGTGACAATAGTGGACGACGACATCTGCCCCCTGACGACCCAACTCCAAGGCAATCCCCTGTCCGATGCCTGTTCCTGCCCCCGTGACCAAAGCTCGTTTTCCCGTGAGTGGCATGGGCCCGTTCCTTTTGATCGAAAATACAAGGTGTTTGACAGTGAGGCAGTCAGAATGTCGAAGCGAACGTTCCCGGAAGCTCAGAAGTTATGGGGACTCATCCGGAGGGAATGATCGCTGCAGACGTCTGGGCTGAATTCAACGCGAATCTCGTCTCCTTCAATCATCACCTGAATCGTTTCGGACGAGTGGTGTTTTGATGAATGGGCGATCGCGGCAGACTGGATTCGGCATTCGATTTCATCGCTGACCAGCTTCTTAATGATCCGTCCTCCTTCGCGGCCCCCAGAGCGTTCGTTGGACTCATGCCCTTTTCTTCCGATCCATGCGATCACCTCTGGTGTCATGGTGAGTTGTTGATGGCGTTTCTGCAGCCAGAGCCGTTCTGTTCTGCGGCAGACTCGCTGGGCGATGCCGATCATGGCTGCCTCATCCAGTGGGTTGAATACGACGATCCGCCCGATTCTCGCCAGGAACGCCGGAGGAAACACCGGCTGAGTGGAACGTTCGTGACGGACCTTGGAAAGGGCCTGTTTGACGTGCTCGGTGATCTCCTCGCTGCTCTTGCCGCTCCTGGTCATCTGGGCGATGTTCCGGTCACCGGCATTCGTGGTCAGAATGAAGATTGCGCGATCGGCGTAGGCTTTCACTCCTCGCTGGTCGACGATCCAGCCTTCATCGAACAGATTGAGGAACGGTTTCCAGACGTTAGGGTGCGCCTTCTCCGCTTCATCCAGCAGAATGACCGAGTAGGGATCGGCGTTGAGCTCATTGATCAGTCGGCCCCCATCTTCATAGCCCACGTACCCCGGCGGCACACCGATGATGCCGCTGACGCTGTGTGGCTCCGTGAAGTTGGCCATCGTGTAGGTCTGCAGCCGCCGGGATGAGGAGTACAGCTCGGCAATCCGCTTGGCCAGTTCCGTCTTGCCGACGCCGGTCATCCCGGCAAAGAGCATCACGCTGGCGGGTTTGCCAGGTTCGTTCAGACCCGCCTTGATCAGCTTGAGTTCCCGAGCGACTTCCCGAATGGCACGGTCCTGGCCGACGACGGCATCCATCAAGGCAGATTCCAGGTTTTCTTCCCGGGATTCTCCGGCAATCGTCTCGATTGGAATGCCGGTCCGTTGCGACAGGGCCTGGATCACGTCCCCCAGTTGAAGCTCTTCTACTTGATGGGCGAGCTGTGTCCGATTGAACTGCAGGTCCTCGCAGACCCGCTGCAGCATGCGGATCGACTTGGCCGGTTGCCGTTCACTGAGCAGGAAATTCGATGTCAGCACAATGGTTCGCTCGACCACCTCGGGAGAGATGATCAGCCCAAACTGTTTAGCCAGCAGCTGAGCCTGTTGCTGGACGATCTCCTGCACCGCGGATTCTCCCGGCTCCTCCAGATTGATCCGGGTGAATCTCTGGATCAGCTGAGGATCGGAAGAGAGCAGCTGGGCAAACTCCTCGGGGGAGACCGTGGCGATGATTCCCCCCTCCGCTTGCTCCAGCAGGTCCCGGAAGATGCTGCTGATCGCCTGGCGATTGTGTTGGAAGAGGTTTCCGAGGTTGTCCAGGCACCAGATGGTCTGCGGCTCCCGGACTGCGGCTGCCATCACCCCATCCAGAAACGCAGTGCCGTCCCCTGAGGGGATGCGACGGCAATCGACCGCGAGAAACCTCCGCTGGCCGAGATGGGGATGGTCCCCTAAAGTTGCCTGTCGGGCGAGTTCCTGCAGCAAGGTGGTTTTGCCCACCCCCGCATCCCCCACGATCAGGACATGCCGAGAGGACCTGAACAGCCCTCGCGACACGGTCTCGATCAACAGGGGATCGAATCGTCCCCCGCGCAGCGTCTGTTCCATCGCCGCCAACGTCAGATCCTGCACCGGCAGACCTCGGGCTGCCCGTAAGGGGGTCTCCACTGAGCAACATTCCGCATCGGTTCCGGGCATCCGCAGGTTCCGTTCACGTTCAAGACATTCGGGCCAATTACACTTCAATCTGGCCGGGCAAAATTCGCCAGGGAAGGGCCAGCCTGTTGCTTATGACTCAGGATCTCTCTCAAGCTCGATCAAAAGCTGATGAGTTCAGAGAAAAGGATAGGGGGTCGATGAGGTGCTGGATGTCGATGTGGTGGGCCTCGATGTGGTGGTTGTCGGTCCAGAAGTCGTTGTCGTCGGACCCCACGTGGTCGTTGTCGGACTCGAGGTCGTGGTCGTAGGCCCGGATGTCGTTGTCGTCGGACCGGAAGTGGTCGATGTGGGTTCCGAGGTGGTCGTCGTGGTTGTAGCGGCAGGAGTGGTGGTCGTCATTGTCGAAGTGGTCGTCGTAACGCAGGGAATGGAGGCACAGTTTTCCCCTTCGTACCAGATGGACGGAGGGATCTGGGAATCACAGGTCGCTTGCGTCACATTGTCCACGCAGGCTGGCGTTCCTTCCATGTCATAACAGCAGGCCCCTCGGGGCGCCGGTGTGGTGGATGTCGTGGATGTGGTCGACGTACTTGTGGATGTGCTGGTCGTCGTGGTAGAAGGGCACGTGAACGTTCCGCAGGCCAGATCCTGGTACCATGCCACCGGTGGGACTTGGGCCAGGCATTGGAGGAAGGTCAGGTTGTCGAGGCAGCCTCCAGCCCCTTCGGTATCGATGCAGCAGGCTCCCGTCGGATCGGGAGGCGGAGTCGTGCTGGTGGTGGTCGTCGTTTCGTTGGATCCCCCCAGTCCCCCTTCGCCTCCGGGACAGCATACGCAATTGCTGACATTGTCGGACCAGCATGCAAAGGTGAACACCGGGATCGGCCCCGAACAGTCTTTGCTGAAAACGTCGCACTCCAGCGGCAGGGTCGCACACGGGAGTGAAGCCGCCACCGTGATCACACAGGTCTCTTCGCAGGTGACCGTGATGCTGAACTCGTCCCCACAGTTGAACGTCCCCTGGCCTTTCCAGCGAACGGGAGAACTGGACTCCCGGATCATCAACACATCGTCATTGATATGACCTTCACACAGGCCGATCCCATTCAGGTGTAAATACCACTGCGAGGGAAACTTCTCGCAGCCCAGGCAGCATCCGCTGGGGTTCAGCATGTTGAACGTTCCTCATGAGCAGGAGATGGATGATCTGTGAAATTCGTCCACTGCGCCAGCGACTCAGTGATCACTTTGTCTTTCAATTAGAACAGCTGTTATCGCAGGGGGCACAAAATAGCGGCGTGGCGACCTTCATTAGAACAGCCCGCTCTGCGACGCGGGAACGAATCCCGAATTGCCACACCCCCTCTCAACCTTCAGCCCCGTTAGCCATGCTCATGCTGCTGGCGCGACATGAGCATGGCACCAGTTTCATCTATTAAACATGCCACCCAGCCAATTCTGATTCCCAAAGAACAAATCGTATTCACTTGACGTTCAGAACTGCTCGCAGAGCAGTGGCACCCAAATTGAGGGCTTCTCAATCCGTGCACCCCGGCATTGTCAAAAATGACAAACCCAAACGTAAAAATGTGGGTAACTTTGAGGTCAAGCCCCTACAGGCGTTACTTGCGCCCCTTTCGGATCGCATTGTTCTCTATATCTGATCTCCGAACATCTCCGAGATCGGTCGGCTGCAGGACCCAGAAGCGGTCTTCAACATAGGTTATGTCGTTTAATACTTTCTCAGAAGACGCTCTCTCGTCGTCGTCCATAAGCTTGAAGCAAACCGACACAGAATCACCAAACTCTGCAAATATCTCAGAAAGAAGCATGTTTGTGTCAACTGTGTTCAGCAGTTTTTTGCTGTGAAATTTAACGACAATCTCTTTTATATCATTCATGACCAAATCTACCAAATCAGTTCCCCTTGTGCACGATACCTGTCATTATGTCCAAGAATTCGTCAATAGCCATCTGAGCACATACACCACCCTTTGGATCCCAGTATTTAACAACATCAGCGGTTACTTCAGTGACAACTACGAAGTGCCCCTTTACACCGCCGAATCTCGCAATAAATTTTCCGCTTGAGCTGTACAATTTTAATATCGACGACTTGCTTAAACGGTTGACAAACCCACCGACCCAGCCCGGTTGGAATTTATTTATGTTCGCTGCAAGGTCCTGAGGTGTCAAACCACCGAAGAAGCCTGTCGCAAGATTAGATTGAAAAACGTCAATTCCAGCATCACCTAGGACATGCTGGCCACAAGCCATGCCACAAGCATTGTCTGTTAACTGACCACCTGCACTTGGCGAGCCGCTGCCAGCTGGTCCCCAATCCCTAACATGAACCTTCTGTCTTCCGAATTTCTTAAAGAACATCCATCCTGCAACGCCGAAATCAACTGCGATGACGCCAGTATCCAATGCAAAGACGATCCAGTCACTAAATAGGACCTCCACGTCCTCGGAGTGAGTTTTAAGCGGCTTTGGCGAAGGAGTGTCGCATGTCGAGGTAGTGATTATTATTCACCTCGAACCATTCGTACGCCTGGTCAATCAGTTCTTCCAAGGTCTGGCAGCGGTGGTTTCTCGTGATCGTCTCGTGCAGGTGCCACCAGACTCGTTCAATGGGATTCGACTGCGGAGCATACTTGGGAAGAAAATGGACTTCGATCCGGTGACTCCATTTCTGCAGATAGGCTTTCACCGCTTTCGAGTCATGAAATTTGGCGTTGTCACAGATGACATGGATCTTCCGGAAGCTCCTGAGTCGGAAACGCAGGTCGTCCAGATGGGCCAGGAACTGGACCGTGTTTCGTCGCCAGCAGGGACGACTCACCAGCAGTGTTCCCGTCCCCCAGATCAGCGAGCCTGCCACATGGCACTTCTGATTGTTCCCCGGCGTGACCACCTCGGCCTGCTGACCTTTCTTCATCCACATGCTGCCAATCTTGGGGTTCAAATTCAGGTCCACTTCATCCTGAAAGACGGCGACTTCGTTGTGGGAAAGATTCTTCAGAAGATGTTGGATTGCCTGAAATTTCTCAGCGTGCTGGGGATCAACCGGGCCGACCACTGGACGGGGGCGACGCCAGACCAAGCCCAGCCGATGCAGTCCCCGGCGGATCGTTTCTCCGCTCAATCGCAGGCCGGTTTCAAACGCCAGCAGGTGAGCGAGCGTTTCACAGGACCAGCGGGAGCGGAAATATCCAAAATCCCGGGGAGTGGACTGAGTGACCCACCGCAGGACCTGTGTCATCCAGACTGGAAAGGAACGCTGCGGAGACGGTTTTTGCAGAACAGCAGCGACTCCCCCTTGCGTGAACAATTTCAACGTGGTCGAAATCAGGTCGAAGCTGCAAAACAGCACGGTTTTGATCTGCTGCCAGGTCAGGCCTTGGGCCCGGAGCAGAACAATATGAGCCCGTCGAGAAGTGGAGAGATCGGCTCCAGAGCGATAGGCCTGCAAAAGCATCTTGCGTTCCTGAGCTGTGAGCTGGATACTGCCATCCATGGCTTGACTCCTCGAAAGGGAAGTGGTGGTACACCTCCCCAACGTAGACCAAGCCTGTTTTTGTTCCTACACCAATCGAAAACGACGCTCCGGAAACGATGTGGAGCTATTTAGCTTCTTTGTCTCCCGTAACCCAGTCCAACGTCTGATTAGTGTAATCTCTGTGTTGAACTCCGCCATTGTGCTCATTTACTGCGCCTGCTGAAATATCAACTCCGCGAACATAAGTCCACAATCCAGCGCCTATCAAGAGCACCGGTATGGCTAGTCCTCCCTGTCGTGACTCAAGATCGCGGTCTCAACACGAACTCTTCTCCATAAAACATTCAGCATGGTTGCAAGTCATCAGAGCACGACGCGTAAGCGAGTGTCCCGCTCCAAATTGGGAGCGGGACACCAATTCCATGGAAACTGCAAAGTAAATTGCCAGAGAACAGTCAAACCTTATTGGTAGATTTTGAGCTCAAACTCAGCGAATTCAACTCAAGCTCTCTCTCCGCTACGCGCTCGACCGGGGCTTCCTTCGCTACGCTACGTCCAGCCTCGGCCACCCTGCCGTAATTTCATTTAGTACCACTATCTAGTTTTGAACGTATTGATTCTGCCAGAACAATCGCCTCTGGAAGTGGTTGCCAATTAGGATCGAGTTCTTCGTGAGGCAGTGGACTTCTAACAGATCGCTCATGGTCTTTTGAACAACTTTCAAAAACCATGTAATTTGCTTGAGCCTCAGATATTCGAAGCCCCTGGTTTGCAGAACTCGTTCGATCGCCTTTGTTCTCTAAAACGTCATCCTCCCAGAAGCAGATTGGACACACGTCCCAATCGCAACGGGCATCTAGGGTTTTATGGCCGCAAATTGGACATGTATATTTCATTACAGGTTCTCCAGTACGTCTATGTGTTGTTTAAGTGCCTCAAGAAATGAGTTGTATCCATCTTTTGCTTTGTAAAATGTAATGATTGTTCTTTCTTTGGAGCTTACGATCAATATCCAGTTCGTATCGTAATCATACTTGAAGAGAATGTTTCCGACTTTAGCTTCAACTATATTTCCGCATTTTCTTGCAAATTCAATTGCAGCGTCTGTGTACTGTTTTAGCGTGCTGAATCCCATTTCGGCGCCATGCTTTTCGAAATGGATGCTACCTTTTCCTTTTCGCCAACCTTTCAAAATCAACGAGCTCAATTCATTGCCAATGTTCGAAAGTGCTCCATATGGAAGACCAAACCCATTGTCATTCAGCGGCGGCATTGGTCCCTTGGGCAAGTCATCCGGGGTCGGTATGACCGCAGGGCATGTTGGTGGATTCTTCGAACATGTCGGAGGCGGAAAATCTTCCGGTGTGTCTTTGTTCCCCAGTCTTTTTCGAATGGCGTCGATCAATTCTTCCAGCTTCTTCAGGATCGCACTGATCGCCCGACTCTGGGTTGTGCAGGTCTTCAACTGCGCTTTGAGCCATTCATAGACTCGATTCAGAATGGCAAGAATTTCTCGGAGCCATTTGGCAGGCAAAATAGGAACAATTCCCGCAAGCGCCGTGACGACGCGGTCAACTGTGCTCAGTGTTTCTCCGGTAATCAGGTTTTGTCCGGTAATCGCCTCCTGCCAATCTTTCAGATCGCCCAGCAATGGAGCCAAGCTGGCTGCCCAGTCGAATGCACACTTCACAGCTGATTGACCGACCTGGCTCGCGGAATTGGCCGCGGAAATAGCCTGATCAATTGAATTTGCAATTTGATTGGCAAGCCCTTTCGCTTTTTCAGCACGTTGAATCGCTTCGTCCAGCTTCTTTGATTCCGGATCGTAGGCCGGTACGAATCCTTTCGGATTATTCAACTGATTCATGAGGTCTGTTTTGCTGCCACACACGTTCTGGCTGGGACCGAATAGCCATTCGCACCAAGTGTCCGCCATGCCACTCGGATCAGTGCCGCGCATCGGATTGTTCCCGACATAGCGATACAGATTCTCATCACCAGCGTCGAACCCGAGGGGGGGAGGGTTCCCCAGCCGAGGACGGACAGGTCCCCCCACTGGTCGGCAGTCAGCGTTTCCCAGCTGTCGCCGTCGGTGCGGCGTTCGCTGATGAGCTGGTTGGTGGGATCGTACACAAACAGCCGCAGGTCGCTGTCTTCGCGGGCTTCGCTCAGGCGGTTGCCGACGGGGTCGTATGTGTACGTGAACCGGGAGAGAACATCATCGTTCTCCTGCAGGTTCGCGACCGACAGCAATCAAAGCTACTCACGAATTGCCAAAAAACGCTTTCGAATGACCAGTATCGCTCGACGCTGGGTTTCGCTAAATCGCTCAACCCAGCCTACGTCACTGACCCGCCTCGTCGAAGGCTACCAACTCGCCCAATCACCACCAAAATGTGGGTAAGGGCAAACTCACAGAGCAGTGGCACCCAAGTTCAGGGCCTCTCAACCCGGGCACCCGGCATTAACTTAAGAAGAAGCTGTTATGCGAATTGTCAAAGAACAGGTTCGTAAAATGAAAAATCAGCACCATGGTAAAGCTACGTCACTTCTTTCCATGCAACCCAAAAGTAATCTCTGTCAATATGTGGTGCAATAACAGAAAACACATCTTCTCGCAAGATGAATACCTCATCCCAAAAGAGTGGGTTATCTTGAATGAATTTATTCGAGAACAATACCGTCTTGGAGCTAAAATTCCCAAAGGTCTCGCCATCAGCATATGAGCCAAAATTTGGTCGTATTCTCTTTTTGTCACCTAGGTGGCTACGCATCTTGTATATTGTTGGGAAGTTGATAGCTTTGAATTTACCAATTGATTTTCTTAATTCTGGGCTATCAGGAAATTGCTCTAAGCCTTGATCTGGGTCGATTGGACCTGGGCGGCTCCATGAAACATCACTACCTAGTGCAGGCATCGGTAGGTCAACGATTTTCGAAAAGCAGACATCTCTGAGTTGCACCTTCGTGATTTGCAACAATCGATTGGCAATGTGCTCTGCGACAACCAGATCCACTGTGCTTGGCGCCCAAACATCTGGCACGAATGTGCCACTTCGTAACACACTCAAACATTCCGTTCCATTTGAAGTGGGATCTTGCTCGGATTGAGGTTTATCTAATTGTGACAGTCGCGTTCTATCTGTAGTTCCGTGAAAAACCATACTATGCATCCATGTGGTGCGATACTGATGGTCAAAGAACGACCGAGATGGCGTTATAAAAAACACGTTCATGTGCGGTATTTTCAATTTGACTGGGTATTGCCACGGCGGATCTAATGTCCACCACTACCAAGCGTGTTTACTAATTGTCTGGTTTGTTGCCAGCAGTAACTGACGCAACTAAATAGGACCTCCACGTCCTCGGAGTGAGTTTTAAGCGGCTTTGGCGAAGGAGTGTCGCATGTCGAGGTAGTGATTATTATTCACCTCGAACCATTCGTACGCCTGGTCAATCAGTTCTTCCAAGGTCTGGCAGCGGTGGTTTCTCGTGATCGTCTCGTGCAGGTGCCACCAGACTCGTTCAATGGGATTCGACTGCGGAGCATACTTGGGAAGAAAATGGACTTCGATCCGGTGACTCCATTTCTGCAGATAGGCTTTCACCGCTTTCGAGTCATGAAATTTGGCGTTGTCACAGATGACATGGATCTTCCGGAAGCTCCTGAGTCGGAAACGCAGGTCGTCCAGATGGGCCAGGAACTGGACCGTGTTTCGTCGCCAGCAGGGACGACTCACCAGCAGTGTTCCCGTCCCCCAGATCAGCGAGCCTGCCACATGGCACTTCTGATTGTTCCCCGGCGTGACCACCTCGGCCTGCTGACCTTTCTTCATCCACATGCTGCCAATCTTGGGGTTCAAATTCAGGTCCACTTCATCCTGAAAGACGGCGACTTCGTTGTGGGAAAGATTCTTCAGAAGATGTTGGATTGCCTGAAATTTCTCAGCGTGCTGGGGATCAACCGGGCCGACCACTGGACGGGGGCGACGCCAGACCAAGCCCAGCCGATGCAGTCCCCGGCGGATCGTTTCTCCGCTCAATCGCAGGCCGGTTTCAAACGCCAGCAGGTGAGCGAGCGTTTCACAGGACCAGCGGGAGCGGAAATATCCAAAATCCCGGGGAGTGGACTGAGTGACCCACCGCAGGACCTGTGTCATCCAGACTGGAAAGGAACGCTGCGGAGACGGTTTTTGCAGAACAGCAGCGACTCCCCCTTGCGTGAACAATTTCAACGTGGTCGAAATCAGGTCGAAGCTGCAAAACAGCACGGTTTTGATCTGCTGCCAGGTCAGGCCTTGGGCCCGGAGCAGAACAATATGAGCCCGTCGAGAAGTGGAGAGATCGGCTCCAGAGCGATAGGCCTGCAAAAGCATCTTGCGTTCCTGAGCTGTGAGCTGGATACTGCCATCCATGGCTTGACTCCTCGAAAGGGAAGTGGTGGTACACCTCCCCAACGTAGACCAAGCCTGTTTTTGTTCCTACACCAATCGAAAACGACGCTCCGGAAACGATGTGGAGCTATTTAGTTCGGAAAACATAGCCCTCAGTGCAGCGTCCATTTCGATTGCACGATTGTACAGTAGTTCGTTCGCATGCACGAGTCGAGAAAGGAGTTTGCAGATGACTCCATCAGGGTCTGTCTCTTCGATTGCGCACATTTCTTCTTTTCCAAAGAGAACCCGACGTGCGTCTTCAAAACGTTCATCCATTAGCGCTTTCAAAGCTTCGCGATATAGTCGCTGAATTTCTTCGTCACCAAGGCTTGTTGCCGGAGTGAAAGCCTGGCATGTATCAGCGGCAGCGCCTGCAGCGCCAAGCAATGCCATTAAGATTCCTACGGCTTTGAGAAGCTTTGCAAACTTTGCGGCTTTGTCAGCAGGAGAAAAATTCACCCACTTAAGATAGTTATCTACTGCCTGTGTACCTTTTTTCAAATATTTGTGATATTGTGACTTTTCTCCTGTCATTCGTCTAACAGCCCGTTGAATTTCCTTTCTTCGCTTGACAGGTCTGGTAGATTGCCGGTGGTTCGGATTTCAGGCATTCAGGGAGGGTGACCGATGGCGTTGGGGAAGCGGGAGGAGTCGCAGCAGCAGGAGTTCTGGACTCCGACAGCGAATCTCTCCAAAGGGCCGGGGCATGTCTTTTATGACAAGCTCAATCAGGTGCTGGCCAAGGCGGGATTCGACAAGGTTCTCGAGGACCTCTGCTCGCCTTATTACGCCAGCACGGGTCGCATGTCGATCCCCCCGGGCGTCTATTTCCGCATGCTGCTGGTCGGGTACTTTGAAGGGATCGACTCCCAAAGTGGCATCGCCTGGCGCTGCGAAGATTCTCTCTCGCTGCGAAGGTTTCTCGGCATTCCGCTGGGGAAAGAGACCCCCGATCACAGCAGCCTGACCCGCATCCGTGATCGGTTGCCGCTGGAGATTCACCAGCAGGTGTTCCAGCAGGTGCTCAGCATCATCGATGAACACGGCCTGATGAAACTCAAAGCGACCGGTGTCGACTCCACGTTGCTGGAAGCCAACGCCGCCATGAAGACAATCGTGAGTAAGGACTCGGGTGAAGACTGGAAGGAGTTCCTCAAACGCCTGATGCAGGAGGAAGGGCTGATCGAAGAAGATGATGATCCCAGCGACGACGACCTGCGCAAGTTCGACAAAACCCGTCATCAGCAGGGGAAGAAGAAGGTCTCCAATGCCGACTGGGAATCGTCGTCAGACCCCGATTCCCGCATCGTGAAAATGAAAGATGGCCGCACTCATCTGGGCTATAAGGCTGAGCATGTGATCGACCTGGAGAACGAGTTCATCCTCTCCGCCACGGTGTGTCATGGAACGGACAGTGATGCCAGTACGCTCATCGAAAGTGTGGTGAATGCCCAGCAGAACGTGATTCTCGCTGGCAGTCCGGAAGAGATTGAAGAGGTCGCTGCCGACAAGGGGTATCACAAGAACGAGACGATCACGCAGGCCACGCAGCTGGGACTGCGAACGTACATCCCGGAGCCGAACTCACAACATCATCGCACGTGGACCGACAAGCCGGAGGAGGTCCAACAGGCAGTGCTCAACAACCGCCAGCGCATGAGTCGATCCAAGGGAAAGGACCTGCAGCGTCAACGCAGCGAGAAGGTCGAACGCAGCTTCGCCCATGTGTGTGAAACCGGCGGAGCGAGGCGAACGTGGCTGCGAGGATTGGAGAAGATCAACAAGCGTTACCTGATCGTGACAGCAGCAAGAAACCTGGGCCTGCTCATGCTCAAAGCATTCGGCATCGGCAAACCCAGAGGATTGCAAAGCGGACAGAGGGCACTGCTGGCACTCTGGGGAACCTGCACGCTGCTCTGGGCCGCCCTGAGAAACCGCCTGCGATCGCTCCAGGCAAGGACAGCTCATCCGATGGCGTTCCGAGACATCAACTGGCAATTGACCCCACAGCGACCACGTACACCCCGGAAACTCCAAATCATACCAACTTCAACGGGCTGCTAAGAGGTTCCGGACAAAACTAATGTTGGCATGGTTTGAAAATTTTGGGAAGGTCTGGTTTTTCCCGTTCACGGAGGAACTGATATGGCCACCCGATTGCTGAGTGATGACTTGTGGGACGAGATCGAGCCGTTCTTTCCGACTTACGAGTTCTCTGTCAAAGGCGGCCGACCGCCAGCGGAGAACAGGACCGTCTTCACCTGCATTCTGTTCGTGCTCAAGACCGGCATCGCCTGGGAGGACCTGCCCTTGGAACTGGGGTGTTCCTACAAGACCTGCTATCGACGTCTCAAGCTGTGGATCGACCTGGGAGTCTTTCAGGACATTCATCGCCACCTCCTCACCGTGCTGAACGCAGCCGGGCGTCTGGAACTGGCGGACGTGCTCGTCGATGCCGGATTGATCAAGGCCCCGTTGGGAGGACAAAAACCGGACCGAATCCGACGGATCGTGGTCGCTGCGGCAGCAAGTCTCACCTGATGACCACTCACAATGGGATTCCGCTGGCGAACATCCTGACGGCCGCCAATGTTCATGATCTGAAACAACTTCTGCCACTGGTGTTTCTGAGGTACCCGAAGATTGGTGGCAAGCGGGGACGCCCCCTGGATTGCCCACGGAGTGTGACCGCCGACAAAGGCTACGACTGCCAGGCAACTCGGGACCTGCTGGGACTGGCTGGCATTGAGACCTTCATTCCCAAACGAGGTCAGCGGCAGGACTCGTCTCTGGGTGCGACCCGCTGGCCGATTGAACGGACCATCAGCTGGCTCAAACAATTCCGCAGGTTGCGGATTCGCTGGGACAGGCTGGAGGAAGTGCACCAAGCGTTCCATGACATCGCCAACTCACTCATCACCTGGAGATATCTCATCGCTGAATAGGTTTTGTCCGGACGCCCTAAGTTGCCCTTGGACAGCACGTCGAGTGATTGGCAATCCTTTTTGTTTTCTTGCCAGATACCAGCTGTTCCAATCTGAGTTCCATGGCCCATGCAACTTGCGATGATCGTCTTCGTCCATCATCCACCCCCATTGGGGTTCGTGGATTTCTAATGGTTTGAAGCCAGCTTCTATAAAAATCGATTCGCGAGCTTGCGGCAACAAGTGGTGCCATTGTGGTCCTTCTCCGCTCGGATCTACTGCGTTGGTCGGATTGTTGTTTACATACCGATACAAATCCTCGTCTCCCGAGTCGAAACTCAACGGGTCTTCTGCATCAAACCTCGCAATTTCGGAAGTCAGCGGACGTCTTCGGAGGAGGTAGTGGCCGTCTGCATCCCTATAATATCCAAGTTCCCCGACATAGGTGAATTTATTTTCCGTTGTCCCGGTGTGAAAGAGTTCTTTTCCGAACGCTTCATAAGCATACTCATCCGTCTTTGTAGCCGATTCATCGGTCAGCGATTCGGTGCTGCCTAACAGCCCGTTGAAGTTGGCATGATTTGGAGTTTCCGGGGTGTACGTGGTCGCTGTGGGTTCAATTGCCAGTTGATGTCTCGGAACGCCATCGGATGAGCTGTCCTTGCCTGGAGCGATCGCAGGCAGCTTCTCAGAGCGGCCCAGAGCAGCGTGCAGGTTCCCCAGAGTGCCAGAATGGCCCGGATTCCGCCTTGCAGACCTCTGGGTTTGCCGATGCCGAATGCTTTGAGCATGAGCAGACCCAGGTTCCTCGCAGCGGTCACGATCAGGTAACGCTTGTTGATCTTCTCGAGTCCTCGCAGCCACGTTCGCCTCGCTCCGCCGGTTTCGCACACATGGGCGAAGCTGCGTTCCACCTTCTCGCTGCGTTGACGCTGCAGGTTCTTCCCTTTGGCTCGACTCATCCGTTGACGATTATTGAGCACTGCCTGCTGCACTTCCTCCGGCTTGTCCGTCCACGTACGATTGTGTTGTGAATTGGGCTCGGGAATGTACGTTCGCAGTCCCAGCTGCGTGGCCTGCGTGATCGTCTCGTTCTTGTGATACCCCTTGTCGGCAGCAACCTCTTCAATCTCTTCCGGACTGCCAGCGAGAATCACGTTCTGCTGGGCATTCACCACGCTTTCGATGAGCGTGCCGGCATCACTGTTCGTCCCATGACACACCGTGGCGGAGAGGATGAACTCATTCTCCAGGTCGATCACATGCTCAGCCTTATAGCCCAGATGAGTGCGGCCATCTTTCATTTTCACGATGCGGGAATCGGGGTCTGACGACGATTCCCAGTCGGCATTGGAGACCTTCTTCTTCCCCTGCTGATGACGGGTTTTGTCGAACTTGCGCAGGTCGTCGTCGCTGGGATCATCATCTTCTTCGATCAGCCCTTCCTCCTGCATCAGGCGTTTGAGGAACTCCTTCCAGTCTTCACCCGAGTCCTTACGGACGATCGTCTTCATGGCGGCGTTGGCCTCCAGCAACGTGGAGTCGACACCGGTTGATTTCAGCTTGAGAAGTCCATGCTCATCGATGATGCTGAGCACCAGCTGGAACACCTGCTGGTGAATCTCCAGCGGCAACCGATCCCGAATGCGTGTCAGGCTGCTGTGGTCCGGGGTCTCTTTCCCCATCGGAATGCCCAGGAACCTTCGCAGCGAGAGAGAATCTTCGCAGCGCCAGGCGATGCCACGCTGGGAGTCGATCCCTTCAAAGTACCCGACCAGCAGCATGCGGAAGTACACACCCGGGGGAATCGACATGCGACCCGTGCTGGCGTAATAAGGCGAGCAGAGGGCCTCGAGAGCCTTGTCGAATCCCGCCTTGGCCAGCACCAGATTGAGCTTGTCATAAAAGACATGCCCCGGCCCTTTGGAGAGATTCGCTGTCGGAGTCCAGAACTCCTGCTGCTGCGACTCCTCCCGCTTCCCCAACGCCATCGGTCACCCTCCCTGAATGCCTGAAATCCGAACCACCGGCAATCTACCAGACCTGTCAAGCGAAGAAAGGAAATTCAACGGGCTGTTAGAAGGCTCGCTGCAGGAATTTGCAGCGAGCCTTCTCTCCTCTGGTGGTCTGCCGTCATCGGACTTCTGCCAGGGAGACGAGGCTTCGCTCGCTTGGCGTTGCTCTCTGTGCGCAATGCATCTCTCGCATTGTCACTCTTTGCAACCTTCAGGGGTTGGCAAGCGGAGGCTGCTCGGTCTGGGGATTACTGAGCTGATCGAGCCTTTTTTCCACGTCTTCCCTGGTTCCACAACTGCGTTCGTTGTGAGGATCGTCCAGAGCCAGCAACTGCTGCACCTGCTGGCGAGACAGCTGCTGCTGTGAGCCGGGGAGTTTGAAATCATTTTCAATCAGTTCCGCCACAAGGGCGCGAATTGAGCCGCGGTCTTCCCGGAAGTGATCGCCTCCCGGGCCTCCTTGGTCAAATTTCGGCAGCAGTTCCGGAAATGCTGTCAGAAACTGGATCAGGTCCTGGATGTCTTCCACATTCAACCTGTACCAGAACTGCTGGTGTCCGAGCATCGTCCCCCTCAGGTTCAACAGCTTCTGAGTGTAGATTTCACGAACCCAGTCGGATGTCTGGTCATTGGCCGCGATGGCAGCGAGAATGCCAAAGCGCCGGGGATTCTGCTCCAGATAATCGATTCGAGGGGGAGCGTCCCAGTGCGGCGGGAGTCTATCGCGATCAAACTGGCTGAGGTACTCAATCGCCTGTGCCGAATGACCGCTGAGGAGCAGGCTGCGGAATTTCGAAGCACGCTGTTGCTCCGGCTGCGTGAAACCGCATGCGATGAGCATCGCTGCGAATCCACACCCGACCGCAGCCCACGGCCCTTTCCGGACGGCTGCAGATGGAGGAGTCCACTCCGGGCCGGTTCCTGTTCGGCGTGTACCGAACATCAAAGCCACCAGTCCGAAAAACCAGATGAGCCACGTTGTTGCTCCCAGAAGTATCACGATAAGTCGGGCTCCGTTGATGATCTCTGACGATTCGGACACCCGAATTCCCCCCATGAACTGAATGATCGGAATCGGGATGAGGATCATCACCGCCAAAGCCAGCGAGTCGGCTAGAAGCATCACCGGGAAAAGAGCCCGAAAGAATGCGAGGCCATACAGAACTTGAACCACGCGCGTGATCAGCAGCACACGCCATGTTGCCACCAAAGCCAGGAAGATCAAATTCCAGCGTGTCGCATCGGGAGGAGAGAGGAACCGCTCCACAGGAATGGCATAAATGATTGCCATCGGAGCTGTCATCCAGAAGCAGGTCAGCAGTCGTCGAAATTGAAACCCGTTCGGAATTGAGCAGCTGCGGACATCCGGAATTGATTTCAAAAAGAGGAAGAGGAACGCGGTCAGCAACGTGGAGGCCAGTAACGGGACCAGCAGCCAGCCGGGATAACGCAGCAGGTCCGCCTGGTCATAATCCCGGAATAACCCGGCCAGGATCACCGAGGAGAGTGCCAGCCATGTCGCTGCCGGGGCGTTGGCCACCCGCTGAATTGCGGCTCGATTCCCGATCAGAAACAGGCCGAGAGTTCCCAGCGTGACATCCTGTAAGTCAGGACGTGGAGTCCCGCCTGAATCGTGGATGTCGCTTCCAGATGTCGTTGCGGATTCGTTTGCGTCGACGCGATGCGGCTGGCCCATAGACATGCGTGATACTTTCCTTGAAAGCCTGCTCCAGCTCCTCCACGGTCAGTTGATCGGGCTGGTAGGTCAATTCAAAAAGAGAATAATAGGACCAACCTCTGTGCGACAAGAGGCGACCTGACTGCCTGAGTCGTTCCCGCAAAGCTGTGCCCGGAAATGGAGTTTGCAAGGTCAGTTGAACTTCTGCAAACGGGGCCTCGAGCAGGAAATCCGTCAGACGATCAATCGAAGCGAGTGTTTCTCCTTCGGCCCCGAGAATGAAGCAGGCATTCACAGCCACTCCGGATTCCTGAATCGCCTCCACAGAATCGAGAAGACGTTGCAGTTCAGCCTGCTTGGTTCCCATTCCCGGGTAGCGAAAGACCATCGACTCCATGCCGATCAGGACCTGCACGCATCCGGAAGTCGCCAGGCCTTGCAGGACGTCCGGTCTCTCTCCAATTCTCCAGTCACTCTCCGTGAACCAGCGGGCCCCTGAAATCCGAAACGCGTCCAGCAGTTCGTCAGCGGGTCGGCATCCCGCGAACGTGTTGTCATCGGCCAACTCAATCAGCGGTGATTCGCATAACTGACAGATGGCGCGGAGTTCTTCGCGAATTTGCTGGACGGGCTTTTCACGGAAGCGTTCCAGAAGTCGACTCGCGGCGCAAAAGTCGCAGGCAAATGGGCAGCCACGCTGTGTCTGCAGCGTGAATCGAGCAACGTTTTCGAGCAGATCGAGACGTGGAAGAGCCCATTCCGTTTCGGGGAGTGCTCGTGAGGCACGATAGAGCGGATTCAGAGAACCGGTTTCCACATCGGAGAGGAGCTTTCTCCAGACAGGTTCGCCTGACCCTACAACCACCGCATCGGCGTGTCGGGTTGCTTCCTGTGAGCAGGCTGTGACGCGCAAACCTCCAAGGACCGTTTGGAACTGGCGGATTCGCAACTGGTCGCTGAGCCAATAGGCCTCCTGAATTGAGGCGGTGAGCGCGGAAATGGCGACGAGGTCCGGCCGTTCGTCCTCGATCTGTGCGATGAGCTTTTCGTCAACGCTGACGGGAGCGCGATAGGAACAGGTCCAATGTTCAGGGAGCATTCCAGCTAAGGTGAGAAGGCCCAGCGCAGGGAGCTCAGCGAGTGCCCGTGCTCGATCATGAAATCCGGGCAATGTCATTCCGTACTCGAGCAGTTCCTGCTCGTGGATTCGGAATCCAGCCAGCGAAATGAATGCAACGTGTGGCATGGTGTAGCGACTGCTGATGAAGCCCAAGATGCGCCGCTGTGATCATTGCTGAAAGTGTTCGAGGTGCGGAAGCCCTTTCCTTCGAATATTGCCCCAGAACTCCAGAACCGATTTCAGCGGTCGTCGGCCATGAGGAGGTGGCGAGCCGAGAAGACAAACAACTGCCATGGGGTGAAACGATCGACAGTCGCGGGCTCAACCAGCAGGTTCCGGAAAAGTGATTTCTCCGGATGCTCCGAATGACTGTGCGCAAAAAAACGTTCTCCCCAAGCAGGAAGAACGTTTCGGGTCACGTCTTGGAACTGAAACTGATGAATCAAAATGCGAGAGACAGGACTTGAACCTGCACACCTTTCGGTACTGGAACCTAAATCCAGCGCGTCTGCCAGTTTCGCCACTCTCGCGGACAGTGAAAACACTGTGGGATCGATTTCTCCGGCTTGATGAGGGTGGCTGTTGAGCCCTCGTGCTGGCTGCAAGGTCGGGAAACCTGTGTCAAGAATGGAGTTCGATCAGCGTTCGTGGCCCTGACTCTGTTCCATGCGGTCATCGTTCTTGCAAGACGATAGCGCTGGAATCAGGGGTGACTGCTGTGGAGATCCACGTCGACACGCCAAGTATCTTGATGAATGCAGTCACTTGCAAGCGGGTTGTGGGGGGATTCGGTGATTGTCGCTGGGGAGGGCGGATGATGGGCGTTGCGAGCTGAATTTCAGGAACGGTTCCGGAACTCCCGAGGGGAGAGGCCGGTCTCCCGCTTGAAAGCGACGGAAAGATATTCAACGTGCGTGAAGCCAGCCAGGTCCGCGATCTCCGCGAGCGAGAGCTCGGTTTCGGAAAGAAGTTGTCGGACCCGATCGATCCGGAGTCGAATCAGTTCTTCATGCGGCGTTCTGCCGAGGATCTTTCGGAAACGGCTTTCGAGGGCTCGTCGCGACAGGGGGACGGCATCCAGGACATCGCTGACGTTGATTCCCTGGCACGCTCTTGCCCGGATGAATCGCAGTGCAGCAGCCACGTGCGGATCGTCGATGGCCAGAATATCGGTCGACTGACGAGTCTGCACTCCCAGCGGCCGGACTCGATGGGCCTCGGGGGGAACACTTTCTCCGGACATCATTCGGTCCAGAAGTTCCGCTGCCAGGTAGCCGGTGTGGTGTGCATTGGGGATGACGCTGGAGAGTGGGGGAGTCGCAAGATCGCAGAGGAGCCGATCGTTATCGACTCCCAGCACCGCCATTTCTTCGGGGACGGAGATATTCAGTTCGCGGCAGATATCCAGCAGCAGCTGAGCACGGATGTCGTAGCAGGCGAAGATTCCCACCGGGCGGGGCAGCTTTTGCAGCCATTTGGCCAATTGCTTCTTTTCATGGCTCCAGGATGTTCCCGGACCGTGGGCGGGGGAAGTGGAGTGCGTGTGACAGGTGTACCCGTGTTGGCGGACTGCTGCGACAAAGTGTTGCTCGCGCCAGACGGACCAGTTGAAGCTCGCGTCTCCACAGAATGCGAGATTTCGGAATCCCCGCTCGAGCAGATGCTGCGCAGCCATGCCGGCGATCACAGAGTCATCAGTTTCTGCCCAGGGGATTCCTTCGATGAGCCGGGCGGCACTGACGTCAACGACAGGCAGACCGGTCTGTTTGACGATGTTCGCGATCTCCTGCGTTTCGATGCGGGCGATGATGCCGTCGCCGCGCCACTGGGAGAGCCAGGCAGGAGCGTCTGCGCGACGGCCCTGTTCAGGCAGGTAAACCGACCATGGATGATGCTCGCGAATGTAGCGGATGATTCCTTCGACGAGCCCGCGTGCGTAGCCATTCGATGTTTCGATCAGCAGTGCGACTTCGCGTTGCTTCATGTGCGTAAAAAATCATTTTCGGGTGATGGCGGAGTCTGCTCCTGCTCCCTTTCAAAGAGACTATCGCATATTTGTCGGGATGCGGACAGTAGATCGTGCACTTGGGGGGAGTGAAAAAACTCATGTGTATTGCGCGGAAGTTCATGGAACAGGTTTTCAGAGAGGCTGTAATATGACAGCCTCTTCCTGCTGCCCGGTCGATCTGAAGGAACTTTCTCGTGCGCTCCACCCCTCTGGCTGAACCGACTTCCAAAGCATCCTTCAACTCGAACAGAGTCAATGTGGCGATGGTCGGTCTTGGCTTTGGTGCGGAGTTCATTCCGATTTATCAGGCCCACCCGCAGGCACATGTTCACGCGATCTGCCGACGGAATGAGAAGGAACTTCATGCGACCGGAGATCAGTTCGGAATCGACAGGCGGTACACGTCCTATGACGACGTGTTGAGTGATCCGAAGGTCGATGCGGTGCACATTAACAGTCCGATTCCCGATCACGCCTGGATGTCGCTCAAGGCGCTTGATGCGGGCAAGCATGTCATGTGCACTGTCCCGATGGCGACGACCATTGAGGAATGCCGTCAGATCGTTGAGAAGGTTCGGGAGACCGGCCTGAAATACATGATGGCTGAAACCGTGGTTTACAGTCGCGAATTTCTGTTCGTCAAAGAGATGTATGAACGAGGTGAGTTCGGCAAGCTTCAGCATCTGGCGGCGTCACACCCGCAAGATATGGATGGCTGGCCGGAGTACTGGAAAGACATGATTCCCATGTACTACGCCACCCACGTGGTGAGTCCCTGTCTGGGTCTGGTGAATGGGCTGGCGGAATCTGTGAGTTGCTTCGGTTCGGGGACGGTCCGGGAAGAGATTGCCCGCCGGTCCGGGAGCCGCTTCGCTGTGGAGTCGTGTCATATCAGGATCAAGGACAGTGATCTGGTCGCGCATGTCTGGCGATGCCTGTATGACGTCGCCCGGCAATACCGCGAGAGCTTCGACGTCTACGGGACCCAGCAGAGTTTCGAGTGGACGCTGGTGGAAGGAAAATCGCACGTCCTGCACACCGCCAAGAAGCCCGAGCCGGAGATCGCTCAGCCGATCGAAGTTCCGGACTACGCTCATCTGCTCCCCGAATCGATCCAGAAGTTCACACTGCCTCAGGAAATTCACGATGCTGAACATCTTTCCTTCCTGCAGGGGGGCGGGCATGGCGGTTCCCACCCGCATCTGGTTCACGAGTTCCTCAGCGCGTTGATCGAAGATCGTGACCCATGGCCGAATGCTGTGCAGTCGGCCAACTGGACCTGCGTCGGGATCTGTGCCCATCAGTCCGCGATGCAGGGGGGAGCGATTGTCGCATTGCCGGAGTTTACCCTGATCTGAAGTTGCTAGACCAGTTTGGTCTATCATGTGCAGGCGATTCAGGATTTTCACCGCATGAAAGTCCTTATTATCGCCTGCGGAACGTAATAGATTATTTGCAAAACCGCTCTAGCGGTTTGAAGATCGAAGGGACCGGTTCGCCCTCGTTCTGCTTGTTGTTGCAATTTCGATTGGATAGTGTGTCATTCGCATCCCGCAGGTGCGGGAGTGAATCCTCTTTTGTCTGGGACCTGCGAATGGCTGTCACTTCTTATCAGGGGACATGGCTGCAACGCTGGCTTGTGCGGCTGTTTACGCTGCTGTTCGCGCTGTTGATTTATTGGCTGCTTGGTTTTCTGCTGAACGATATCTCGACTCTTCCCGGGCCGGATTATTCAGAGTTGGAAAAGTCGATGTTGGACCCGCAGCTTCAAGCCCGGTCCACGCAACTGTCAGAACAGCAGGCGACGTTAAATCAACGGCTTGGGACGGAGCAGTCGCGCCAGCAGATCTTGCGAGATAGCACAGAGAACGCCCAGACAACGATGAACCAGCTCCTGCAGTTCCAAAGGCTCAGCCTCGAGAAGGAGGTCAAGCCGACCGAACAGGAACAGCAGGCCCTGGCTGAGAGTCAGCGAATTTTTCTTTCCAATCAGCAGCAGTATCAGGAACTGACGAAGCAGATTGGAGAAATTCAGTCCGAATTGCGGGTCAATGCGGAAGAACAGAAGTCGTTGGAAAATGAGATGAGACTCGCGACGCAGCCGATTCGTGAAGAGTTTCACCGAAGGTCGCAGCGTCACGCCCTCTGGCTGGCCGCGATTCAACTGGCGATCCTGATTCCGCTTCTCCTCATTGCCCTGGGACTCTTCTTCACCCGGCGTTCAAGTCCGTTTATCCCCATGTATATCGCGTTCGCGATCGCAGTGGGATTAAAAGTGCTGTTTGTGATGCATCAATACTTTCCGGCGAGACCATTTAAATACATTCTTCTGCTCACGAGTCTAGCAGTAGTGACTCGCGCGCTTCTGAGTCTGATTAAAGCGATCAAGCGGCCGGCACCGCAGTTCCTGTTAAAGCAATGCCGTGAAGCTTATGAAGTGTTTTTGTGTCCGATTTGCAGCTATCCCATCCGCCGTGGACCTTTGAAATATCTGTTCTGGACGCGACGTTCGATCAAGAAGATGCAAGGGGCCGTGCCGCTGTCTGTCGAAGCGGAAACGCCGTATTGCTGTCCTTCGTGCAGCACGCAGCTCTACGAAGAATGTGATGCCTGTCATCAGGTTCGGCATTCCTTGTTGCCCAGCTGCGAGCACTGTGGGAAAACGACGCAGCCTGCAGATGTTCTCAATGTCGACGCCCCGTGAGAAGGGTCGTGGGTTTGCCGCACTCGGAGAGTGCGGCGTACAGGGCTTCGCACTCTCCGAGTGCGTGATCATGCTGGAGACAGGCTGATCGGGTTGACGCTTTTCGTAGCGCTGGTAGTCTCCGGGGTATGGAAATCAATCCCATTGGAGAAGTGAACATGTTGAGTGTCCGCACCCTGTTTTGCCGCGTGTTGTTCCCTGGTCTGATGCTGGCTGCGATGGCAGTCCCAGCGTGGGCGCAGGTTGAGAAGTTCAAAGTGACAGGGAAGGACATCACTTACGAGCACGACGGGTTGCCAATGAAAGGCTATCTCGCGCTGGATGAATCCATTTCGGCGCTTCGTCCCGGCATTCTGATTGTGCATGAATGGTGGGGGCTGAACGACTACGCCAAGACACGTGCCGACCAGCTCGCGAAGATGGGATATATCGCTTTCGCACTGGATATGTACGGCGAAGGGAAAGTGACAGAGCATCCCACGCAGGCGACTCAATGGTCCGGCGTCGTCCGTTCAAACACGGAAAAGTGGAGATCCCGTGCGCTGGCAGGCCTGGACGTTCTGAAGAAGCAACCCGGAGTCGATCCTGAGAAACTGGCAGCGATCGGTTATTGCTTTGGCGGTTCGACCGTGCTGCAGATGGCATATGCCGATGCTCCTTTGAAAGGGGTGGTCAGTTTTCATGGAGCACTGAGCCCCCCGAATCTGGAGACGCCCGTGAACCCGCAGGTGCTGGTCTGTACCGGAGGAGCGGACACGTTTGTTCCGGCAGCTCAGGTCGATGCGTTTGCATTTGGCATGGAGCAGGCCAAAGCGAAGTACACGATCATGGTCTTTGGCGGGGCACGACACGGATTCACCAATCCGGACGCAGCCCGCTACGGTATTGAAAACATCGCCTACGATGCCGATGCTGATCGCCGCTCCTGGGCGAACATGCAGCTCTTCTTCAAGGAACTCTTTGAAGCCGAGCAGAAGAAGGACTAGAGCGGTTTTGCCAATAATCTATTACGTTCCGCAGGCGATAATATGGACTTTCATGCGGTGAAAATCCTGGATCGCCTGCACATGATAGACCAAACTGGTCTAGCCCCTGTCTCAGCGGAGTGTGGCGGCGATTCGGGGAGATTTGTCGTTCGAAAGCTGTGTTTATCGCCGCCGGAACACCACACTTTCGTGAGATTCGCGATAGCGGTCCGTTGACATCCCGAGGAATCTTCTCGGAAGACGTTATTGTGATCTTCAACGAGCTGCTGATCGCGAGCTGACAAGTGAATTCGTAATCGATATCCATCTCCCCGGAGCTGCTCCGGGGCGTCACTCGAAGTTGAGTATTTTTTCGATTCTCGGCCCAATTTTGTAAAAGTTCTCACTCTTCCGGCAAAAACTGCCGATCATCGTTGAGACGCTGAGGCGGTTTGTTTCGGCGAAACTCAATGGAGCGGCACAATGGCTGCCAGTGATTTGCCAGAATCGCAGCCGGAGGGGCCCCTGCCTTCAACCGGCGCAGCGGGTCCCAGACATTCCTTCAGTCCATGGCATGATCACCATCACCTTTACAGGGTCGATGCGGCTGATGAATTGCTGGCTGCCAGAATCCAGCGGTCGTTAATGGCGACCGGACGCCGGCACATTGCGGAGCTCCGGGTGGTCGTCCACCAGGGACATGTTCGCATGGCGGGGACGGTCCCCAGCTACTACGCCAAACAACTGGCGCATCAGGCCGTTCTGGCTGTGGATGGCATTGAACGAATCGATTGCGACATTGAAGTTGACTGAAGGCGTTCGTTGCATCCACACTCTCGTGAGATTCGCTCCAGCGCGACAGTTCGACTCCTTGAAAAACTTAATGAATGATCTGTCAGAGCACGAAGCGTGAGCGAGTACATTCTTGACATGATGGGACAGCAGCTGTGTCTACTGGCCGTCCACGACGGTGTACTCCGCTGCGGAATCCTGCGGCTTATTGACTTCAATCTTCAGGGTCGGGACCGAACGCTTTGACAGGTCAACTCGCACGACGAGGGCATGTTCCCCCGGGGTGAGGTCTACGAGCGTCGACTGCTCCGAGCCAAGTTCGGTGTCATCGATCCACAGCGTGACCCCCTCAGCGTTGTTCAGCTGGATTTCGACTTTTCCCGATTCCGTGCAGTTGATGTCGCCGCGGAGGTAAAGAACGCGGGAATGCACCTGGGCTGCCAGCTCTTCCAACGGGAGATTGCCGTTCACCATGGCGTATGCCGGCTCCCAGGTCTGAGCCTGCAGGACGGCATCTTCAAAGACAGGCAGGGTCGGAACATGGTCCAGAACACTCTCGGGGGCGTGGTTCAGCACGCGATACCGCTGCATGCGTTGCGTCGACCGGATTCCATATTCGCCGGGCTTGCCCAGGTGTGAAAGGAACGAGATCAGGTCGAACAATTCCGCCTGTGTCATGAAATTGACCAGACCTTTGGGCATCAGCGACTTCCCTTCGACTTCGTCTTCGATGTCCTCCAGCGGAATGGAGATTTTCTTGCCGGTCGCGTCTTTGAGGACCAGGGCATCTTTCGTGCGGTCCGCGACAATCCCCTGCAGGATCTTGCCGTCTGAGGTCAGAATCGTCTTTGAAATAAAGGCTTCCTTGATGGCCTGATCTGGATCAAGGACCGACGTCACCAGATACTCGACCGGTGAGCTGGAACCAATCGCACTCAGATCCGGGCCGATCTGGCCACCCGCCTTGCTGACTGCATGACAGTTCACGCAGCTGAGATCCTTGCGTCGAAAGACCAGTTCCCCGCGGGCGGGATCGCCCTGTTCAACGGCCTGTTTCACCAGTGCCTGCACTTCTTCAGGGGTCGGTGGAGCTGCCACCTGATTCATCCCCGCATGATTGGAGAGTACCTGATTCAACTCCAGATCGGTTCGCCCCAGTGCGTACATCTGACGCAGAAGCAGGCGGGCCACGTCCTTCTCCGGAGGGGCAAGCTGCAACTGGGCTGCCAGGATCTTCGAACCTTGATTCAGATCGAGGAAAGCCGGCAGGAGCGGATTGAACTGATCGGTGGGCTGGGCTTTCTGCAGAAGTTCTGCGGCGAGTTTGGCTGCTTCCTCGACGTTCAACTTTGCCAGAACCGACACAGCCAGCACGCGCAGCGCGAACGTCTCCTTCTCGCTCGCCAGTGCTTTCAGGAGATCGCCCGCCTGCTCCGGTGCCAGTTTCACAAGAGAATTCAACGCAGCACGACGAACTTCAACATCAGCTTCTGATGACCCGGCCAGCTCTGTGAGCAGCGGTGTCGTCGACGCGACCTTCCAGTCCCCAGCGAGTTCGACCCCCTTCAACTTGAGCTCAGGCTGCGTCGACTCGATCAGGGATGAAAGTCCGGACAGGTCTCCGCTCGGAATGACTTTCCGTTCAACGGAGGCGACGATCAGTCCCGTCAGCACGTCCGACCGAAGACTCTCGGGCCAGTGGTTTTCCTTCAGAACTTCCGCAAGCAGATAGCTCAGATCGTCTGCGTCCCCTCGCTCGCACACGAGTTTGACGATGGCGGGCAGTCGTTGTTCCGGAACCCGTCCGCTCTGCAGCAGTTTCATCATCGGAGCTGCTGGACTCTGGGCAAGGGCAGTTCCCCCGATGTGCAGGAAGGCGGAAAGGATCAGCACTCGTACGGGGCAGGAAAACCACTGCATTTTCAGTTTACTCCAGTCTGAAACTCAGGCGCTCTCTCCAGTTTACCCGAGGCCGGGGCGAATTGCAGGTCACGCCCGTCGGTCTCAACGCTTCGACCGATCGCGGCAAAACAGACTGCGGAAAGTTCGTGCCTGGCAATCTGGTGAGTTTTGCGAAACGAATCCTTTCGCGAAAGCTTTGCGGTGTGTCCGCTTTCGTATTCAGGAATCGACTGCGCGACCCAACTGCATTTTGTTGCCGATCCTGCTGGATGTGAACCGATTCCAAATTGTGGGCACTTGTGTGATCTTCACCCGAACGCATTTCTTTCTGAGGTTCTGGCGCATGCGGCGTTCGCAACGATCGGCTTCTCCGTTTGGTCGAAATTTCCTTGCCCTCCTGGTGGCGGGCGGGGCGTTCAGTATTGCCCAGCTCAATCTGGATCCGTTTAACTTCGGCGGGCTGCAGGGAAGTCATTCCACGGCGACGGCTGCTGCCCCCCGCCTGGGACCTCCCCCTCCGGAGCTGCCTGTTCCGATTCCTTCGGGAGCGGACGCAAAGGATCACACTGCAGCCAAACCTCAAAGTCAGGACGATGCTGCCATCCTGCGAGGGATCTGGGCTGTGAAAATGGCCTCGGCTCTGTTGGAAAAAGGGTGTGAGAACTTCGCCAAAGTTCCCGACTACACTGCCAACATGCTCAAGCAGGAGCGGATCGGCGGAGCCCTGGGGATCTGTCAGGTGATCGACGTCAAGATCCGGCACGAACCCTTCAGCGTTTACATGAAGTGGAGTGAAGGGGACCGCGGCCGGCAGCTGATCTACGTGGACGGTCAGAACGATGGAAACATGCTCGTGCAGCCCGGGGGAATCAAAGGGCGTTTAACCGGTGTACTTTCTCTTGAACCGACCGGTTCGCTCGCAATGTCCGATTCAAGGTACTCCATTACCAAGGCCGGTTTGCTGGAGCTGGCCCGATCCGTTCTGACCTATCAGAAGCAGGATCTGCAGCGGGGCAAGGGCTTCACCTGTCAGCTGTTCGATCAGCAGGAGTTTGAAGGCCGACAGTGCTATCTGTACCTGATCGAGTACGAGGCTCCGGAATTCAACGATCTGTACCGGAAGTCGATGGTGTATGTCGACAAGGAGCTGTCACTGCCGATCTGCGTAAAGAACTTCACCTGGGGGAAAGACGTCGACCCCGAGAAGATGGACGAAGAAACCCTGATTGAGTTCTATGCGTATACCGACCTGAAATTCGAACAGAATCTCAACGCAGCCGACTTCGACAAGAACAATTCCGAATATCGACTGCGGGTACGGCAGTAGTCGCAGGAGTTGTGAGATCAAATGAAAAAGACCTCGCGAACAGGACGTTCGCGAGGTCAAGTTTTTTCATTCTCTCAGACTAATCGAGGATTAGTGAGCGAACGGGGCACATTCAGTACCGGGCGGATCGCAGGCGATTGCTGCACAGTTGTAATCGCACTGATCAGCTTCGTCTTTGAAGCTGGATCCGATGGTCTGGGACTTGAGCTGGCCAGCAGCCTTGTCAGCGTGGAAACCGGTGAAGATGTAGCTCTGGTTCAGGGCACCGATAGCGTGAGCAACGTCGTTCAGTTCTTCGACCACAGCGTACTGGACCTGGCTCAGACCGACGATCATTCCCAGGACGAGAATGGTGGCAATCAGAACGAGTTCAGCGGAAACGATGAAACCAGCTTCGTCATTGAGGAGGTTACGCAACATTTGTGTGAGTTCCTAAAGTTTTCTGTGTGATGGTTCTTGTAAATGTTGAGTGCAGACTCTCATCCAGGACTGATCCTCCCGGTTGAGAAGAGATCGCGTTCACGCCGACCCGTGAACTGCGTGGGCACCAAACGGGGGTCAGCCCGCTGGACGCCGTGTGAAGGACTCCGCCGCGAAAGCACTCGAATGCGCGGTGGATCTCACTGCCTGGAAGAACTGATTCACCTGATCAAGATCAGGCGTGTCAGCTGCTTCGCTGGTGTACTGCCGTTTCTCATGGCGGCTCACGTGAGAGAGGAAAAGCAGGCAGCGTGCCGAAAAGCATCGCCAAGACGCTGGGTGATGCCAAAATGCATCATGGCGTCGGGAGTGAATCCTGCCGATGGCCTGATAAAAACCAGCGTTCCTGCAGGTTGAATAATTTCAACACGCATTCTGCTGATGTGGTTATCTGACAACAGCGGACGTGGCGGCGCGCTCAGGCTCTGAAGCAACTTGTTTAAAACATTGATTCAAACTCTGGTCAGCTCATCGCTGTTCGAATGAAGTCATGTTCATGTTCAGCGCGAAAACTCAGGTTTGCTGATCCCTTTGATTGGCTGCTGGCATTCAGGAAATAACAACTTCGTTGAGTTTTACAGTGTTGATGGTTGTGCTGAACATGTTGGCGAAGCTGATTGTAGTGATTGTGTCGATTGCAAGCGGCGTGCCATTCGACAACGGAGCATCCTGCGTCGATCGCAAAGGGTGAGGAAGAGTCCGGTGACGTGAAGGCGTCGGCATTCATGCACGGGATTTGACGGAAGCGTCGGATCCGTTCAGCTTCGCCCATCGGGCGGCATACCTTCCCAGCACGCCCCCTAGCGTTGCTCCAGCGACGACATCGCCCACGAAGTGGTAGTCCATTGCGATCAGGCTGAGCAGCATCGGAGGTGCGATCAGCAACAGAAAGACGCGGCTCTGCGGAATCGCGATCCACCAGATCGAGACGAACGCCAGAATGCGGCAGGCGTGCCCTGAAGGGAAGCTGCCGATGTCGTCTCCGTGCACGAATGGATGAAATCCGTAGGTCCCCGTGCCGATCAGCGACGGGTTGTTGTCAAACCAGGTTTCCGGCCAGTACCGACCGCACACATCACCCAGTGACGTCCGAAACTGGTCGGCGACAATCATGTTCAGGCTGGCGATCAACAAAACCTGCTGCCACCTCTCCAGCGGCTTCCATGCGGACCTGATGGTCAGAACGATGATGACCACAGGGGCCCACGCCTGAAAGATCGGCGGAGGATAGGTCAGCCAGCGAAACAGCTCGATGTGGTTGAGCTGATGCCGGTAAACAAAGAACGCCACCGGTCGATCGATCCAGGAATAGCAGATCAGAACCAGAAGCGTGCACAGGAGCAGGTTTCGGAATGCCCAGTGAAGCTGAGCAGATTCGGTTCGACAGCTCATGTTCAGCTCACTCGAGGCAGGGCTTCGCGAACTCATCCTCCAAAGGCACTATACCGCTTGACTCCATAATGGAAGGCGAGTCGATTGGCGATCAGCAGCCCGATCACCCAGGCGGCTTCCACGATCAGGAGACGCCCGATTTCAGCGTGGGTGTACTTGCCCAGCCAGATCGCTGCCGGTGTGTAGGCCAGATACTGAAACGGCGAGAAGAAGATGACTGACTGAATGGACGGTGGAAGAAAGTCCAGCGGGATCATGTGCCCCGACAAAAAGTAATTGAGCATCATATAGATGAACAGCAGTGAGCTGACTTCCAGAAACCAGAACGCGATCAGTCCCAGCAGGGATTCGATGAGGAAGCCGAGCAGGAATGCCATCATGAGAGTGGCGATAAACGCTGCGAGGGTGACAGCATCGGGAACGGCCGGGAAGTAGCTTCGGCACAGCCAGAACACCAGGGCAAATGGACCGATGGCCACTCCGTAGTATACCAGCTTGTGAGCGACACGATGCCAGAACAGGTAACCGAGCATGTCGATCGGCTGCGTCAGAAACTTCTTGATGGAGCCATCGCGCACCTGTGCGGCAATCCCGCTGGCAAGCCCGGGCATGCTGGAGAAAGCCCGCCCCACCATCGTCAGCAGGTAGTAGGCGACCATATCGTGATAGGTGTAGCCACCTATCTCCTTGTGGGCGTGGCTCGTGCCGACGGCGAAAATGGCCCCCCACAGGAAAATCTGAGTGACGATGGGCAGGAATCGGAACAGGGTTCCCAACGCGAAATCCGCGCGGTAGACGAGGCGCTCCTCGATGCAGGTGCGGAGGATGACCCACGAGGTTCGCATCCTCTGCTGCAATGTCGGAGCTGAAATGTCTGTCGTCATTTCCATGAGGATTCCATTGCCGCTCTATTCGCGGTTCCAGTCGGCGATCCAGAGCTGGCTGGAGCCGTCTTCGCCCCGGCTGCTGGTCCACAGAAGTTTCTTGCCGTCCGGGCTGAAGACCGGCAGGACGTCCGCCTTTTCCTGGAAGGTGATTCTTTCAACCTTTCCGCCTTCGAATGTGGTGTCGGTCGAAGTGACGTCCATGGTCCACAGGTCGAAGTTCGCCCCCTGCGGGCCTTTCGAATAGTCAGCACGTGTCCAGATGATGTACTTGCCGCTGGGGTGAAAGAATGGAGCCCAGTTAACGGTGTTCAGGTCATCGGTCAGTTCAACTTCATGTTTGCCGTCGACTGAAATGGCATACAGCTGAAGCATATGTTCCTGCTTACGGTCGCTGCGGAAGATGATCCATTTATCATCGGGGGAGAAGAACGGACCGCCGTCGTAACCGGGAACGTTTGTCAGCTGGCGGACGTTGGAACCGTCTGCGTCCATGATGAACAGGTCGGGATCGCCGTCGCGCGAAGAGGTAAAGACAACCTGCTTGCCGTCGTGCGAATAGCTTCCTTCAGCATCGTACCCCGGAGAGTCGGTCAACTGCTTGAGCCCGGTGCCGTCGAAGTTGCAGACGTACATGTCCATGTGCGGATCGAAATCCCACATGTATCGGCGACGAGCTCCTGAAGCCTGTTCGTCACGGGCCTTCTTCTCTTCAGCCTCGAGGTCGGGGCTGGTGTGAGCGGAGGCAAACAGGATCTGCTTGCCGTCGACCGTGAAGTATGCACAGGTTGTTCGTCCCCGGCCGGGACTGATACGACGGGGGGCGGAGTCGCCCACCTTCTTGACATAGATCTGGTAGAAGGGATATCCGACGGGATACGCCTGATAAACGATCCATTCCCCATCTGGAGAGAAATAACCTTCGCCCGCGCGCGGGAGGCCGCTTGTTTCCTGCCGGATGTTCGAGAGATGACGCGATTCCAACTGCGCCACGTCCTCTTGCGCGAAGACGGTGCTGCCTGTACAGAGCACGAAGAGGGCCATGGACAAGTGACGTCGAATCATCTGGGCGCTCCCCGGCGGACCGATGTGGAAAGTCAGTCGCTTCAAATACAAAAAAGCCGCACACTGCATGATAGTGTGCGGCTTGAAAGACAATAGGTCAACCGAGTCAAAGCTCAGTTGGCGGCAGCGATCACGTTGATACGGCGACCGTTCTGGTCGAACTTCACGGTTCCCGGAACCAGTGCGAACAGCGTGTAGTCAGATCCCATGCCGACATTCTTGCCGGGATGGTACTTGGTTCCGCACTGGCGAATGAGGATGTTGCCAGCGATCACTGCTTCGCCGCCAAACTTCTTCACGCCGCGGCGTTGTGCGTTCGAATCACGACCGTTCCGTGTCGAACCCTGTCCCTTTTTATGTGCCATGACAAGACCTCTGTACTCTGAAAGCTCTTTGCCGCTTGTGGCTGAGCAGTTGGTTGAAGATTGAGGGGGTTCAGGTCGAAACTTGGTTGAGTGAACCGATCGACGTCAAACCTTTGATGATCCTCAGCGACATTAACGCTTGGAGAACTGGAAGCTCTTACGAGCACCAGCCAGACCGTATTTCTTGCGTTCGACCATACGGCTGTCACGAGTGAGGAAGCCGCCTTCGCTCAGTGCGGAATGGTTCTGCGGGTTCTTGGCCTGCAGTGCGCGGGCGATTCCCAGAACGACTGCACCGGTCTGTCCGGTCGGGCCGCCACCTTGAACGCTGGCTTCGATATCCACTTTCCCCTTCATGCTGGTCGCATCCAGTGGGGCGAAGATCATTCCCTGATCGCGTTCGACGGGGAAGTACTCTTCGAGGGTTCGGCCGTTGATCAGGAACTTGCCGGTTCCGTCTTTCACGCGAACGCGGGCAACGGCAGTCTTGCGACGGCCTGTTCCCCAGGCGACGCCGAAACGGTCGATTTTACCGCGAATATTCGGCTCGAACAGCGGTGCAGCTTCGCCAGCATCAGCGGCGGCTTCGCTGCCGATATCGAGTCCGGAAGCCAGACCGGTGGCTGGTTCGAGTTCTGGGGTGTCCAAGTGATCCGCGTTGTCCGACATAACCGAGTCCTGAGGTTCCATCAACTGATGAACGAAATCTTGTGTATCTGTGAATTACGTTGCCGTCTGGATTACTTCACGTATTCCGGGAACGGAACGGGCGATTGAGCCTGATGCGGATGCTCGGTACCAACGTACAGCTTGAGCTTCGAAAGCATCTTGCGGCCGAGTTTGCTCTTGGGAAGCATGCGGCGGACAGCTTCGGTCAGCACTTTCTCCGGTCGCCGGTTGAGCAGCTCTGCAGCGGTGTCGATCTTGCGACCGCTGGGATAACCGGTCCAGTAATCGTATTCCTTGGTCATGGTCTTCTTCGTGAAGTGCGGGTTGTCCTTGTCGGCAACCGGCTTTCCGGAGAAACGGACCTGATCGCAGTTCGTCACAATGACGAAATCGCCGGTGTCCACGTGCGGCGTGTAGCCGGGCTTATGCTTGCCCATCAGCACGGTGGCGATACGGACTGCCAGGCGTCCCACGATTGCGCCGTCGCCATCGATGATGAACCACTCCGGGTTGACCGTTTCTTTTTTGGCAACGTATGTCTTCTGGACCGTTTGCACGGCAATACCTCGATGCTAACTGGGTGGCTTCGATGATCACGAATGTGATGTCTGTCGCCCGTATTTTTGAGGCTCGTGCCGCAAATCATGCGGTTTCTGCACTCTCAAGCAGGGCAGCACGGCTGGACCGCAATGGGGCCTCAGCCGGGGAAACGGAGCAGAATAGCTGACCGACCCCGATGAATCAACTGCATCGGCAACCGGAATTCGATAGAGTGAGGCAGTTCGCGCATTTTGGGAACGAAGTCGGCCAGAAATGCGTCACAGTTCCAGCTCCGATTCTCCGCCGGGGTCGGAATGCCAGCCAGCCGTACCCTCCGTAGGAATGAATTCCGGGAATAATGGGGCTTGGATTTCTTAACGTCTGGATGTTGATAGGGTTAGCGTCCGTCGCTCTGCCCGTGGCGGCCCACCTCATCAGTCGACGCCGGTATGACGTCGTCCAGTGGGGGGCGATGCGGTTTCTGGAACTCGGTCAGCGGACCCGAAATCGTATCCGACTGCAGGATATACTCTTACTTCTGCTGAGGATGGGCCTCTTGGCCAGTCTGGCCGTCGCGTTGTCCCGCCCCTGGGGGGGGAATCGACTGTTCGGTGCTTTCGGGGCTCATGTCCAGCAGGACCTCGTTTTTATCCTTGATGGATCCGCCAGTATGGACTGGCACGAAGGGGTAGCAGGCCAGCCTCCTCAAAATCGTCGCGATCCGCAAACTCCGCATCTTGCCGCCGTCCAGTGGATCTTTGATGCTTTGGAGGAACTGTCGCCCGGAGACACCGCCGGGCTGATTGACGCCCGGAATCAGCCCCGACGACTCGTCTCTCCCCCCGCGAGTGATTTCAAGGCGGTACGGGACAAGTTGACCAGGATTGCCGCTCCCGCTGGAACATCTCAACTCCCCGAAGCGATCGAAGAAGCCCTGAAGGTGCTCGCGACCTCTTCGAACGTTTCCCGGCGGGTGGTAGTGCTGACGGACGACCAGTCGCTGGCCTGGCGACCCGGGGACGAGCTGGCCTGGACTCGAGTCGATGAACTGCGGAAACAGACGCAGGTCGTGCCGGCGATTGACGTTGTGACGCTAGGGGCGTCGGAAAGACCACGTACCAACTTTTCCGTTGGCAGGATTGAACTCTCCCGGCAGGTCACGGTTCCCGAGTTTCCGATCAAGATCCGTGCGATGATCCGGCAATCGGGCGGAACCGCTCCCGCCCGGCGAAAGGCGTCGCTCTCTGTCGATGGTCAGCAGATCCCGGGGAAGACCACAGAAGTCGATCTGCTTCCCGACGGCGAGGCGCTCGTTGAATTTGATCATGCGTTCCCGGCTGAAGGGAACTTCATTGCCAGTATTGTTCTGGAAGAAGCGGACCAGTTGCCGAACGATGACCACGCTGAGGCGATCATCGTCATCGCGTCCAGCATTCCGGTGCTGCTGGTCGATGGCGATCGACACGTCGACCCTACCCGCAGCGAGACCTTTTACATTCAATCGGTCTTTGCCGCTTCTGGAAGTGAATCTCCGTGGATCAAAGCCCGGGTGATTTCTCCCCATGAACTGGACGACAGTCTCCTGCTCGACCAGCAGGCGGTGTTTCTCTGCAATGTCGAGAAGCTGACACAGCGGCAATGGGAGTTGCTGCGAAGATACGTCCGCGATGGCGGAGGGCTCGTCATCGCACCCGGGGAGAAGGTTAATGTCGCCCAGTGGAACGCAGTCGACCAGAATGAGAAGGTTCCATTTCTACCAGCCAAATTCAGTGAACTTGTGCAGGGGAAAGCGGACTCTCCATCACCCGAAGTCACTCTGGATTCCAGTTCGCTGGAGGTTCCCTGGCTACAGCGGTTTCGTGAGGAAAATGGTGTCGATCTCGCGCGGTCCCGATTCTCCCGATGGTGGCGGCTCGAGCCAGTTCGCTCGCCCGCAGCCAGTGCAGATGATTCAAAGAAGACATCCGACGACAGCCGTCCAGTGCGGGCCATTGCGAGACTTGCCCAGGGGGACCCGTGGCTGCTGCAGCGTGATTATGGGCATGGCAGCGTCATCGAGATGGCGACTCCGCTGGATGCGGACTGGTCAACGCTTCCCGCCAAGAGTGATTTCGTCCCGTTCCTGCACGAGCTCGTCTTTGCACTCACCTCCAGCGGTCAGCGTCGCAATGTTGATGTCGGCTCGCCGCTGCTGCTGGCGTTGAAGGCAGGTGAGAATGCCAGTGATTATTTTGTGAGTGGACCGGGATTCAGCGACGAGCCCGCTGTCGCAGCTCAACGGGGGCGAAACTTCTTCGCTGAATTTCGACAGACATCCACACCGGGCCTCTACCGCTTTCAGAAAAAGAATGATCGAGCATCCGCAGCTCAGCCGTTCGTGGTTGATGATGATCACCGGGAGTCGAATCTGGCTTCGCTCACCGAGCAGGACTGGGCGACGCTGACCAGTGACGGCCGCATGCAGCGGGTCAAAACCATGAGAGACATCAACGCTGCTGCAGCCGGGCAAGGACCCCGAGTTGAGCTGTGGTGGGTGTTGCTATTGCTGGTGCTGGCGATGCTGATCTGCGAAGTCGCTCTGACCCGCAGGATGGTGCAGGGGGGGCATGCGGTGCTGGATGAATCCCTCACCTGAGGTGTGAGGGATTTGTCATTGGTCAATGGTCATTTGTCATTGAAGCAGGGCGACGCGTTTTAGAAATGGGGAGGGGCCGAGGCGCTAGAGACGAGAGTCCAGAGCAGGAAATTTTCCTGCCGCGTCAGTCGTGAACGTTCAGATTCTGTTCTCTCTGGAGGGCCGCGTGTGATGACGGAATTCAGCAAGAGTGCAACCCGCAGGAATCTTCTGCGGGAGCCATGGGTTTGCTGGGCAATGGCAACAGTGGTGTTGGCAGGTCTCGTGCTCTGGGGGGCCGTCCAGTCTGATATCATCGCGTACGCTCCCATGAAAAATCAGAATTCCCAATGTCTGCGGTGCGGACGCTGGCGCACTGAGAAATGGGTGCTTGGAAAGAAACAGGTCGACACGATTGAGGAGGGTGACATTTCGAAGTGGATCGACACCGTCCGACCTGATGATGGTCAGCACTTTTGGCTGACACACTCAGATGAATTGCGGACAGGATGGTTTGGAAGGACTATCGTTGGCTGTAGAGGCATATGGGTTCTTGACTCCATCTACCGGCGTCGAGGAGAAATTGGCGAAGTGGCTGCGATTCACCTGCTCGAGAGACTGGATGAAATCCTGAGTTCTTCGCCCGAGGGGGGAGTGGACTTAGGGCGGATCGACGAATTTGAGCACCGAGAAGTGTTGGGACTGCCGGACTCGACACAGTGAAAATCCGGCACGGAGTTTACTCCAGCTCAATCCGGCTCATCTTCAGCTTCGCTGCAACGTGCTCCGGCAGAAACAAAACGGCGGCGGGTTCCTGAAAGACGGGTCGCCAGCCGGGCGTGCGAGCCAGATTTTGAATCAGTCGCGGGGCTGACCGCTTGTCGAGAATGACAGCGGGCAACTCTCCGGCCGGATCGCGGACCAGATCTTCCCATTTGCGATCCCGCTGTGACATCAGCCGTTTGACCTGCAGGTACGTGCTGAAAGTTTTGACATCAGCCACTTCCAGCCGTCCGTCCAGAAACACCTTCTTTGCAGGCCCATTGTGATAGAGGTACGGGGCCGCCTGACCGAAGCTCGCGATGAAGGCAGAAGCTGGCATTCCTTCCCGGCCAGCGATCTCAGCTGCACCATGTGCAAACCAGTCTTCAGGCTCGCCCCAGGTGAACCAGCCGGGTCGGCCTCCGACCGTGTAAATCGTGTTCGAAGTCACTCCACACATGAGCACAGCCATCAGGCTGGCCATCAACAGCCGTGTCTGCGAAGACTCCCAGAACGCTCGTCTGCGGGTCATGGCAACTGCATTCGAGTGTTGCCAGCCTGCCTGGAAGTTCTGGCATGAGACAACACCGCAGATCAGCCCGAAAAGATTGACATTGCGAACCATCGTGCAGGCGAGATACCCAAACGCGGCGCACAACAGAGCTCCGAACAGGGAAAATCGACTGCGACGTGCTGCTGTCAGAAAGCTTGCGGTCACGATCAGTCCACTTCCCAGCAGGGCGATGACGTCAACGTTCATGAAGCCTCGTTCTCGGATCCATGAGAACAGCGGCTGAAATTCACCCACGACACCCGCGTAAATCTCGCGGTCGACGGAGAGCTTCCGAAACAGCGTCAACGGAAAAAGAAATCCTTCGAGTCCGTAAGGATTGAGCAGGCAGGCACCGGTGGTGGCTGCAAAGATCATCAACAGTTGCGGTACGCTGGCCGGGTGTTCTGATTCGTCAGGAAGAGAGGATGAGGTGCGAAGCCGCTCGAAAAGCTGATCCGCCAGCCAGCACGCGAGCACAATTGGACCAAGAATAAAGAGCCCGTGACAGTTCACCCAGATCACCTGCAGCGCGGGAAGCAGCCAGAGGAAGCCGCTGCGATTCCTGGAAGCATGAAGAATGGACAGCATTGCAGCCAGGCAGACCAACGTGACCAGTTCCGGCCTCATCATGATTCGTGAGGACATACAGAGGACTGGAAAAATCCAGATGGCAAGGCGGTACGCTGCGGGCAGCTTTCCTTCCCCGGCTTTCCACCCCAGCAGGACCGCCGCTGTGAAGAGCAGCGATTGGAAGAAGCTGAGCGCTGTCAGCCCACCCGATTGGTAAAGGCTGTAGGCGAAGGCCTGAAAGCCCCAGTGAAGATCCACCCAGGGCCGCCCTGCGTTTGTATATGTGAATTCATCGACCGCAGGCACGCGAAACTGCGTCACGACGATCTCACCCGCCTTGAGATGCCACCACGTGTCGGCACTGTAGATCGGGCCTAATCCGAGCAATGCAGAGAGAAGCAGCAGACAGAGAAGCAGTGGGAGAGTCTGGCTTCTTTGTTGCCGGGGCGATGTTGAATCCCCGGTCCCGACCACGGAATCGGGCTGTTCGCACCTGGAGTGATGGGCAGATCGCGGTTGCTGAGTGAGAATCGGCATCGCAGGGGGCTCCACGGGGGGACGGAACTCCCAATCTTCCGGGTCGATGGAAACCTCTCACAAGGCGAACGGCACGGGATTGCTCAGCTTTCCCCGGCTTCTTGTGAGGGTTGTGCAGATTCTCCGGGGTAGGCGAATCCTTTCCGCGTCCCCCACCCAGCCAGACTGCTACTGTGGCGTGACACGTGGAGGGGGCAATACCTCTCTGCATGAGAAGGGGCCCCTTGCTGATGTTCGGAATTCACTCTGAAGCAATCACGAACCACTCGCTTCAAATTGCCAGTCGTCGACAATCGGTGCTCGCACGCGCAGCAAAAAGGGGAGACGATTTCGTCTCCCCTCTGGATTTCGCAGCCATATTTTTTGCGAGGAATTATTCTTCCGCAACGTACGGCATCAGGCCGATGAAGCGGGCGCGAAGGATGGCTTCACGCACTGCTCGCTGGAAAATGGCACTGGTGCCAGTGCGGCGACGCGGCAGGATGCGACCTTCCCGGTCGACCAGCTGCTTCAGCGTCTTGGTGTCTTTGTAGTCCACATAGACGGGACGTGGAATGGTGCCGTCCGGACAGAACCGGCATTTGAGCTTCCGCTTCAGGCGTGCTCGTTTTTTGCGAATCTTGCGAATGTCGACTTTGTTCAGCGTTGCCATGAATTTTACCTGAGTTTTGAAAGGCGTACTCAGAGAGGCCAGTCTGAACCGTCGCCGATTCTCCTGACTTCTCCCCTCAACCTGAGAGGGAGTTGGAAGAGCCTGCAGCTCTCGCCTTCGCGTCTGAGAAGCGTGACAGTATGACGACTCGCAAGTGCCAATGCAATGCTGAGGCGAGTGCAGCAGGGCAACATTGAGTCTCTCGAGATGTGCAAAAACCCTTTCCCGAGTACAGAGTTCGGAAACAGCAATATGATCGTGACCAGGGAGGCACAGCCTGCTGAGGGGTGCGATGGTCACTGTTATGCATGCTTGGAATGACTTGTCATTATGGGGTGTCCGCGCAGGTTGGAGGTTAGTTGGATGTCCGCGAAGTTACCGGGAGAAACTTCGAGATTCAGCGGTAATGAAAAGGAAACTTCGAGAATCCGGTGTATTTCCCGTGAAAATCGAGTGCCGCAGTTCGTTGACAGAAAACAGAGTGACCAGTAACATGCTCCGTTTCCCGCACCGGGGCATGGCTTCCGGTGTCGCCATAGTTGTGGCGCAAGATGTTCAGTCGAAGGAAGTTAAGTCGTGGCTGCGAACGAACGAATTCGGATTCGGATGGAAGCTTTTGATCACACCATCCTGGATCAGTCGGCAACCGATATTGTCGATACCGCTAAGCGGACGGGTGCAATTGTTCATGGTCCGATTCCTTTGCCGACTCGCATTGAGCGGTACACCGTGCTTCGAAGTCCGCACATTGACAAGAAGTCTCGTGAGCAATTCGAGATTCGGACTCACAAGCGCGTGATTGATATTGTGCAGCCTACTGGTAAGACGATTGATGCTCTGAACAAGCTCTCTTTGCCGGCGGGTGTGGACATCAAGATTAAGGCAACGACATAAGCGTGGAGTCGCGTTCGCCGTTCTGGGCGGGTGTGTTGCCGGTGTGTGAAGTGCGTTCGAGTGGCTCGCGATTGAGTCCTCGTGGTGGAATTTAGTTTGCAGTCGCGTTAGATATTTGAGGGGTCGAGCCATGCCCGTCGGGCTTCTCGGACGAAAAATCGGAATGACACAGGTGTATGGTGAGAATGGGACGGTTGTCCCGGTCACCGTGCTCGAGGTTGGTCCGTGTGCCGTTCTCCAAGTGAAGACTCTGGATCGTGATGGGTATCAGGCGGTTCAGCTTGGCTTTGACGATAAGCTGAGCTGGAAAGATCAGGAGCGTCCTGAGGATCAGCGGAATCGTAGTCGTGCCAATCGCGCAGAGCGGGGGCATGTTGCTCAGTTGAAGAGCAAGCGGCAGAAGAAGTTGGCTGAGGCAGGTGTTGAGAGCCGTCCGAAGGCAAACTGCGAGCCGAAGAAGTATGTTCGTGAGTTTCGGATGGATGGCGAGCAGCACGATGTGTCTGTGGGCCAGGTGATCACTGCCAGCCTGTTTGATGGCATTAAAGCAGTGGATGTGATTGGAACTACAAAGGGTCGCGGTTTTACTGGTGCGATGAAGCGTCATAACTTCAGCGGCCAGGGCGCAGCTCACGGTACCAAGAAGGTGCATCGTCGCGTCGGGGCAATCGGTGCCAATGCGATGAACCGCGGTACATCGGGAATGATCAAGAAGGGGATGCGGATGGCTGGTCGCTACGGAAACGAGCGAGCCACCGTTCGGAATCTCACGGTTGTTAAGGTTGATGCTGAAAACAACATGTTGCTGGTGAACGGCGCCGTGCCGGGACCGAATGGCGGCTACCTGATGGTTCGGGTGGCAAAGTAACGCGGTCTTCGGTGAACGTTTAAAGTCGCGGTTTAGAGACAGAGCAATGGCAGAGAACACAAAAATTTCCGCACCGATTCGAGGGATGGACGGCAAGAACGTCGGATCCTACGACTTCGACAGTGCAGACCTCGCCGATCGTATCAGCAAGCAGTTGCTGCATGATGTTGTGGTGATGTACGAGACGAACCAGCGTCAGGGTTCGGCTCGCACCAAGACTCGCGGTGAAGTGGCTGGTAGTACAAAGAAGCTGTATCGACAGAAGGGGACTGGTAATGCCCGCGTCGGTACAAAGCGATCTCCGACCCGTCGGGGCGGCGGTCACACCTTCGCCAAGCGTCCGAAAGACTGGAGCTACCGGCTTCCACGTCGTGCGGTTCAGCTGGCAACCCGGATGGCTCTGTTGAGCAAGTTCCAGGACAACGAGGCAACGGTCGTTGACTCGTTCAAGGTTTCTGAAATCAAAACCAAGAACATTTCCCAGATGCTGACTGCTCTGGGGGTCGCCAAAGAGTCGTGTCTTCTGGTGATTCCGGATTACGATACGACTGTGTGGCGTTCCGGTCGGAATATTGGAAATCTCTGGATTTCCCCGGTTGCCGAGCTGAATGCCTACCAGCTCCTCCATCAGAAGCGGCTGATCATCACCCGCGAAGCAATCGATCAGGCACGACAGAAACAAAGAGAGGCGGTCACCGCAAGCTAATTGCAGCGTTCATGTTGATGAATGAAGCAGGTAGCAAAACGGGATGCAACGTCGGGAGTAATGGCAGTGTCAGCACCGCAAATCGAAGAAACAGTCCAGGCAGGCCTTCAGCTCGAGCCGCATCAGGTGATTTTTCGGCCACTCGTGACCGAAAAAGGGGTGCATCAGTCAGAGAAGCTGAATGCCTATGCGTTTGAAGTTCATCCGCAGGCTAACAAAAGTGACATTCGCAATGCTGTGCAGACATTGTGGAATGTTCGGGTTGTGTCCGTCCGGACGCAGACCCGCCGTGGAAAGCCGCGTCGCAGCCGAGTTCTGGTGGGGCACACGACCGACTGGAAGAAGGCAATTGTTCAGCTGCACGAAGAAGATCGTATTTCGTTCTTCTAAGTCGTGGTCGAACTTGATTGGAACTAGGAGTCGCATCCCTTTGGGGGTGTGTTAAACCGCCTGCATCACACGAAGACCGATAGACAGGTCGACAGGTTCGCAGGCACTGAAAATTTCGGGATGAATCGATGGGGATTCGTTTTTACAAACCGGTCACACCAGGACGTCGCGGGGCGTCGGTCAGTGATTTTGCAGAAATCACGGATCGTAAGAAGCAACCCGAGAAGAGCCTGACGATCCGTCTGAAGAAGCACGGCGGACGAAACCACCACGGTAAGATCGTCTCACGTCATCGTGGCGGTGGTCATCGCAAGATGTACCGGATGATCGACTTCAAGCGTCGAATCGACGGGGTTGAGTTCAAAGTTACGCACATTGAATACGATCCGAATCGGTCGTCTCGTATTGCCTTGCTGGAATTCCAGTGTCCGCAGACTCAGAAGTTGAGCAAGTGCTACATTCTGGCTGCTGAAGGGATGAAGGCCGGCGACGTTCTCATGAACGGACCATCGGCCGAGCCGAAAAACGGCAACTGCCTCCCGCTGGCCAACATTCCACCCGGAACCAACATTCACAACATCGAAATGCAGCCAGGCGGCGGCGGACAGCTGGTTCGAAGTGCCGGTGGAGCTGCAGTGATGAATGCCACCGACAAGGGGTGGGCTCAGATTACGCTGCCCTCGGGTGAAGTTCGTCGTCTGCCGGCACTCTGCCGAGCGACGATCGGAACGATCGGCAACTCTGAGCATATTAAGATCAATATCGGTAAGGCTGGTCGTAACCGTTGGAAGGGGAAACGTCCTCACGTCCGCGGAACAGCGATGAACCCAGTCGCTCACCCGATGGGTGGTGGAGAAGGACGAACAGCGGGTGGACGTCATCCGTGTAGCCCGACCGGGCGTCTGGCGAAAGGTGGAAACACCCGTAAGCGACGGAAAGCCTCTTCGAAGGCCATCATTCGTCGCCGTCGTTCGCGTCGCAATGGTCTGAAAAAGGTTTAATGATCTCAATCGGTGGAGGGTTGTCCTCCTCGTTTGGGTGAACACAACAGTTTCCTGAAATTAATTATTCGGTTTGTGAGGAAGGTCAGTCATGGGTCGGTCGCTGAAAAAAGGCCCCTACGTCGATGAGAATCTGCTGAAGAAAATTTCTCGGCTGGATTCTTCCGGGGCGAAGCAGCAGATCAAAACCTGGGCGCGTCGTTCCACGATCTCCCCGGAATTCATCGGTCACACGTTCATGGTGCACAACGGCAAAGTGCATGTCCAGGTTTATGTCACCGAGGATATGGTGGGCCACAAACTGGGTGAATTCGCCCCGACCCGGACCTTCCGGGGTCACGGTGCCAAGGGAAATCGATAGTCAACGTCGAAACGATTTGCGGTCCTTCCCGATGTCTGGGAAGATAACCGACGCCAGATGAAGCGAGCAGAAACATGTCACAAGTCAAGGCCACACATCGGTTCGCAAGAATTGCAGCGACCAAGGTGCGTCCGTTTGCAGACCTGATTCGAGGGATGACGGTTCAGGAAGGCTTGAACGCCCTCAAATACGTCCCCAATCGTGGTGCGCGATTCCTCGAGAAGGTTCTGCGGAGTGCAGCGGCTAACGCTGAAGACCGTGGAGCTCGGAATGTGGATAACCTGCCGATCGTGGATTGTCAGGTCGACGGTGGTCCGATGTTCAAGCGTCTGAGCCCGCAGTCTCGCGGCCAGTCGTTCATGATTCGTCGTCGGTTTGCTCACATTCATGTGGCGATTGATGCTCCGGAAGTGGAATAGTGGATTTGGTCTGGGGACGAGAGTCTAGGGACGAGAGTACATAAAAAATGGGACAGAAGACACATCCGCTTGGTTTCCGGATTGGCGTGACAGAAGACTGGCGAAGTCGCTGGTACGCTACAAAGAAGGAATTTGGCGACCTGCTGGTCGAAGATCAGAAGATCCGCAAGTTCATCAACACGGAATACAAGTCGGCTGCGATTGACAAGGTCGAGATTGAGCGGACCCGCGATCAGGTCGTGGTGTTCATGCACTCCGCTCGGCCCGGGATCATCATCGGCCGTAAGGGTCAGGAAATTGACCGCCTGAAGGCCCGGCTCGAAGACGAGTTCGGCCGCCGGATGGAAGTCAAGATCATCGAGATCAACAATCCGTTTAAACGGGCTCAGTTGATTGCAGAGGACATTGCACAGCAGCTGATCAAACGCGGAAGTTTCCGCCGGGCGATCAAGCGGACTCTGGACCAGGTGATGGAAGCCGGAGTCAATGGGGTGAAAGTTCAGCTGTCCGGCCGATTGGGCGGGGCGGAAATGTCAAGATGTGAAAAGGCGAGCCGCGGATCGATCCCCCTCTCGACCCTTCAACGTCGAGTCGATTACGGATTTGCTGTCGCCCAGACAGCGCAGGGTGTCATTGGTGTCAAGGTTTGGGTTGATTTAGGCGATTACGCGGACGAGGAGAATACCGATGGCTCTTATGCCGAAACGGGTCAAGCATCGAAAAAACCAAAGAGGTCGCATAAAAGGTAATGCCACCCGCGGGAACACAGTTGTGTTCGGCGAGTTCGGTCTGCAATCTCTGCAGCCAGGGCATGTCAAAGCGACCACAATCGAAGCCTGCCGTATCGCCGCGTCCCAGTACATTCGCGGTTCCGGCGGAAAACTGTATATTCGTATTTTCCCGGACAAGCCCGTGACGGCTCGACCGTTGGAAACTCGAATGGGTAAGGGAAAAGGCGAACCAGATCATTGGGTCGCTGTGATCAAGCCTGGAACTGTTCTCTTTGAAATTGCGGGAGCAAACAAAGAGGCAGCCCGTGACTGCTTTAACCGCGTGGCTCATAAGCTGCCGGTGAAAGTGCGTCTGGTCGAGCGAGTTCCGGGGACCTAGTTCAGCACTTGCAAGTGGACGCCATTCGCACCACTTCAAAGAGCCCGGTGAGACATCAAGTTTGGTGCCGGGCAACACAAGAGACATCAGCCGCAACAAGTGAAGCAAGACAATGTCCAAAGCCAAAGAATTGCGAGAGATGAGTGAAGAGCAGCTGACTGCCGAGTTGTCACAGACTCAGCAGGAACTGTTCCGGTTGCGGCTGCAGGCTTCAACCGAGAAGCTCGATGCTCCCAGCAACCTGCGTAAACTGCGGCGATCAATCGCACGCATGAAGACGATTCTTCACGAACGTCAGCCGGTGTCCGGACAGTAGTGTGGTTGACTATCGAGAGATCGGTGGTCGGTTGAGAAGCGATTTAGAAGACACAAGATTCATCAGTCAAGATTTGCCAGGTACCGACGAGATGCGACGAACGTTAATTGGAACTGTAGTCAGCGACCGCAACGACAAGACGCGTCGCGTGGATGTCGGCCGGGTCTATCAGCACGCGAAGTACAAGAAGATTGTCCGCGGTCGGACCATCTGCTACGTGCATGATGAAAAAAATGAGTCCAAAGTCGGCGATTCGGTCGAGATCGTCGAATCCCGTCCCCGCTCAGCGACGAAACGCTGGGAACTGGTCCGGGTCGTTTCGGCCGTCGGCGACGTGGAAAGCCAGCTGACTCGAGAGTCAATCGCCGCTGCCAAGGCCGGAGCTGAAAGCGAAGTCCCGGAAGGCACACGGTAAGCTTGTGGTTGGTCTTGTCCGTTTCGGGCATCGGAAAAGCCGGTTGATCCGGCGATGAATTGAGTTGAACTGGCCGCCAGGGCAACAAGGACAGAGTCGTCATGATTCAGATGCAAACAATGTTGGATGTCGCGGATAACACCGGTGCGAAATCGGCCCGCTGCATTCGAGTGCTTGGCGGAACCAAGCGACGCGCCGCTGGGCTCGGTGATGTGATCGTCGTCAGTATTCAGAAGTCGATCGCTGGAGCTCCGGACGCATTCAAGTCAGGAAGAGTGGCACGTGGAGTCGTGGTTCGTGTCCGGAAGGGGACTCGCCGTGAAGACGGCAGCTATGTCCGTTTCGACACAAACGCAATCGTGCTCGTGGACAACGATGGGAATCCCCGCGGAACACGTATTTTCGGTGCTGTGGCCCGTGAACTGCGCGACCGTCGATTTATGAAGATTATCAGCCTCGCTGCAGAGGTGGTGTGATTATGAAAATCAAACGTGGCGATATGGTCGTCGTTGTATCCGGCGATGACAAAGGGAACACCCCTCGGCTGGTACAGGCTGTTCTGGACGGCGGATCAAAAGTTCTCGTCGACGGCGTGAACTTGGTCTACAAGCATGTGAAGCGCGGTCATCCGAAGAGCCCCCAGGGGGGACGTCTGCGGATGGAAAAGCCGATCAACAGCTCCAATGTCATGTACTACTGCAGTTCCTGCGCTCAGGGCGTCAAGATCGGTCTGCGTTATCAGGACGACGGTGCGAAAGAGCGGTTCTGCCGAAAGTGCGAGAAAACGATCAGCCAGACAAGCCCGGCTCGCCCGCGGCACGCCAAGCAGGCGTGATTTTCATCCGGTGACCTGCCAGAATGCGGCACAAAGACGGCGAGTGACGAAGTCAGATTGAGTTGAACTGAGTAATACAATGGCCCGGTTAATCGAAAAATACCGTACTGAAATCGTTCCGAAGCTTGCGAAAGAGCTCGGACGAACGAACCCTCACAGCCTCCCTCACATCGAAAAGATTGTGGTGAGCATGGGGGTCGGCAAGGCAATTCAGGACCAGAAGATCCTGGATGAGGCGCTGGAGAATCTGGCTCAGATTACCGGCCAGAAGCCTTCGGTTCGCGTCGCTCGCAAGTCCGTGGCGAATTTCAAGCTGCGTGAAGGGATGCGAATCGGTGGTTGCGTCACTCTGCGTAAGAAGCAGATGTACGAATTCCTCGATCGACTGATCACGCTGGTGTTGCCACGTGTTCGCGACTTCCGCGGTATTAACCCAAATGCCTTCGACGGACGGGGGAACTACAGCCTCGGTCTGAGCGAGCAGGTGGTGTTCCCGGAGATCAATGCGGATAAGGTGAAGAACATCCAGGGGATGAACATCGCCATCGTGACGTCGGCCAGAACAGATGACGAAGGTCGTCAGTTGCTCAAGGCCTTCGGCATGCCGTTCCGTGAGACCAAATCCAAGAACTAGTCTTCAAATTTGACCGCCGCTCGGATTCAGGCAGCGAACCAGTCGTCGGTCAGGCAGATAACTTACACTTTGAAAGAGATGTCGCACGAACCGCGACGCAGGAACTGAAATGGCCAGCAAAGCACAAATTGCCAAGTCGAATCGGAAGCCGAAGTTCAGCAGCCGGCTCGTGCGTCGATGTTCGCTGTGTGGTCGCCCTCGTGCCGTGTATCAAAAGTTCAAGATTTGCCGTATCTGCTTCCGGAACCTGTGCCTGAATGGTCTGGTTCCAGGTGCAAAGAAAGCCAGCTGGTAAATTGAGTGGGCTCCGAGAGATCGGAGCGTCCTGCCCGAAAGATGTCGGTTGCACATTGGGTGTCGACAAATCGTCGGGCCAACAAAGATTCAAAGACAAGGTAAGGCGGTTCGCCAGCTCGAAGAAGAGACTGGAAACCTGAGGATTCGACGACCATGATGACAGACCCGATTGCTGACATGCTCACAAGAATTCGGAATGCTCTCCTGATCGAGCGTCCGCATGTGGACATGCCGCACTCCAACGTGAAGACCGGCATCGCCGACGTGCTGCAGCGGGAAGGGTACATCTGGGATTACGAAGTCCTGGAAACAGAACCGGCAAAGACGCTGCGAATCAATCTGAAGTACAGCCCCACCGGGGAGCGGGTCATTCAGAAGATTTCCCGCGTCAGCAAGCCAGGACGTCGAGTGTACGCCGAATCCCGGAAGCTCCCGGAAGTGCTGCAAGGGATGGGAATTTGTATCCTGTCGACCAATCAGGGGATGTTGAGCAGCCGTGAAGCCAAAGCCAAGCATGTCGGCGGCGAAATTCTCTGTGAAGTCTGGTAGTCGCGGTAGCTGGGTCACTGAATTACATTTGAGTTCCTGCAGCTACTGATGGTTGCAGCGAGGCGAACGAGGCGAGTGGAATCATGTCGAGAATTGGTAAAAAGCCGATCCCTGTCGCTGCCGGTGTGGATATTTCCATTAACGACGGCACGATCAAGGTGAAGGGCAAGAACGGCGAACTGACTCAGGTCTACCATCCGAATATGGAAGTGACCTGGGACGGCGGCAGCCGGACGATCAGCGTCGCCCGCCCGGACGATCAGCGGCAGAATCGTGCACTGCATGGTTTGACTCGGGCTCTGATTGCCAACATGGTTCAAGGTGTTCAGACGCTGTTTGAAAAGCGGCTGGAAATTCAAGGGGTCGGTTACCAGGCAACGTTGCAGGGCAAGACTCTGTCGCTGCAGGTCGGCTATGCGAACATCATCAAGCTGGCTCTTCCTGAAGGGGTCATTTGCGAAGTTCCCGCCCCGACTCAGATTATTGTCAAGGGTGCGGATAAGCACGACGTGGGCCAGTTTGCGGCGAATATCCGTCGCGTTCGGCCGCCCGAGCCTTACAAAGGCAAAGGGATCCGATATGTTGGTGAAGTCGTTCGTCGGAAGGCCGGAAAGGCATTCGGCAGCTGATTCAAAAATGCAGGCGTTGTGAAGAATGTCCTGCAAGACTGGCGCACTGCGGTCGCAGTTGCTATGCTGTGTCGGTTCAAGAGTTCATTGTGGTGATTTGAGACAGGCGGAATTGTCATGAAGGTTCAAGAGCGAATTGCGAAACAGCGATGGCGACGCAGCCACCACGTTCGCAACCGAGTCCGTGCCAGCGGTCGGCTCCGTTTGAGCGTGTTCCGGAGCAACCGCCATATTTCGGCTCAGATCATTGACGACGAAGCCGGTCGTACGCTGGTTTCCGCCAGCACCAATGAGAAAGATCTGGGCGGTGTCGGCAAGCCACATGGGAACGTCGAAGCCGCTAAGAAGGTCGGTAAGATCGTCGCTGAGCGTGCACTGGCAGCTGGAATCAAAGACGTGGCATTTGACCGTGGGTCCAATAGTTACCACGGTCGTATCGCAGCACTCGCGGACGCAGCCCGCGAAGCTGGTTTGAACTTTTAATCGAGATTTAACAAGCGGGCGGGACGCCGGTATGGCCTCGTCGGGAATGTCTGATCTGGTGATCAAGAACGGTTCTCGCGAGTCAGTTTCCGTCTGAGGAGTGGCCGAAGTGGCAGAGAGCGGACAAAGCGGACAAGGTTCCAAGAACCCGGAGCGTGTCGTTCAGATCAGGCGTTGTGCCTGCGTCGTGAAGGGCGGACGCCGATTCAGTTTCGCGGCCCTCGTCGTCGTTGGAGACGAGAACGGTCGCGTCGGATACGGCTATGCCAAGGGATCGGAAGTTCCTATCGCTGTGGAAAAGGCCACCAAGCAGGCCAATCGTCAGCTGACGTCCGTGTCGCGACAGAACACGACGATTCCCCACCAGGTCGAAGGTCGGTTCGGTGCTTCTCGCGTCGTTCTGATTCCCGCGGCTCCTGGTACCGGGATTATCGCCGGTGCGACTGTTCGCTCGGTTGTGGAACTGGTCGGAATCAAAGACATTCTTTCCAAGAGCCGTGGTTCGTCCAACCCGGTGAACCTGGTCAAGGCGACTTTTGACGCTCTGACCCGGTTGCGAACTCGGGATGATGTCGCTCGCCTGCGTGGCGTGGAGATCTAATTGAGCGGCTGCCTGGCAGCTGACTCGACTTGCCCCAGACAGATTGTTTGCGTCTGGAATTCAAACTTTCAACATTATCGATCTTCTCATGATCATTGACGACGTCCATCGTGGCATTCAAAAGCGTAAGAAGCGGAAACGCATCGGACGCGGTGTCGGTTCAGGCCATGGCAAAACTTCGGGACGCGGACATAAAGGTGCCGGCAGCCGTCGTGGTTATAAGTCTCGCACAGGCTTCTCCGGCGGGCAGATGCCCCTGTTCCGACGAGTCGCGAAGCGCGGATTCAACAACGCTGCATTCGCCGACTGCGTGCTGGCGATCAACCTGTCGACTCTGGAAGAACACTTTTCCAATGGAGAAGAAGTTTCACCGGAAACCCTGGGCGTTCGCGGCCTGGCAAAGGGCAAGCACGACCTGATCAAGATCCTCGGCGATGGCGAACTGACGAAGAAGCTGACCGTCAAGGCTCAGCGTTTCTCGAAGTCTGCTGCGGAGAAGATTCAGGCGGCAGGCGGTAAAGTCGAACTTTTGCCGTAGTGCGGTTCAGACAGGCTCGATAGAATCCCCCCAAATGTCCAACCGGATTCAATCAGAGTCCGGATGAGAACTCTGGCGGCGTACGATTAAGGACGTTCGATGCTGTCTCGGCTCAGAACAATTTTTGCAATCCCGGAACTGCGACAAAAGATCATCATTACACTGGTCTTGCTGGCCGTGTATCGCATGGGATTCTCAATCCCGCTTCCGTTTATCGATCAGGCTCAGTACCTCGATACGTTCAAGAAGCTGCAACAGCAACAAGGGATCGGGCAGGTGATGCAGGCTGTTGCCTTGCTGTCCGCGTCCCAGCTGGGAAATGCGACCATCTTCGGTCTGGGGATCATGCCCTACATTTCCGCTTCGATTATCTTCCAGCTCATGGGGCAGGTTTATCCCCCTCTTGAGCAGCTGCAGAAGGAAGGTGAATCGGGCCGGAAGAAGATCAACGAATATACCCGGTACGCCACCGTTCTGATTTGTCTGGGGCAAAGCTTCTTCTGGATCAAAATGCTGGGCGGGGGGAACCTCGGCCAGAATCTGATTCTCGAGGATTACAACCAGCCCTATAACGCCTGGTTCTACTACTCAGTCGCCACGATTACGATGACGGCAGGCACGCTTCTGCTCATGTGGATTGGTGAACAGATTGACGAATACGGCGTGGGGAACGGGATTTCGCTGCTGATTATGGCGGGCATTCTGGCTCAGATGCCTGGTGCAGGCATGGAGCTTCTTCGACCCGCGTTTAAGGACGGTATTGGTCTGGGAACCGAAGCCGGGATCGACAAGTTGCTTCCATTGGCGATTCTCTTCATTGCCGTGGTGCTCGGGGTGATTGCAATCACTCAGGCGCAGCGTCGGATCCAGATTCAGAGTGCCAAGCACGTTCGAGGACGTCGAGTCCTTGGCGGACAGACTCAGTTCCTTCCGCTGCGTGTGAATCAGGCAGGGGTGATGCCGATCATCTTCGCATCCAGCTTGCTGATGTTTCCGATGTTCATCTTCTCCTGGCTGCGGCAGGCGTTTCCGAATAATGCCATCTTCGTCATGCTGGAAGGTGCGTTCGGAGGCGGTGGCCGCGGGTTGATCTATAATCTGCTGTATGTCGCGCTGATCTACTTCTTCTGCTACTTCTGGACGAGCATTACCTTCAATCCGAAGGACATGGCTGAGAACCTGAAGGATTATGGCAGCTTCGTTCCGGGTTATCGTCCCGGTAGCCACACGGAGAAGTACCTGGATCAGGTGATGGTCCGGATCACGTATGTGGGGGCGGGATTCCTGGCTCTCATCGCGATTATCCCGACGATCATTTCAGCGGGGATGGACATCTCCCCGATGGTCGCCAGCTTCTACGGAGGAACAGGTCTGTTGATCGTCGTTTCCGTGGCACTGGATCTGGTTCAGAAGATCGACAGCCATCTGGTGATGCGAAACAAGCCGGGGATGCTGGATTCAGAGAACGTCTGAAGTCGCACTCTCGAAACTGGAAGTCACAGCCCGGCATGTCCGGGCTGTTTTGTTGTCAGGATGGGTTTTTCGAAGCGTCCGACACCATGGGCGTGTGTGTTGACGCTGAGTCTTGTTTGAGCTGCACAGTCGAGATTTTTCATGATCACATTAAAAAGCAAACGAGAGATCGGACTGATGCGAGAAGCTGGGCAGCTCGTGGCCGCAGCTCACCAGATTGCCAGGGAGATGGTTGCTCCAGGGGTTAGGACCGGAGACATCGACGCAGCGATCGAGCGTCTGTTCGTCGAGAACAATGCTCATCCTCTCTTCAAGAACTTTCCGGGCAAAGTCCCGTTCCCGGCGGTCACCTGCATCAGTGTCAATGAACAGATTGTGCACGGCATTCCCGGAGATCGGGTTCTGGTCGAGGGGGACATCGTCAGTGTCGATACTGGTTGCCGGGTCAATGGTTGGTGCGGCGACTCGGCCTGGACGTATGCGGTCGGTGAAATTGATCCGCAGAGTCGGAAGTTGATGGAGACCGGGCGGGAAGTGCTGCGTACCGCGATCATCGGGTTGAAGACCCGAAAGCGGTGGTCCGAAATCGCCCGCGAGATGGTGAAGGTGACCCGAGCAGCGGGCTTTTCCGCGGTCGAACAGTTCGTCGGACATGGGATCGGCCGCGAGATGCACGAACCTCCGCAGGTGCCGAATTATCTGATCCGCAACAAGAAGGATGAGGACTTTCTGATTCAGCCGGGCCTCGTACTGGCGATTGAACCGATGATCAATGCCGGTTCACCCGGCGTTCGAATTCTGAAAGACCACTGGACGGCCGTGACAGCAGATGGTCAGCGCAGCGTTCACTATGAACATACGGTAGCGGTGACTGCAGATGGGCCAGTACTTCTGACCGAAGGGGTGGGCGAGCCGCTCGATCTCAGTTGATTGGGGGCCGGGAATTCAGCAACTTTCTCGCTTCACCGCATTCTGGGGACGGAAAAGATCCCGGCACGTTGCGGACCGGAAAAACGGTCGTTCACCTTCGGGCTGAGCAAGGGTGCCTTGCCGAGAATGAGCGCCAGGATGGCTCCGACAGCAAAACCCCCGATGTGTGCCCACCAGGCGACGCCTGTCGATTCCGTTCCCCCCGCGAAGCCGATCGTGGAGAAGAGCTGCAGCAGGAACCAGATTCCCAGGAAAATCGGGGCTGGAACATTGATGATCTGAGTAAAGACACCCAGTGGAATCAGCGCCTGCACCTGGGAATGTGAATACCAGACGAAGTACGCCCCCATCACCCCGGCGATGGCTCCACTGGCTCCGATTGTCGGGAGAGCGGAGTGGGTGTTGCTGACATAATGGACCAGACTCGCGGCCGCCCCGCAGAACAGATAGAAGAGGGCGTAACCGACGTGGCCAAATCGATCCTCGATATTGTCGCCGAAGATGAACAGGAACCACATGTTCCCGGCGATGTGCATGACGCTGCCGTGCAGAAACACGCAGGTTAAAAAGGTCATCCATTGCGGGACGGCAGCGGGCGCCGCTGGGCGTTTCGTCAATTCCAGCTTCGGCCCGTCGAGGGTCTGAACCTGCCGGGCTTCGACCGTGATTTCCACTTTGGCATCCGGGTGAAGAACCCGTGCAGGGATGAGCCCATACCGTTCGACCAGCGAAGGTTCGCCGGGTTTCTCCTGCAGTTGTGCTGCAAAGACCAAAATGCATGCCACGATGATGGCATAATTCACGAACGGGGTGATGTGTGTCGGCACATTGTCGCGGAGCGGGAACATGGCGCTTTTCCGGGCAGGATGAGGTAGTCAGCCCCAGGACGAAACTGCTGCCATCTTAAAGAAGCGTTGTTGACACTCAATATTGAATCTCCGGTTGCCGGCCGACTTTCGACTCATCTTGCCTCGAATCGCTGTTTTCCATACGGTTCTTTGCAGGCTGAGCCTGTCTCACGCACGCGGTCGGGCGATGAAAGCTGGCGTGGGACCCCCGACTGGGGATTGCGAATCGGTTCGATGGATTGAATGGCTGCAGGGAGGCCGTCATGAATTCTCAACGCGGACTCTTCATTTCCGGCCTGGTGCTGGGGGTGGGGACCGGACTGCTCTTGAGCCATTTCACGCTGGCACGATCACAGCAGCCTGATGTCCGGGTTTCTGCTACGTTCCCCTTGAAGGTGCACGGGGCTCCTCTTGATGTGCTCGAAGATCAGTTTATCGCCCAGTCGTCCGACCCCAGTCCGTACTTCGAAGCAGACACGGAGGAGTTGACGGAGCCACTGCCGGACCTGCATCCCTTTCAGAACGCTCTCGCAGTCGAGACAGCCTCGGAAATCCGCCACCCACCCACGGACCCGCTGCTTCCCGTTCTTTCCCCCCTGGCAGAGAATGAACCCGAGCCGTTGAAAGTCGGTGAGGCGGTGCCGCTCACGAAGAACAGCCTGCAGGATCAGGAGACGATCCGAGGGATCATCGATATCGAGCTGAGCCACCTGCCGGAAGAGAAGCGACAGGTCTGGTATGAAGCGTTGAAGGACGTGAACAAGTCCGATGTCCCTGGGATTCTCCGCATGTGGGTGATGTTCGGGGGGCCGATTCCGGGTGCTCCGGGGGGGCTGGGATTGAGCCTTCAGCCGGAGAGCGTCCCTTCATCTGCTCATGTTGCTCCTCCTCAAAATGCCCTCAACAAGCAGTTGGGTGAGAAAGCTGCAAGGTTATTGAAGTCGGCAGAACAGTTGGTTCGGCTCAATCGACTTCTCCAGAATACACCGGGATACACCCCGCAATTTCCGTGTCTGGTCGGCGACAGTCTTGAAGAATTAGAGGTCGTGGCTGTCAATGATTTTCAGAATTTTCGCCATGTCGTAACAGGGTTTCCTTTAGATCTGGCAATTAAAGGGGCGGGGTTCTTTGAAGTTGTCGATCAGGACGGTGAGAGATTTCTCACACGCATGGGCCGGTTCACGCTGGATGAAAACAATCATATTGTTCTCAGGGTCGGTGAGAGGACGCTCACGCTTTCAGAACTCAGTCTGGATCAGGGGTGGAATCAACCCGGAACTCAGTTCGTCGTTGATCGCTTTGGCCAGGTACAGCTGTTGACTTCAAAGTCCAGAGAATCGAACGAGCTGGATTACCGCAAGGTGGGCTCGATCTCCGTCAAGTTGCCGGTCAGCTACGAGCACCTGAAAAGAAGCCCTGATGGGTTGTTTCAGCTCAGCGATGAAGGATGGGATCAGCTCATGACCCTTCCGGAGCTCGCCGGAATCATCGAATCCGGAAGTATCGAAATGCCAGGACAGATTGACGAATCCGGAGATCAAGTGGTGAAGTTGCTCGAACAGCTTGCGAGGGAAATTTCTTCGGGTACCGACACGACTCACTAAGGGAATCCGGAGGCACTGACCTCCGGCTCGCCATTGAAGTCCCTGTGTTTTTCGATGCGACTGACGACTCTGGGGCTGAGGTTCGGTCCGCGATTTAAAAAGTGAGGAAGTCAGGCTGTCTTCGGGATGGTACCCTGAATCTGGTCCGCACAGCGGACCCTACAAATTTGCCCGGCGTGCTCGACTCTCAACTCGCTGCACATCTGCTATACTTCTGCTCTCACCATCGTTTCGGCCGGGAGGTGGCCGGTAGGTCCGCTGTGCGGACCGCGAGATGAGGTTAGTCGGGTCCGCGATGCGGGCCGCAATTCGGGTCACCAGTTCGAAACTGGTCTGCAGAAGCCAATCGGGACATGGTCCGCACAGCGGACCCTACGGTGTTGAGAAACAGTTATGTTTGAATCGATTACGCGGAATCTGAGCGATGCCATCGGGAACATTGCCCGTGGCAAGTTGTCCGAATCGAACATTCGCGAAGGGATGACGAAGGTCCGCCAGGCACTCCTGGAGGCTGACGTCAATTATGACGTTGCCAAGGCGTTCACCCAGCGGGTGACGGAACAGGCGGTCGGGGAACGGGTTCTCAAGTCTCTCCGCCCCGCTGAACAGATTGTCGGGATCGTCTATCAGGAACTCGTCAACCTGATGGGGCCGGTCGACCATTCCCTGGCGGTTCGCCGGGGTGAACTGACCGTCATCATGATGTGCGGATTGCAGGGGGCTGGAAAGACCACCACCTGCGGCAAGCTTGCCAAGATGCTCAAAGAGCAGGGAATTAAGCCAATGCTGGTTGCTGCCGACTTGCAGCGACCAGCGGCTATTGAGCAGTTGCGAGTGCTTGGTGAGCAGATCGGCGTTCCCGTTTACTGGGAAGAAGCCGGCAGCAGCACGCCGGTTCGAGTCTGCCTGAATGCGAAAAAACAGGCCCGCGCACACGAGTGCAGCGTCCTCATCCTCGATACCGCCGGACGACTGCATGTCGATGATTCCCTGATGAAGGAACTCATCGAGATCGACAACAAGCTGGCTCCGGATCAGGCCCTGCTGGTCTGTGATGCCATGACCGGGCAGGACGCGGTCAACAGTGCCAAGGCGTTTAACGAGGCGCTCGAGCTGGACGGCGTCATTCTTACCAAGCTCGACGGGGACTCACGCGGGGGAGCCGCCCTCTCCGTCAAAGCGGTGACGGGAGTTCCGATCAAGTTTATCGGAACTGGTGAACAGACAGACAGGATTGAGCCGTTCCATCCCGATCGAATGGCGCAACGCATTCTCGGACAGGGGGATGTGGCCACACTTCTCGAGACGGCACAACGGGTGCTCGACGAGAAGGAGATGGAAGCCCAGCAGAAGAAAATGCTGGAAGGGAAGTTCAGCCTCGACGATTTCCTGACGGCGATGGCCCAGATTCAGCGGATGGGATCGATGAAATCCCTGCTGAAGATGATTCCGGGGATGGGGCACCTGTCGCAGGCGCTGGACGCGATGGATGGGATGGATCCGGACAAGGACCTTGGGCGTGTCCGGTCGATGATTCAGTCGATGACGCTTGACGAAAGGCGAAATCCTGACAAAATCGACCGTTCGCGCCGAAATCGCATCGCGAAAGGGAGCGGTACAGACCCTGCGGAAGTCCATGATCTGCTCAAGCAGTTCAAAGGAATGTCCGGGATGATGCAGCAGATGGCGGGTCTGGGCATGGGAGACCGGATGAAGAAAGTCCGGGAACTTCAGGCCGATATGATGGGCCCCGGTGCGGAATTACACCGGGAAAAGCAGAGAAGCAAACGCGGTCCCGTCGATAAAGACATCCTCCGCGACAAAAAGAAGCAGCAGCGGAAACAGGCGAAGGACCAGCGGAAGAAGAATAAACGTAGATAACCGGAAGCTTCGAGTCGACCAAATCGCTCGGAGCGTCGTTCTTGACGAAAAACATCACTTAGTCGGCGTACGGATCGTTTTCGTACGCTGAACGCGATGAAAAATCGGCCGACAGAGAGCCGGTTGCGTGGAAACCTGAAGGAGAGTGCAGTGGCGGTTCGAATTCGTATGAAGAGACTGGGACGGACGCATCGGCCCTTTTACCGGATTTGCATTATGGATCAGCGCAAAGCCCGGGACGGCCAGGCCATCGAAGAAATCGGCACGTACGATCCGATGGTTCGCGACAAGTCCAAGCGAGTCACGCTGAAGATGGATCGCGTCGAATACTGGATGTCTGTCGGAGCACAGCCCAGCGAACGCGTCGCCACCCTGATTCGCAAGGTCAAGGAAAATGACTGGGGCGATATCAAGGCGCCTCCCCCGATGCAGGCCCCGCAGGTCAAAGCTGCTCCCGCAGCGGAAGAAGCCCCTGCCGAAGAGGCTGCAGCGGAGTAGTTCGGATCAAGTCAGTTGTCTGAGTCATTTGCCCATTTCAAAAATGACAAATGACAAATCCTCAGTGACAAATGACAAATGGCTCCTTTCCGCTTCGACGTGCTGACCTTGTTTCCCGGGATTTTTGACGGGTATCTGGGGCAGAGCCTGCTGAAGCGGGCGATTGATGCCGGCCTGATCGACATTCAGCTCTGGAACTTCCGGGACTGGGCGACAGACCGGCATAAGACCGTGGACGAACCTCCGTATGGAGGGGGACCCGGAATGCTTCTCCGCTGCGAGCCGATATTCGACTGCGTGGCGGATGTGCAGGCCCGGGCGACTCCGCCGGGACGACTGATCATGCTGACTCCGCAGGGACGAAAGCTGGATCAGCCGTTGATTGAAGAACTGGCCACGCAGCAGCGACTTGTGTTACTGTGCGGCCGATATGAAGGATTCGATGACCGGATCATTCAGGGACTTGCCCCCCTGGAAATCTCAATAGGAGATTTCATCTGTAACGGGGGTGAGGTGCCTGCGATGTTGGTAATCGATGCGGTGATGCGGCTGATCCCCGGCGTGCTGGGAGATGAGACGAGCGCCAAATACGATTCATTTTCGTCATCGGGTCGACTGGAATATCCCCAGTACACCCGACCTCGGGAATACCGGGGAATGGCGGTTCCGGATGTCCTGCTCAGTGGGAATCATGGAGCAATCGCCGCCTGGCGGGAACAACAAAGTTTAGAACGGACCCGCCAGCGGCGGGATGATTTACTCGGCGGCTCTTCCGGAACTCCGGAAAGCTGACGTCGTCAGGATGGACTTTCTGCACTGCAGATTTCATGACGACTTAACATCATCGATGTGCCCCATCCACTGGCACCTCTCGAAACAATTTGGAAAACGACCATGCGTCATAAACTGCTTGATATCGCTGAGCAATCCAGCCTGCGTGAAAAGCCGCTCAACTTCGAAGTCGGGGATACTGTGGAAGTCCACACCCGGATTCTGGAAGGTGACAAAGAGCGAATTCAGATTTTCTCCGGCGTGGTGATTGCCCGTCGCGGACGCGGCATGGCCGAAATGTTCACCGTTCGCCGCATCGTGGCCGGTGAAGGGGTGGAGCGAACGTTCCCGGTCAACTCTCCCAAGGTGGCAGAAGTTGTGACCAAGCGTCATGCGAAGGTTCGTCGCGCCAAGCTGTTCTACCTGCGCGATCGCGTCGGAAAGGCAACCCGCCTCACCGAACGTCGGGCTCGGGCCGGCGAAGCCGAAACCACTTCGTGATTCGAGATTCTCAATTAGCCGCTCACCTGACAATGAGCGGCTGATTTTTTATGTGATTTCAGGTTGAATGAAATCATGAAAGTCGGCTGGCTCCGCAAACTGTTCGGAGACCGTGGCGAACGGGCCGCTGCCCGCTATTTGCGTCGCCAGGGGTACCGCATTCTTGGGCGGCAGGTTCGCAGCCCGCTGGGGGAAATCGATTTAATCGCCCTCGACGCCGAGACCATTGTCTTTGTTGAAGTGAAGACACGATCTTCGCATGTCGCAGGGCATCCTGCCGAAGCGGTCGGACCCGCCAAACAGAAGCAGATGACGCGAGCTGCCCTTGCCTGGCTGAAGCGGCGCCAGCTTCTCGATCGGCGGGGTCGTTTCGACGTTGTGGCCATTACCTGGCAGGCTGGTGCACCGCCCGTGATTGAGCACTTCAAAAATGCCTTTGAAGCCGTCGGACGGGGCCAGATGTACTCGTGAAGCTGTCGGAGATCTGACGATCGCTCACGTTCAGATTTTCTGCAAGCTGCTTGTACACAACCAGTTTCGGAGGGGCTGTGGTCGATTCGGCGACTCCCCGCGACCCGCAGCTGACTTTCCGTGAAGAAGGGCGATCTTCCCGGAATCTCGACCTCGTTTCCGCTTCAAAATGCACGCTGTGCAAGTCACAATGAAGAAAGTTTTCAGCGATCGATGTTTTCGTTGCCGGTCGACAGATCTTCCGGCAACCATTCAATGTGTTCGTCTCGAATCATGCTTGCTGGCGACTGAAACCACGAACATTCCGTATACAGAATTCGCACTGAGGAATTTGCAATGCCGTTAACACCAGAGCAGGAAGGGATCGGGAAGGAAAACTTCACGCGAGCCGTGGATGGAATTTCCTCAAGTGACATCACCCGACGCGACCTGATGAAGGCCGCAGCAGCTGGAACGCTGGGAGTCGGAGCGGCTTATTTCGGCTACAAGGAGCTGGCGGCGGATCGTGTTCGTGTTGCCTTCATCGGCACCGGAGATGAAGGCAACATCCTCCTGACCGAACACCCGCAGGAATACATGGAGATTGTCGCCATCGCGGACCTGCGCCCGACCAACCGGGAACGCGCGTTCGTCGGGGACGGGAACGAGAATCGGACTGGCCTGATCAAGAAGCTGGGCGTTGAAGAGGCTGGCAAGATCAAACGCTACAGCAGCCACAAAGAGCTGCTGGAACATGCCAAAGAGCTGAAGCTGGAAGCGGTCATCATCGCGACCCCGCTGGTGACGCATGCTCCAATCGCCATGGACTGCATGGACGCCGGCCTGCACGTGCTGACAGAAAAGCTGATGGCCCGGACCATCACCAAGTGCAAGGAGATGATCCGCAAGGCCAAGGAAAAGAATCTCCTCCTGGCGGTCGGACATCAGCGGCACTACAGCGTTCTCTATCACAACGCCAACAGCCTCGTGCAAAGCGGCGCTCTGGGTGACATCAAATACATCCGCGCCCAGTGGCACCGCAACAACAGCTTCCCGGCCGGCGACGCCTGGCAGAAGAGCATTCCCAAAGAAGATGCTGCCGATTTAAAAGATGTGAAGCTGGATGAGTACGGTTTCGGCGACATCAACAAGCTCGTGAACTGGCGGCTCTACAACGAGACCGGCGGCGGAATCATGGCGGAACTGGGAAGCCACCAGATGGATGCCTGCAGCATCTTCCTGGGCAAAGTGCATCCCGTTGCGGTTATGGGACACGGTGGCAAGAACTTCTACGGTATTGAAGGAGTCGGGCCGAAGGACAAGTGGAACGACGACCGTGAAATCGATGACGCCATCTTCGTCACGTTCGAGTTCCCCGGGAAGCATTACGAGCAGAATGACCGTGATCTCTGCATCGTGACTTACTCTTCGATCAGCACGAACAAGTTCGAGCCGTATGGAGAGCTGGTTTACGGCAGCCGCGGCACCCTCTTCATGAAGACTGAAAAAGAGGCGATGCTCTGGAAGGAAGAAGGTCGCGGCAGCACTGGCGGCGGTCCTGATCAGCGGCTGTGGATTGTCTCCGGAAGTGCAGCTGGCGGCGGCCCTGTTCTGGAAGCCTACGAAACGACTTCTGGATCTGGAAAAGGTGGAAGCGGAACGGACTGGGCGACCAACGTCTCCCGCGGATACCGGGAAGAGATGGAGCATTTCTGTTACGCGATCCGGCATCACGGTCCCGACTACTGGCCGAACGGGCAGCCGCTTCCGCCCAAAGAAGGCGGGCTGCGTTGTAACGGAATCGTGGCGATGGCTGACGCTGTGATGGCCATGACCGCCAATCTGGCAATGGCTCACCGCAAGCGAATCGTCTTCAAGCCCGAATGGTTCGACCCCGACAGCGACGCTGCCCCGGAAACCGACCCGGAAGTGATTGGTTGAAAGAATTGGATCAATGAAAGCGGGACGACAATGTGTCGTCCCGCTTTGCGTTGAGCGCTTTGCGTTGAGCGCTTTGCGTTGAGCGCTTTGCGTTGAGCGCTTTGCGTTGAGCGCTTTGCGTTGAGTGTCGAGAGTCGAGTGTCGAGAGTCGAGAGTCGAGAGTCGAGAGTCGAGAGTCGAGAGTCGAGAGTCGGCAAAACGGGATAGCGTTTTCCAATCCCCAATCCCCAATCCCCTGTCCCCTGTCCCCTTCCAACTTAACCTCCTACAATCACGCCATGGCAGGCAACTCATTTGGACAGGCATTTCGTATCACCACCGCCGGCGAGAGCCATGGCCCGGGGAACGTCGTCATTATCGATGGCGTTCCTTCCGGAATCCCTCTTTCCGTAGAAGACCTGCAGGTCGATCTGCAGCGGCGAAAACCGGGTCAGAGCAAGATCGTCACCCAGCGGAAAGAGGATGACGAACCGGAGATCCTCTCGGGAGTCTTCGAAGGTCGTACCACGGGCACTAGCCTCGCCATTCTAATTCGCAATCAGGATCAGCGGAGCAAAGATTACGGCGACATCAAAGATCTTTATCGCCCCGGACATGCGGACTACAGCTTCGATGCCAAGTACGGCTTCCGGGATTATCGTGGCGGGGGCAGGTCCAGTGCCCGGGAAACAACCGTCCGCGTGGCTGCGGGAGTTGTCGCGAAGAAGTTGATCGCTCAGGTCTTTGGCGGGAGCGTCATCGGGTATGTGACGCAGGTCGGGTCGATTCGAGCGGAGATCGCAGATCCAGCTTCTGTGACGCTGCAGCAGGTGGAAACTCTTCCCAGCGGTGAGCCGAATATTGTTCGCTGTCCGGATCTGGCAGCTGCCGCGAAGATGATCGAACTCATTGATGAGTGTCGACTGTCTGGGGATTCGATTGGCGGCGCCGCTGAGATTGTCGCGACGGGCGTTCCTGCCGGGCTGGGTGAACCGGTCTTCGACAAGATCAAGGCTGATCTCGCCAAAGCATTGTTCAGCCTGCCGGCGGTGCTGGGGGTCGAATATGGGATCGGCTTCGGCTGCGTGACGATGCGTGGCAGCGAGCACAATGATCTCTTCACGAGTCAAAAAGAAGCGGATGGATCTTCAAAGATCAGCACCCGGACGAACCGTCATGGCGGGATGCTGGGCGGGATTTCCACCGGCATGCCGATCGTCTTGCGTGCAGCTGTCAAACCGACCAGCAGCCTGCCGATTCCACAGGAAACAGTTGATCGAGAAGGGAATGCCGCGACGATCAGGACCAAGGGGAGGCACGATCCCTGTCTGCTTCCGCGATTCATCCCGATGGCGGAGGCGATGGTTGCCATCGTGATTGCGGATCACTGGTTGCGCTGGAAGGGGCAGCACGGGGCAGCTCATGGTTAGTCGGTGATGATTTTATTTCGCCGGGAGATTTTTTCAGAGCGGTTTTGCCAATAATCTATTACGTTCCGCAGGCGATAATATGGACTTTCATGCGGTGAAAATCCTGAATCGCCTGCACATGCTAGACCAAACTGGTCTAGCTGCACTCGGAGAGTGCAGCGTACTGTACCTCGCACTCTCCGAGTGCGAGAACTCACGACGCTTCCTCTGTGACCTCACCCGATGAACACTCCGTCACCTGAGCAGCACGAGTCTCCTTTAAAACGGCTGGCCCCGTATCTGGCGGTCGCCTGGCTGGTGTTGTTCTGGTGCCTGTTTTTCACCACTCCACTTCCGAATGCGTCCAACAGCGAACGGACGATCGACCGGCTCGATGTGATCGGAATTCTGCCCGAGATTTATGAAAGCCTGTTTGTCGGGGATCCCGATCGAAAAGCGTCATCCAGCTGGTCGAATCTGAGTGAGAGACTGGATGTCCTCGGGGCAGCCTTGCTGATCGTCTTCAGTGTGATCGCTGCGGGGCGATTGATCCTTCGCGGTCTCGGTTTGCTGACAGCACTCAGGGCCGAGGACCAGCTGGCACTGGCTGGGGGGTTGGGAGTTTCGGCAGTCTCGTTGTGGACGCTGGGTTGCGGACTTGCCGGTTTACTTTCCGGTCCGCTCTTTGACGTCGCCATGGCGGCGGTAATTCTGGCTGAGATCTGGTTGAGCTGGAGTTCTGACTTCAGACATCGTGATCGGCGGTCTGACGCTGCGGTGTCGGCCAATGATGGGGGACAACGGTGGTTGGGACTCATCGTTGTTATGACCTGCGTTCCATTCCTGGGGTGCATGTTACTGGGCTCGATGCTTCCGCCGACCGATTTCGATGTGAAGGAGTATCACCTGGGAGGGCCGAAAGAATACTTCCTCGCGGGCCGAATCCACTTTCTGCCACATGATGTTTACACCAGTTTTCCGTTCCTGACGGAGATGCTTTCGCTGTCGGGAATGGTGGTGCGTGGAGACTGGGAACGCGGTGCGTACGTCGGTCAGACTGTGCTGATGTTCTTTGCTCCGTTAACTGCACTGGGGGTCTACTGCGCTGCGAGGCGCCTGGGGGGACCGGCTGCAGGATGGATGGGCGTTCTGGCGTACCTTACTGCGCCGTGGACATACCGGATTTCCATCATCGCCTACACCGAAGGGGCACTCTGCTGTTATGTCGTCCTCTCGCTGCTCGCATTTCAGATCTGGAAAGAACGAGCATCTGTGACGGAAGTTCTCGCTGCAGATGAGTCCGGTGCTCAGAACCCCTGGAGGCTCCCTTTCTGGCGAGAGCTTCTGGTCCTCGGGTGTCTGGCTGGCAGCGCCGTTTCGACGAAGTACCCGGGAATGATTCTGGTGGCGATTCCATTTGCGGTCGCTGTGGCGATCTGTTCGTGGATGGAATCGAAGAACCGTTTTCAGACTGCCGCACTCAGTCTGCTTGTGTATGGCGGCGGGGTGTTGATCGCGTTTGGCCCGTGGATGCTGAAGAACCTTTTTGAAACCGGCAATCCGGTGTACCCGCTGCTGTACGGAGTTTTCGGGGGAGTGGACTGGAACGAATCACTTCATCGCAAGTGGCAGTCTGCTCACCCGGCAAGACTCTGGGCCGGGAGCTGGGACGATTTCGCGGGGGTCTTCTACAAGAACGACTGGCAGTCTCCGCTTCTCTTTGGTCTGGCACCGCTGGCGTTTCTGGGAAAAAACAAACGCACGGTCGGCTGGGTAGCAGCGTACGCCGGTGTCCTGCTGGCCGGCTGGTATCTCCTCACTCACCGCATTGACCGCTTCTGGGTTCCAATGAACTCGGTCATGGCGGTTCTTGCTGGGTGCGGATTGGCGAACGTGCTTGGCCTGGACCGGAAGAACGAAGTTCAACTCACAGCAAACCTGCAAAAGGGGAAAGGAAAAGCGAAACAGCGAGCTGTGGCTATGAATCCTTCTCCGCTGCTGGTGAGGATAATCGCTTTGGGACTGGTGATCGTGGCGACGATTTACAATTTTGGTTTTATCACAACGCCGCTGTGCGGGTACAACGCGTATCTCACTTCCTACGCTGCTGCTCAGGAAGAGACTCAGACGCAGTCGGTGAAGATTGTCGACTGGTTGAAGCTCCCCGCGGATTCGAAGGTGTTGTTTGTCGGCGAAGCGGAGTTGTTCAACGCTCATTTCCCGTACGCCTACAACACGGTCTTCGATCACAATCTGTTTGAGTTATGGACCTCGATTCCGATGGACGACGGGACGTGGACTCTGAAGTCGACGGAGGAGATCCGGGAGAAGTTTCTCCAGGAAAAGATCACTCATGTGTTCGTCAACTGGAATGAGATTCTGAGATACCGCACCACATACGGGTTCACCGATTACGCTACTCCTGCGCGGTTTCAGGATTTGGTTCAACTGGGCGTTCTGTCTCCCGTCCCGTTGCCGGAGTCGATTGCCCTTCGCTCGTGGGATCGTGTGGACGGCAGCTGGAAAGCCGAAATCGAACGCTGGGCGCCGGAACTGAAGATTGTCTCTCACGGTCGACCGGAGATGTTGCAGTACCAGTGCTTCCGGGTTGATACTGGTGAGAAGGCGGAGGAAGCGTCCTCCGCTGTCAGCACGCCTCCCGAATAGACTCACGGAACAACTGATGTCCGACAACTCGATCTGGCCGGAGCATGATCAGACTCAGGAGTTGGTGAAGGCTGCCGCTGCCGGTGATACCGCTGCCACGAACGCACTGCTCGAACGGCATCGAGGAGCCCTGCGACAGCTGGTCCACTATCGACTGGATCGCCGGATCACCAGCCGCGTTGACGCCAGTGACGTCGTGCAGGACGTGCTGCTGGAAGCGAACAAGCGACTGCAGGACTATCTGGAAAATCCGAAACTCCCCTTTCATCTCTGGCTGCGGCAGCTTGCACAGGACCGGATGATCGACCTGCATCGTCGTCACCACGCGCAGCGAAGAACCGTCGATCGGGAACAGTCGCTGCAGGCGAAGTTCGGCGATCAATCGTCGCTGGATCTGGCCGCCCAGTTGCCGGATCATGAACTGACCCCCGCAGCTGCTTCCATCCGCAAAGAACTGGAACAGCGGTTCCTGGATGCACTGGACCAGCTGCAGGATCTTGACCGTGAGATCATCATCATGCGGCATGTCGAGCACCTGGGAAATGGTGAAGTCGCCACGGCGCTGGATCTTTCAGAAGCGGCCGCCGGCATGCGCTATCTGCGGGCGATCCGCAGGCTGAAAGCCGTTCTGATGGAGAGAGAACTCGAATAGGTTGTTTCCCTCGACCGGTTGTGGGAATGAAGTTTGCATTTCACCACGGAGACACGGAGAAGAGTGTGAACCGCGAATGGTGCGAATTCGGCGAATGAGTGAGCTCGTCTCGCTCCTATGTTTTCGCTGATGATTGAGTTGTTCCGTTGTCCGGGAAGAATCCAAGCAATCCTCCGTGTCTCCGTGGTAAATCTGACTCACGGATACTCCGGAAAGGCAGTTAATTTTCAGCCAGGATTTCGGTCTTTGAGATGACCGGAGGAACCATGTCGACTGCGTTGAATGATCCATCATCGGAAATTCAGAAGCTTCCGTTTGGCAAAGACGTCGAAGTCTTTTACGACGGCGAGTGTCCGCTGTGCCGTCGGGAAATCGACATGCTCAGGCGGCTGGACAGGTTGAAACGGATCCGCTTCACCGATCTGTGCGCACCCGATTTTCATCCGGAGTCGCTCGGGGTGACGCACGAACAGTTGATGGCCGAGATCTACGGTCGACTCCCCGACGGAACGCTCATCAAGGGGGTCGAAGTCTTTCGACGGCTGTACGGAGCGGTCGGCTTCCGGTGGGCCGTTGCACTCACTCGCCTGCCGGGAGTGCGACAGATTCTGGATGTCGGGTACTCACTCTTTGCCCGCAATCGACTGCGACTCACGGGCCGTTGCCAGTCGGGAAGTTGTGAGATTCACAATCCACCGGAGTCGCAGTCTGATTGAATGCGTTTCAGGAAACCGGGTATTGAAGTTCTGCTGCGGTGAGTGTGTTCTCCAGCAGCATGGCGATCGTCATGGGGCCGACACCGCCGGGGACGGGAGTGATCGCGCCGGCGACTTCCTTCACATTTTCGAAATCGACATCCCCGACGAGTTTGCCATCCACGCGATTCGTTCCCACATCGATCACGCAGGCTCCGGGCTTCACCATGTCGGCAGTGACGGTGTTGGCCCGGCCGACGGCAGCGATCAGGATGTCTGCCTGCCGGGTGATTTCGGCCAGGTTTTTCGTCCGGCTGTGAGCGATGGTGACGGTGGCGTCGGCGTTGGCTCCCTTCTGGACGAGTAGAAGAGCCATCGGCTTGCCGACGATTTCACTGCGGCCGATCACGACAGCATGAGCTCCACTCACCTGAATGCCTGCCTCTTCCAGAAGGACCTGACAACCGGCCGGCGTGCAGGGCAGGAATCGGGGTCGTCCCTGCACCATCAGTCCGACATTTTCCGGATGAAAACAGTCGACGTCCTTGAGGGGGACAACCGCATCCAGCACCGTCTTCTCATCAATCTGCAGTGGAAGAGGAAGCTGAATCAGAATTCCGTGAACAGCAGGATCGGCGTTGAGTCGGGCGATCAGCTCCAGAAGCTCCGCCTGAGTGGTCTGGCCTCCCAGCTGATGCAGCGTGCTGTGCAGACCAGCCTGGGCACAGGACCGCTGTTTGTTCCGAACATAGACAGCACTGGCAGGATCATCGCCGACGAGGACAGCGGCCAGATGGGGTGTGACGCCAGTTTTGGAAACAAATGCCTGCACTCGTTCTGCGAGCTTTGCGTTCATCCGGGCTGCAGTGGCTTTACCGTCAATGATCTTCGCCGTCACCAGTATTCTCCAGCAATCTATCAGTGTTTTCGAAAGAGACTCGCTTGGTCAACGACTCGTGATCAGCCGTCGTCCGTTTTCGATGTTCAGTTCAGCATGAATTCAAGTATCAGCTGATGGCCAGTTGATCCGCGCGGAAGATTGGACCTTCCACACAGGTACGACGATAATCCCAGCCGTCCGGGCTGGATGCGTCCCGGACGCGTGTCACGCAGCTGAAGCAGGCACCGAAGCCGCATGCCATGGGGGATTCCAGCGACAGCCAGCAAGGGACTTTGGCCAGTTCGCAGACTTTGGCGACCGCGTGCATCATGGGCTCGGGACCGCAGCAGTAGACGCCGTCGGGACGATCGTCTCCCGCCTGCAGAAACAGTTCGCTGACAACCTCGGTCACAAACCCCTTCCGTCCTTCAGAACCGTCATCGGTGGTGAGGTAAGTCTGCAGGCCTTTGAGCGGATTGAAGTCGGTCAGATCCGAGCGGAACCGTTTCGACTGAACACCGTAGCAGAACGAAACCCGAGGCGCCGGCAGGGACGTCCCTCGGTCTGCTCCTTCACCGTATTCGCGGAGATGCAATGCTTCACGGGCAACCGCCAGAAAAGGCGTATAACCAATTCCCCCTCCGACACACAGCAGATGCTTCCCCCGGAAACGCGGAAACCCGTTCCCCAGCGGTCCCCAGATCTCGACGGGGGTGCCGGGCTGCCACTGACTCATCAGGGATGTCATCTTCCCGACGACGTGGTAAGCGAATTCAAAGGCAACCGGTTCGCCTTGGTCGTTCAGGACGGTGTCGTAAAGTGCAAACGGTCGACCCAGCAGGGGATCGCTTCCCTGTGACGGGCGAATCATGAAAAACTGGCCGGGGACAATCAGTTTGGCGACATCCGGGCAGGAGATACGAACGGCATAAGTCTGATGAGCCAGCTCCCGCTGTGAAATGACGGACGCCTGGTACTGGCCCGCGTGAGGCATCAGGCCGCACAAGTCTGATGTGGGAGACGATTGAATCACGGAAATGCACCTTCAGATGGTTCTTTTGAGATGGGTGCATTCTGGCACCTGAGGCGTGTGCCGGACAAGCAAACTGCGAGACTCTTTGCGAAAATCCGGGAACGACCCGGTTTTACTGCGGAGAAACGGCAGGAGGGGCAGGATCCTGCTGGAGTTCTCGCATCTGCCGGCGTAGATCCGCTTCGAATGCGTCGCCCCGATCGGCAAAGGGCCGGGCTTCCAGATACCAGCGACCCCAGTTCAGAATCAGGCTCCGGTGCCACCCGGCGATGGAGTCTGTCTTTTGCTGCTCGGTTGCATCAGCAGGGAGCTGCGCCAGGGGATCCTCAACTTCGCCGAATCCGTTCGGTTTGCGGCTCAGCCAGCACAGTCCGTTTCTGGCTTCGATGATCACTCCCAGATCCGGATCGTTCAGAGCCTGAATCAGGATTGTCCCGAGATCCAGGCGTTCACTCCGACCGATTCCCCACATTGCCGTTCGGCGGACTTCCGGACTCGAGTGCGTCGCCAGCTTGCGCAGCTGCTGAACTTCTCCGATCAATGCCCGTCGATCTCCCAGTTGAACCTGAGTGACGAGTTGATTTTGAACTTCATCCAGATTGATTTCGCCGGTGGTTTGAAGTGCTGCCAGCAGCTTGTCGAGGGGCGGGGCCTGCTGTTCTTTCCCTTTCAGTGAACGGCCATCGTATCGAGCCTCCATCAGGTCATCAGGCAGGCCTCTTCCTCCCGCTAACGTCCCGTCTCCATAACCCTGTTCTGCCGGAACGCGATTCATCACTTTGGCGGTGGAACGTGTGAGGAACAAGACGCTGAAGGCAGTGTCCCGGCCCGAGCGATCCGCGCCGAAGTTCCATGACCCGTCCGGCTGCTGCCGTGTCAGCAGGGCGGTGGAGCTCTCCTGATACCAGTCACGTTCGCCCAGCTGATGGACGTCGGCGAGAGCAGCCATTCGCTCCAGGGAGTAGAGGAAGTAACCCTTGAATTCGGTTGTTTCGTCGTTCAATGGGGTATAGCGGTTGACGACATAGGAGAATGCTTTGCGAACAGCCTGGATTGAGTCCTCCGGGATGGCGGGGGCACGCTCGACTTTGCGTTCCTCAATTTTGACTTCCTCCAGGACGCCGAATTTCTTCGCGGTGCTGGGGACTTCTTTCTTGGCCCGGCTTTGCCTGAGGGGCTGGAAGTCGGGAGACAGGTGCAGCATGGCAATGTGCAGACTGCCCACAGCATTGACCGACATGTTGACGCTGCTGGTCGTCGACGAGCCCCCGGGGGTCAGGCTGGGGGTGTAACCGAACCCCCCATCGAGGCTCTGGTAGCGGGTATGCCAGTTTAGCACACGCACCCACACCTGCGGATCCACTTTGACTCCTGCCCGCTCGACCGCCCAAAGCCCCAGGCAGGCATACTGGGTGACGCTGGTATCACCGGCCGTCCCGGACCGTGCTCCTCCAGGATAATCCCAGCCTCCGGTCTCTGACTGTTGAGTCTGAAGATAATTTCCAATGGCCTGCAGCTGCGGCTGATATTTGACTGAATCCAGCTCGACCAGCAAGGTGGCATCCACCCCGGCCGCATAAATTCCCGCAATGCCATCACGATTCGAATAGCCTTCCGGAGTGCATCGGTTCAACACTTCTTTGAGGGCGGTCTGAATCTCGACTGACTCCGCGGAAACACCCCCTTTGATCAGGGCAAGTGCCACCAGCGAGCGATGTCCCCCGGCGGGGGTTGCCGAGATCTGCTTCTGCAGATATTGCAGTCCCCGCTCGATGGCAGCTGCAACCTCAGGAGAGTCTGCGGCACGCGCGGGGTGGCAGTTGACTGAAAGCCACAGCAGCACCAGCAGCAGAGTTCGTCGAGGCATCATCGGAAGCCGATTACAGGAAGAACCGATTGACCATCTGCAACATACCCGCGAGTCGAAGAGTTTTCCACGCCTGATGATGTCAGCCAGCTCGGCAGTCCTTCCGTTCAGCTGTCATCCCCGTTCAAAATCCGGACATAACTCTGATAACGCAGCGGGGAGAGCATTCCCCGTGCAAGTGCCTGTTTGACTCCGCAATGACTTTCATGAGTGTGCGTGCAGTCTGGAAAGCGGCAGTCACGGACGAAGGGACGGAAGTCGATCAACAGTCCTTCGACCTCTTCCTTCTGGACGTCCCACAGCTGCAAGGTTCGAATTCCGGGGGTGTCGACGACCCAGCCACCGCAGTCGAGTTGAAGGAGTTGCGTCATCCGGGTGGTGTGTCGGCCTTTGCTGCTGTCCTGACTGACGGACCCGGTTGAGAGAGACAGTCCCGGCTGCAGGGCATTGAGCAGTGACGATTTTCCAACCCCGCTCTGCCCGGTGAAGACGGTCTCCTGACCATGCAGCAGGCGGCGCAACTGCGGGATTCCTTCACCGCTGCGGGCATTCGTGACGACGACCGGATAACCCAGGCGACGGTATTGTCCGATCAGCGGTTGCAGCAGGTGCGACTTCCCAAGATCGATCTTGTTGATGCAGATGATGCCGCGAATTTTGCCCTTCTCGGTGCTGCACAGAAAGCGATCGATCAGCGGCGGTTTCAGATTCGGTTCTGCCACGGAAGCGACAATCACAGCCTGATCGACATTCGCGACAATGACGTGTGCCTGGTTGCGGCTGACTCGACTGAGTGCACTCTTGCGAGGTTCAACACGCTCGATCACTCCGCTGGCGGGCCCTTCAGGCGTCAGCAGCACTCGATCCCCTGCAACGACGGCATTGCGACCATCCCGTGCGAGGGTGCGGACCAGCCGCCTTACCGAACAAAGATAGATCGTTCCGTCGTCCGCCTGCACGCGACATTGATTCGCACCAACAGCCGTGAGGACCCGGCCCGCGAGGCATTTGTCGCGATCGATCTCCCGAATGAGTTCGCCATCCGAGCCTGCTGTCGCAACGATGGTCCGGAAACGATTCAACTCCCCTTTGCCGGAGATGCGTTCGCCACTCTCGAGATCCTCGACGTAGTCGGAATCCTGCAGGTCATCAGCGGAGAGGCTCGGCTGCTGCGATCGGTTCCCGCGGTTCTTGCGGAACGCGACTCGAATCTTTCGAGAGTGCTTCTTGGCTGCAGACATCTTCAGGAGTCGCCCATCAGCCAGTCCATGGCCGCATCTTCGTCGGCGTCGAAGTCTTTCCCCAACGGGCCTTTCCTGGCAGCTGGTGGAAGGGGGTTGCGTCGCCGCTCTTCCTCTCTTTTCTGCAGACCGGCTTTCTCCAGCAGACTCATGGCAAACGGGTCTTCTTCCAGATTTGCAGGGGGCTCGCCGGTCGGCTCATACTGAATTTCGAAATTGTTCTTGGCAATGGAAATGACATCGCCCGGGTGGAGGAACTTCGAATCGACCCGTTCGCCGTTGACCTTCACACCGTTCCGGCTGTTGAGGTCTCGCAGCTGCCAGTACCCGTTGAGCAGTTCGAACTCGCAGTGCTGGGACGAAATGTTCGGGAAGATCAGAACGATATCGCAACTACTTCGTCGACCAACGACCAATTTTGGCTGGAGCAGTGGAATCGGGTCTCCCCCTCCACATGGAATCAGCTCTCCGAGCATTTCAACCCGTTCCTTCTGCTTCGATCAGCTGCCCGCTGAGGAATGATGCTTTGTGACGCGAATCTGGCGGAATCGCCGAACCCGAACATGAATTGAGAACCTCTTCGAATTCTACGGGCAGGGCCGGGGATGTCAATTTGCGCATCGCCCCCAGCGTGTGCAATGTTGTCGAGAGAGTGCCTGGAAGATGTGGCAAAAATGAATCACTGCTGCATCTGCACAACCTGCCGCTGCTGTCGGATGCGGTCATGCAGGAGTTGCACGACTTCGTCGAGGGACAGCGTTGTGGTGTCGATCACGACGGCATCCGGAGCCGGCTTTAATGGTGCGACCGATCGTTCCTGGTCCCGCTGATCGCGGAGCTTCTGTTCCTGCAGGAGTGCCTGAAAGTCGACGGTTTCCCCTTGCGCTTCCAGTTCGAGCTGCCGGCGGCGCGCTCGTTCCTCTGCCTGCGCCGTGAGAAAGAACTTGTATTCGGCATGGGGAAAGGCCACCGTCCCCTGATCACGCCCTTCACAGACGACATTGCTGGCGTTGGCGATGTCACGCTGTCGTTGCACCAGCTGCTCCCGGACGCGAGGGATCTGTGCGACCAGAGAGGCCATCCGTGTCACTTCGGGCGTCCGCAGCGATCCGCCGACATCTTCTCCATCCAGAAGAATCCGTCCATTGACCAGTTCCATCCGGGACCGGGCGGTCAGAGATGCAATTGCGATGTGGTCTTCAGGATTCAACTCAGCTGAAAGTGTCCGCAGGGCGATCATGCGGTACATCGAACCGGTGTCCAGAAACTGGAATCCCAGCTGTTCAGCCAGTCGTCTTGCGACGGTGCTTTTTCCTGTTCCGGCCGGTCCATCAATCGTCACAATCATTCAGCGGTTCTTTCCACGTATGTGTCGCACCTCGTTGAGAAGGTCCTATCTTACACGAGAGGCGGTCGGATCAAAGTGATCGGAGTCGTTCGCGAATCGCCAGCATGCGCTCGACGACATGTGGCATCTGATGATCCGGAATGGCCTGGTTGCTCCAACGACGAATCCATGTCATCCCACTCAGCAGAACCGAACTTCTGTCGAACACGTGAATCAGCTGGCGGTCCAGATCAGACAGGGTGCGGGCGGAGGAGTATTCCGCCAGAGCCACGTTCCAGCCGGCTCGATCGTCACCCAGAAAACTCCCGAGCAACCGAGACAGGTCCGAGGCAGGATGGTCGGTGCGGGCAGCAGTCGGATCGATCAGTCCTGTGACGTTGTTTTCACTGAAGAGAACATGGTCTTTCCACAAGTCACGAAAACAGGGGAAGACTGGCGCTGGGATGCGTTCGCACTGTGAGAGCTCTTCGTCGATCTGCCGGGAGTGTCGGGTGAACTCTTTCAGCACCTCTATCGAAGTCCGGCAGAAGGGATGAGAATCGAACATCAGCAGCTGACGCGTTTTCAGAAGTTTGACATCGTTCCATTCGGCGATCAGCTTTCGCCGCTCTGAGAGCGTCCCCACCAGCTGATGCGGATGCGTCTGGAACCATTGGGTCCCCTGTGAGGTACACTCATACGAGCTCGAGATCTGATGAAACTTCGCCAGCAGATGCATCAGGCTGCGCCAGCACTGGGGATTCATCTCGGGGTTTGAGAGTGGTCTTCCCGCCAGCCAGGGTTCCAGTTGCCAGGCACTCGCCCCGTCTTCAACGACGGTACTCGGGGATTCTAAGCTCCGAAGCGGGACGGCAACCGGAATCCCGTGATGGAACAAGTCCTTCAGCCAGCGGTGACGCTCGAGCACGCGGGGAAGAGGCCAGCTGCCAACGGGCCATCCTCGTAAGGCATACATCCCGGAATCGGCTTCAACTTTGAAAACAATCGCTTCACTGAACCCGCCGGTGACGGGTGTCGCAGTGCGAATCGCATCACTCCTGCCCAGGAATCTGGCGGTCACCCGGCTCAGGGTCGTTTTCTCCAGCGATGGGGGACTCATCACGACAACACCGGATCAGAATGATCTCGAAGCCATCAGGTTCCGAGGGCAAATGCGGCTTTGCCAACCTGAGATCAGAAACGCCTATTTTGCCTCGGGGCCCTGAAACTGGACTTCCGAAGTGGGAAGTGGAGATGACGTCCCCTGCTTGAGTTGCTCAATCAGCGGCTCAATCAGGTCCGCAGGCAGGGCGTACGTTTCGGTCCGTCCCGCCCGGGCGATGTTGATCCCCATGGCCAGACCATCCAGGTTGACCACAGGTCCGCCGCACTCCTCCGGGCCGATCACGGAATCATGCTGGTAAACAGCTTCGAAATCATCACGGCGGTAGCTGAGCTCTCCCCCCATCTGATTCTGAAACGCCATCCGGGAGAGGAAGTCACCATATTGATGCATGAGTGTGACAGAGTAGGCGAACTCTTCTTCCGACCTGCGGACACGTAGCGAGAGCGTGTCACCCGGACGGTACCCCTTGAGAGTTTTCATCAGCTGTTCGGAAGTCGTGATGGACCGCTGGTCGATTTCCAGAACCAGGTCCCCTTCTTTGAGACCTGCATTGGAAGCTCCGCTGTTAGCGAAGACCTTTTTGATCTTGGGAAGCTGATCGCCGGTCAGTTCGACTCCCAGATATCCATGCGTGTCCGAGCGTGGGACCTGATAGCGTGGAGCACTGAGGACTCCTACGCCGATGACGAAATCGGGCGCCATGCCGGAGGTGATCATCCAGACTCCCGCCTCGGGGTCTTTCTTCTCCCAGAGGACCACTTTCAGGTCGGTCGCATTGATCTTGAGGAGTGCCAGGTCGAGTTTCTGGTAATGCCTGACGGAGTCGATCGGAAACTGTCGACCGTCGGCAAGTTGAACCTGCGTGGCCTTATTGATCTGGCTGGCCTTGGTCAGGATCCACCCGTCGTCTCCCACGACAGTCCCCAGAGCCACCTGTTTGCCATCCGCACGGACACTGACGGTCCATTCCGAAGCCTGCCGGACCACTTCTCGAAATGCGTATCGCATTCGCTGGCCAGTCAGGATTTCGCCATCACCCAGCGGCTCAACAGCCTCCTGCCCCTGCGCGGATGAATGCCAGCAGACAGATGCGATGGCGAAGACCAGCAGGCTGTGCTGAAGAAATTTCGAAATGAGCGTGCGAGGAGACATGCACAACCTCTTCGAGTGAAAACGACAACGGCAGAAACCGCCGAAGTATCTTACCCATCCGAAGTCCTGCTTGTCAGCTATCCAGCCAGAAAGTTGAGAATTGATCCCAGGTGAGGATGCTGATGCGGTCCAATAAAAAAACCGCACGAGTGCTCGTGCGGTTCAGAGAGTCCAGTGGCTCTGGACTGTGGAGCGAAGCGGCCAGCTAAGAACCGTGTTCGCAATCCGTCATCGGGAGAAGGGCGCCCCCCTTGAGTTGCCGTCGGCCGGAAACTCTCACCGCTCTCCCGAGACACCGTTAAAATCGGCAGATTCAGAACGGACGATGAGATTATTTGGAAAATGATCTTGACCGGCATTCCAGCGGATTAAATCGCTTCCGCCAACTTCGCATTTTCACTTTCGCAGAGCTCATTCAAACCGCTGCGACGATAGCTGGGCAGAGCCTTCGGAAGCATCGAAGGTTCGCACTGCAATTCACCCCGCAGCACGCGGAGTTCTCCCGGTGCCTCGATGCCGATTTTGACGGAGCCGTTCGTGCACTTGATGATCTTCACCATAATGTTGTCACCGATCTGCACGAATTCCTCTGTTTTGCGTGAAATCACCAGCATGATGCTCTCCGATGTGATGAAGGATTTTGCAGTCTGGCTCCGCTCACAGATGTGAAGCGAAACATCGACTGGAAGCGGGGAGCTGCCAGATCGTGTTCCCGGACACATCCGCGTCAGGAATCAGGGCAAAAGTTGTGTTGAGGGAAGGTTGACTCGGAAAGTGAGTCGAAGGTGTGATGAAAAAGTGATATGCACGTCACGTGCCAAAATGTTTTTGTTGCGAACCTTCAGGGGGTGGGCTGTTTTTGTAAGTCTTAATGAATGAATTGGTTGCGTTGATGTTTCGTGGGGCGGAGATTTCCGCAGGCATGTCGCGAGGCTGTCTGATTCGAACGAAGCTGTGTAAAATCGGGAATTCACCCCAGCAATTCGTGTAAGAGAGTCAAACCCCGCTTCGATCATGTGGATTTCGGAAGTCTTTGAATCGGTGCAGGGGGAAGGGCGGTATTCTGGCGTCCCGAGCGGCTTCATTCGCACTTCAGGATGCAATCTCCGCTGCTGGTTCTGCGACACTCCTTACACCTCCTGGCATCCGGAAGGGGTCGAACGCAGTCTCGAGAGTCTGCTGGAAGAAACGGCCAGCTACACCGCCCGGCATATGGTTCTGACAGGCGGCGAACCGTTGCTCATCCCGGATATCGTCCCTCTCTCGCAGTCGCTTCGGGATCGAGGATGTGTCATCACGATTGAAACGGCCGGAACGGTCTACCGGAAGACAGCTGCCGATCTGATCTCCATCAGCCCCAAGCGGGCAAACTCCACTCCGCGGGGGACGTCCTGGGAAGCGCGGCATGATCAACGTCGACACCGGCCAGACGTCATCCGCCAGCTGACGACCGAATACGACTATCAGTTCAAGTTCGTCATCGATCAGCCGGCGGATCTGGACGATGTCGAAAGTTACCTGCGGGAATTCCCCCATCTGCAACCAGACAAAATCTATCTGATGCCGCAGGGGACCCAGATGGAGTCCTTGCGTGAAAAACTGACCTGGATTCGAACCGAAGCGGAGAAGCGGGGCTGGCAGGTGTCACCCCGACTGCACATCGAGCTGTTCGGGAACACTCGCGGCACGTGATTCCCCTCAAGCGTTCACCAGCCGATGACCCACGTCTGCATCGCGACCAGCAACAGGGCTGAGGAGCATCCGATCGTGATGTTGTCATTCAGTTTCAGCGGAAGAGTTTCCAAGAAGCTGCAGACTGCGACGACCGGAGCCACACAGAGAAACGCGTGAGAGAAGTCCGCATGATGGCGTGCGGCAATCCAGTACACCGTGGAAGCCAGCAGGGAACCGCAGACCGCAAACGCGAACAACCCTGCCCAGGACTTGGCGGCGTTCCAGGGGACTTTTGCCCCTCGTACCAGGAGCCCGACAAGTGTCGCTGACCCATCTCCAAAGGCGATGATCGCTGCGACTGTCAGCGGGATTTCGATATGAGATCGGAACAGCAGGCACAGGACCGAAAGTGGGAGAACATACCCGAAAATGGAGGGCCCCAGGTTTTCGCATTCGCTGCGACAGTAGAGTCGCTGATAACGGATGGCCGCGAGCGCCGGGAGGAAAATCCCGCAGATCACGACCAGGACCATCACCCACAGGCGGACGGTCTCGCGATGGGGGACCCCCGCCATCGTCAGCGCGATGACACCGGGGAGAAAGTGCCAGAGCCTCCGCCGGAATTCCTGTTCGCCGAGCTGGCGGACCAGGGATTGAAACGGAGTCTCCTGAACAGGGACGTGGCTGATCGTTCGATTCATGAGAGGATCGTCGAATCTCTGCCGCCGTGTCCTCGGCGTGGGATGGGGTCTCCTCCGTGGTGCAACCGCTTCCATTTTTCTGGATGGCAAAATCATGATCTCATCTCAACAAGAGAGAGTTCGAGACGCCGGAGCGGCAGACGCAACTTAAGTGCCCATCCCTTCCGGTGATGGAAAGATGGGAGATGTTATCGCGAATTGATGGACGAATAGAGCCGGTCGGGGAGACCGCGGTCGATGCGGACTCCCCAGAACATCAGCGAACTTGCGCGGATTAGGAAGAATCTTTTCCGTGCAATCCATCTTTAATGATTAGAACCGCGCAGCCGCCTGTCCAGACCCCCTTTTTCGGGTGGTCGGCGATCAATCGACGCGGCAGATCGGCTGGCAGCCTGTCAGCCGGCAGCGAGTGACTCTTTCCCAATCCGGAAACAGAAGTCCCCAAACGACTCACGAGGCTGTCGCTGTTCGCGGAACCGCGTGAAGATGGGTGTCAGCAGTGTGGCGATCTCTTCTTCCGGAACCATGTCCTTGTAGAGGAATCCCAGGCGGGTCCCCTGTGCGTTCCCCCCCAGATACACCGTGTACTTGCCCCGGGCTTTCCCGACCAGTCCGATGTCGGGGGTGTAGGGGCGGGCACATCCGTTGGGGCATCCGGTCATATGGACAGAAATCCGTTCGCCAGCGAGGTCGCACTGGGCCAGGGCGGCGTCGATGGTGTCCATGACATGGGGCATCACACGTTCCGACTCGGTGACAGCCAGACCGCAGGTCGGCATGGCGGGACAGGCGATGGAGTATCGCCGTGCCAGTGTCAGTTCGTTGTGCAGTTTGAAACCGTGACTGCGGAGGATCGACTCAATATCGTCTTTCCACGCCGGTTCTACGTCACAGAGAATGACTCCCTGCAGGGCGGTCAGTCGCAGCGGGAGCGGATACTTGGCCAGCAGGGCCCGGAATCCGGCCTTCAGACGCAGTTCGCCTTCATCCTTGATGCGGCCGTTTTCAATGTTGATCCCCAGGAACAGCTTGCCGTCCCCCTGCTCATGCCAGCCGATATGGTCATCGACTTCGATGATGTCGGCAGCGTGAGGCTCCGGAAGGGAAGCACCAAAGTACTCTTCAACCTTCGCTTTGAATTTCGGCAGTCCCCAGTTCGCAATCAGGTATTTGAGTCGCGCAAACTTGCGGTCTTCGCGGTTACCGAAGTCGCGCTGCACTTTCACGACCGCTTCGCAGACGGCGATGACCTGTTCGGGGGGAACGAACGTCATCTTGAATCCGAGTGCCGGGAAGGTGTCTTTCTTGGCGGGGGTCATCCCCTGCCCGCCACCGACAAGGACGTTGTAGCCGATGATCGTGTCGTTCTCGACGACGGCAATCAGCCCCAGGTCCTGCGTATAGACATCGACGCAGTTGTCTTCCGGCAGGGCGATTGCAAACTTGAATTTGCGGGGCAGGTAAGTCCGGCCATAGATCGGTTCGTCAGCAGTCTGATGAACCAGTTCCGACTCTTCTCCGTCCTTCAGCCAGATCTCGTGGTAAGAACCGGACTGCTGGCGGAAGTGGTGGGCCAGTTCATCCGCGAGCTTCTGCATCTGGTCGCGGACCGGGTTATTCTTGTAAGGGGCCGGGCAGCACATGAAGTTTCGACAGACGTCCCCGCAGGCGTTCATCGTCGAGAGCTTGCTCTCGTTGATTCCGCGAATGGTGTCTCGCAGATTTCCCTTCAGCACGCCGTGCAGCTGGAAGCCCTGCCGGTCGGTGACCCGGACCGTGCCATTGGCGTATTTGTCACCCAGATCGAGCTCCGCGAGCATCTGGGCTGCGGTAACTTTTCCGCCGGGAATACGGCTGCGGACCATGAAGGAGTATTGCTTTTCGCCGCTCTTGCGATCGTCGCGGTTATCCTGCTGGTAGGTTCCGTGGAACTTCAGCAATCCTGCATTGTAGTCCGAAAACGTGGGATCGGCATTGGTGAGTTCTTCCTGAATCGAGCCTCGCAGGAAACGGCTTTGTTCCTTGACTCCTTCCATCTTGCTGAGCTTTTCATTCGACATTTGCTGCATCCAGTGCCTGAGGCGTATTTTTGTGGGGAGGATTGACCGTCTGAACGTGTGTTAGACCAGGCCAGTCACTCAATTGTTCGGTGGGATCGGAATTTCGATTCAATTGATTGCGACAATTTGTTGCTGTCGCGGATTTCAAGATGCTGAGCGTAGCACGATAGTCCATAGGGTGTCGAGACTTACCGCCAAGCATCCATTTCGGCGAATTCGTCACGCCAAGATTGAGAATGTCGGTTGACTCCTGGGACGGACTGAGGTCTGATGAAGGATGGCCCTGCTCCTCCCCAGTACCCGGAAAGACCAACATGATCCGCCGACTGACCTGCCCGGTCTGCGAAAAAGAACTTCCTCTGGAAATCGACAGCGAATCGCCGTTGTTTCCGTTCTGCTGTTCCCGCTGTAAGCAGGTGGATCTGCATCGCTGGTTGTCGGGAGGCTACGCCATCGTCGAGAACCTGACGCCGGACAAATTGTTCGAACACCTCGCAGAACAGAACCCCGAACAGGATGTTTAAGTCCTGTTCAGGGCCAGATTTCCACGGTGAGGTGCTGTTCTTTTTCAGTGCTTGAAGTGCCGTCTTCCGGTGAAGATCATCGCAATGCCGTGCTCGTTGCAGGCCTGAATGACTTCTTCATCGTTGCGGGAGCCGCCCGGCTGAATGGCGGCTGTCACGCCTGCTTTCGCAGCAGCGTCAATTCCGTCCCGGAACGGGAAAAACGCATCGGACGCAATCACCGATCCGCGGCTCCGGTCACCCGCTTTGTGCGACGCGATCATGGATGAATCGACGCGGCTCATCTGACCCGCTCCGACGCCGATGATCATTCCCCCTTTGGCCAGGACAATGGCGTTCGACTTCACGTGCTTGCACACCTTCCAGGCGAACTTCAGATCGATCAGCTCTGCTTCGGTCGGGGCTCGCTCCGTCACCACTTTGTATTCGGATTCCGGATCCGGCTGGTCATCCCGGGTCTGTACCAGCAGTCCACCGGCGACTCGGCGATAGTCGAGGCTCAGGGCCTGAGCAGATCCTGAATCATGGCAGCTCAGCAGACGCACATTGTTCTTCCACTTCGGACGGGTTTTCAGGATCTCCAGTGCTTCGAGGGAGTATCCCGGAGCAATGATCGCTTCGATGAACCTGCCTGGCTCCGCCAGTTTTTCTGCCGTCGCCACATCCAGCTCGCGGTTGAATGCGAGGATCGAACCAAACGCGCTCACCGGGTCACCCGCGTAGGCATTGTCAAACGCTTCAGCGAGCGACTTGCCAATTGCACATCCACAGGGGTTCGTATGTTTGATCACCACAGCAGCGGGATCCGCGAACTCGCGGGAGATCGCGAGAGCAGCGTCCAGGTCCAGCAGATTGTTGTAGGAAAGTTCTTTCCCGTGCAGCTTTTCTGCCGCTGCGACTGATGCCTTGGGAGGAGCCGGTTCGGTGTAGAATGCGGCTGCCTGATGAGGATTCTCGCCGTAGCGGAGGTCGCACTGCTTGTGGAATCGCAGGTGAAGGTCATCCGGGAACGTGGCGGTCTCGGTGGTCTTCAGGCTGGTGAAGTAGTTCGCGATCGCCCGATCGTAATTGGCAGTCATCTCGAAGGCGGCATGCGCCAGTTCGCGTCGCAGTTCCGGGGACAAACTTCCGGTCTGCAACTCCTGAATAACCCGATCGTACTGCGAAGCCTGGGTTACGATGCCGACGTAGGCATGATTCTTGGCAGCGGACCGGACCATGCTCGGACCGCCGATATCAATCTGTTCGATCGCCTCTTCGACACTCACCCCGGGGCGGGCGATGGTCTGTTCGAACGGATAGAGGTTGCAGACGACGATCTGAAACGGGATGAATCCATGGGTGCGGATCGCTTCAGCATGCTCCGGGACATCCGGCATTCCCAGAATGGCACCGTGAATCTTGGGGTGCAGCGTCTTAACTCGGCCGTCCATGATCTCCGGAAATCCGGTGTATTCCGAGACGTCGATGACTTTCAGCCCGAGTTCTTTGAGGAATCGGGCGGTTCCGCCGGTGGAGAGAATTTCAAAGCCCAGGCGATGCAGTTCCTGAGCAAATGGGCCAAGTCCGGTTTTGTCACTGACGCTGATCAACGCCCGCAAGGGAGTCGCACTCATGGCAATTCAACTTTCGAAAGCAGTAGTTCTGAGAACGGAAGTTCTCCCGGGTTTCGTGTCCCTGGCGATCCAGTGCGAGGGGAAGCAGACCGATCCGCATCGCGGGAGCGACTCAGCGAATTCACCCGCTGAAAGTGACACCCTAATGCGCCGCCAGTCAGGATTCAAACGGACGCGGTTCCTCTTCGCGGAAACGAGAGATGACGGCAACTTTTCGCGGACGTTTCCCCTTGGGGGAAGCGAGTTTCCGCCTGAAGATGGCAGTCACTTCAGGAATGCGTGGATCGCCTCATTGACCAGTTCCGGTCGCTCCTGAGGCGCCATATGACCCGCTCCAGGAATGATGGCCAGCGTGGAATTCGGGATTTTGTCGGCGATTGCCGTCATTTCCTCCGCTGTGGAAATCGCATCGTGTTCTCCCACGATGACGAGAGTCGGGACCTGAATTTCCGGAAGCCAGCTGGTGACGTCCGGTCGGACCGCCATCCCCCGCATCGCTGCGGAAATGCCTGCGGGGGAATTGCTCATGATCGTCCGCTTCGTCGCTTCGATCAGTTCCGGTTGATCGATGTGCGTCTGCGGCGCATACAACTTCTGCGGCATCCCCTCAGCCAGGAAGCCGGGCCCCTGGTCCAGCACTTTTTCCGAGCCGTCGAGTCGATCTTTTTTGGCTCCGGGAGTGTCTGGCAGGGCTCGGGTATCACAGAGAATCAGCCGGGCGAGCTTCTGCGGATGCCGCTTCCAGAACTGCCATGCGATATAGCCCCCCATAGAGAGTCCGCAGAGCGTCACCGGTTCTTTCACCTCGATCAGTTCCAGCATTTCGGCCAGATCGTCGGAGAACTTCTCCATCGTCACCGTTCCGGCTGAGTCTTCACTCTGACCGAAGCCACGCAGATCGGGGGCAATGACCCGGTGCGTGCTGGAAAATTCCTCCAACTGCGCCTGCCACATGGTGTGATCGAGCGGAAACCCGTGGACAAAAATGATCGGGTCGCCGGTCCCTTCGTCGAACACATGCAACTCGATGTCGGTGAGTTGAAGCTGTTGGGGCATGGAGGGGACTGGGGACTGGGGACTGGGGACTGGGGACTGGGGACTGGGGACTGGGGACTGGGGACTGGGGACTAGGGGAAAGGGGAAAGGGGAAAGGGGAAAGGGGAAAGGGGAAAGGGGGGGCAAATTGCTGTCCTCCAACCTCTGACCTCTGCCCCCTGACTTCTCACCTCCGCCGTCACGCACTCTTCGACTTCTTCTTCCATCCGAACAGGACCCGGTCCAGCGAAAAGCCGCCGCCGCCACAAATCAAAATCGTGATGTAGGCGAACAGGTACAGGGCTGCCATCTCCTTCACCTTCCACGGATCGCTCGCATGGGCCATGGTCATGGCGACGAGCATCGTCACGATCAGCGGAATGACGCTCAGGCGGGTCGCGATCCCGAGAATCACGAGCACGGAACAGAAGAACTCTGCGAAGATCGCCAGTGACAGCTCGATATGACTTCCCAGTCCGAGGAGGCTGGGGAATTTCTGAGCATATCCAGAGAAGTTCAGCAATTTGTCCAAACCATGTCCGGCGAGCATGGCGAGCCCGAAGGAGACACGGAGAAAAAGCAGACCAAGCGACTGGACCCAGGACTGAATCATGTGAGTGCGTTTCGTTGAAAGAGGCAAGTATGGGTGGGGGAGGTCGATGGGGGTGGCGGCTGATTATGGGGCGGGCTGGCCCGGAGCAGCACCCTCCCCGGCCGGTTTCGCCCCACCGGCGTCGTCAGGTTTTTCCATGAACGCCTGATATTCTTCCAGGATGACCGGTCCTCCCAGATACCCCAGTCCAGCAATGACCAGGATGGAGAGGAGGCTGAAGCCGATGGCAGCGACTTTGACCCGTGGGTCGAGAGTCGCCCCTTTCTTCTTCTTTTTTGTCTTCGGCTTTTTAGGCTTCTGCGATTCATCCAGGATTTCCCCTTCCGGAACTTCCACATCCTGGTACGACTCGAGATTCACCGCCAGAAGCCCTTCGGCGGATTCATCGGCCTTCGGTTTCTTTTCTTTCCGGGGAGCTGGAGCTGCACCTCCCCCAGCGACGACTCCGGCAGTCTGGCATTTGGGGCATTTGATCCGTTTCCCGGCCAACTCGTCCTTGACCTTGGCTTCGTAGCCGCAGGAACTGCATTTGAACGGGACCGGCATGGGAGGTCACTTCTTGCAAGAACGCCAGAAATCGGAAAGGTGTGCTGCTCCAGACTACTCCGAACGGCAGTCGAAGTCACTCCAACCCGCTGGAAATGTTGCCGCTGCGGGGAGTGAAATCTGGCTGGAGGCGACCGGGAATCTGTTCTATGATTTCCAATGAATTTCGTCCACCGGCGGCTGATTGAGCGAAGCTGGTGAACAAGGCGAAATCGGCTTCCGCCCGGAACTGATGGGAATCAAGTCGGGCGGTCTGCTGCTGACGTTTGAGATTGATGCAGGACTGTGAGAAGGGAATCTCCAATGGCTTTGGCGCGTTCAGTAGCGTCTCTGATGTCCCCGCTGGACTTCACTCAGGCCATGACACGCCTGTGCCACGACATCACCGAACGGCATGAGACGTTCTCACATATCGATATTTCCAGGGTGGCGGTCTGTTTCACCCAGACACGTTCCCTGGTGCTGCATGGGCTGCAGGCGAAATTGACCCCAATGCGATTCGAACGGGGATCGCTGACCTGCATGCGGCGGGGGCGTACCTGGACCGTACAGCGACTCTTCGTCGGCAAGCGGGAGATGTCCTACATCCTGACGTTTTATCTTCCGCGGTTCCTGGACCAGTCGTTCTCTGAAAAGTTCATCACGATCCTGCACGAGCTGTATCACATCAGCCCGCTGTTCGACGGCGATATCCGTCGCTTCGAAGGCCGCTGCCATATTCATTCCGAAAGTCAGCGGGACTACGATGAGCAGATGGAAGTGTATGCCCGGGAATATCTTTCCTCCGACCCGCCGGAAGAACTGTACGCGTTCCTGAAGATGGACTTTAAAACCATCCTGAAGAAGCACGGCGGGGTGATTGGTCTACAGGTTCCGATTCCGAAGCTGATCCCGATTGATCATGCGAAATCGGCGTGAGCGAGATCTGCAGGGGCGTGTCGGTTGACTTGGGCCGGGGTTGGACTTAGCTGCCTAAGAATTTGTCATTTGTCATTTGTCATTTGTCATTTGTCATTTGTCATTTGTCATTTGTCATTTGTCATTTGTCATTTGTCATTTGAGAGTTATTGGCAGCAGGGGCAGACGTCGGGGATCAGCATCTGCACCGTGGCGCCGTAGCTGGTCGAATCGTATTCGTCCGTTTTCTCGTCGGGGGCTTTCAGGTAAGTGACAATCAGCAGTCGGCAGCCGGTTTTCGGAGTGAATGAGGCGATCCCCTCCGCGTTGGTCATCCGTTCAAAAGCGGGATCGAACCCCTCCGCGAGAGTCTCTCCCTGTGGAATGAACGAAACTTTCGTATCCGGCAGCGGGACCCCGTTGCGAAGGACCTTCACCTCGATGGGCATTCCCGGTCCGGTGAACAGGACGGGATGTGTGACCGGAACAATTTCGAGCGGCAGCCCGACCGGCTCCTTCCAGACCGTGCTGTCGTCCTTCAGCTTGTCCAGCAGAAGATCGGCGAGGAAAAAGCATTTTGCACTCTTGATCGACCGTACCCGGCGCCCATGGCTGACTTGTTTATCCATCTGGTGAAGCACCATGTACGTCCCAGCGGAACCTCCTACGAACTTGCCGGTCCAATACCCTTCGTTCGGGGCGTAGCCGATATCGACAAGGCGATCGAGCATGTCGAATTTCTGGCCATTGGGCAGCAGGACCTGCAACTTGCTACCGTCCAGATCCAGTTTTCCCGCCAGCTTGAAGTCACGGTGGTCGTTCCCGTGATTCCCCAGCTTCAGATCGATGAAGACCGAGTCCCCTGCGCGGACGACCGCTGCATTGGTTTCGACCCAGGGATCATGCGCGAAAGCGACGACCGGCCACGCGCAGGCTGCGTGCAGAAAGCCAAGAACTGCTGCCAGTAACACGCGAAAGCGAATCAATCCGGTCATGCTGTCTCTCCCAGGGTGTCAACGATTATGGACTCTGGGAGAAGAGCAGTGCAATTGAGTTGAGGGTTGAGGGTTGAGGGTTGAGGGTTGAGGGTTGAGCGCTCCAGAACGACATGAGGTGGTCCTGGAGCTCTTTAGGGGCTGTTCGTTTTTCGTGCGTCTGAATCGTCTTTAGAGCGGTTTTGCGAATAATCTATTACGTTCCGCAGGCGATAATATGGACTTTCATGCGGTGAAAATCCTGAATCGCCTGCACATGATAGACCAAACTGGTCTAGTCTTTTCTTGCCTTGAACAGCTTCTCTTGAGTGGACCACAGGCCGGCAGATGGGGTTGGAATAAAGAAGAACTCTTCCCCGTCGGCAGTCTTGTTCCAGCCCTGCTTCAATTCATCGGGACGGTACCGCTCGATCATCTCGTTCAGGTCCGCATAGGCGAACTTGACCTGTTCAATATCCTCCCTGGAGAGATGCCCCGGGGCATACCGGATGGTGAATCGTCCTTCGGACGAACCGTGAATCAGGTGTGCGGTGGCGTGGGCCAGGTCCTGCATGTCCGGTTCGTAGGCATACTGGCGGAGAACCTCGGGGGTTCCGCAGTAGCCGTATTTGCGGATCAGGTCATCCACCTCCGGCTGTTCGCCAAACCGCTTCAGGCCGGGAGCGAGAATCAGAAGTTCTCCGTCATCTGCCATCGCCATGCGGGTCCGGTAGACCGCCTTGTTGGCGACCCAGGTGCTGTAGAACTCATCTCCCTGCATCACGCAGACCATCTTCTTCACAGGCTTGTCGAACACGGTGATGTTCTGTTCGCGGGACTGTCTGGCTGCCGACAGGTAGGTTTCCAGATCGTCACCGACGTAGACGCCGGTGTGGACGAGCTCCTGCTGCTCGTTGCGAGCCATGACGACCTGCACATAGCAGTCCGGCAGGTGCGTGAGATATTCCTCTTCGGCCCAGTTGAACAGGGCCCGCAGCGGGGTGATCAGGTTTCCGAGATTGTTCTCGATCCCGCAGGAAGCGGCCATCATGTGTGCAGCGCAGATCATGTCTTTGCCGCCCAGCCCGATGAAATAGTTCTTGTTATGGTTTGCGAAGCCGAGAACTTCGTGCGGGACGACGTGACCAATATTGATGATCCAGTCCCACTTTTCTTCGATCAGCATCTTGTTGAGAACGACAGGAATCTCCCAGTCCGCGATCCCGCCGCTGGCTTCTTTGACCTTTTCTGCCGGGATGGTTCCGATCCGGACCGACCCATCGCGCCAGTCGTGGGCGTGAATGCGCTCTTCGGGAATGGAACCGAACATGCGCACGTTTTCTTCGGGAGTGTGCGGGACGTGCTGGCCGAGTGTGGGAATGACGTGAACGTCCGCTTCGTCCTTCAGTTCACGATATATCAACTCGGTTAACTGTCCGGCATAGGAGTGCGCGCGGGTGATGTCCGGCGGCAGCAGCAGGACCCGCTTCGGGGATGCAGACATCCGCTTGCGGCATTCCGCCACGGTCTGTTTCATCAGTTCAGCGAGACGTTCGTGGCTGATCGTCGAAGAGCGTTCTGCAATCCAGGGCATCGTGGAATCCTGAGTTCGTTTCGTGGTGAAGTTGTGTGAACAGCCGCGGAGTACGGCGGCGTCATGTGGACTTGTTGAATGCTTCGAATCTTACTGTTCAGTCTGCTGCTTTATCATCCGGCGAGGGAAGTTTTTCCAGACTCACCTGAACCGGATCGCCCGGTTCGCCCGCCTGGATCACCCGGACTCGATATCCTTCCCAGATGCATTCGTCTCCGATGACGGGAAAACGTTCCAGTTCATGATGCAGCAGTGCGACAACCGTGACTGGAGAATCTTCCTCGATTTCATAGTCGACATCCAGCTTGCTTGCCAGATATCGCAGAGTCGCCAGACCGTCCGCAACGGTTCGACCCTGAGCATCTGTCGTCACCGGCTCCCGTTCCAGCAACCGTCTTCCCCGGCTTGATTGTGGATTGAGAAGCGTATCCAGAATGTCATCTTCCGTGACGATGCCGATTGTCTCACCGTATTCGTTGATGACGCTCGCCACGCTGACGACCCCGGAACGCAGTCTTGAGAGCGTATCCGCGACGGTCGCGCACCAGGGGACGTGGATCACCTGCTGGGCGACGGTCTCAAGATTCTTCTCGGGCAGCGAATTCAGATCGTACAGCGTCAGGGCCTTGGTGACGTTGTCCCGGTCTTCCCCGGCAATCAGCATCACTTCCGGGATTGTGCCTCGAGACTTCAAATCGCTGAGGTGAACCGGCACCTGCCAGACGTGATACGTTCCGCGCGGCCGCATGATTTCCTCGGCGGTCATGTCGGAAAGTTCAAGAATGCGTGTGAGGATCTGCTGCTCCAGCTGCACAATTTCCACCCCCAGTTCCGACGTTTCGACAGCCCGCTCGATGTCGTCGACCTCCAGATAGGGCTCCTGTTTCAGGTTGGGCCAGAAGACTCGTCTTAAGGCTGCCGTGGTCGTGGAGAAGAACGGGAGGACCGGATCGAGGACACGCGCGGAAAGGTAGATCGGGCCGCTCGCCAGGACGGAAAGTGGACGCCTGATTCTGACGGCCAGACTCTTCGGAGCGACTTCACCAAACAGAATGAGCCCGAAAAATCCGACCAGCGACAGCGTTGCTGCCACGCTTGGGTAGCCGGCATTCACCAGTCGCCGGGCCGCCACAAGGCTGACGGCGAAGTACAGCAGGTTCACCACCAGATTCCAGAACAGCACGACCGACAGCAGCCGGTCCGGGTCCCGCATCAGAGTTGCGACTGTCCGTTCGCCCGGACTTCCGGTCTGCATGCGGCGGAGTTCATCCCGAGAGAGGTAGAACATCGCCGTCTCGGCTGCGGAGTAAAACGCAGACAGCACAATCAGCACAGCCATTGCCAGCAGGCCGGGAATCCACTCAGGTGCAGATTCAACCAGGACGCTCATCCGCGATCACTCGAAGTTCGACCCAGGGCTTCGTCAAAGGCACTGATGGCCGGGACCAGCATGGCAATCGTCGTGCCTCCATAGGCCATCAGCACGGCAATGCAGGCTTCCGGAGCATCGTGCAGCAGGAAGCTGACCACGGCATAAAACGTGAGGAACGGCAGTCCCCAGGCGGCGATTGTCAGTGCCTGTGAAGGGTTCTGATGTGTTAAGGATCGCCACAGGCCGAACGCACCACCGCAGATGAAACCGAGGAACGGCACCAGCTGCAGGATGAAGGATGTTCGCGCTTCGACGATCAGCATCATGCAGACGAAGATCCCGACGAACAGGAAGAACATGGTTCCCAGGCTATTGATGATCGCTGCCCGGGAGGCGGTGAAGGAGAAGCCGGCGTGCAGTCCGAGCATGGCGGAGAAGATGACCAGTGTCAGGTACGACAGGAGAATGCAGATCAGCGCGCCGAGTCCATATTCGCCCTGCAGGTAACTCATGATCGCCAGCAGCATCGGCACGGCGATCAGTTCTTTGGTGTTAAAGAGAATTCCCAGGAGTTTCCCGAAGACAAACTCCTGAGCCTGAATTTCTGTCACCAGCAGCAGTTCAAGCGTCTGGCCGTCCCGTTCCGAGGTCAATGAGGTCACAGCCTGGGCGTTTACGAGGATCAGCGAGACCAGCGAGAGGGCCACCAGAATGACGCCGGGACCCGAAAGGGAGCCGAAGACCAGCGGAGTGTCGGGGGAAACTCGGCTGACCCAGAGCAGACAGAAAACGGCGAACAGGATGTAGGCAAATTTGATGATGCCAACTTTGCGTCCGTAAGCCTGTGTGCAGATCTCCCGCCAGAGGACAGGTTGCTGCCAGATCGGACGCGCGGTGGTGCGGCGAGTCGGGTGGGCGGTTTCGGTTTCCGATTCTGCCGAACTTTCCGATTCGTCCACCTGGAGATACATCATGCGGGATGGGTTCCAGACGCGAACCATCAGGCAGGTGTAGGTCCAGAGGAGGGCGGTCACGGCAGCCAGCGAGCCGATGGCACTCCACGCTTCGACGACCGGGACGGCTGTGCCGGGGTCAGCGGTGAGAGGGTGCAGCAGCATTCCGAGCGAACGAAAGGGATTGCAGGAGCCGGCGATGATGCCGATCACGGAGTTTGGTCCGGCGATCGTGGTGATGATTTCTGCGAGGCCGACGAACAGACCCGCCCCCAGGAAGGTCACCGCGAGGATCTGGAATGTTTTCTCCCGCCAGTATGCGACGAGTGTTCCCCACGCGGAGGCCGCCAGACAGCTGACCACGCACAGGGCTTCAACCCACAGGATCTGCGGCAGGGTGATGCCCCCCAGAAGTCGGACGCAGCAAAGTACTGGCAGCGAAACCGCAATGAGAATGAACACCGGCAGGATGCTCGCCAGTGATTTGCCGATCACCAGCTCCGTCGCATGCAGGTCAGTCATCAGCAGGAGAATGAGCGTGCGGCGGTCTTTTTCCTGGGCGACGTTGCCTGCGGAAAAGAGCAGCGATGCCCCGATCACGAGCGCGAGCTGAAACGTGCAGAGGATCCCGAAGATGTACGTTCCGAAGCTGGCGATGTCCCCAATGCTTTTGAGTGGGGAGAGTCCGGAGGTCACCTGCACTCCGGTGTAAATCAGAATGCAGAGCGCTGCCACATAACCGGCACGCAGTCCGAAGTGACGTGGCTGACGGGGAAGGGTCAACAGTTCCCGCACCAGCAAGGGGCCGCCGATCACGCAGATCTCCAGGTCAGCAAGTCGTCGAGGATGTCGCTAGGATGGTCAGGAAGTGCCCTCTTTGGAGCGGAAGGGTGTTTGAACTGCGAGACTCTTCGTAGCTGCAGTTCGGCGACTTTCCGCTGGAAAGCGTGTCCCTGACCGGGTCGTAAAGAGCCACAGTATAGAGACTGGAGAACCTTCGAACCAGTTGGGCGGGACTTCACGGAAATTTCATTTCAGCCGGTTCGGCGTAGGGAAACTCGCCAAAGTCTGCCGCTGGATTTCTTGAAAGCGGTCGGGCCTCTCCGTACAGTAATGAAACGTCGAGCCCGGTTTTTCGACGGGTCTTTGAACACATTCTGACAGGGATTCACCTCGTCCCGGGGCAGTTCCTGCCGCATATCCGTCTGTTATTTTCCGTTTCGATCTGTTGAAGGAGAAGCCTGGTCTCGATGAGATCCGGCTTGCGAGTAGCCTTACTAAGGGGAACAGCGCACGTGTCTGACAACGTCATTGAGATCCGCAATCTCTCCAAGACTTATCGTGACTTCTGGGGTCGTCCCAAAGTAAAAGCGTTGAATTCTCTGAGCCTCGAAGTCAAACGGGGGGAGATTTTCGGATTGCTCGGCCCCAACGGTTCGGGCAAGACCACCACCCTGAAGCTGCTGCTCGGGCTCCTGTTCCCCACGGAAGGACAGGTCAAGATTCTCGGGCGGCCTGCTCACGACGTCGAAAAGAATGAGCGTATCGGATACCTGCCGGAAGAGTCATATCTCTACCGTTTCCTCAACGCGGATGAAACGCTCGATTTCTACGGCCGTCTCTTCAAGATGTCGAAGGCCGAACGGAAGAAACGCTGCGACGCCCTGATCAAGCGGGTTGGAATTGAAGGGGCCCGCCGTCGCCAGCTCAAAGAGTATTCCAAGGGGATGACCCGCCGTATCGGTCTGGCTCAAGCCCTGATCAACGATCCCGAACTCGTGCTGCTGGACGAACCGACCAGCGGACTCGACCCGCTGGGAACCCGGGACATGAAAGACATGATCCTGGAACTCCGGCAGCAGGGGAAAACAGTGGTCATGAGCAGCCACCTCCTGGCAGACGTTCAGGACGTCTGTGACCGGATCGCGATTCTCTACAAGGGAGAATTGAAAGTCATCGGCAGCGTCCAGGAACTGCTGGAAGCCAAGAATGAAACCCAGATTCTGTCCAGCGAACTGAATCCAGCCGCGATTCAGGAAGTGGAGCAGGTTCTGAAGAAACACGGAGCGAGCCTGAAGAAAGTCTCGCATCCGACCTCGACGCTGGAAGAACTCTTCCTGCGAACCGTGGAAGAAAGTCAGGCCCGTCCGGGACGTCGTTTTGAGCCTGGAGAACGACCGGATCGCCAGAAGCAATAGTCGCTTGTGGGATCGTTCGCACTCTTTATTCGTTCTCGTTGACTGAGGCTCAAAGATGGTCGTCGAAAATCAATTATTTCAACCTGGGCCCGCCTTCGTGCAGTGGCTGGTGACCATGGTCGCCTGCATTGTGGTGGCCCTGCTGGTCGGTCTGGCTGGAGCTCTGAGCAGCTATGGCTCTGCCGGTCCCCGCATGGCGTTCTCCGCGGTAAGCCGAGGGATCAAAGACCTGATCTTTCTCTCGCCCAAACGCATTTACGCCATTGCCATTCTGACCTTCAAGGAAGCCGCCCGACGCAAGGCGTTCATGATCGGGTTCCTCTTTCTGCTGCTCTTCATGTTCGGGGGCTGGTTCCTCGGGAACACCGACCTGGAAAAACCGGCCAAGCCATACGTGATCTTCGTGATCACCTCGATGAACTTCCTGCTGATTCTGATGACCCTGCTGGTCGCCTGCTGGGGAATCCCCGCCGACATCAAAGCACGCTCGCTGCACACCGTGGTGACCAAGCCGGTCCGTCGCAGTGAAATCCTCCTTGGGAGAATGCTCGGATACGCCAGCGTGATCACTCTGGTGCTGCTCTGTACCTCGGTGGTCGGCTACTTCTGGATTCTGGGGAAGGTTCCTGAAAATGCTCAGAAACAGCTGATCGCCCGGGTTCCGTTCTACAGCACGAACCTGACATTCCTCGACCGAAACGGGGACAGTGCCCGCACCGGGATCAACGTGGGGGATATCTGGGAGTACCGCAGCTTCGTCGAAGGGGGAACCAAGGCCCGCGCACGCTGGACCTTTGAAAACCTCGATCTGGCCCAGCTCAGGAAGGCTGGCAAGCTGCGAATCGAACAGTCGTTCGAAGCGTTCCGAACTTACAAAGGGAACGTGAGGCAGCAGCTCCGTTACAATCTTGCGTTCTTCAATCCCGAAAAAAATCTGACTGTTCCCGTCGGAACATTTCAGGTGGAAGAGCACAACGTGAATGTGGATGCTGCCACCGTCGATATCCCTCTGGATCTGACGTACCGGGATACCTTTGACGTCGATGCCCCGGAAAAGACCGTCAATGTCATTGATGATCTGATGCATGACGGAAAGCTGGTCATGGAAGTGAGCGCCCTTGAGCCTCAGCAATACATCGGCGTGGCTCAGCATGACCTCTTCATCCGCCTGCCGGACAAAACGTTCCTCGCCACGTACGCCAAATCCTGTCTGGGGTTGTGGCTGCTGCTGATGCTGATTGTGATCATCGGAACTTCGAGCAGCTGCTTCGTGAAGGGGCCGGTCGCGACCATTCTGACCGGCAGTCTGATCTTTGTCGGCTTTGTCTTCCGTGGACAGATTGACAAGACACTGGGAGAATTGGCGAAGAACCAGGCTGTTCTGGGCGGTGGATCGTTTGAATCGGTCTATCGCCTGCTGACCCAGATGAATCAGCAGAGCCCGCTTCCGGACAACATGGGAACAGACGTCATCAAGTTTCTGGATCAGGGAGTTTTCGGCATGCTCCGCGTGGTGAATGCCCTGATTCCGGACCTGCAGTACTACAGCACCAGTGAATATCCCGCCAACGGATTCGACGTCCCCTGGGGGGCCATGCTGCTCCCCAGCCTGTTGATCACGCTGGCTTATCTGATTCCGATGGTTGTTCTTGGTTATTTCAGTCTTCAACTTCGGGAGCTTGAACACAAATGAACCGACTCACCGTTCAACAACGGAAAATGGTTTACGCAGGGACAGCCCTGCTGCTCCTGATTCCCATCATTCTACTCGGCGCTCCGGCGTCCAAGTCCTCCGGTGCGGGGGGAACTGCCCGCCGGTCGTACCTCGCCGAGTCACGAGACAAGCACGACCTGGGCGAAGCCAGCCTGGGAGACGTCGACCCCACCAGCGCCACGATGAACCTCGTGCTGCTGGGGATGCGCGGGGTTGCAGCCAGCGTGCTGTGGAATCAGGCCGACTACCTCAAAGAACGCAAGAAGTTCTCGGAACTCGCCGAAACCGTCGAGTCCATCATTCTGCTGCAGCCACACTTCAAGACCGTGTGGCGGTTCCAGGCATGGACCCTTGCCTACAACGTTTCTGCCGAGTGTGATGCGGTTGAAGACCGTTATTACTGGGTGAAGCGTGGGGCGAAGTTCCTTCAGCGAGGCGTCGCGCGGAATCGTCTCATTCCCGAACTTCCCTTTGACATGGGAACGTTCCTGGGAACGAAGATCGGTCTGGCGGACGAACACGAAGCCTATCAGGAATTTTTCCTGCACGATCCCGATGAACAGGTCTGGAACGGCGGCCCCGATGAAGAGATCAATCCGCAGGGGAAAGATCATTATCTCGTGGCACGCGACTGGTATTTGCGGGCCAATGAAGTGCTGGAACACAAGGGTGTTGAGCAGCACACAATGGACCTGGCGCTGTTTATCGCCTACCCGTACCGATCTCTGATGAGCTATGCCCAGAACCTGCAGAAGGCCGGGATCAAAGGGGATCGCGACAACATGACGCAGGCTCAGGTGGAAACTGCATTCCAGGAATGGTCCAAGCAGGTCCGTTCCGCCTGGGATCAGGCCTATGATGAATGGGTCAACATCTACGGCCGGCAGAAGTTCATGTCCGCTGGCTTCGGCATGCTGGTGCTTGAGAACGACGCTGCCGGTTTGAAGGAACTGGAAGAGCTCGGAAAGGCCGAAGGAGTTTCCTTCGAGCAGAAGAAGGAATGGCAGGATCGATATCGCAAGCTCACGTCCTATCCGTACTGGAAGATGCACTGCGATATCGAGAAGCGTGAAGCGATGACCAACGCCCGGTTCCATCTGGCTGAAGGTCGCCGCCTGTATCGCGAAGTCCAGGACTTTGAAGGAGCCCAGGAGAATCTCGAGAAAGGGCTGACCGAAATGCAGGAGGTCATGCTCGCCTACCGCATCAACGCAGAGCAGAACGTTCTGGTTTCGGACGAAGAAGAAATTGTCGAAGAATCGCTGAAGGCGATGCTCATCTGGCGGCAGGTGAAGGAGCTGCTCAATCAGCCTCTTCCGGAAAACTATCCGCTGAAGTTCCTCTGGGATGATCCAAGTCTGGAGCATCTCCGCGAGGAGCTGACCGTCCGCTTCCAGCACTGGAACGGAACGCTGTAAAAGAGGGAAAAGAGGAGAGGGGGCAGGGAAAAGTCCTGATCCCCTTCCTCTTGCCCACTTCCCTATCCCCTTTTCCTTCTTTCGGAAATCACCATGCAGCAGGTTGAAACAGCCCAGGCAGCAGGCGTTCTGGAACAGTTTGGGGCGGTGCTGGTGGCACTGGGGGGGCTGATTGTTGCACTGGTTCAGGCGATTCTGCCATGGACGCCGCTGCTGCTGTGGATTGCATTCTGGCTGCTGGCGGTGAACTGGAGAAAGCTGTACCCGGTTCTGTGGCAAGGAGGAATCTTCGGCGTAATTCTGATTGCGCTCATGGCGGTCATGGTCTGGGCAGCGGTCGCCGAGCCGGAAGGAGGTTCGCATCACCTCGCTGGTCTGGTTGTAGACAACTTCGCTGGAAAGTTCGTCTACGTCTCCGGTTTAACGGTGATCGCATTCCTCTGCGGAACCGTGCAGCTCTCGGGAGCATGCGGAGCCTGCTGCAACTTTGATGAAGAACTTGAACCGTCGGTTGAAGAATCACACGCTCACCATTGACCGGGCGTCAGTCATCTCGTTTTAGCACTTCGTTGAACACTCTTTCGTTTAGCCACACACTTCAAGTGTGTGGCTAAACTTATTTTCCGCAACACTGTTCACGCCCGGTCGAACGGAAACGCAATCACGTCCCGGACGGATCCAAGCCCCAGGCACCAGGCGGCGATTCGGTCGAATCCCAGTGCGACACCGGAGCATTCCGGCATCCCGTGCTCCATCGCCTGCAGCAGGCGGCTCTCTTCCGGCAGCGGCGCCTTTCCAAGTTGTTGTCGCAGCTTGTTCTGCCCCAGCATCCGCTTTCGAAGCTCATCGGCGTCCGTCAGTTCATGGTAGCCGTTGCAGATCTCCATTCCGTTCAGATAGAGCTCAAACCGTTCCGCTGCGGGCGGCTCCCCCGGACGGATCTTCGCCAGGGCTGCCTGGGTTGCCGGGAAGTCGTAAAGAAAGACCGCCTGCAGCTTCGTGAACTCTGGTTCGATCACTTCCGCCAGCAGAAGATTCAGCAGGCCATCGCGATCCGATTCGATTCCACTGGGGAGTGAAGTGATGAGTCGGGATGCAGCTGTGAAGAGTTCATCCAGACTCGACGCTGAGGGGGACACACCGGTGAATCGCAGAAACGCCTCCTCGTAGGAGAGACGGTGGAATCTGGCGGGAATCTCCGGCAGGTCCTTGACCCAGCGCTGTTCACCCGCGAAATCCCGCAGCAGGCAGACAAGCTTCTCCACGAAGTCCATCTGCGCATGATGATCGCAGTCCCGCTGATACCATTCGATCATGGTGAATTCGGGATTATGCCGCACACCGATTTCATCCTGGCGGAACACTCGGGCCACTTCAAACACCCGGTCCGCTCCTGCGCAGATCAGCCGTTTGAGTGCGAATTCCGGAGAGGTCTGAAGATAGCCCTGTTCTGCTTTTCCCCAGGTCACCCGAAACGGGTCCAGCCACAGGTCAATGCAGCAGTCCCGCGAAAGGATCGGGGTTTCGGCTTCCCAGTAGCCATGCCCGGTGAAGAAATTCCGCAGCGTCTGCAGCAAGCCCGCCCGATGCTGCAGGGTTGTCAGTAAAGCTGTCGGCAGAAACTCTGGGGAGGACATGCAGGATCAACGGAAGTCTGGTGGAAGGATCCCGGTCAGGAGACTTTGAAGACCTTTTCCATCCCCTTGCGGAGGTCGCGGAGACTGACCGGCTGCCGGAGCACGACCCCGCGTGGATGATGATTTTCAAATTGAGAAGCGATCTCGCTTTGGCCATCGCTGAGGACCATGGCGACAGCAACAGGCTGGCCATCCGTCAACTGCAGGGCCTGCTGGAAGTCATCCTGCACGCGGTCGCCGATGGCATCACCGAAGAAGACGACACCTTTAGGGGTCATCGACTTCAACCGGGACAATGCACGGTCCGCGTCCGGCAGCAGCAGAACCCGGTAGCCCTTCTTGGTGAAGTATTGCCGCAGCAGGTCCTGTCGATTGGGGCGATGCTCAACGCAGATCACGACCTGCGCATCCTGGGCGAGAGCGCCGCTTCCCGGGGGAGCGGCCACTTTCTGACCCAGGTCCTTCAGCGCGTTCTGAATCTCAGCAGCGACTTCTCCAGGGGTCTGGAAACGTTGTACCGGGTTCACCTGCAGCAACCGGGAGACCAGACGGGTGACCGGCAGCGGAAGAGTCGGATCGACAATGGCGACGGGGCGAATGTCTCGATACCGGCTGAAATCCTTGCGCTCATCACGATCACGTGTGCGCGGGTAAGGGAGTTCGCCGGTCAGAAGTTCGAAGAGGATGACTCCGAGGAAAAAGAGATCGCTGCGAGGGTCGTTCTTCGGGGCTCCGGTGTTCTTTTCCAGAGTCGAATACTCAAGTGCCTGGGCCAGATCCGGACTTCCGGTGCGGTTCAGGAAGGCGTCATCGGCAGCCAGCCCGAAGTCGATGAGCTTCGCCACTCCTTGGCTGCTCATCAGGACGTTCGTGCTCTTCATGTCACGATGCGTCACTCCGAGTGCCAGAGCCGCTTCCAGAGCCCGGGCAATATGCAGGCCGTACAGCAGAGCTTCTTCTGGAACGAGTTTCTTGCGGATCTTGAGGAAGTCCCGCAGATTGCCCCCTTCCACAAACTCCATGGTGAGGAAGTGATGTTTCCCGGATGTCCCCACTTCGAAAATCGGGACGATGTTGGGGTGCTTCAGACGTTTGCCGATTTCCCCTTCCCGCTGGAACAGCTGTACGGTATCGCGGTCGTTGGACCAGCGTTCGCGGAGCAGCTTCACGCCGATCATCTGACCATTGTCGATCCGGCAGGCCCGATAAACCCGGGCGAAGCTTCCCGAAGCGTTTTGATACAGCAGTTTGCAGCCCCCCAAGACCAGCATGTCCGATTCGCCCCGTTCGATCTTTTTGATCTGAAACGGGGTGAGAAGCTGCTGCTTTTCGAGGTGGTCGAGCAACTGGGCGGAACTGGCGGAGCGTCCCAGTTGACCCAGAACAGGCTGCAGATCGCCTGGCAGAAGGATCTTGCGATCGATCAGCATGCGGGTCAGTTGGTCAATCGACTGAGGGACGATCAATTCGCTCGACATCGCCGTCAGTGGGCTCCTACACGGAATGCGTTGATGAAGTCTGACTGAGTGGAAGCAGTTGAAATGCCAAACGTCATGAGAATGGGAAATTCACAGCTTCTGAACGACTCCTGAATTGACGGTGTTTTGTGACCGGTCAACCAGGAGGCGGGGCCCACCGTTCATTGTCGCCAATTTGAGATTGACGTGTCACTCCCATTGCCAAAAATCAATGCGAAATTGATATCCCCCTCAAATGCCCCGGTGATCTTCGTGACGATTGTCACATCCCGACCCCAAAGTTCCATGCGGACTGATCAGGTCAGCACGCCGCTTTCAGAATGCCACTCCTGCAGGGACTTCACCTGCGGAGCGGGATGATTCGAAAGGTATTCAATTGCCTGGACCATGGCGTTGCATCCGGGGAGCGTCGTGACGCACGGAACGCCGTAAGAGACCGCGGTCGCCCGGATCCGCCCCTCTTCAGTTCGGCTCCCCTTGCCGCTGGGGGTGTTGAAGATGAACTGTACATCTCCGTTCACCATGTAGTCGATCAGGTTCGGGCGCCCTTCCTGAACCTTCTTGACTGTCTCGACTTCAATGCCGGCGTCGCTGAGCACCTTGGCCGTTCCGACTGTAGAAATCAGCTTGAAGCCGAGTTGCTGCAGCTTGCGGGCCGGCTCGATCATCGCCTTTTTGTGTGCCCCGGACATGCTGATGAAGACCGTGCCGGTGTGCGGGAAATCGACTCCCGCACCGATCTGGCTCTTGGCGAAGGCGGCAGGGAAATCGTTGTCGATCCCCATGACTTCCCCGGTCGACCGCATTTCCGGTCCGAGGATGATGTCCACTCCCGAGAATCGGGCAAAGGGGAACACGCTCTCTTTGACCGAGACGTGCTTCGGCCAGATTTCCTGAGTGTGTCCCTGCTGTCGCAGAGAGACCCCCGCCATGATCTTCGCAGCCATGGCAGCCAGTGAAACTCCGATCGCCTTTGAAACGAACGGAGAAGTTCGCGAAGCCCGGGGATTCACTTCCAGCACGTAAACGTCATAGCCGACGCCGTGGTCCGTTTCCGTCTTCTTTACCGCGTACTGGATATTCATCAGGCCCCGCACCTGCAGAGCGGCTGCGAGGGCGTAAGTCGCGGTCTTGATTTCGTCGATCACCGACTGCGGCAGCGAGTACGGCGGCAACGCACAGGCAGAGTCTCCGCTGTGAACGCCGGCCTCTTCAATGTGTTCCATGACGCCGCCGACGAGAGTGGTCTCGCCGTCGCTGATGGCGTCGACGTCCACTTCAATGGCGTCCTGCAGGAACTTGTCGATCAGCACCGGGTGATCCGGCGATGCGTCGACCGCCTCGGTCATATAGCGAATCAACTGCGATTCATCGTGGCAGATTTCCATGGCACGACCGCCCAGCACATAACTCGGGCGGACGAGCACCGGGTAGCCAATCTGATTGGCCCGGCTGCGAGCCCCTTCACTGTCGGTCGCCAAACCATTGGGGGGCTGGCGGAGATTCAGACGTTCGAGAATCGCCTGGAATCGTTCGCGGTCTTCAGCGGCATCGATCATGTCCGGGCTGGTCCCGATGATCGGAACCCCGGCTGCTTCCAGTCCGCGTGCCAGGTTCAAAGGAGTTTGACCGCCGAACTGTACGATGACCCCGTAGGGCTTGATCCGGTCGCAGATGTTCAGCACATCTTCCGTCGTCAGCGGTTCGAAGAACAGCAGGTCTGAAGTGTCATAGTCGGTCGAAACCGTTTCCGGGTTCGAATTGACCATAACGCTTTCGATGCCCAGTTCCCGCATGGCGAACGAAGCATGGCAGCAGCAGTAATCGAACTCGATCCCCTGACCGATCCGGTTCGGTCCGCCCCCCAGAATCATGATCCGTTTGCGGTCGCTGGGGGGAGGAGTTTCGTCCTCCTGTTCATAGGTGCTGTAGTAATACGGCGTGTACGCCTCGAACTCGGCGGCGCAGGTATCGACCTGTTTGAACGTGGCGACAATTCCCAGCTTCTTCCGGTAGGAGCGCACGTCCATTTCGGTGGAGTTCCACCAGCCGGCCAGCTGCTTGTCGGAAAATCCGTTCCGCTTCGCCTTACGGAGGAGATCTGCTCCGACGTCCTCGAGCTTTTTGATCGCGCAGATCTCGTCCTCAATGGCAATGAGATCGCGGATCTGACGCAGGAACCACGGGTCAATTCCGGTCAGTCCCTGGATTTCCTCGACGGTAAAGCCAGACTTCAATGCGTAGCGGATGTAAAAAATTCGTTCCGCATTGGGGATCGAGAGCTTGCTGCGGATCGCTTCAATGCCCGGACGCTGGGGTGTGGCCCACAGGTCTTTCTTGCCTCCGCCCAATCCGAAGTGGCCGATTTCCAGCCCGCGAACCGCTTTCTGCAGCGACTCCCGGAACGTTCGTCCGATGGCCATGGTCTCGCCGACGGATTTCATCTGCACGGTGAGAGTCGGGTCGGCGTCCGGAAACTTTTCGAAGGTCCAGCGGGGGAACTTCGTGACGACATAATCGATCGTCGGTTCGAAGCAGGCGAGCGTCTCGCGTGTGATGTCGTTGGGGATTTCATCCAGTCGATAGCCGACCGCCAGTTTCGCAGCGATCTTGGCAATCGGGAACCCGGTTGCTTTCGAAGCCAGTGCACTGGAGCGACTGACGCGCGGGTTCATTTCGATCACGACCATGCGGCCGTTCTGGGGATTCACTGCGAACTGAACGTTCGAACCGCCGGTTTCGACGCCGATTTCTCGAATACAGGCGAACGTTGCATCACGCATCCGCTGATATTCTTTGTCGGTCAGCGTCTGAATCGGGGCACAGGTGATGGAGTCCCCGGTGTGAACTCCCATGGCGTCGAAGTTTTCGATGGAGCAGATGATGACGCAGTTGTCCGCGCCATCCCGCATCACTTCCATCTCGTACTCTTTCCACCCCAGCACCGATTCTTCCAGCAGAACTTCGCTGACGGGAGAGAGCTTCAGACCATCGCGGACCCGGTCTTCGAACTCCTCCTTGTTGTAAGCAATCCCGCCTCCCTGGCCGCCCATGGTGTAACTGGGGCGGATGATGATGGGGAGTCCGATTTCCCGCAGGGCGGATCGGGCTTCCTGCATGTTGTGAACCACGAAGGATCGCGGAACATCCAGGCCGATCTTGAGCATCGCTTCCTTGAAGGACTCACGCCCTTCCGCCTTGGCGATCACTTCCGCCTTGGCACCGATCATCTCGATTCCGAGCTGGTCGAGGATACCCCGCCGGTGCAGGTCCATGGCGGTGTTGAGTGCCGTCTGGCCCCCGAGAGTCGGCAGCAGGGCGTCCGGCTTTTCCCGTTCGAGGATCTTGGCGACGTACTGCCAGGTGATCGGCTCGATATAAGTCCGGTCCGCTGTCTGCGGATCGGTCATGATCGTTGCGGGGTTGGAATTAACGAGAACGACCTCGTAACCCTCGTCCCGGAGTGCCTTGCAGGCCTGCGTTCCTGAATAGTCGAACTCGCAGGCTTGGCCGATCACAATGGGACCGGAGCCGATAATCAAAATCTTCCGCAGATCATCGCGTCTTGGCACTGTATCCTAAACCCTTCCTGAAACGCAGCTTCCGCTGTCTGACTGACGGTGTCACCGAATTTGAACCGGATTGGTCCCATTCAGCTCACACATCGAACACGGTCTGCGCGTACCCCCATCGCCCCACGCCGGCACGGCGCAAATTTCTCCAAAGCTATCAAGCTGGGAGTGGGATTCAAGGCAGCGGGCAGAAAAGAGTCTCCGGCAGGGGACATTTGAGAAAATTGAACCTCACTCTGCCCAGCCGGGTCGGTGTAGTGATTCCACAGACTCCGGCTGATCTGTTGATGGATCGGAGATGAAAATTGAGGCCGCACTCGGAGGGTGCGGCGTACGGTGATCGCCCCCCGAAGGCTGCAGCCAATGTACCTCGCACTCTCCGAGTGCGAGAATTGACGTCATTTCAGAAAAAGCCGAAATCGGCGACCAATCCACCCGGCCGGTCGTCGTTTCTGGTTGCTGTTCAATTCGATGTCGAACAGTCAGAATTGCAGCGATCAGCTGAAGCAGCAATGAATTGCAGCGAACGGCAGGACGGCCGGCAGCTGACAGCGAGAACACTTCGGAGTCGATTGCAGATGCTTCACATTATGCGTGTCAGTGTTTGTCTGCTGATGGTGATTGGAATCATCGCTGAAGCGTATTCTGACGACGTTTCTCAACAATCAGTTGCCACCGTCAACGGAAAAGCAATCTCATCCGAACAGCTGCAATTGCAGTTCTTTCTGGATCAGCTTCCAGAAGACTCGTCCGCAGAAACCCGCCAGCAACTGATCGAACAGCTGGTGAACCGTGAGTTGATCAGGCAGTTTCTGGCGAGCCGCAAGATTTCTGCCGATCCAGCAAAGCTCGACCATCAGGTGTCGGTTGTCGAAAAGTTGATCGCCACCCGCAATGGCCAGCTTGATGATGTGCTGGGACGACTGCATCTGACTCCCGCGAGTCTGCGGGAAGTGCTGGCGCTGCCGCTGGCATGGGATGCGTATGTCCGGTCGACGGTGACGGATCAGCAGATTCGCGATGAGTGGAAAGCCCGGCGAGCTCAGCTGGATGGAACCCGTGTCCGTGCTTCACAGATTGTGAGGCTCGTGCCGCCCGACGGCAAAGAGGCCGATTGGACCGCAGCTCAAGACCTGCTGAAAAATCTTCGAGAGCAGATTGTCTCGGGAAAGATCTCATTTGCGGATGCTGCCAGGGCGGAATCGCAAAGTCCCTCGGGAAAACGGGGGGGAGAGCTGGGAGAATTCGAATATCGCGGCCGTGTGGATGAATCGATCAGCAGCGTCGCCTTCGCCACTCCGGCCGGTCAGGTCAGCGAGCCGTTCCGGACTCGTTTTGGCGTGCATCTGGTCGAAACGCAGGAGGTTATTCCCGGTCAACTCAGCCTGGAAGATGCCCGCGAAGAAATTCTCTCAGAGCTGGGAAAGAAGCTGTGGGACAAGCAGGTGGCCGAACTGCGGGAACGAGCCAAAATCCAGCTCCAGCCGGTTGGGGAGTGAGGGGCCGGGGGATTTGAATCAGTGAGGATTTGAACCACGGAAAAGACGGAAATGCACGGAATTGGCGAAGAGGGAGAGGTAGTTCAACCGCGAATCTCGCGAATAGAGCGAATGAATTGACGAATGGCACGCGACCGGGGGCAGGCCATTCATGCGGATGTGAACACTCACGCGACTAAGTCGCTTCAAATTCAACACTCATTGAATTTCATTCGCTGGATTCGCTCAATTCGCGATTAAACCTCTTCTTCCCCAATTCCATGCTTTTCCGTGCCTTCCGTGGTGAAAAATTCCCGAACCTTTCCAATTTCGCGGTTCGCCCATCCTGGATGGAGAGCCGGGCATGCTGAAAGTTTGGAATTCTCTTCCGGTTCAGTGCAAACAGGGCGTCGGGGCTTTATTCTTAGACGTTTCCTTCCCGCAGACTGCCTGGTTTCATGGTCGACAATCTCCCCCTCAAAACGCTGACGCATAAAGATCTGACGATCGAAGGGTACTCCCGCGCTGCGGTTCAGAGTTACTGGCGAATTCCCGAGCTGAAGGTTGGCTTCGACATGGGGGGGAGTCCCTGGTCGTTCATGGGGACGCAGACGTTCTTCATCACGCACGCGCATCTGGATCACATGGCGGCACTTCCTGCGTATGTGGCCCGTCGCCGGATGATGAAAATGTCCCCGCCGACGATCTACGTTCCGGCAGCTGTCGCGGAGTCGGTGGAAAAGATGTTGCGTGCCTGGCAGCGACTCGATCGAGGGAGGATGCTGTGCGAACTCATTCCCGCCAGTGCGGGTGAGGAATTCGAGATTTCGCGTGAACACGTGGTGACGACATTTCAGACCACACATACGGTTCCCTCGCTGGGCTATGTGGTCTGGGAGCGACGCAAGAAACTCAAGCCGGAATATCAGACTCTTTCCGGCGACCAGATCCGTGATTTGCGGCGGAGCGGAGTTGATGTCAGCGCGGAAATCCGCATACCCTTGGTCTGTTATACGGGTGATACATCACCTGCGGGGCTGGATGCCTGTGCCGCTGCCTACGAAGCCCGCGTCCTGATTACGGAGACGACGTTCTTCCGGCCGGAACACCGCAAAGAAAAGATCCATAAGTTCGGGCATATTCACCTGGACGACATCGTCGCCCGGGCGGACCGATTTCAGAACGAATTGATCGTGTTGTCGCATTTCAGCACGCGATACCATGAAGACCAGATTCGCAAAGCTGTGATGAAACGCCTGCCGGAATGCATCCGCAATCGCGTGGAGTTGTGGCTGTAGAGAAGTTTTCAGAGTTCAGTTTTCAGTAGTCAGTGAAAAATCGAGGACGCGATGACCCAACGTATTTTCAATTTCTCGGCCGGACCAGCTGTTCTGCCAGTGGAAGTCCTGGAAGAAGCCCGCGAAAACATGCTGTCGCTGGGAGAAACCGGCATCGGCGTCATGGAGCATTCCCATCGCGGCAAGGCGTTCATCGGAGTGCTGGCCCAGACCGAAGCGGACTGCCGGAAACTCGCGAACATCTCCGACGATTACCGCATTCTCTTCCTTCAAGGGGGAGCCTCGTCGCAGTTCTTCACCATTCCGATGAACTTCCTCACTCCGGCCGATACCGCTGACTATCTGGTCACCGGCAGCTGGTCCCAGAAGGCGGTCGAGCAGGCTGTCCGCTTCGGCAAGGTGCATGAAGCCGCCAGCAGCAAGGATCGCAATTTTTCGTACATTCCTTCCAAGGCCAGCTACTCCGAGAAACCGGCGTATATTCATTTCACCTCGAATAACACCATCTTCGGGACTCAGTTCGCCAAGGAGCCGGACGTTCCCGCCGGCAGCACTCTGATCTGCGATGCCAGCAGCGACATCTTTTCCCGCCCGATCGATGTTTCGAAGTACGGGATGATCTATGCCGGTGCTCAGAAGAATCTGGGGCCTTCGGGCGTGACGCTCGTGATCATTCACAATGATCTGGTCAAACGGGGCAAGCTCGATCTGCCGGAAATGCTGCAGTACCGCACGCACGCGGAGAACGACTCCTGCTACAACACCTGTCCGACCTTCGGCATCTACTTCATGGGCCTGGTCTTCAAGTGGATTCTCAAGCAGGGTGGACTGGAAGCAATCGGCAAGGCCAACGAAGAGAAGGCTGCTGTTCTGTACGATTACCTGCAGACAAGCCAGATGTTCAGGCCGACCGCCGATGCGGACAGCCGTTCGCTGATGAACGTCACGTTTGTCACAGGACAGGATGAGCTTGATGCGAAGTTCATCAAGGCTTCCCAGCAGGCAGGCTTTGATGGCCTCAAAGGGCATCGCAGCGTCGGCGGAATGCGGGCGAGCATTTACAATGCATTCCCGAAAGCCGGTTGCGAAGAACTGGTGAAATTCATGAAGGATTTCGAGAAGCAGAACGGCTGAAAGTTGGGATGTGAAGATTTTCGTTTAGCCGCGCACTTCAGGTGCGCGGCTAAACGGCGGTTTATCAACAAGGATCATTCCCGTGAGCGACCAACTCGAGACGCTGGTTTCCGAAGCAAAGCGAAAACTGGATGAGCAGACCGTTCGCACGGTTCAGCTTCATTTTCATCCGGAGCTGGGGGCACCGTTCTGGCTGGAGCAGGCCAAGTCCTACGACTTCAACCCGCTGACGGATATCAACTGCTTCGAAGACCTGAAGAAGTTTCCGCTTTTCGAAGATGAGTGGCTGCGGGGCGGCCCGGTGACCAAGTTTCTCCCGCAGAAGTGGAAGGACGAATACAAGTACACTTTCGAAACTGGCGGGACGACGGGAATCCCGAAGTCACGCTGTGTCGTCAATGATCACTGGATTGACTACGAAGAGTTTTCGAAGACGCTGCCGGATGAATCGTTCCCGCGCGGGTCGAACTGGCTCATGCTCGGACCGAGCGGGCCGCGGCGATTGCGTTTGGCTGTTGAACATCTCTGCCAGTTCCGGGGCGGGATCTGCTTCTGCGTTGACCTCGATCCCCGCTGGGTCGTTAAACTGATCAAGAAAGGGGATGTCGAAGGGGCGAAAGCCTACGCTGCTCACGTCATCGATCAGGCCTATACGATTCTGACTGCCGGTCACGACATCCAGTGCATGTTCGCGACCCCCAAGCTCCTGGAAGCCCTGGCGCTACGTCTGATGGACGAAGGGACCAGCATCTCCGAAATCGGGATCAAGGGAATCTTCGCGGGGGGAACAGAGTTCACGCCGCAGTGGTTCCGGTTCTGCAAGGAGGAACTGCTGGGGGATGATGTCTACATCACTCCGACATACGGTAACACGCTGATGGGACTGGCCTGTGGAAAGCCGTTCGATCCTGCCGACAACTACAAGATCACCTATCACGCTCCACAGCCCCGCGCTGCCATTGAAGTGGTCGATTTCGACGACTACTCGAAGGTCGTCGATTACGGCCAGACAGGCCGGGTGAAGCTGTACACGCTGACCGATGAACTCTTCGTGCCCGGCTTCATGGAGCGGGATGAAGGGGAACGCGAAAAGCCGCACCCGAAATATCCCTGGGACGGCATCAGCGGCACCCGCCCCTTCCACGTCTTCGCGAAGACAACCACCGTCGGGGTGTATTAGGACGGTTGCGATTGAGGAAGGATTTGAACCACGGAATGCACGGAACGCACGGAAGAAGGAGTTTTAACCGCGAATCTCGCGAATAAGGCGAATAAGTGAGACACATTTAAAGTGTTTCACTCTGTCATGTGTCGCCTATTGTCTCATCAGCAGGAATCAGCAAACCGTATTTGCCATATTCGTTTGATTCGCGGTTTGTTCTTCTTCCGTGAGTTCCGTGCATTCCGTGGTTCAAAAACTCATTGGTGAAGTCCTCGCAATCACCTCTGCGGAGGAAGTTCGACCCAGTTGTTGAAGGTGGCAGCTTGGCCAGCGAGGTGGCCTTCGTCGTCCAGCAGATTCCAGACGAATGCCTGATCGATGCGGAATCGTTTCCCCGTGCTGCTGATGCGAATTCCGGAGTAGTCGTCGACGTAGCCGTCACGTGTCGTGCGCTCCATCAGTCTGGCCCGTTCATCGCGGTGCATCGGCTCGGCCGTTAAACGTGAGGGCATCTGCAACAGCGTGGCAGCATCCATTTCCCAGAGTCGAAGTGCGATGGCATTGCCATAGTTCAATACGGGGTCGGCCTGAGTTCCGTGGGAGAGAACGACGAAGGGGGCTTCGTAAAGCGCCCGGGCCTGCTCCTCTTCAGAGCCAATTCGAGGAATCAGCTCCTCCCCCAGCCAGTGACGATAGGAACGCAGGATCAGCTGCGTTTGTGCCAGCCAATTGTGTTCGAGCCAGGGGGCGGTTGTGTTCATGGCGGGAGTTCCTCGTGATTTCGGTATGGAACTGCCAGTCTAAAGACATTCGGGGGGCAGCTCGAAGAATCACCGCCTCGAAAGAGTGGTCGCGTGGAAGGCGGTCGCGTGGAAGGTGGGTGGGTGATCCCCTAGAATACTTGCTTCGGGCAATTCTCGCGTTCCGCGAAATCCAACTGACAGGACTTCCATTATGAATCCCGATCTTGTGCGTGCACTGGAAGAGGAATGCGAAACAGCGATCGCCGAAGTCCTGCAACGCTATCAGATTGCGGGAGTGACGGATCAGGTGCTGCACCTGATGTCGAAGGCAGCTGTTGCCGTTCTGGAAGCAGCTGAATGCACAGCGAGTCAATCCGCAGGACGTCGCAGGTGAATGATGCGTCCCTGGGTGCTGCTGATCGATAATTACGACAGTTTCGTCTTCAATCTTGCGCGCTATTTCGAAGAGTTGGGGGTGACCGCCGTCGTCCGCCGGAACGATGAGGTGACCGTGGCTGAAATTGCGTGGCTGGCTCCGGGGGCTGTGGTGCTTTCACCGGGGCCGTGTACGCCAAATGAAGCTGGGATCTGCCTGGATGTGGTGAAGGAACTCGGGAGCCGGATTCCGATTCTGGGGGTGTGCCTGGGACATCAGGCGATCGGTGCAGCGTGCGGAGGGGACGTCGTCCGGGCCCATGAACCAGTTCACGGACGGACCTCCATGATTGAACATGGTGGGAGGGGGATCTTTGCCGGCTGTGAAAATCCGTTTCGGGTGACCCGCTATCACTCGCTGGTGGTCGATTCTGCCACGCTTCCCGATTGTTTGAGCGTCACAGCCCGGACACGCGATGGAACCATCATGGCCCTTCAGCACCGGGAGTGGCCTGTGTACGGCGTTCAGTTTCATCCGGAATCCATTCTCACAAAGCAGGGGCATCAGCTTCTGCGAAATTTCCTGAAGCTGGCTGGGATCCCGGTTCTGGATTTCCTCCCGCAGGGAGACCTTCCCGTCGAGGATGGAGCGGATGATGACTTCTATCGGCGTGCGATTGATCCTGCGGTTTTTCGGCCTCTCTGACAGGACATCGATCCGCAACCTGGTGGGGTTTGATGGCGATTCAGCGTGGTCACGATCATCTGATAACTCGTGATTTTACGCCACTTTTTAGAAAATACGGGATCGCATTTCGCTCCGAACGGTTGACCGCACCCTTTGGAGAGAGTGGAATGGACATCTCAGATCACATTCCTTGGATTGGAGAATTTGATGAAATCACTCGTCGCGTGGGTCATGGCACTCTCGCTGTTCTCGCAGCTGGCCGGGGCCGCTGAGCCGAAAGTGACGCTGGTTCAGGGGCAAAAGTCCGTGAAAGTGTTGATCGGCGACGATGTCTTCACGGTCTTCTACTACGGCGAAGATCGAAACAAGCCGTTTTTTCAGCCGGTCACTGGCCCGGGTGGATATGAGCTGCTGAAGGAAGCGGTCGCGAAGGCGAAGCCAGATTCCGTGGGACGAAAGGTGTTCGTGGCCAGCGAGACAGCCACGTTGAGCGGAGGGACCGGGGGGCCGGTCGATGTTCACTACGGGGATGTTCTGGAGGTCAGCAAAGTTGACGGGGACCGTCTGTGGATTGACGAAAAGCAGGGCTGGATTGCCCGGACGGAAGTTGCTCCGATGGCAGCTGTCGTCACCCGGTTGATCAACGATGAAAAGGGGCCATCGATCGACAAGTATTCCGGCGACAAGTACGACCACCCCCATCACAAGGGAATCTGGTTTTCGGTCGACGAGATCAACGAACACCGACACTGGATGGAAGGAAGTCCCGTCAAAACTCAGAGCGTCAAAATCGTTGAAACCAAGGGCGGAGTTCCGGCAATTCAGTTTGAAAATCTCTGGTTGGACAAAGATGGTCAGCCGCTGTTGCTGGAGACGACGGTCGCTTCATTCCGGCCCGAACGTCTGCTGACGTACGAAACCGTTCTGACCCCGGCCCGGAAAGAGATACATATCGGAGACACGAAGGAGGGATTCTTTGCCATCCGGCTGGCGGGGACAATGCGGGAAGATGCCAAAGGAGGTCCGGTCACGAACGCAGATGGCTTGAAGGGGACGGCCGAAGCCTGGGGAAAGACGTCAGCGTGGGTGAACTATGATGGTCCGGTTGACGGTCATGTGTTCGGCGTGACTCTGATGGACGGTGCCCAGAATCCCTGGCCCTCTCGATATCACGTGCGCGGCTACGGGCTGTTCGCCATCAATCCGTTTGGGGACGGGGCTTACACCGAAGGGACGGAGAAGAAAGCGAAGCATTCACGCACCCTGAAGAAAGGGGAATCCCTGAGCTTCAAGTACGGAGCGTGGATTCACGGGCCGAATGTGACCCCGGAGCAGATCCACGCCGAATACGCCCGCTTCTGATCGGGCGAAGCGGACTTCTCGGTCACGCGCTCTAGCCATGGACTGCCGGGCACATTAGTCTGGGCAGGATCGCCGATTCTGTGGAATTCGCGCGACGTTTTGAAATCAGCCGATCTGCTGCTCGCTTCGGGCGGGCAGCCGGTCGGTCTTCTGAGATCGTCAGAATCCATGGCCAGACGCTACGTAGTCCGATACGGTTCCACCCGTCAGATCGCGGAGTTCTCCACCAAAGGGGGAGAGGACTACCCGCGCGAGGCGCAGGTGATCGTCCGGAGCAATCGCGGGACGGAATGGGGCGAAGTGCTCTGCGAAGCGACCGATCGAACCCGCCAGTATCTGGGCCGCGTCGATGCGACCGGTCGCATTCTCCGGGAAGCAACTCCCGAAGATGAACGTCTCCGGGACAATCTTTGGCACCGCGAACAGGAGATTTTTCTCGGTTGCCAGCGGATTGCCGGCGAACAGCTTCTCGCCATGCAGGTGGTCGATATTGAACACCTGTTCGGTGGCGAGAAGATCATCGTGTATTATCTCTCGGAAATCCGGATCGACTTCCGCGAGCTGGTCAAAGCTCTGGCCAAGGAATTTCAGGTCCGCATCGAAATGCGTCAGATCGGCATCCGTGACGAGGCCAAACTTCTTGCGGACTACGGGGACTGCGGAAAGCCGACCTGCTGCAATACGCATCTGACCGAAATGCCCCCCGTCTCGATGAAGATGGCCAAGATGCAAAAGGCGTCGCTGGATCCGAACAAGATTTCCGGGCGGTGCGGTCGTCTGAAATGCTGCCTGCGGTATGAGTACGACACTTACGAAGAATATCGGCGAGAGCTCCCCAAAGTCGGCAAAATGGTGGTGACTAAACAAGGGCAGGGGAAGGTTCTCGCTCAGGAGATACTGGCCCAGAAAGTGCTCGTTGGCTTCGAAGATAACCGCCGTCTAATGATAGACGCGGCTGATGTGATCACTGTCATTGGCGGAAAGGGTGGTCCCGAAGCCAAACCGTCACGGGGCGACCGGGATGGTGACGATTTAGAAGAATGATGGAAGAGAGATCTTTCCCTGCAGGGGGTTTGCGGTCTATGATTTCAGGGTGAGGAGAACCTGGAGAATTGCTCCTCAAGAACACCGAACGCGGTCAATCAAGCGGAGCGACGCGATGAGTGCCACACGCCAGACGGCTGCCCCGCGACAGAAGTTTCACGGCGACGCCTACCGATTTGTTTTCGAAGCTCTGCACCACACCCAGCAGAAGCTCAAACGTCCCTCTACCGGCGACGTTGACGATGATCGTGCGCACATTACCGGCCCCGAACTCCTGTATGGAATTCGTGACCTGGCTTTGGAGCGTTACGGCCTTCTCAGCAAGAACGTGTTTCAGCACTGGGGCATCAAAGGGACTGCGGACTTCGGCCGGATCGTTTTCGAACTGATCGAGCGCGGCGAAATGCGGAAGACGGACCGTGATCAGCTCAGCGACTTCATCGATGTCTATGACTTCGATGACGCACTCGATCGCGATTACAAGATCGACATCGCGAAAGCGCTCTGACCTTCGGAAGCCGTTCAGCGACGACCTTGATCCGGCGTCGCTGAGCCTGCAAGCACTCGCCCCGCCGACATGACTTCAACCGTTGCCACTCCCGCCGGCGAAACGCAGGGCAAGCTGTCCGCGAGGCCGTCGCCAAAATACCTCTGGCTGGCAGTGGGGATCGTTGTTGTCTGGGTAGGTCTGGTCGCCGTTCTTGCCTGGCTGACAGCCAACCCCGTCACGTTGAACCGTCAGCAGATTCGGGACTCGCTGGTTGTCGTCGAAGGGCAGATGGTCATCGATCGGACCAATAACCCGGTTCGCTATCTGATTGAACCTGTGTCGGAGGGGCCTTGGCCGTTTCCGAGTCGCGACCCGATCGAAGTTTCCAACCTCCCGGAGACGGGGGCAACGCAGGGGAAGTCTTACTTCTTCCCGCTCGCAAAACATCATGGCAGGGTGCCGGCTCCGGGTGAGTACATTGTGACCCCCACCCGGCTTCCGAATGCTGCTCCTCTGGTCTACCCGGCGACCGAAGACGCCCGTCAGCAGCTCAAGCAGATTCTCAGCGAGAAGGGCGATGCAGACGCTCTGCGGCCCAGATTGCCAGCTGTTCGCGATTGATCTTCACGTTGTGCCGCGTATCGACCGGCAGGCTGTGGTGAAAGAGAATTTCGTTGATCGCTTCCGTCAGCGGGTTGGCACGGGCAAGCGCGAGCAATTCGGAGCGGAGTTGAGCTGCCGAATGTTCTGACTTTGGAAACTCACCCGCTTCCGGTTCCGCGACGATCACCGGCTGCTGATTGGGCTTCGAACCGACCCCCACCAGGGCACAGCGGTAGATCCGGGGATGTTCATTGAAAATCGCTTCGCAGCAGACCGAGAACATTTTTCGCCCGGCGGTTTCGACGATATGGGCCTTCCGACCGCAGAACCAGAGTTCGCCTTGCGGAGTGAGCGAGCCGACATCTCCGATTCGATGCCAGAATGCGTCGCCATCGGGAATCTTCGCAAGGGCAGTCGCTTCTGGCCGCTGATAATATTCGCGGGTCACGGAGGGGCCGCTGGCGATGATCTCTCCAATTTCACCCGCGGGTAGTTCTTTCACTTCTGACAAATGCCGGACCGGCCCGTCGGTGATCTCGATGATTTTCACCCGCACTCCGGGGAACGGACGGCCGACGCAGGTTCCTTTTCCGGTTCGGGTCAGAGGGGCGGTTCGCTGCAGCACGTCACTGGCGGAAATGGAACTGACCGGCAGGCTTTCGGTCGCACCGTAAGGAGTGAACAGGTCTGCACCGGGGCGTGTGAGAATCTTGCTCATCCGTTCGAGAACGTGAACGGGGACCGGCCCGCCGGCAGAGAGTGCCCGTTTCAGTGTCGGCAGTGTGATGTTGTGTTCCGTGCAGAATCGTCCGACCCGGTTCCAGAATGCGGGTGATCCGAATGCCTGGGTGACGGTCTGATCGTTAATGGCCTCGATGATTTTTTTCGGATCGACCTGTGCAGGCCGGGTCGGATCCATGTCCGGAATGACGGTCGTCACTCCCATGGCGGCATTGAAGAGGCCGAAGAGGGGGAACCCGGGGAGATCCACGTCCCCCGGCTGGATCCCGTAAAAGTCCCGGATCAGGTCGACCTGGGCATCGAACATTCCATGTTCGTAGAGCACCCCTTTGGGGGCCCCGGTACTACCGCTGGTGAAGATCACTGCAGCGGCATCCCGGCTTTGTGACTGCACGGGGACAAACCCGTCGGTCTGTGACTGCACGAGCTGTCGATACGTCGCCAGCGTCCCGGGAAGTCTCGGTCCCACGCAGATATTGAAGCGCGTCCTCCGCAGCTCCCGTCCGGAGAAGAGTCGAATCAGATGGACCGCCGGGATGGCGACAAAGCCGTCCGGTTTCACTTCCTTCAGGCAGTTGAAAATGTTCCGACGTCCCATCCCGGGATCGATGAGTACAACAATCGCTCCTGCCTTAAACAGGGCGAACGTGAGGGAGATCATCTCGATCCCGAACGGCGCAAACAGCACCAGTTTCATGCCCGGGATCAGTCCCCGTTGCCGAAGTCCCGCAGCGATCCGGGTCGACTCTTCATCGAGCTGGGCGAACGTCATTTCCCGATAGCGGACTCGTCCCTGTGCGTCTCTCCCCTGTGGAGCAACGATCGCCCGCTGCTGGGCGTATTTGCGGGCCATCTCTGTCAGGCGGAGAGCAATGTTCATGACGAAATTTCAGGAGGGCCCGGCGCTTTGGCGTCCGGTTTGCTTTGAACTCAGTGAGGATCCGGAACTGATTTCTTACAGAAAATGTGGAGTTTGTCATGTCCACGGACCGCTTTTCGCCTGATGATCGCTCAATTGTCTCGGAATTGACCAGTCAACCGGATGTGGAGTCTGAGTTTCCACATCCCGGGAAGTCGCTGTGGAAGAAATTCTCCAGAGCGTTTCACCAGTTCTCCAAGTTTGCTTCGCGGTTCACCGGCCATCCGCTCGCCTTCTGTCTGGCAGCATTTGTCGTCCTGCTCTGGATGGTGACCGGACCGTTGTTCGGGTATAGCGACACCTGGCAACTGGTCATTAATACCGGAACGACGATCGTCACATTTCTGATGGTCTTTCTGATTCAGAACACACAGAACCGGGATATCGCTGCCACGCAGATCAAACTCGATGAACTGATCCGTGCGATTTCCGGAGCTCACAATGCTCTCCTGGATCTTGAAGAGCTCGAGGAAGAAGAGCTGGAAGAGATGCGGTCTCGTTACGAACAGCTTGCCGAGGAGTCACGGAGTTTGCTGCGGAAGGGGAAATCGGATTGCGATTGCGTTGAAGTGGCACATGATCAGTCTCACGTCCACAAGAAGCCGCATTCATGACGATGACGCGGGAACTTGGTTTTTTGGACAGCTCTCAGTTCACGAATTCGATATTGGCTTCGGAGACTTGATCAGCGATCAGGCTGCCGATGTTCAGCGAGGCCGTTGCTGCCGGCGATGGGGCGTTCCCCACGTGAATCAAACGGCCGGATCGCTGAATGACGAAATCGTCGACGAGGGCACCATCTTTTCCCAGTGCCTGAGCCCGGACGCCTGCAGGGGCTGCCACCAGATGTTCGCTGCGAATGGCGGGAACAAGTCGTTGCAGCGCGGTGACGAAGGCGGTCTTGTTCCACGATCGCCACATCTCGTCCAGTCCCATTCTCCAGTGCTTTGCAGCCATCTTTCGAAATCCGGGATAGCCCAGCGTTCCCAGCAGGTCACGCAGGTTGACGTCCCCTTTGCGGTATCCGTTGCGAGCCAGTGCCAGCACGGCGTTCGGACCGCATTCGACACTGCCGTCGATCATGCGTGTGAAATGCACTCCCAGAAACGGGAAGCGCGGATCGGGGACTGGATAGATCAGGGCGCGGCACAGGTGCTCGGCTTCCGGCTTCAGCTGATAGAACTCACCACGGAACGGAACCACTTGAGCCTTCGGCTGCTCCCCGGAGAGTTTGATCAACCGGTCTTCCCAGAGTCCTCCGCAGGTGATCAACGTTCTGGCCCGGATCTCGTCACGCGAGGTGATCACGACGACGTCCGATGACTCCTGATGAATTCCCCGGACCTCGGTGTCCAGCTGAATTTCATGACCGGATGATCGCAACAGCTCTGCCAGTTTCTCGCAGACCTGCCGGTAATCGACGATCCCTGCTTCCGGAACGTGAATCGCTGCAATACCCGCAGCATACGGTTCCAGCTCATGCAGTCGTTCGGCGGAAATCAGTTCACACGCGACGCCGTTTGCCCGGCCCCGTTCGAAAATCGTCTGCAGCTGCGGGAGTTCGCTTTCATCGACAGCGACAATGACTTTCCCGCAGATCGAGAATGAGACGCCATGTTCCCGGCAGAAGGCTTCCATCGCCAGCTTCCCCTGCCGGCAGTTGAGAGCTTTCAGGGATCCGGGGCGATAGTAAATTCCGCTGTGCAGAACGCCGGAATTGTGGCCGCTTTGATGGGCTGCGACATGCGATTCCTTTTCGAGAATCAACAGACGGGCCTGGGGAAAACGACCCGCCAGCTGCCAGGCTGTCGCCAGTCCGACGATCCCTCCACCAACGATCGCGATGTCACAGGATTTCAAAGGTCTTTCCTTGTTACGGCCGGAATCATTTGACGGAGCGCACGTCATGCGGTCAACTGTGCAGCCAGATTGAGAGCTTTGAATCGAAGAACGTGATTGAATGCCGGGAGGGCGAGGCTTCTGCCGAGCCGTAAACGTGAGAGTGCGTGTTCTTACTTGCGGTTCCGCAGAAGTGTCCCCCGGAGGAACGAGAGCGAATCATGGAAGTTCGGGATACAGTTGCCATCGTCACCGGCGGAGCAAACGGAATCGGCAAAGCGATCTGCCGAGCTCTGGCGAATGCTGGTGCGCGGCATGTGATGGTCGCGGATCTCGATGTGGGCCGGGCGCAGGAAGTGGCGAAGGAAATCGGCGGCACCGCTGTGCAGTGCGATGTTTCGCAGGAGTCGGCGATTCAGCGACTGGTCTCAATGACCGAAGAGGCCCACGGGGGAATTGACCTGCTGATCTCCAATGCCGGCATCACCACCAAAGGAGGACCGGAGGTTCCTGATGCGGATTGGCTGCGACTCTGGAACGTCAATCTCATGGCCCATGTGTACGCTGCCCGGGCGGCCCTACCCAAGATGCTCGAACGGGGGCATGGGTATTTCGTGCAGGTCGCTTCCGCTGCGGGGATTCTTACGGAGATCGGTTCTGCTCCGTATTCGGTGACGAAACACGCTGCGGTGTCGTTCGCAGAATGGCTTTCGGTCCATTATCAAAAGCAGGGGATCCGGGTTTCGTGCGTCTGCCCCGCTGGAGTCGCGACCGACTTCCTCGACATGAGCGATCCCGTGCACCAGTTCCTGCACATGAACGCTGTCACTCCGGAAGTGGTGGCCGACTGCATCTTGCAGGGAATCCACGATGAACAGTTCCTGCTGCTGCCGCATCCGGAGATTGGCGAGTTCTTCGCGTTCAAGACCCAGGACTACGACCGCTGGCTCAAGCAGTTCGCCCGGATCAATGAGAAGCTCCAGAAGAAAATGAAGAAGCTGCAGGGGGCGCCGGGGGAAACGGATCGATGACCGGGTATCGTGGATGAGATGCAGATGTTCCGTTCGGCCTCCGCTGCGCAACGGCTCGCCTTCGGGAGACTCCGCGGAGAATTTGAATCGCCATGCAGCTTTCCATCATCACCGCCACCTGCCAGCGGCCCGCACTCCTCGCCCATTGCCTCGACCAGTTTCGAACTCAATCCACGGGCTGTTTAAAGTGCGAGCAGATTGTTGTCTCCGACGGGCCCGATCCGGTCGCCCGGAGTCTGGCGAAACGGTGGGGGGCGCGTTATTTCGAGTTGCCCGCACAGCGGGGACACGCTGGCGCGTTCGCCAAAGATCTGGGAATTGCAGAAGCACGTGGTGAATATGTCGGCTTCTGGGATGATGACAATCTCTACGAGTCCCACGCTGTGAGCTCGATGTTCGCTGCTGCTCGTGGAGTGGATATCGGAGTCGTTCGTGCTGAACACCGGCTTCATAAGCGAACAGGATTCGTGACTCTTCCGAGAAGCTGGAACGGGACGTTTCGCCCGGGAGACATCGACACGATGTGCGTCTGTGTGACGCGAGAACTCGCGTACCAGGAGAAGTGGGGAGATGAAGACAGCTCTCCCGGGACGGATCACCGCTGGCTGAGGAAGCTGGAAGCACATCATCCGCGGATTCGCTATGTTCCAGTTGTGATCGGAATCCACCTGTAGCTGAAATGGCGGCTTGCGGGATTGCGCAGCTGAGACGAGAATCAAGCTGATCATTCGTGGAATGGAACCACGGATTTCCCTGAAAGAGTCATGAAGGATTGTCACCGCGAATCAGGCGAATGTCGCGAATGGATGTGAGAGATTACACTCATCTGGGATCGTGGTGAGTTCATTGATGGTCAGTGTTCGGTTGGAAAGAATTCGCCTGATTCGACCTATTCGCGGTTTCTCAATATTTCTTAACTCTTCGTTCTGACCTGCATCGTTCAAATTCATGTGGCATCGTGTAGCAACTTTGGAAGACTTCCCCGAGACCGGGGCCAGGGAGTTCGTGATTGATGGTCGGCTAGTGGCGGTCTTCAATTCCGACGGTGTGCTGACTGCCATGGACGGGATCTGCCCGCATGCCGGCGGACCGCTGGGAGAAGGGACTGTGCAGAACGGAGTGGTCACGTGTCCGTGGCACGGCTGGCAGTTCAATGTGTCGACCGGCAAACACTGTTTGAGTTCGCAAATCCGCCAGGCCTGCTTTCCGGTCAAGGTGGAAGGCTCAGAGATCTTCGTGGAGCTGCCGTGAGCGAGCCGGCAGCGACCTCGACCGCCCCAGCCAGCCTCGGGGACCGTGCACTGAACATTCTGGCGACCGGATTCGGCACCGGGTATTTCCCGCGTGGACCCGGGACAGTTGGCAGTCTGCTCGGCCCGCCGCTGATCTGGCTGCTGGGGACGGACGGAACCCGCCCGCTCATCACCGTGCTATGCGGGATCGTTTTCTTTTTGATCGGAATCCCGATCTGCAACGCGGGGATCCGGGTGCTGCATGCGAAGGACCCTCAGCAGGTCGTCTTCGATGAGATCGTCGCGTTCTTCTGGGTCTTTCTGCTGGTGCCGATCAACATCGGAACTGCGGTGAGCGGATTTCTGCTCTTCCGTGTGTTCGATATTCTGAAGCCCTGGCCGATCCGTCGCCTGGAGTGGCTTCCCCGAGGGTTGGGGATCATGGCGGATGATGCGGTGGCGGGGATGATTGCCGGCGGGTTGCTCGCGATCGGGTGGCGGCTGTTCGGGGCGACCGGTCTGTGACCAGAGAGGCGAGCTTCTCCGGCAGAAAGATTTGTCATTGGTCATTTCTCAATGGTCATTTGTCATTGAGAAGATGTTGGGGCGTTACTGGATTCGATTGGCTGGTCTTGAACCCATAGCGGTGCTTCCGACTTGAATGAATCGCACGCTCTCCTCGCCGACGGTCGTCGAGAGCATTCTGCCCGACTTCATCTTTTGTGGAGTTTCGCCTTCCACTCGGACGTACAGCCAGCCGACGCCTCCGAGGGGATCAACAATCCGGTAATCTCCGACATCCAGTCCGAGCGGAAGCTGATCGAGATGTGCCTGCAGGATTACTTCTGCAATGAGGAGTCCATCCGCTTCCACGCTGAAGCTCTTGGCCTGGCGTCCCAGCGTGACTCGCATTTCAGGAGCAGGGGAGGGGATGGAATCTGCAATGACAGAAAGCGATTCCGATTCTTCAACCGGAACCCATTCCGGCTCGACTTCCGCGATTCCCCGCTGAATGGGAGCTGTCCGTTGAGCCATCTTCCGGGGAGGCTGATCGTTGGCCCAGACCCCAGCGAAGATCGCTGTAAATGCGATCAGCGCCAGTGATCGAGTGATCGTTTGCTGCAACTCAACCATCTCGGACGTCCAACAAAAGTAGCCTGGAGAACCAGGGGGATCTTTTCTGTTATCGGCCGCTCTGGATGTGTGAGTGTTTTGAATCCGGACCCGGCTCGATTCAAAACAGAGAATTGAGGGCGAGCGGTTAATTCACAGCGTTTCGGCGTGAATTAACGATTAGCGCAGTATTGCCGGGGACCACCCGTTGCACGATGTGCCAAGCTGGCTTCGTGCCAGGCTCATTTGCCTAGCAGTGGAATGTTCAGCACGGACGCGGCGCGCCGCAGTGATTCATCGAGCGTCGCGAGAGGGAGTTGCTGACGGACAGCAAGTTCCAGATAAACGGCATCGTAAATGGTGAGTCCGTGATTGCGGCAGAGCGGCATCAGAGTCTCGAACGCTCGACGCGGAGGGCCTTCATCCACCTGAATCTCCAGGACGCCCAGCAGCTGGACAAACTCCTCCGACGCCTGAGCGGAAATTCGCTGTCGCTTTTCCGCCATGAGGAGCACATTCGCCACTTCCAGGTACCAGAGTGACGGAACCAGAACCGCCTCGGAGATGAGGCGATCCTGAATTGCTGCGGTTTGCGGAGTTGCTTCATCTGCGAAGCACCAGGACATTGTCATGGAACAATCGAGGATCAGCGTCGGGCTCATTTCCGGCCTTCTGCGATCAGGTCTTGAATGCGAAGCCCGTCGAGTCGTTGTCCCGAGGAGAGCTGCCGCATGCGGTCGATCGCATTCCTTCGGCTCTGAAGAGATGTCCCTGGAGTTGCTGGAACCAGCCGGGCAACGGGATGGCCATGGCGGGTGATCGTGATTTCTTCGCCTGCAGCCACCCGTTCGAGAAGCTGGGAGAAGTGCGTCTTGGCTTCGTAGGCGCCGCAGGTGTGCAGGGGCGAGTCAGACATCATGATTCAAGTCGGCGGTGAGTTTGGACTGGTCTTCAACTAGTCTAGATCTGCCAGTTTGCTGGTCAATAGCTGACGCCGATTACCGACAAAGTTTCTCGCTTCCTCAACTTGTCGAAGCGACGAAAGTCGATATACTGTCTGTTCTTTGCAACGATTTGAGATCAAAAACTGACGCCGAAAATCATCGGCGATATCGAATTAAGGGCTTGCCGCCCAACATTTTGCAGCTTGGAGGATTGTGTGGTTCGGTTGCGTTTGCGAGATAATGAGTCGGTGAATGATGCTGTGCGTCGTTTTCGAAAACTGGTTGAGCACAGCGGCGTGAAGAAGGAACTGCGCAAGCGGGAATTCTACGAAAAGCCGAGTGAGCAGCGTCGCCGCGAGAAGCGTCGTGCGAAGAACCGCGCCCGCATGAACCAAGTCATGAATGGCTAGGTCGGTCTTGCAACCGCTACTTTGAATTCCAGATGCTAAAGCACGCCAGTGAGCGTGCTTTTTGCACTTGAGGACTCATTAGTTCAGCAAAAGAATCAATCCGTCTCGTTCGCAAATTCGATGGTAAGCTTGCCTGAAATTGAACACTCACTGAGACGAACTACAACGAAAGTAAATTTGCGATGACCCATTGCTGGCACGATGTCACTCCCGGCGAACATCTTCCCCGGGAATTCACCGCTGTGATCGAAATTCCAATGGGCTCCAGCGTCAAATACGAGCTCGACAAAAAGACCGGACTGCTGAAGGTCGACCGGGTTCTGTATTCCGCCGTGTATTACCCGGCCAATTATGGCTTTATTCCCCAGACCTACGCTGAAGACGACGACCCGCTGGACGTGCTGGTCATGTGTCAGGAACCGGTGGCTCCGCTGACGCTGGTGGAAGCCCGCGTGATCGGGCTGATGACCATGGTCGACGCCGGCAAGAAGGATCATAAGATCCTGGCCGTCGCCAAGTACGATCCGGAATACAACGACTGCGAGCAGTTCGACGAACTGCCCGCCCATCGCCTGCAGATGGTCCGCCGCTTCTTCCAGGACTACAAACTTCTGGAAGGAAAGTCCGTGGAAGTGGATGAGTTCCAGCCGGTCAGCGCGGCCATTCCCATCATCGAAAACGCACTGGAAGCCTACAGTACGCTCCGCCGACGCGGATTCATCGAACGTCGCTAAGTGCGAATCTTTGTAGCAGCATGGGGCAGCTCCTGCTGATCGCTGAATCCTTCAATGAAACGTCGCCACGTACAGTTCGTACGTGGCGAAACCATTTGTCAGCCTGGCTATGGATGCATGATGTCTGAGCAAATGTCCGCAGTCGAGAACTATCTCCGCCAGCAGGCTGAGATCAATGTCGAAGACCTTAAGCAGTTGCTTCGAATTCCCAGCGTGAGTGCAGACTCGCGGCACCGCAGCGATGTCGTTCGCGCCGCGGACTACATTCGGGAACAACTGGCCGATTGCGGCTGCGATTCGGAACTGGTGCAGACCAAAGGGCACCCGATTGTCTTTGCCCAGTGGAATCACAAGCCGGGACGGCCGACGGTCCTTGTCTACGGCCACTATGACGTCCAGCCACCTGACCCGTTGGATCAGTGGATCACTCCCCCCTTCGAGCCGACCGTTCGGGACGGGCAGATCTATGCCCGGGGAGCGACTGACGACAAAGGCCAGATGTTCACCCATGTGAAATCCGTTGCCGCCTGGCTGAAAGCGGTGGGCGAACTTCCCATCAACGTCAAACTCCTGATCGAGGGGGAGGAAGAGGTCGGCAGCAATAACCTCGATCTCTTCATCGAACAGAATAAGGAACGTTGTGCGTGTGATGTTGCTGTCATCAGCGATACCGCCCAGTACGGCCCCGGGATGCCAGCGATCACTTACGGGCTGCGGGGCATTATGGCCTGTGAGATCACGCTGCATGGCCCGAAACAGGATCTGCACAGCGGAGTCTTTGGAGGCTCCATTGCCAACCCGGTGAATGGACTCGCTCGGCTGATCGCAAAGCTGCAGGATGAGCAGGGACGAATTCAGGTTCCCGGGTTCTACGACGACGTCATTCCGCTGACGGATGAAGAACGCAGTGCGTTCGCCGCTCTTCCGTTTGATGAAACTGAATACCTGAGTGGAATTGGCTCGTCGGAAACGTTCGGGGAAGAGGGCTTCTCGACTCTGGAGCGCCGCTGGGCCCGGCCCACCTGTGATGTGAACGGTATTTTCGGCGGCTATACCGGAGAAGGCCCCAAGACGATTGTCCCCGCGAAAGCGACGGCCAAGCTGTCATTCCGGCTCGTCCCGGATCAGCAGGCCGATACGCTGATGGAACGGCTCGAACAGTTTCTGCGTGCGAACTGTCCGCGGGGACTGCGGCTCGAATTTAAGAAGTGGCATGGCTGCGAAGCAGTTCTGTGTGATCTGAACAGTCCTTACATGGATGCGGCCCGCAGGGCGATTGAAAAAGGGTTCGGGCAGGCTCCGGTCATGATCCGTGAGGGAGGTTCCATCCCGGTGGTCGCCACATTCAAGCGACTGCTGGGTGTCGACACGCTTCTGCTGGGCTGGGGACAGAATACGGACAACCTGCACAGCCCCAACGAGCACTTCAGCCTGGACGCCTACCATCGCGGGATTCTGTCCAGCGCCTGGCTTTGGCAGATGCTGGGTGAGTGAGATTTTGAGTGACCGATGGTCGGAGCTTTCCGCTTGACAATGCTCTCGGATTTTCGACTTTGAAGAACGTCTGGTAAACTGGTTGCGGGCACATTCCGAGTTCAGCATTCGCCGGAAAGTCAGCTGTATGGACATTCGCCTTCCAACCGAGTTAGAACAATTCGTTGACCAAGAGGTTGCTTCAGGCCGATTTCGTTCGCGGAGCGAGGCTGTTGAGGAAGCTCTGATGTTGCTGCGTCGTCGCGAGGTGATGTCCAATCGGTTGAGGCAGGACCTCCAGTCGGGAATTGATCAACTGGATGCTGGAAAGTATCTCGAAATCAGTTCCATCGAAGCCCAGAATGCTTTCATCCAGGAACTCGAGCGAGCGACGGAAACTCCTCTGAATTCAGCCGCGAATTAATGGCCAGGTACCACATTTCCGAACTTGCCCGGCAAGATCTGGTGGCGATCTGGAAATACATTGCTGCTGACAGTCGCGCGGCGGCTTCAGACACTTTGCGAGAGTTCTTCGAAACTTTCTCGATGATTGAACGACAGCCTCTGATTGGAGAGAGTCGCGATGATCTGCTGAGAGGGCTGCGTGGAATCTCGAAAGGTCGTTATATCGTGTTTTACCGCCTCAGGTCAGCTCCCCAAATTGTCGAAGTTGTGCGAGTCCTCCACGAGGCGAGAGATCAAGGGAGATTGTTCTGATTCAGCTTGAGGCAATGAATTCGATTTTAGACGCGTCTGAAGATTTCGTTTTCCCACAGCGACCAGCGCATTCCTGACAGCTTGCAGCTAAACTCTTCGACAGAAAACACTTGTCCGCCGTGAGCGGCTTTACCTTCTTTTCAGAACACTCACCTTCCATGCTTGACCTTCAATTCATCTGCGACAACCCGGAACTGATCGAAAAGAATTGCCGCGACCGGGGCGTGGCGATGAATCTGGCTGACCTGCTGACATTGCGTGCCAGCCGCAGTTCCCTGATCACCGAAGGGGACCGCTTGCGCCATGAGCAGAAGGAGATCGCTGCACAGATCCCCAAAGCGACTGCTGCCGAGCGTCCGGCGCTGATTGAACAGGGGAAGCAGCTCAAAGACAAGGTGGCTGTCAACGAGGCAGCTCTGCGGACAGTCGAAGCCGAGTTGAGGGCAGAGCAGACACGGATCCCGAACCTGACGCACCCCGATGCTCCGATCGGCGGTGAAGCGGAATCGGTGACCGTACGGGAATGGGGCCGCAAGCCGAAATTCGATTTCAAGCCGCTGGACCATGTGGAACTGGCTGCGAAGCTCGATCTGATTGACTTCGAAGCGGGAGCAAAGGTCGCCGGATCCGGCTTCTACTTCCTGAAGAACGAAGCAGTGCTGCTCGAACTGGCACTGGTTCAATATGCGATCGAGAAGGTGCGGTCGGAAGGGTTCACGCTGTACACCACGCCGGACCTGGCCCGGGACGAAGTCCTGGAAGGGATCGGGTTCTCGCCGCGTGGGAACGAGACACAGATCTACTCTGTGGATGGAACGGATCTCTCGCTGGTCGCCACAGCTGAGATTACGCTGGGGGGATCGCTGCGGGACCAGATCGTCAATGAAGCGGACCTTCCGATCCGGATGGCAGGGATCTCGCATTGTTTTCGGACTGAGGCAGGTGGCCACGGCAAAGCGGTTCGCGGGATTTACCGCGTTCATCAGTTCACCAAGGTCGAGATGTTCGCCTTCACAGCAGGTGATCTAAAGGCTTCAGACGAAGTTCATGCACAGATCGTGCGGATTGAAGAAGAGATCTTCCAGGGGCTGGGGATTCCGTACCGGGTTCTGAATATTGCTTCCGGAGATCTGGGCGGACCAGCCTATCGCAAGTTTGACCTGGAAGCGTGGATGCCCGGTCGGGGCACTGAAGGGGAATACGGGGAAGTCACCTCCGCATCGAACTGCACCGACTATCAGGCCCGGCGGCTGGGAGTGCGAAGCAAGTCGCCGGACCGGAAGGGAACGCAGTACGTGCATACGCTGAACGGAACTGCCGTCGCCTGCACGCGGGCTCTGATTGCGATTTTAGAAAACTACCAGCAGGCCGACGGCAGCGTGGTCGTTCCGGAAGTCCTCCGCAAGTGGGTGGGCACCGATCGGATCGTTGCGAAGAAGTAACAATAGAGTTCGGCGAGCGGGAGGCGTGAGCCTCCCGATGACGTTGTTGTGAACCAACGGAATCTGTTTGAATGGAATCGCAGCGTTCAGCTCAATCGGGAGACTGACGTCTCCCGCTCGCCGGGGTTATGAATGATTCGTCTGCTGGATCGGAATTGGCTAATCACATCCACGACGTACGGAACATGGCTTCCCGGCGATCAACGAGGATTCGTGAGTCCCGTTCGAGACGTTGATGGGAGTTTGGTCACGCGCAATGTTTTTCAGTCACCCATCGAATCTGATCACCCGCGACTTCAGCGAGTTTCTCGGTCAACTTTGAAGTCGGCACCTGTTTACCTGAATCAGCAACAGGCAGACACCATTGTGAGGCAGTTTGCTGAGACGTGCCGTTTCCGTAACTGGACGCTGGTCGCCACTTCCTGCATGCGAAATCATTTCCATGCGGTTCTCTCCGTTTCCGGTGATCCCGAGCCGGCCACATTGCTGCGAGACTTGAAAGGTTATGCGAGTCGTGCGCTGAATCAACAATGGCCAGCAGAGGTAAGGCCGATCTGGTGGACGGAGTCTGGTTCGAAAAGAAAATTGCCGGGTGAACAGGCGGTGAAAAACGCCGTCGCCTATGTTTGGAATCAGCAGGCTTGGCTGGCCCGATATAAAGACGGTGAAGTTCCGTGTGACTGGTTGAACCATCATGCGAGCAAGTAGGTCGAACAGACGCTAGAATGCCGGCAAGCACTTTGAGTTTAAATGGTTATGAAACGTCGTTTTATCGGGAGACTGACGTCTCCCGCTCGCCAGATATGTTTCGAATCCTCAGACACGCGTTTGCTGTTAACACTCCGCTGCCGCCTCCCACGCGGGAGCAGCTGCAGGTCGTCGAGCGCATTGCACACGAGGTGGTCCGGAGACGATTGACGACACCGGCGCTCACGTTTCTGGAGATGTCGCGTCCTCTGAATTTTCTGGGTTCGCAGGCGATGCACTTCTTCTCGCCGATGGTGACAACCGTGCTCGACGCTCCTGCGTATGAAGTGTTTGCGAAGTTCCTTGAGCGGCGCGATGCGATCGATCTCATTGTCAGTCGCATCGAGCATCTGGAGAGGCTGGCGACCCAGCGGGAGTCTTCAAACTCGTGAATTCTGCAGAAGCCCCTTCAGTGGAATCCCAGGAAGATCAGGAGCCGGTGCTTGGCATCGTCTGCGCGTTGAATCTGGAAGTGGCTCCGTTTTTGAAGCGGACGGAACAGTTCAAGGCGGAGTCAGGCAATGGGTTCACCTTTCGCGGTTGCCGGCTGAACGGCACCCGCATCTGTGTCGTCGAAGGGGGAACGGGAAGGAACCGTGCCCGTCAGGCGACGCATGCTCTCATCGACGCTTTTCAGCCTCCCTGGATCCTCTCCGTCGGATTTTCAGGTGCCCTGGTCGATGATCTGAAGATTGGTCACATTGTTGTCGCTGACGGCGTGACCGATCGGACCGGGTCAAAGCGACTCGCGATCGATTTGAAAATGCAGCCTGCCCCGGAAAAAGGGCTGCACGTGGGGCACCTGTGTGCGACTGATGAAATTGTCAGGCTGGTGCAGGAAAAGCGGGATCTGGCTGCTGCCACTGGAGCAATTGCCGTCGACATGGAATCGCTGGGAGTGGCTGAAGTCTGCCAGGAACGACGAACCCGCTTCATGTCCGTGCGCGTCATCTCCGACGACCTGTCGGAGGACCTTCCCCGGGAAGTTCTGGCACTGCTGGGACCGAAGGGGACCGTGAGGGCAGGTGCCTTGTTCGGATCGATCCTGAAACGGCCGGGTTGTGTCAAAGACCTGTGGTCCATGCGCGAGAAAGCGATTGACGCTTCCGAGCATCTGGGCGCGTTTCTTCCGGGGGTGATCAACGGACTCGCCAGGACACTGGCCAAGAAGTCCTGATGATTCGGACAAGGCAAATGCGGCGTTCAGGTTGAATCCTGAGTCGGTTCCGAATCATAATCAGATGGTCGGCGACGTCCGTTCGCCAAAGCGTGCGGTGCAGGTGTTCCAGCTTCGCTGCAGTGCCATCCCTGTTCGCTCTTTCTGTGAGTTCGCAAAGACAGGCGGGGGTGCCGACGTTTGAACGGGCTTACGAATTCAGAAAGCGGAATTGCAGCCGGCTCGGTGATGTTCGAGAGTCCCGGTTGGATCGGATTCCTGCTGCTGGTCGGTGGTCTTTTTCTTGTACTGCTGCTCGTTTCCGCGATTCGTTCGCCTGTCTCCTCTGGCGTGAAGTGGGGACTCTTTTCGCTCAAGGCGGCCGCTGTTCTGCTCTTGTTGCTTTGCCTGCTGAACCCGATGGTCTCTCGCAGTCGAGCCAAGCCCGGGGAGAATCTTGTCGTGCTGCTGGCCGACCAAAGCGCGAGCATGGGGATACGCCAGTCTCCCGGGGGAAACATCACCCGGGCGGAGTTCGCCAGGTCTCTGCTGGATCCCAATCAGTCCTGGCGAGAATCGTTGTCGCAGAATTTCGAAGTCCGAAGCTATACCTTCGGAACGTCGCTGGAACGGGCGGAGAACTTTCAGCAGCTCGAGCCCCAAAGCACTTCCTCTCTGCTCGGGGCCGCCCTGCGGGGTGTTCTCAACCGGTTTCAGGATCAGCCGCTGGCGGGCATCCTGCTGGTGACCGATGGCAACAGCACAGACCCGCTTCCTGAAAACCTGGAGCAGCTTGGGGTCCCCATCTTTCCGGTCATCGATGATTCGCAGGCTGCCCCGTTCGACATTGGAGTGGGAAAACTCTTCGTCAGCCAGACAAACTTCGAAGATGCACCTGTCACCGTGCAGGCCGCTGTCACGCTCACAGGTGAGAGCCCTGCAGATGTGATCGTCAGTCTCGAACCGATGGAGGGATTAAATTCCGCGGAACGGCTCACGCAGTCGTTGCGGGTGAGTCCGGGTACGGAGGGGACAGTCCGTTTCTCGGTGAAACCGTCCAAGGCCGGGACACTCTTTTACCGGCTGCAGGTTCGTGATCAGTCCGAGCCTGAGGCGTTTCAGAAACCGGAAAGCAGTCGTGAAGCAACTCTCAAGAACAACGAACGCTGGATCGCTGTGAATCGCGATCGGCACGTGTCGCGGATTCTTTATGTCGGTGGGCGACCGAACTGGGAGTATAAATTCCTCAACCGGGCTTTGGCGGAAGACCCGCAATTACAGCTGCCGACGCTGATTCGCATTGCCCGGAAGGAAGCCCGGTTCGAGTTTCGGGGACGCACCGGGGATTCCAGCAACCCGCTCTTTCGCGGTTTCAAATCGGATTCCGATGAGGGAACAGAAGACTACAGCCAGCCGGTGTTGATCCGGTTGAACATGCGCGACGGTCAGGAATTGAGCGAAGGGTTTCCGAAGGAGAAGTCGAAGCTCTTCGAGTATGATGCTGTGATTCTGGATGATGTGGAAGCTGCGTTCTTCACACACGAGCAGCAGTCGCTGATGGACCGTTTTGTCGCGGAACGAGGGGGTGGGCTGCTGATGCTCGGCGGCGTCGACAGTTTTCGGAACGGGAAATGGGAGCGAACTCCCGTTGCGGATGCGATGCCTGTCTATTTCAATCGGACCGAAGAAACGCCAGTGGGTCCACTGCGCTGGAAGTTGTCGAAAGAAGGCCGGTTGGAATCCTGGATGCGGCTCCGCCAGACGGAGCAGGCTGAAGAGGATCGAATTCGCGAACTGCCGGAGCTTGCCGTTATGAACCCGGTGACTCAGATTAAACCGGGAGCAAGTCTGCTGGCGGAACTTCGTGACCGGAACGGAGACATGGTCCCAGCCGTGGTAGTACAGCGTTATGGACAAGGTCGATCCGGGGCTCTTCTGGTGGGGGATCTGTGGAAGTGGAGCCTGCATGCATCGGAGTCGAGTCAGGATGACCTTGCCAAAGGCTGGCGGCAATTGGCCCGATGGCTGGTCGGCGACGTTCCAAGACGGCTCGCCGTCACGCTCGGGGACTCTGATCACGAAGGGACCCTGGCAAAGTCCATTGAAGTGCGGGTGCGTGATCGAGAGTTCCTGCCGAGTGAGACACGTCAGGTGACCGTGAATGTGACGCAGCCTGATGGAACGCAGGTGGAGCTGGAAACGCAGTTGAGTTCCGAAGAACCGGGACTGTATCAGTCCCAGTATGTTCCCAGACTTCCCGGGGCCTATGTGGCTGAAGTGATGGTGGCTGCTGATGAGGGGGACCCACAACTCACCAGCGCGGTCGGCTGGGCCAGCGATCCCACTGCCGACGAATTTGCGAGCCCCAGAGTGAACCTTCCGTTGCTCCGAGAACTCGCTGAAAAGACTGGGGGCAAGCTGATCGCTCCTGATCAGATGGATGCGTTTGTCTCGAACTTTCAGAAACGTGATCTCCCCGTCATGGAAACCGAAACGGTTCCGCTGTGGCACAGGCCCTGGCTTCTGGCGATCGTCGTGGGACTGCTGGCAGGCGAATGGGGAATCCGCCGCTGGAAGGGACTGGCATGAATCAGCACATGTTCTCACTTCATTCCTGCCTGCGGACATTGTTTGCGACGCTGTTTCTCTGGCTTTCGCTATCGTCACCGGGGTCCTGCGAAGACGAAAAACCATCGCAGCGTGGAGATGTGCTGGTGATCATCGGCTCGCCTGGAACGGATGAATATCACGCTGAGTTTCTGCGCTGGGCAGATCACTGGAAGGAGGCGGCGAGTGCCGGGCAGATGCGATTTCGTCTTCTGGGCGGAAGAGCGGATGAGGCGACGCTCCCCCGGCTGCGTGAAGCGATTGCGAGTCTGCAGGAAGAAGAACAGCTGCCTGCGTGGATCGTGTTGCTCGGACATGGGACGTTCGACGGCCTCGTCTGCAAGTTCAATCTTCCCGAAGCGGACCTGCAGCCCGAAGACCTTCAAAAAATGATCGAGCCGCTCAAGCGTCCGCTGGCAATTCTCAATTGTGCTTCTGCCAGTGCTCCGTTCGTGAATCAGTTGTCGGCGCCGGGGCGGGTCGTGATCACCTCTACCAGCAACGGGAATGAGATCAACTTTTCGCGATTCGGAGGGTTCCTCGCAGAGTCACTTCAGCATCCGGAAGCGGATGTGGATAAAGATGGACAGGTCTCGTTGCTGGAAGCATTTCTCCGGGCAACACGTTTGACGGAGAACTTCTATACGGCCGATGGGCGGCTGGCGACAGAACATGCTGTTCTGGATGACAACGGCGACGCTCAGCCAGTTCCCGGAAGCAGCTTCAAGGGAATTCATCCGGTCAGTCGAAAAGCCGTTGCCGGAGTGTTCGAGGATGGAGTGGTGGCACACCAATGGGTTCTTGCTCCCGGCGCGGACGATCTGTCTCTCTCTCCCGAAGTTCTGGCGAAACGTCATGAACTCGAGCGACAGATTGCGGAGCTGAAGAAACGGAAATCAACGATGAACGAAGATGACTACTACGCTGCTCTGAAGCCGCTGTTTCTGGAACTGGCCAGAACACTCACCGCACCAACGCCTGCAGACGAGTGATTCGAAATCGGTCTCGTTGCGGGCGAAGGTCAGGGAAGCGATGGCGGGCTGCTACTTCGTTTCGTGGACTCGCAGGCCGCACGCAGCTCTGGCCCGGGCGAGCACTTCCTGGGCTTTTGCCCGGGCTTTGGCGGCACCTGTTCGGAGTACGTCTTCCACTTCGTCCGGCCGGGCTTCGAGCTGGGCCCTGCGCTCACGGGCTTCGCTGAAGTATTCCATCGCTTTGTCGTAGAGCGTCTGCTTCGCATCACCATAGCCCATTCCCCCAGCGCGGTATCTGGCTGCGAGGGCTGCCTGTTCTTCGGGATTTGCGAAGAGTTTGTACAGGTCGAAGATGGAGTCGTTGTCCGGGTCCTTGGCTCCTTCCACGGGGGTAGAGTCGGTCTTGATTGACATGAACTTCTTACGAAGCTGTTTGGGAGTTTCGAAAATTCCAATCGTGTTGCCGTAGCTCTTGGACATCTTTTCGCCGTCGGTTCCTGGCACTTTGGAGGTGGCAGCGATCACATGGGCTTCAGGCAGCACGAAGACTTCGCGTTCGTAAATGTGGTTGAAACGCAACGCGAGGTCGCGGGTCACTTCCAGATGCTGGACCTGGTCGAGTCCGACGGGAACGAGATTGCTGTCGTAGGCCAGAATGTCGGCCGCCATCAGGACCGGATAGGTGAAGAGCCCTGCGTCCGCAGCCAGTCCCTTGGAGATCTTGTCCTTGTACGCGTGGCATTTCTCCAGCAGGCTCATCTGTGTGACCGTCATCAGCAGCCACATCAGCTCGGAGACCTCGGGAATATCCGACTGGCGAAACAGCGTCGCCTGTGCCGGGTTAAGACCCAGTGCCAGCAGGTCCAGAGCAGCGTCCAGCGTGTTCTGCTTGAGTTCTGCCGGATTGCGGACGGTTGTCAGCGCGTGCAGATCCGCGATGAAATAGAATGCCTGGTCATTGTGCTGCAGGTCGATGTACTGCCGGATGGCGCCGAAATAGTTTCCCAGGTGAAAGCGACCTGTCGGCTGGATCCCGGAAAGCACTTGCATCGAAAAATTCCTTCAACTGAACCGAAACCCCGGTGAACGGGGGAGACTTGAAAGTGTGATGAGATTTGAATGCACGTGCAATCTTTCAATCCCCCGGTGGGGTTTGTTGACGCCTTCTTGCATTGCCTCATACAGTCGACACGCAGAATATTGTATGAGTTCTGAAATTGCACTGAGTTCGAAGCGGATGTGTCCATGAAGTGTTTCCGAAGTGTGCTGATGGCTGCTGTGGCAGCTGTGTTCGTTTCCAGCGGGATCGTTTTTGCTCAAACCCCCTTCGAACTGAAAGATGGTGACCGGGTCGTCTGGATCGGCTCGGAATTCACCGAACAGGCCACGAAACACAACTTCGTCGAAGCGACTCTGACAGCCCGGTGGCCGGAACGCCGGATCACTTTCCGCAATCTTGGCTGGGCGGGCGACAACCCGACCGCAGTCGCGCGCGGCTACTTCAACGGTGCGGAAGAAGGATACAGACGCCTGCAGGAAGAGCTGACCCGTCTCAAGCCGACCGTGATCTTCCTGGAATACGGGGAAACTTCTGCCTATGACGGAGAGGCAGGGATTCCTGCCTTCAAAGAGCAGATGCAGAAACTGATCGCGGATCTCAGGAAACTGACCGACCGGATCATTCTGGTCTCTCCACCTCCGGCTGAGAAACTGGCAGCTCCACTGCCGGATCCACAGCAGATCAACCAGAACCGCGCAGCCTATGCGGCGGTCCTGAAGGAGATTGCCGAGAAAGAAAAACTGCAATACATCGACATCTTCACTCCGCTGCAACGCGCCCTGAGCGAAGCGGGTGGGGATCATCTCACCACCGATACGCTGCGATACAATCGGGAAGGCTATGCCGCAGCCGCCCATGCCACACTCGGCGCGCTGCTCGTAAGCGGGTTTGCCGGTCCGGATTCGCAGGAAGAACTGCGGGAACTGATCCGCCTGAAGAATGACCTGTATTTTCATCAGTACCGGCCGCAGAACGAAACGTATCTGCGGGGATTCCGCAAGCATGAGCAGGGGCAGAATGCAAAAGACATTGCTGCCTTTGAACCGCTGATTGAAGCTGCCGAAGAGAGAATTGCAGATTACGTTCAAGGAAAGTCGGTTCCTGTGACAGCTCCCACGCTTCCTCCACGGGAACTGGATTTCAAAGCTCTGACGCCGCAGGAACAGCAGGCGCAGTTCAAGATTGCTGAAGGTCTGGAGATTGCACCGTTTGCTTCCGAGCCGATGGTGAAGAATCCGATTCATATGAATTTTGACGGGAAGGGGCGGCTCTGGGTTGCCACCAGTCCGATCTACCCGCAGATCCGCCCGGGGGCTCAGCCCAGCGACGAGATCATCATTCTGGAAGACACCGATGGGGATCACGTTGCGGACAAGTGCACGGTCTTTGCCGACGATCTGCTGATCCCCACCGCGGTTCTGCCTGATGAACAGGGGGGAGCCTACGTCGCGAATTCCACCGAACTCCTGCATCTGATGGACCGTGACGGCGACGGCCGCGCTGATGAGCGACGCGTGCTCCTCTCCGGTTTCGGAACCGAAGATACGCATCACATTCTCCATACCTTCCGCTGGAGTCCCGATGCGCTGCTGAGTTTCAATCAATCGATCTACATACACAGCCATCTCGAAACTCCATATGGGGTGAAAACGATGCTGGGATCCGGCATCTGGCGTTACCGCCCGGAGACAGCTCGCGCCAATACCGTGGCATTCGGAATGGTGAATCCCTGGGGGCTGATCTTCGACCGCTGGGGTCAGAGTCAGTCCACCGACGGGGCCGGTGGCGAGGGGATTTATTACGTGTTCCCCGGAGCGGCCTACCAGACGGCAGTCGGTTTTGACCGAATCATGCCGGGGCTCAATCCAGGACAGCCGAAGTTCTGCGGGCTGGAGATCATCAACGGGCGTCATTTCTCGGACGAATATCAAGACACGCTCGTCGCGGCCGATTTCCGGGGGAACAGACTCTGCCGGTTCCGCCTGTCCGAAGAAGGTTCGGGTTACGTGTCTCGTCAGCTGGACGATCTGCTGTCCTGCGAGGACCGCGCGTTTCGTCCCGTCGATGAAAAGATGGGACCGGATGGAGCACTGTATATCGCGGACTGGCATAACCCCATCATCAACCACGGCGAAGTCGATTTCCGTGATCCACGTCGCGACGACCGGCATGGCCGCATCTGGAGAATCACAGAGAAAGGCCGGGAGACTCCCGCCCGTCCGAACTTCTCGGACGCAACAGTCGATCAACTGGTTGAACTCCTCAAGTCTCCTGAGACCTGGACACGTCATCTGGCCCGGGTCTATCTGCGACACAAGGATCCAGAGGATGTCGCAAAGGCTCTTGGAAAATGGCTGGCTGGGATCAAGCCGGACGATCCCCAGTTTGAACAGCTTCGCCTCGAAGGGCTGTGGACCTACCAGTCACAGGGGAGTGTTCCGCAGGAATTCCTGCTGGCGATTCTGAAGTCATCCGATCACCACGCCCGCGCGGCGGCCGTTCGTGTGCTCTCTCAGTCGACGTACGAAAACTACGGACTTCCCGCTGATTTTGATGCACTCTCCTTGCTGCAGGAGGCGGTGAAAGATTCGCATCCTCAGGTTCGACTGGAAGCCGTGAACGCACTGCGCCAGATTCCCGATGCGAAGTCAGCCGCTCTCGCCCTGGCGGTTCTCGATCAGCCTATGGACAGCTGGCTCGACTTTGCACTCTGGTCGACCATTCGCACACTCGAACCGGTCTGGGGGCCACAGGTCATCGCAGGGACAGCAGCCTTCTCCAGCGAACCTGCGAAGTTGTTGTTCGCCTTGAAGTCGACCGAGCAAGCGAAGTTCACACCGGTGCTGATGGACCTCCTCACATCCGGGAAAGTTCCCGCTGATCAGAAAGGGGCCGTTCTGGGGATGATTGGCAAGTACGCCAGAGCGGGTGAGGCTCGTGTTCTGTTCGACCGTGCTGTCTCGACCCCTGAAGAGCGGGATTCGCTGCTGGGGGCCTTGATCACACTCTCCGAGAAGAGACAGATCACTCCAGCAGAAGACCTGTCTGCAATCGAAACCCTGTTTGATAATCCACAGGCTGTTGTCCTGGCTGGACTCTGGAAGCTCGAAAAGCTGCAGCCACGACTGATCGCGCTGGCGGAAGATGCCACTGCTCCGCTGCCACAGCGGTTCGCCGCCATTCGCGGCCTCATCTCGATGAACTCCCGTGAAACACTGGAGAAGCTGGCTGCGGATCCTGCCACTTCGTTTGCCGTCCGGCAGCGAGCCGTCGCTGGTATCCAGTCACTCGATACGGCTGCCGGAGCTGCTCTGGCTGTGAAGTTGCTGGCAGCTGCAACGCCGGATGATGAAGCAGAACTGAACGCGTTTCTCGACAGCATCCTGGCTCCGAAGGATGGACCGGATCAACTCGCGAAGGCGCTGCAGGGGACTCAGTTGCCGGAAGCTGTCACAACAACCGTGCTGCGGAAGGCAAGTTCCGCCGGGGCTCGTGGTGAGAAGCTCAAGGGAGCCCTCAATGGGGGAGCAGGGATGCCTGCCGCTGCCCCGAAAATGACTCCAGAGGAGATTGCCGAACTTCTGGCACGAGTGAAAACGCACGGAAACGCGGCCAACGGTGAAGTCCTGTATCGACGCAAGGATCTGGCCTGCCTGAGCTGCCATTCCATTGGCGGAGCGGGGGGGCAGGCTGGACCGGACATGCTTTCACTGGGAGCAAGTTCGCCGGTCGATTACATCCTTGAATCACTCCTCAATCCTTCAGCGAAGATCAAGGAAGGGTATCACACCAACACCATCGCCCTGGAAGATGGCAAGATCGTATCCGGAATCATGGTTCGCGAAGGGGACACGGAGATCGTGATCCGCGACGCCCAGAACAAGGAAATCGCCATTCCGAAGGATGAAATCGATGAGCGTGCGACCAGCCCAACCTCACTGATGCCCGCTGACCTGACCGCCAAGTTGAACCGGAACGAACTGCTCGATCTTGTGGTCTTCCTGTCCTCGCTGGGGAAAGAAGGTCCTTACAAGGTCCCGCAAAACCGGTTCATTCGTCGGTGGCTGACAGAAGATCAGAACGTCGTGCTCAGCCGCGTGAACGGGTCGCTGCCGATGTCTGATCTACCCGGGGGGAAAGTCGCCTTTGAAGTGGAAGTTTCGACTCCCGGAAAGATTGGCCTGAAGGTGCATGATCCTGCGGGACTGAAGCTGACTCGTCCGGGACTGGATCAGACCTGGCAAGGGGAAGTCGTGGAAGTCGATCTGCCGGCTGGCCGTCAACGCTTTGAAGTCGAGATTCCAGCCGGTCGGTTGTCCCCGTTGCAGGTCGAGGTGATTGACATCGCCGATGCCGCCGGCCGGGCCGAACCCGCGAACCGATAGTCTCGTGAGAGAAAATGCTCATCAGAGCACGAAGCGTGAGCGAGTGCACCTCCACGTGAAATGCACTTGCTGACGCAGCGTGCTCTGAAAAGCAGAACATTCGCTTCAGCTGAGATTCATCGAGTTCAGGAACTCGTCGTTGGTCTTGCTGCGCCGCATGCGGTTGGTCAGCAGTTCCATCGCTTCGACGGGGGACATATCGTTGAGCACGCGGCGGAGAATCCAGACGCGGCGAAGTTCGTCTTCACCCATCAGCAGTTCTTCCCGGCGTGTTCCCGACTTGTTGACGTCGATTGCCGGCCAGATGCGTTTCTCGACCATGCGTCGATCGAGGTGCAGCTCGGTGTTGCCGGTCCCTTTGAACTCTTCGAAGATGACTTCGTCCATTTTGGATCCGGTGTCAACCAGAGCAGTCGCGATGATGGTCAGGCTGCCCCCTTCTTCAACAGCCCGCGCTGCTCCGAAGAACCGCTTGGGATGCTGCAGGGCATTGGCATCGACCCCCCCAGTGAGAATCTTTCCGGAGTTGGGACATTCCGTGTTGTACGCGCGGGCGAGGCGTGTAATCGAATCCAGAAAGATAATGACGTCGTGTCCGTACTCGACCATGCGCTTGGCTTTTTCGATCACCATTTCGGAGACCTGAATGTGCCGGCTCGGCGGTTCATCGAAGGTGCTGGAGATCACTTCACAGTGACTTCCCTTTACCTGCCGTTCCATGTCGGTCACTTCTTCGGGCCGCTCATCGATCAGCAAAACGATGACGTAGGCGTCCGGATGGTTTTCCAGCACAGCCTTGGCGAGTTTCTGCAGCAGCACCGTCTTTCCGGCTCGCGGAGGTGAGACGATCAGTCCACGCTGGCCCAGTCCGATCGGGGCCACGATATCGACCGTGCGCGTGCTCAGTTCGGCCGGATCATTCGAAAGGCGCAAGCGATCCTTCGGATGCAGCGGTGTCAGGTCATCGAACGGAACTTTCTCTGGAACCAGATTCGGATCGGCTCCGTTGATCGCTTCGACCCGCAGCAATGCGAAGTAGCGTTCGTTTTCTTTAGGGGGACGGATCTGTCCGGCGACAGTCGCTCCGGTGCGGAGTCCGAACCGTCGAATCTGGCTGGGCGACACGTAAATATCGTCCGGGCAGGGGAGGTAATGATAGTCCGGGCTGCGGAGGAAGCCGAAACCGTCGGGCAGGATCTCGAGCGTTCCTTCGCCGAACATCAGGCCGTTCATCTTTGTCCGCTCTTTGAGAATGCGGAAGATGAGGTCCTGTTTCTTCAGACCAGCGACTTCGTTGACGTTCTCACGACGGGCCAGGTCGATGAGTTCCTTCATCGTCATCCGCTGCAGCGCAGCGATATGGATGTCCCCCCGTTTGGCGTCTTCATAGCGCTCGTCGGCGGGGTCGTATACCCCCTCGAGATCTCCGTCGTGCTGAGTCTGTTCGAGCGTCGAGTGAGCAGGCTGCTCCGTGGAAGTCGGTTTGGGACGCGGATTGTTGGAAGATGTGGTCTTAGGCATGTCGTCCTCGACAATTCGAATCGGTAGGAGTCTTGAGGTGCGGGTGTTCGGTCAGCTGCTGAAGAACTGCCCCGGAAACATCAGTGTTGAATGAGTTGAAATGTCTGTGTTGTTTATCTTTCGCGGGATGCCGGCTCGGCTTCGGCCTCATTCACGAGGTGAAACCGTTGACGGATCCAGTTTGCAGCGGTGGTGGCCGCTGCTTCAATGTCCCCTGTGTTTTTGACGATCAGGTCGGACCTGGCCTGCTTTTCCTTCAGGCTCAACTGACTGGACTCGCGACGGGCAAGTTCCGCAGGTGACCAGCCTCGTGAGGCGACCCGAGCCTGGCGGACCGCATCCGGGACGTCGACGTAAATGACGGCGTCGCAATCATTGGACCATCCCGCTTCAATGAGTAAAGCGGCATCCAGGAGAATAATGTCGCAATCCATCCGGCTCTGGTGCCCTTCGAGCTGTTCGACGATATCCCGTCGGATATGCGGGTGAACAATTGACTCCAGCTGTTTGCGCGCTGCCAGTTGCTCACTTTCCGCCCCGAAGACCCGCTGGGCCAGCTTTGACCGGACGACGTTTCCATGTTCGTCAAAGATTTCCGGGCCGAATGCCGTCTTTAACGCTGCAATGACGTCTGGCCGGGCCAGCGCACGATGACCGGCACTGTCCGCATCCAGTCGACCGCATTGAAAATGGTGCATCAATGCATTCGCGAGGGCGGACTTGCCTGAACCGATTCCACCAACGATTCCGATGACCGGAATCCGCGCGGCGGACATATCTGCCTCTTTATTGAATAGTGGGGAGTGGGGATATCGAAACGGAGTGAAACGAGATGGGTTTTGATTCTCACGCACAACCGTCAGATTGAATCCGCCATCGCAGGCCGGGAACAATACTGACTTTGATCCAGTTTGGTGAATCGAGTGACTTCGACCGGCAGGGGGCCCTCATCGGCGTGATGTCATGAGTCTCCCTGACTCTGCTCCACAGCTGATCAACGTGCGATCATGATTTGCCGGAATATTCGTCAAGCTCGAGACAGACTGTGGGTGTTCGTTCGTCAATCGTCGCCGACAATCACGACGATGTCAATCAATACGTGGGAAAATTCTGTATCCAAGGGCTCGGACGCAGAATCGGATTTCACCCAAATTCTTTCCCGCATCCGACACGAACTCATGGAACTTTTCGGCGGGAAGGTTTATCTAAGAGGTCAGTGCGCGGCTGTTGGAGCCGTCATGACTGAAGAGACCGTTTCCCGTCCGCTTCCCGGCGACGGTGAAACGCGGGCAGGCGAACATCGCTTCAAGTCGTGACCAGTCGCGTTTTCGCGTTGTGATGGAGTCGAATTGCGAAGGAAAGCCATGTCGCTGCTGCTCAGTTTCCCGGGATTCAAAACTGCCTGGGTCCGCTTGTCTGCTGTCACCCTGACCCTTGCCTGCACCGGGATGATCTTCCTCATGGCTGCCGAGCCCTCACCTCAGGATCAACGTCAACAGGCGGAGAAGCTCCAGAAGGACGGGAACTACCAGGATGCTTATGTCATCTTCGAGAAACTCGCTCTCGATCCGAAAACCGATCCACTCCTGGCTCCCGAAGATCTGCGGCAGGCTGTGAACTGTCTTCAACAGCTTCAGCGACAGTCGGAGTATGATGCCTTATTCCAGAAGGCCATCGATGCTCATCCTGAGGATTGGCGGATTTATGCCAAGGCAGCATCTCTCATTGACAACGCCGAACATTACGGTTTCATCGTGGCTGGGGAATTCTCCCGGGGAAATCAGCGTGGGGGTGGAGCGTTTGTGAACACTTGGGAGCGGGATCGCGCTCAGGCCATCATCTGGATGAATCAAGCGCGACTCAAACTCCCGGAGGATCTCCCTGGAAACGAAAAGGCGAACTTTTACTTCCAGTTTGCGAACCTGCTCGCACTGCAAGGGCAGCAGGCCTGGCAGCTGCAGGACCTGACCAGTCTTGAGACGCTCCCCGATTACCCGGAAGCCATTACTGGACGTGGGCGCTTCCGCGGCGGATTCGGAGGTTACGGAGGAGGCGAATCTCGCGGGGCTCCGGTCGACGAGCAAGGCAACCCCATCTTCATTCAGATCCCCGAATCGTTCGATGCTGCGAAGACAGATGGTGAACGATGGCGCTGGTGCCTGCAGCAGATGGCGGAATTCAACCCCGCCATGAAGAACCAGTCCCGGTATCTGTTCGCGACATTTCTTCATGGACAGTTCGGTGTCCAGACATTGCAGCAGTGGGGCATCTCGTTGCCGAGAAGTTCCGAGAGCAGCAAACCAGACGATGAGGGGACATGGTCACTTCCCGGTCTGAAAGATGATGAAACGATTGCCCGTCTGGCAAATGGTGTGAAGCGATTTTCTCTGCCGGATGAGTTCAACTTCATTAAGATCTTCAAGGACATCGCTGGAGACGCGAACGGCTCGGACCAGAGTTATCAGCAGCAGTCGCTGGATGCTCTGGCCAGCATCTTCGAAAACCGGCAGCAGTACCCCACAGCCGCCAAATACTGGCAGGCGAGTCTGCAACGTTTCCCCCAGCAGCCTGAAGGACGCAAGGCCCGTCTTGACCAGATCATCAAAGCCTGGGGACAGTTCGAACCGGTGATGAGTACCGCTGCCGGAAGTGGGGCGACTGTCGACTTCAAGTTTCGAAATGCGAAGTCTGTTTCCTTCGAAGCCCACCGCATCAAGATCCCGGAACTGATCGGCGACGTTCAGAAGTATCTGGAGACGAAGCCGCAGGAACTCGACTGGCAGAAGATGCAGATCGGCAACATCGGCTACCAGCTGGTGAATCAGAACGACCGGAAGTATCTGGGCGAGAAAGTTGCCGACTGGTCTCTTGAACTTCAGCCGCGTGAGAATCATTTCGATCGTCGGATCACCGTGACGACTCCGCTGCAGAAGGCGGGAGCCTATCTCGTCACCGCCAAAATTGCGGACGGCAATACGACCCGCATCATTCTTTGGCTGAACGATACCGCGATCGTCAAGAAGCCTCTCTCCAACAAGATGCTTTACTACGTAGCGGACGCCGTCACCGGCAAACCGGTCAACCATGCTCACGTGCAGTTCTTCGGCGGGAAGCAGGAATATGACCAGAACGCCAAGAAGCCCCGGATACTCACCCAGAAATTCGCGGAGTTCACCAATCCGGACGGCATGATCGTGCTGGACGAAAAGATTGCCCAGCCGAACTACCAGTGGCTCGCGACGGCGAAGACTGATGACGGACGATTTGCATATCTGGGCTTCAGCGGAATCTGGTACTCGAAGATCGATGATCCTCGCTACAACGAAGCCAAAACCTACATTGTCACTGATCGACCGGTGTACCGTCCTGACCAGAAAGTGCAGTTCAAATTCTGGATCCGTGAGGTGAAGTACGATCAGAACCAAGGTTCGAAGTTCGCCAAACAGAAGTTCCAGGTGAAGATCAACGACCCGCAAGGGACAGAAGTCTTCAGCCAGGTGTTCGAAACGGATGAGTTCGGTGGGCTGGCTGGTGAGTATGCACTTCCTAAACAGGCCGCGCTGGGAAGCTATCAGATCTACCTGGATCCCAATTTTCGAAATGGACTTACGGGCTTAGGAATTGGTCTGCAACCGGTCCATGGCTCAAACCAGTTTCGTGTCGAGGAATACAAGAAGCCGGAATTTGAAGTGACGGTTGACGCTCCAGAGAAGCCGGTGCAGCTGGGGGACAAGATCACCGCCACGATCAAGGCGAAATACTATTACGGGGCACCGGTCACCAGCGCCCGTGTGAAATACAAAGTCGAACGATCGACGCACGACACGACGTGGTTCCCGTATGACCCCTGGGACTGGCTGTACGGCAATGGGTACTGGTGGTTCTCCCCGGATTACAACTGGTACCCCGGCTTCCGTGCGTGGGGCTGCATTGCTCCCCGCCCCAGCTGGATCCACTGGAATCAGAATCCGCCGGAACTGATCCTCGATCAGGAAGTGGAGATCGGGCCGGATGGAACCGTCCAGATTGAAATCGACACGTCGCTTGCCAAGGCTCTGCACAGCGATCAGGACCATGAGTATTCCATCTCCGCGGAAGTGACGGATGCCTCGCGCCGCACGATTGTCGGCAGCGGGAAGGTGCTGGTCTCTCGTGAGCCATTCAAGATCTTCGCCTGGACGAATCGCGGCTACTACAACGTCGGCGACAAGATCGAAGCGAAGTTCCAGGCCCGTTCGCTGGACGGGAAAGGAATCGCTGGTGCCGGAAAACTGCAGCTGTTGAAGATTACTTACAAGGACGACAAGCCGGTCGAGACCGTGGCCCAGGAATGGGATCTTTCCACCAATGATGAGGGGCTCGCCGAACAGACAATCACTGCCAGCGAGGGGGGGCAGTATCGACTCTCTTTCAAACTCCCCAGCGGTGAAGAAGGGAAGTTCATCGAAGGGGGCTACCTGTTCGTGATTCGCGGACAAGGCTTCGACGGATCACAGTTCGAATTCAACGATCTCGAGCTTGTCGCTGACAAGAAGACGTATGCTCCGGGTGAAAAAGTCCGGCTGATGGTCAACACCAATCGTGTCGGTTCGACCGTGCTGCTGTTCGTGCGCCCAACCAACGGCATTGCCAAAACGGTGCCGAAGGTCTTGACCCTGACCGGCAAGAGCACGCTGGTGGAAATCGACGTTGAGGCGAATTACATGCCGAACTTCTTCGTGGAAGCGATCACCGTCAGCCAGGGGAAACTTTACGATCAGATTCAGGAGCTGATGGTCCCGCCGACTCAGAAAGTTCTGAATGTCGAAGTGGTCTCTTCTTCCGAAAGTTATCTGCCCGGAGCAAAGGCGGAAGTGGAAGTCAAAGTGACCGACCTCAAAGGGGAACCGGTCGTCGGAGCGGTGCTGCTCAGCGTGTATGACCGGGCTGTCGAATACATCTCCGGCGGGTCGAACGTCACGGAGATCAAGGAGTTCTTCTGGAAATGGCGTCGGTCGACGAATCCCAATTCCGAAACGAACCTGCAGCACTGGTTCCACCAGCTGCTCGCGAATAACGAGACGGGCATGCAGAACCTGGGAGTGTTCGGAGGAGAGGTTGCTGATAGAGATCAAAACATCGCCATGGCCGGAGTTCCGGTTCGCAGCCTCGATAAAAGTCTGAGAGGAGGGATCAGCGGCCGCATGCAGATGATGAACGAAATGGCAGCCCCAGCAGCCGCTCCTTTGGCGAGTTTCGCCGCCGACGCTGCCATGGAGAAATCCGCCAACGGAGCTGCTGCGGGTGGGGGAGGCGACATGGTCGCACCGACGGTCCGCACCAACTTCGCAGACACCGCGTTCTGGAAGGCAGACATCGTCACGGACAAGTCCGGCATCGCGAAGGTGACCTTCGACATGCCGGAGAATCTTTCCAGCTGGAAGATCCGCGCCTGGGGACTGAGCGGCGGAACCGACGTCGGTGAAGCAACCCGCGAAGTCGTCACCGCCAAGAATCTGGTGGTCCGTCTGCAGGCTCCGCGATTCTTCGTGGAAACAGATGAAGTGGTCCTTTCCGCCGTCGTTCACAACTACTTGAAGACCGAGAAGGAAGTGAAAGTCGAACTGGCATTGGAAGGGGAAACGCTGACGCTGATGGACGCTGTAGGCGACTCAACCTTCAACCTTAAACCTTCAACCACCATCACCATTCCCGCTGGTGGCGAACACCGCGTGGACTGGAGAGTCAAAGCAGTTCAACCCGGCAACGCGACCATCACCATGAAGGCGCTCACCGATGAAGAGTCGGACGCGATGCAGATGACTTTCCCCGTGATCGTGCATGGCATCCTGAAGACAGAATCGTTCAGCGGGGTGATTCGTCCAGACGTTGAGACTGGCGTTGTGGAATTCACCGTGCCGGAAGACCGACAGCCGGAGCAGTCCCGCATCGAAGTTCGGTACTTGCCGACACTGGCCGGGGCGATGGTGGACGCTCTGCCGTATCTGGTGGATTATCCGTATGGCTGTACCGAGCAGACATTGAATCGCTTCGTGCCGACGGTGATCACGCAGCACATCCTGCTGGATATGGGACTCGACCTGAAAGCGATTCAGGAAAAGCGAACGAATCTGAACGCTCAAGAGATCGGCGATCCAGCTGAGCGGGCGAAGCAGTGGAAACGGTTCGATCGTAATCCCGTGTTTGATGCCGACGAGGTGGCAGCGATGGTCAAGACCGGGGTGAAAGACCTCACCGCCATGCAGAACAGCGACGGCGGGTGGGGCTGGTTCTCCGGATTCCAGGAACAATCGTACGCCCACACGACAGCTGTGGTCGTCCACGGTCTGCAGCTGGCGGTGAAGAACGACGTCGCCCTGACCGAAGGGGTGCTGGAAAACGGGATCGCCTGGTTGAAGAAGTATCAGGCTGAGCAGATCGCACTGCTGCAGGAAGGGGAACGCCATGAGAAGGATCCGGAACGCAAAGAGAGATTCAAGACTCAATGCGACGACATGGATGCCATGGTCTTCTCCGTGCTGGTCGACGGCAAAGTGGTGGAAGCCGAGATGCAGCGGTTCCTGTACCGTGATCGATTGAAGGTCTCACTGTACTCGCAGGCTCTGCTCGGGCTGGCGTTGCACGAGATCGGAGCGATCGAACAGCGGGACATGATCGTCAAGAACATCGATCAGTTCATCAAAGTGGATGAGGAAAACCAGACCGCGTTCCTCGATCTGCCGAACAACAACTACTGGTGGTACTGGTACGGGAATACCGTCGAAGCGAATGCCCAGTACCTGAAGCTGCTCACCCGGGTGAATGTCAAAGACCCGAAAGCTTCCGGACTGGTCAAATACCTGATCAACAACCGCCGGCACGGGACCTACTGGAACAGCACTCGCGACACCGCCTATTGCATCGAAGCTCTGGCGGAATATCTGGTTGCTTCCGGGGAAGGGAAACCGAACATGCAGGTTGAAGTCTGGCTGGATGGGGAACTCAAACAGACCGTTGAGATCACCCCGGAAGTCCTCTTCACCTTTGAGAACGGTTTCATCCTGGAAGGGGAAGCAGTTACCGCCGGCAAACACAAGCTGGAACTCAAACGAAAATCCCTGACCCCTGACCCCAATTCCCTGTCTCCTCTCTACTACAACGCCTACGTGACGAACTTCACTAAGGAAGAATTCATCACCGCTGCGGGTCTGGAGATCAAGGTCGGGCGGAAGTATTACCGGCTGGTTCAGGACAAAGAGGCCACCAAAGCGGTTGCGGGCGACCGGGGCCAGGTGATCGATCAGTCGATCCTGAAGTACAAGCGGGAGGAACTGAAGAGTCTGGAGGAAGTCGTCAGCGGAGACCTGATCGAGATCGAACTCGAGATCGATTCCAAGAACGATTACGAGTATGTGGTCTTCGAAGACATGAAGGCTGCCGGTTGTGAATCGGTCGACCTGCAGAGCGGTTATACCTCCGGGGGACTGGGAGCCTACGTGGAGTTTCGCGATCAGAAGGTCGCGTTCTTCCTCCGCCAGCTGGCTCGCGGGAAACATTCCGTCTCTTACCGTGTTCGTGCGGAAATCCCGGGACAGTTCAGCGCGCTGCCGACCCAGGCCCACGCGATGTACGCTCCGGAACTGCGAGCGAACTCGGACGAGATGAAGCTGCGGATTGAAGATCTCCCGAAGTCTGCGGAAGGGAATTGAGTTGTCCGGAACGTGATGCCGTTTTGCCACACATTTCAAGTGCGTGGCAAAACGGTCGATCTCACAGAGGCTCGATTTGATCCGTGAAAATCTCCTGGGCAGGGGCGATTTCAGATTCGACAGGCAGAAGTTGCCGGAGTATCCTGCTGAGCGATACAAATTGCTCAAACACCCGAGTTTCACAAGTTGAGGAGAGAGACAATGCGAGGATCGAAATTGTGGCTGTGTGCAGCAGTCGTCGGTCTGTGGGCGGGGCAGGCAAATGCCCAGGGCTACTATGTTCCGAGCGGCTACATCGGCTTCCCGGTGGTCGCCGGCCCGGTCTACTCACCGGTTCCGACCGGCGTGCAGTACGCACCTGCCTATCGATACGTGACGCCGGCCGCCTACAGCTACAACGTTCAGACGATCACTCCGGTCGTCGCGACTGAAGCTGTCACGACGACCACCACGACCGTGGCGAGCCCGGTGGTGGCTCCTGTCCCGGTCGTCACCCAGACCAGCTACTACGTCCCGACCGTGGTCACCCCGGTCGTGCCAGTGGTCGACCCCTATGCCCGCGTCCGGGTCTACCCCCGCCGGGGCGTTGTCCGGATCCGCTATTAGGATCACGACGGGGCCGCCCGCTGAGTGCGGCAGCCCCCATCGTTCAACCAGCAGATTTCGCTTGTTCTCCGACCCGCAAGTCCTTTCTGGATCTGCGGGTCGGCAGCTTTTGCGGACCCGCTTTGGTCCGTAACGAATTTCTCACGAGGCAACTGGACAGCCGCCCGCTGCTTCCGATATCTACCCGCCTCCGCCAGACACAACCTGTTGCGGAATCGACGAGACGGGCCAAAGGCACAAGAACGTGCCGTTCCACCCTGCATTTTCGAATCCAGATGAGGACCGTGTGACTGCATCTCACCAGAGGCAGCCCTGCGGTCGGCACTTGACCTCCCGAAATTTGGCGCTGGAAGTCCATCGCAACCCCACCTCGGAATTCCATCCCGCAACCAGTCGTTCATACAGGCGTTTTCAGTCAATCTGTAACGATCACAACAATTGTAACAATCGCATTCAACTGCTCTTCTCGCTGAACCGATATTAGGATCAAGGATGCCTGCGCTCGCTGCGACGAACTTCGTCGGGCAACCGGGTGCGTCGATCTTTTCGGTTCCGGCGACGACATGAGGTCACGGAGGAGTTTTATGACCATGAGGGTCAAAGAAGACATCCAGACGGTCTGGCAAGAGTTTAAAAAAGACCAGATGAATCAGGATCTGCGGAATCGTCTCATTGAGAACTATTTCCAGCTGGTCCGTTTCAATGCCGAACGTGTCTGGGCCAAACTTCCTGACGGAGTCGATCTGAACGATCTGATTTCCGCGGGAGTCTTCGGACTGATGGACGCCATCGAAGCCTTCGATATGGACCGTGGAGTCAAGTTCGAGACGTACTGCGTGCCACGTATCCGCGGGGCCATGCTGGACGAACTCCGCACCATGGACTGGGTTCCCCGTCTGGTTCGCAGCAAAGCCAGCAAGCTGGAAGCCGCCCGAAAAGAACTGGAAGCGGGTCTGGGACGTCCCCCCACCGATCCGGAACTTGCCCGCAAGATGGAAATGAGCCTCGATGACTTCGAGAAGCTCAAGACCGAAGCCAGTGCCGTCGGTCTGGTCAGTCTCAACAAGAAGTGGTACGAGACCGACAGCTACAAAGACGTGCGGGAAATCGACGTTGTCGAAGACATGAAGGGTGAAGACCCGACTCTGGGGATCCAGAAGCGGGATGTGATGAAGCTCGTCACCAAAGGGCTCAACCGGAACGAGCGGCTGATCATCATCCTGTACTACTACGAAGAACTCACGATGAAGGAAATCGGCCAGACGCTCGGACTTTCCGAAAGCCGCGTCAGCCAGATGCACTCCAGCATCGTCGCCCGCCTGAAAGATCAACTTCGCCGACGCCGACCCGAGTTTGCGTAACGGAACTGAAGATAAAACGAAAAAGCCGCACACCATGACGTGTGCGGCTTTTTTTGTTCCTTCAGGTCTCGGCTACGTTACTTCGAACGCAGGGCCGCCAGCACTTCATCAGTAATCGCTTTGACCAGCAGTTCGGGATCTGCACCCACAGAGTTGGATGCGGATTTCAAATAGCCCGGGAACTTCGGCGGAGGATCAAAAGCGACCGTCTGCGGCTGCGGAGCGTTGACCGACTTGTACCCTTCCTGGAAGGCGGTGTTTCCGCACAGGTCGCAGTCTTCCAGATGGAATCGCGGATCGTCGAACCCGAGGCGTTTCTTCAGGTCCAGCAGCTCGCGGGACTTCTGCTCGTTCAGGTAGGTGATGCCACCCAGCTGCTTCGAGAGAATCAGAATGCGGCAGTACGCATCCAGAATCTCTGTCTTCCAGTAGGCTTCTTCCAGCGTCTTCCCGAACGTGACGGTCCCGTGATTGGTCAGGATGATCGTGTTCGAGGACTTCAGGAATGGGACCACGGTGTCTGCAAAACCCTGTGCTCCCGGAGTTTCATAGGGAGCCAGAGGCACTTCGCCCATGAACACTTCGATCTCCGGCAGCACGCACTGAGGAATGGCTTCCCGGCTGACGGCAAAGGCTGTGGCGTGAGGCGGATGACAGTGGACGACCGCTTTCACGTCCGGACGATGCTTCATGATGGTCAGGTGCAGCAGGATTTCGCTGGTGCGTTTTTTGGTTCCAGCCAGCTGCTTGCCGTCGATGTCCACCATGCAGATGTCTTCATGCTTCATGAACCCCTTGCAGATCATGGTGGGGCTGCAGAGCACTTCGTTCTCGCCGACGCGATAGGAGATGTTGCCGTCATTGGCAGCAGCGAAACCTTTGTTGTAAACGCGGCGACCAATCTCGCAGATCCATTCCTTGATCTCCGGATTATTGAAGAGGGGGTGATACATGTCGTCTGTCCTTGCTTGTCCGGGCGAACTGCCCGGGGTCGTTAATGGTGAATTCAGGTTGATTTGATCTAACAGGTCGGTAAGTGCGGCACGTGCCGAAAATGTGTGTCCGAGGTGCAGAGGACCAGCCCATGCTGTTGCACGATGGCTGCGATCCAGATGTCGTTGGTCGGAATGGGTGTTCCTTGTCTTCGAAGCAGGTCAGTGAGGTAGCTGTAATGCTTCGCTGTCTCCTGGTCCGCTGGCAGTATGGAAGCTCGAGGCGATCGAAGGAAAAGCTGCAATGCTGACTCATTTGCTGCTGCCTGCTTCCCCATTCGAAACCCTGAAAGCAGCTCTCCCAGCACGATCACAGGGAAAAGGAGCTCGGAGGCAAATTGGACTGCCTGAACTCGCGCCGGAACTCCCCGGACGTAGTCAGTGTAGGCGTTTGAGTCCAGCGCCAGTCTCACTTCCAGATCTCCTCATCGATCTTTTCGAATTGCTTCATGGCCTCGTCAAACTCGGGATCATCGACCCAGCTCCCGATCAAAAAATCGAGATCGTGGTGAATGACTGGTCGCTCTGGCTGATGTGCTGCCTGTTCCAGCGCTTCCAACAAAATGGTATTTAGACTCTTCTTCTCGAGCTCGGCTTTCTCTCGAAGCGCCCTGTCAACGTGCTCTGGTACGGATCGAATTGTGTACTGCATGCGTTTCATGCCTGCATTGTATGCGCGTTGTGCCTGCGGTTCAAATTTTTCATTTACGGGATTCGAATTTCGTCCAGTAACGCTGCACAATAGGCATCCAACGGTTTGACTTCCGGGTAGAACGGGGCGGAGGCTTCTGCTCCGTCGCTGATGGCAATCAACGATCCCGGTCCGGAACCCAGTTCGTCGTACACAATCATCGGCTCGCCGCGGCCCGCAACATCTCCCTTGAGTCCACTTCGGCTCAGCGGCACGACAAGTTTCCAGACCGCTCCCTGCACCGCTGGATGACAGCGGGAAAGAGTCACTCGTCCGATCACTTCGCCGATTCGCATTTTTGATGTTTTGAAATAAGGAGTTCGTATCGCTGTTCAGCCGCAGTCCCACCTGGACGCGTTTACTTCTTGGGCTCGTTCTGAATCTGCTGGATCAAGTTCTTCAATTCGAAGTAGGAACGGCTTCCGGAATCAATGCACCAGACATTCGCCCGGAGTTCCTTTCGAACCGCTTTCACGTCGCTGACATCCCGGACCGCCACTGCCTTCACTTTTTCATGACGATTGGCCAGGCAGGCGGCCCGATGGGTCTGCTCGGCCAGAATCACGACAGCCTGGGCACCACCGCGGCTGATTTCACTGATCGCCAGCTTGGCTGCATCGTCCGGACAACCCAGCAGCTCTTTCTTCCATCTTCCCGCAAGCCCTTCCCACAGCTGTTCGACCGGCTTCGTGTTGCGAACGACGATCAGCAACGGCTGAATGCCAGTCTCAGCGGGAGTGACACCCGTTGCGTCGCCTACCGATTGTGATTTTGATCCGGACGCCACTCCCCGTTGCAGCTGGAGCTGACGAAGTTTGACGGTGTCCCAGGCAGCCGGGGTGATGATCGCTTTCGGGTGGACCGTGACAATGCTTCGTTCCGCAGCCTGTTCCAGAACGTCAGCAGTAATCACAGAACCTGTGAATGAAATCTGTCCGCCTGTTGGCTTGGCGGGTGTTGCTGACGGCTGAGGCCGGGGAGTGGCAGCGGGAGTGGCCGGGCTGAGCTGACTCAGCACGTTGGCGACAATCCGGTCGATCGCTTCTGAAGAAAGAGACATTTTAGGGACATTCGAAACTCGGAATTCGAATCTCGAAACTGCAGATCTTTCGTTGAGTGTGTTTCGTTGAGCTGCAATCCCGAGGGAATGCGTTTCTCTGTTCAACCATCCGGCTGACCCATCACGATCCAGCGGACGGGGGTGTTGTTCGATTTCATGGCTTCACTGACTTCTTTGCCATCGGAGGTAATGATGACTTCGCTGCCGATGCGGGCTCCCAGGCTGTCGATCACCAGCAACGGTTCACCGTCATCTCCCCCGTCAGCGGTCAAAGGCTGAACGACCAGCAACCGCCAGCCATTCATGGATGAATGCTTGACGGTGGAAGTCGCGTTCCCGATGACAAGGGCTAAGTTCATGGAGAGTTGAGTGTTGAGAGATCAGTGTTGAGTGTGAAGATACAGGTCTCATTTAGAGGTCTGAAGATTTTTTCGCAGGCCGCTCAGCATTCGGGAAACATCTTCCGCAAGGCGTGTCGCGTGATCGAATTCCTCTCTGCCGATGAAATTCAACTTCACAGAGATGCAAAGTTGCGAAACGGACTCCATTGTCGACCCGTATGCAATTTCTATAAACCTTGCAAAGTCCGCCTTTGACGACCGGCTGCTTCCTTCGGCGATATTTGAAGAAATTGAAACAGCCGCTCGACGCAATTGACTCACCAGTCCAAACTTCTCCTCCTGCGGAAAGCGAGAGGTGATCTGGTAAATGAGCTCTGCGTAGTCAATGCCTTTTCGCCAGACATCGAGCTCATAAAAACGAAACTTTCCAGACATTTGGCCCTCACTCAACACTCAACACTCAACACTCAACTCTCAACTCTCGTCACTCAACACTTCAAACGATTCGCAGCTCTCCCACCATCGAGCAGCGGCGTTTGCGTGTGAAGGTCAGCGGGGTGGTCACCCCTTCTCCGGTCGGAGTGGCGATGCTGAAGGACAGGTAGCCTTCTCCGCCCAGGCCCAGGGCAGCCATGCTCGCGCCGTTCTTGATGTACAACGTGGTGTTCATCAGTCGGCCCATCTGGGTCATCGTGTGGACGTCACGTGAGTGGATGATGGCGGTATGCCCGAATCCATGCTCGAACTCGTGAGCCAGCTGGATTGCGTGATTCGTATCTTTCGCCCGCACGAACGGCAGGAAGGGCATCATCTGCTCTTCCGGGACGAACGGATTCGAGGTGTCCGTTTCCCCGTACAGCAGCTGAGTTCCCGCTGGAACTTTGATGCCGATCTTGGCTGCCATCACGGAAGCATCCTGTCCCAGCAACTCGCGGTTGAGACCGGGGTGAGCGCCCGGTTCCTTGGCGGGAATGAACGCGATTTTGGTGAGGGCTTCGACCTGCTGAGCATTCAGCCGGTATCCGCCATGACGGCTCATGGCTTCCATGAGTGGTTCGAAAATCTTTTCGACAGCAAAGACTTCTTTCTCACCGATGCACAGCAGGTTGTTGTCGTAAGAGGCACCCTGAACAATGCACTTGGCAGCGTTTTCGAGATCCGCTGTATGGTCGACGACAACCGGAGGATTGCCGGGGCCAGCGACGATCGCTTTCTTGGATGCCTGCAGGGCGGCACGAGCCACAGCCGGTCCGCCGGTCACGAGCAGGACTTTGACACCGCGATGATTGAACACTTCGTTCGCGGTTTCGATGGTCGGCTTGCTGATGATCGTGACGAGGTTTTCAATGCCGATCGCTTCAGCGAAAGCTTTGTTGAACGCCTGGACGCCGGCACAGGCAATCTTCGCTCCGCTGGGATGCGGGTTGAACACCACCGAGTTTCCAGCGGACACGATGTTGATGATGTTCCCAGCCAGCGTCGGCAGAGAGTGAGTCACCGGTGTGATGGCTCCAATCACGCCAAACGGGGCGTACTCTTCGATCATCAGTCCGTTGTCGCCGCTGTAGCAGTCGGTCTTCAGGAACTCGGTTCCCGGAACAAGCTTGATGATCTTGAGCTTCTCGATTTTGTGATCGAGTCGGCCGACTTTCGTTTCTTCGATCTCGGCCCGTCCCCAGGCTTCCGCGTTCTTCTCGCACATCTCTTTGACGATCTGCACGACCTTGGCGCGGTCGGCCATCGTCTTTTTCTGCAGCTGTGCGTAGCCTTCGTTGGCGGCGGCGACAGCGTCATTCACATTGTCGAAAACGCCGTAATTCCCGCGGCTGCTGGAGTGGTAACCGCCCGAGGGGAGAGCTGTCCCGGCGGAGAGAACGGGGATTCCGCTGTCTTTCTTGGGACCCTGGCCGTAAATGCGGCCGGGGATTCCGTTGACTTTGGGCTTCTTGCCGAGTTCCGAAAGAACTTCTTCCACAACGGCGCGGATGGTGTTTTCGTTCGCTTGCATCTCTTGCTCCTTCATTCCCGTTCATGCGATGGACGGGGTTCGATCTCGTGAAACGCTCAATCCTCGACGATTAACGTTTACGAGTTTGACTTGTAAATTGAATTGGTCCCCATCTGCACGTTGTCGACAATGCCGATGATCGCGCAGTCGATGGGGAGTGTCTTGGTTTCATCGGTGAAGCGGGCGCTCGATCCCTGAACGATCAGCACCACTTCTCCTTCGCCGGCCCCGACGGTATCGACAGCGATAAACGTGCGGCCGGTCGACTTCAGTGAATCCTGTGCCTGCTCATCCACCCGCAGCGGTTCGACAATGAACAGCTTCTGCCCCACCATGCTGGGGACCTTCTGAGTGGCTGTCAGATTGCCGGTGATTTTTGCGAGGAACATGGGTGGAAGGGTTTATGGTTGAAGGTTTAAAGTTGAGTTAGGAAAGGGGGCTTATTCTTTGGAAAGACTTGCTCGTAAGCCAGAAAGGACCTTGGCGAGCCTCTGCATTTGACTGTAGAGACGTTCGAAGTCGGACTCTTGTAGAAACTCCTGGCGCCGAGCAATGGTTAGGTGCGAAATCGTTTCCATGAGTGAACCAAAAGCAATCTGGATGAATCGAACAAACTCACGGTTACTTCCTCTACCACTCCCTTCTGCGAGGTTGGCTGCAATTGAAACAGATGAACGTCGCATCTGATTTGTGATCCCGAACCGTTCCTCCAACGGAAAGGATCGAGTCGCGGCGTAAACGGAATCGGAGAGTTCGATCGCCAACTGCCATGCTTCCAGTCGTTCAAAACCAAACATCGCAGCGGCCCTTCTACCTTCAACCTTAAACCCCTCAACCTTCAACCACCCTCGCCGTCTGGCGGGCGACGACGAGTTCTTCGTTCGTCGGCACGATCCAGATCTGCACGCGGCTGTTGAGTGCTGAGAGGTTGACCTCTCCTTTCAATGTCTGATTCTTGATGACGTCCAGCTCGATGCCCGCGTAGGTCATGTTCTCGCAGACCAGTCGGCGGATCAGCGAGCTGTTTTCTCCAATCCCCCCCGTGAAAACCAGGGCGTCTGCACCGTTGAGCACCGCCAGGTATTGCCCGACGTACTTCTTGATGTCCGCTGCATAAACTCCAATCGCCAGCTGGGCCCGTTCGTTTCCGAGCTCAGCTGCTTTCTCGATGTCCCGCAGGTCCGGAGAAATTCCACTCAGACCCTGAAGTCCACCCTGGCTGGCAAGTTCGTTGAGCAGAGTCTCGAAATCTTTGCCTGTCCGGCTCTTCAGAAGTCGCAGGGCGAAGGGATCAAAATCTCCGACCCGATTGTTCTGCGGTAATCCGGATTGCGGAGTCATCCCCATCGATGTCGATCGGGACTGGCCTGCCTCGATCGCACAGATCGAGCTGCTTCCCCCCAGATGGCAGGAAATGATCTTCGCGTCTTCGCGTTCCAGCAGCTGAGCTGTCCGGGTCGCGATAAAGCGATGACTGGCGCCGTGAAACCCCCAACGTCGGATCTCGTGCTGTTCCGTCCATTCGTACGGGACCGCATAGGTCCGGTATTCCGGGAGAATCGTCTCGTGAAACGCTGTTTCAAGAGCTGCCACGAGCGGCATCTCGGGGAAGGACGCCCGCAGCTGCCGCATGGCTCTGACGTAGGGCGGATTGTGAGCAGGTGCCACATCCGCCAGGTCTTCCATGGTCTTCAGCAGCTCATCGTCCACCAGGCGGATCCCGCTCAGGCGACCTGCGAAAACGGCTTTAAACCCGATCGCTGAGACTTCATCCACGGAGATCAGGCAACCAAATTCCGGATGGGTCAGCTGCTCCAGGCACATTCGTACCGCAGCAGCGTGATCCGGAATTCGCAGCGTCGATTCCTGCTTGTGACTGCCAATCTCGGCCACGCAGACCGAATCCGCCGGCTGGCCGATACGGTCGATGGCTCCACGTGCCAGCTGTTCTTCCGACTCCATGTCGAACAGCCGGTATTTGAAGCTGGTAGACCCCAGATTGGCAACGAGCACCTTCATTAGCGGTCAGCTTTCAGCGGTCAGCTTTCAGCAAAACTGAAAGCTGCTCCTGAGGAAGTTTATGGATGAATCTGCGTTTCTTGATTAACCCGGCGAGCATTCTTCGAACTTCGACGACAACGTCGCCCAGTGCAGAGTGAGTATCCGCAGGCAGGTACTCAAGGTCTCTTGCGAGCAAAAGGTGATACTCGTTTTCACACGCAGACCCTGCCGACAGTGAAAGGAAACGAGCAAAATCGGCATCCGAATGTCGCCCGCATCCTTCCGCGATATTGGCAGCAATGCTGACACTGCTCCGTCGCAGCTGACTTGTCAGACCATAGACTTCATGGGAGGGGAAAAATGCGGTCTCGCGGTAGACAGACAAAGTCAATTCGTGCGATTTACGCCACACACTGAACTGACGGAAGTCTCTCATTCTAAAAACTCCGCGAATACAACCTTTCACCGATCTCGCACCTGGCATATCTGGCTGACAGCTGGCCGCTGAATGCTCTTCGGGCTCTTAGAAGTTTTCCATCAGTCCGTCGGCGGAGCGGGGGATGATGTGGGCGCAGATCAGTTCGCCGACCCGGCTGGCGGCGGCGGAACCGGCGTCGACCGAGGCGCGGACGGAACCGACATCGCCGCGGATCACTGTGGTGATAAAGGCGTTGCCGATGTTGACCTGTTTGACAAGAGTGACGTTGGCGGACTTGAGCATCGCGTCAGAGGCTTCGATCGCCGCGATCAGTCCTTTCGTTTCGACAAGACCAATGGCTTCATTCATGGGACGACTTCCTAAGGGAGCAATAATCGTGCGAGGGCTTGGGGGCGCGGGCGAAGACGGCTTCGGCGCAATCCACGGAACTTCTGAAATCACAGGTCCATCCTTGGAACAGCGACCGGACTTAGCCTTCCTTCTTCTTCGGGAGGATCGATCCCAGATCTTCGTGCGGGCGAGGAATCACCTGCACGCTCTGCACTTCACCGATCTTGCTGGCAGCAGCGGCACCTGCGTCCACAGCAGCCTTGACGGCAGCGACGTCACCGGTCAGGAAGACCGTGGCAATTCCGCTTCCGATCTTTTCCCAGCCGACCATCGTCACGTTTGCAGCCTTGAGAGCTGCATCAGCGGCCTCGATCAGGCAGACCAGACCCTTGGTTTCAATCATTCCCAGCGCTTCATTCACGCGAGCCATCTTGTCATTCTCCGAAGAGTTAAAAGGGGGATATCAGCGGTCGGCTTTCAGCAGTCAGCAGCCAATGCATCTCTGGTCGGCTTGCTGACAGCTGATCGCTGTGGGCCGACAACTATTTGTGGCAGCCACATTCGCTGCCGGTCACTTTCAGCAAGTCCACTTTCGTGGCCTTGGTCAGATTCACTGCATTGCCTTCATCGGTGTCCAGGTGGACTTCCAGTTTGATCTTGTCGTCTCCGCCACGCACAACGAGATTCTCGAGCACCGTCGTACAGGCGGGAGATTCCACTCGCAGTTGCATGGCTTCACCGGATTTCACGCCGTACCAGGCCATGTCTGCGGGGGACATGTGCACATGCCGCATCGCGCGGATGACACCTTCTTTGAGTTCGAGACTTCCCTTGGGGCCGACCAGCAGGCAACCGGGTGTCCCCGCGACATCACCACTGATGCGGACGGGCAGGTCCAGTCCCAGAGAGATTGAATCCGTAAACGCGAGTTCCACCTGGGAAGCACCGCGTGAAGGTCCCAGCACGCGCACTTCCGGCAGCATGCGGCGGCGCGGGCCGACGATGGCCACGGTTTCTTCCGCAGCGTAGTAGCCTTCCTGATAGAGCCACTTCGTCGGATTGAGCTTGTGCCCTTTGCCGAAGAGGATCTCGATGTGTTCATCCGTCAGGTGGCAGTGACGGGCCGAGATATTGACCACGAGCGGGTTAGGAGCCTGATTTTTTGCTGCCGGGGCAGACTTGTTCGCCGAAGCGGGCGCGTGCTTGGAGAGGACCGCGCGCACAACGCTTTCGATGTCGCTTCTGGACAGGCCGTTCACTTCGACTGCTGACATTCCATCCGCTCCGTGTCCCGCACAAAGTGCGATCACTCTTCAACAACAATCAGTTCAATTCCAAAATCCCGGATCCGTGACCGCCATTCGGCGGAAATTCCGGAATCCACCACCAGCCGATGAATGCTGTCCAGTCCGCAAAGCCGGGTCAGTTCGGAGTGACCGAGTTTGCTGCTGTCTGCCACGACAATGACTTCATCGGCAGAAGCCATCATCTGCTGTTCTGCTTCCACGAGGAGAGAGTTGGAATTAAACAACCCCGCCTCGGTGATCCCGCCAACCCCCATGATCAGTCGCCGCGCCTGAATCTGTTTCAGCGCCGCAACCGTCAATCCCCCCAAGGCCACCCCGGTCTTGGGATAGAGATACCCTCCCAGAAACACCAGCTCGATATCGGACACGCTGACGAGGTGATTGACGATCGGCAGTGAGTTCGTCACGACCTGCAGCGACTTTCCCGAGAGATGTTTCGCCACTTCCAGAGTGGTTGTTCCCCCATCCAAAATGATCGTCTCGCCGGACCCGATCAGTTCAGCGACGCAGCGGCCAATCCTCTGTTTTTCCCGAAGCGCCTGACTGCGCCGATCCTCAAAACCGGAAAGTGACTCTCCGACGTAGGCAGCTCCACCTCGCGTCCTCCGGACCTGCCCAATACTTTCAAGATGTTCCAAATCTCGTCGGACAGTGGATTCACTCACGGAAATGGCGTCCGCGATCTCCTTGAGGGACGCAAATCCTTTGTTTTCAATGATGTCGAGGACGCTCGTGCGGCGTTGGTCCAGCAACATCCGAAGTCTCCTGTCCCCGCAAGGCCCGTATATTCACAAGTGATCAGAGAATGATATCGCCCATTGGTGGCATTTTCAAGCAGTATGTTTCAGAATGTTTCATAAGTTGTCATGTCATGGCGCCAGTTTTCGGTCGTTTCTGCATGAAATTCACCGCAAGCGTTGGAAACGTCGGCGTCTCTTCGGCTAACATTCATGCAATCTGCTGTGAATGTCACGGGCCCGCGATAGAACCTAGTCCAACCGGAAAAGTCGGTCTGAATGGAATTTTCTGCGCTTTCCAGCAACTCACCTGACTTGGCGCACTCGCGGCCCAAACAGCCGCATCATGCTACCGGTCTGCCGCGTCATGCCGGCCCACCTCAGCCAGGCTCACGTCAAGGGGCGATCGATCTTCTGCGAAATCGGCTCAATGCAGCCATTCGCGGAAAGGAAGACACCATTGATATTCTGCTGATCAGCCTGCTGGCTGGCGGCTCTGTCCTGATGGAAGACGTTCCCGGGGTGGGGAAGACGACTCTGGCAAAAACACTCGCCAAGGCGCTGGATGCGGAGTTCCGCCGTGTGCAGTTCACGCCGGACCTGCTCCCCTCGGATATTCTTGGAGCATCGATCTACAATCCCGCAGACGGCTCTTTCAATTTCAAGAAGGGGCCGATTTTCTGCAGCATCCTGCTCGCGGATGAAATCAACCGCGCTTCTCCCCGAACACAGTCAGCACTGCTCGAAGCAATGAGTGAAGAGCAGGCGACGATTGAAGGGGTCCGCCATCGCCTGCCGCATCCATTCCTGGTGCTGGCGACGCAAAATCCCGTCGATTTTCATGGGACCTATCCACTTCCGGAAGCCCAGCTGGACCGCTTTCTCGTCCTGTTGAGAGTGGGGTATCCGGACCGGAACATGGAAGTTGAAATCCTTTATGACCGTGCTGTCGAGGTGGATGAGCACGAGATCGAACCGATTCTCTCGATGCAGTCTGTGATTCAACTGCAGACCGAAGTCCGCAATGTTCGAGTGGAACGTTCGATTGCGGAGTACATGGTCGACCTTGTCGCCAAAACCCGCATCCACCCGTTGCTGAAACTCGGGGTCAGTCCCCGTGGATCGTTAATGTTCTTCCGTGCGGTGCAGGCATGTGCTTATCTCGCGGGACGGGATTATGCCGTTCCCGATGATGTGCAGCGGATGTCCGGTTACGTTCTGGCGCATCGGTTGGTTCTGACTCCCAAGGCACGCTATGGAAGTGTGACCAAGGATCAGATTATTCAGGAAATCGTGAAACAGCTTCCGGTGCCCACATGAAACGGCAGCCCAGCTGGCTGGCAAGAAAAATCGCATTCTTTTTCCAGTTCAAGCTGACCCCTGTCGGGCGGATGGCAGTGTTTCTGATGTTTCTGAGTGCCATCGGAATCATCACCACCGAAATTCCGATCTATCAGATTTTCTGTGGAATCGTTGCGCTGTTCGGTGTCGCGGAAATCTGCGGAGCGATGGTTCGCCCCCGGCTGACGATCACGGGCTCGCTTCCGGAGAAAATGACTGCCGGCGATACCGCGCTTGGATTGCTGACAGTCGAGAATCGTGGTTTCCTGCCGGTCTTTGATATCTGTTGCGGCTGCTTCATCCTTCCTTCCGGGGTTCAGCACATCGCTCCGGATACTACGGTCCGCATGATCCGGCGAGGAAAATCTGCGACGCTGCCGGTTCAGCTGCGAGCCAATCAGCGGGGCGAATTTCTTCTCTCTGACGTCTATGTTCACAGCACATTCCCGCTGAACATTATGCGCACCGGGGCGACACCGGTTCCCCCGCACAAGCTCAGTGTTGTTCCAGCTTTTCATTCTCTCGAAGAACTCGATATTCCGATTTCTCACCGCTATCAACACGGGGGAATTCTGCTGGATTCACATTCCGGAAACGCAGCGGAGTATGTCGGGAACCGGGACTACATTCCCGGCGAGCCGACAAAGCGGCTGGACTTTCGAGCCTGGGCTCGCGTCGGGAAGCCGATCGTTCGTGAGTATCAGGACGAATTCTGCTCGCGCGTGGCCATCGTGCTCGATACGTATGTTTCCAAAACTCCGCTTTTCAAAAGGCAGATCGCGACTAACGAATTGGAAGCGGCAATCAGTCTGACGGCCGCGGTGGCGGATTCGCTGGACCGCATCGGAACGACCATTGAATTGTTCGCAGCTGGGCCCGACCTGTTTTTCTTTCAGTCGGGAGACGCTTCCCAGACGTTTCTGGAATCGATTCTGGAAATCCTGGCGGCAGTCGATCCCACAAACGTTAATCCGTTCGATAAGCTCACGCCGGCGATCGGAGAATCGCTGGAATCGATCTCTGTGATTGTCTGCGTTTTTCTGGACTGGGATGAATCCCGGGAAGAGCTGGTCAATCGCATCATTCAAAGCGGCTGTGCATTACGGGTCTTGCTGGTGCGTGACCGTCCCCCGACTCGCCCCTTCCCGCTTGATGAATACTATTCACACTTCCAGTCGAGACAGGTTCTCCAGGGGGAAGTGTGTACATTGTAATGGATGCGAGTTCGCGTTCGATCTGGCCGAACTTGAATCGGACGGCCGCGGTGGCCCTGTTGCTGATTCAGGGTGCGGCGATCACGTTGCTGATGAAGTCGGTGCTGATGCCCATTGCAGCGTTCGCATTGCTGGGATGGATCGCTCCCCGTCTGCGACTGCAGTTCCCCATCCCTGTGAGCATCGCGTTTGCGGTCGTCATCACGTACTTCGTGATTCAGCACCAGTTTCGCGAAGAAGAGTTTGTCGCGATGGGGTTCATCGGCAGCAACGTGGCCTATGAGGTGACGTTATGTTGCACGGCCTGCCAGCTGATCCTGTTGTTTATCAAAAAGTATGAACGCCAGCTCCCCATCTGGTATCTGGCGATCTCCGGAACGAGTCTGGTGTTCGCGGGCGACATCCGCGTCAGCTACCAAAACAGTGCCTGGATGCTTTGGCTGGTGCTGGTCTATTTTGCCTGCTGGTCATTGTTTGCCATCAGTTGCCGCACGAAGACCCCCTCGGCGGCCGGTCGTCGCGAGTGGTTGCGTCGCATTGCGCTCACGGGGGTCATCTTCTCCTCCCTGGCGTCGGGCTGGTTTCTGGCGAACCTGTATCTGAAATATGCCAACCGCCTGGAATTCTGGATGTCGGAATATCTTTACCAGGGACGGGTGGGGCACCCGGGGAACGGGTTTTCCGGCAAAGGGGGGCTGCACGATATCTCGCATCTGAAGCAGATGGGCGGGGATGAAGTGGCATTGAAGATTGATGCCTCTTTTTATCCAGGGTATCTGCGCGGCCGGGTCTTCACTCAGTTTTCGTATCGGAACTGGCAGGCGTCCGAGCCCTCAGAAATTCTCACTCCGCAGGCGGAGGTTCCTCCTATTCGCGCCTTGTATCCGGATGAGTCCGTGTACCTGCTTCAGAAGAGATGGCCGGACGATTACTCCACCATGACGGTCTGGCCGCTGGACGAGTTTTCCTCGGCGCATTTCTTTCTTCCGCTGGGAACGAGTGTCCTGGCGTGTGACTGCAAATCGGTGAAGCGGGATTCCAATGGAATCGTCGAGCGGGACGGCAAGTCGCTCTTGGATTCGTATCTCGCGCTCATCAGCGAAGAGCCTCGCGTTCCCCGTGACAAAGTGAACCCGATTTTTCTTTCGCTGCCGGATCGGCTGAGTCCAGTGGTCGTGAAAACGGCTCAGGAGGTCTTTGCGGGGGCGAAAACTCCTGCGGAAAAGATTCGAGCTGTCGAATCCTTCTTTCACCGGAATTACACGTATAGCTTGAACCTGCGAGTCCCTCGGGGAACGGACCGGCTGGCGTACTTCCTTTCCGTTCGCCCGGCAGCCCACTGCGAGTATTTCGCCACTGCGACAACAATCCTCCTGCGGCTGGCCAATGTTCCTGCCCGTTATGTGACGGGGTATGTTGTGTCAGGCCAGAATCCCGTGGACGGCAGTTACTTTGCTTTGCGAAAAGATGCGCACGCATGGGTGGAAGCGTACGACGAGTCGCTGCAGACGTGGGTGACTGTGGAGTCCACTCCGATGGAAGGGGTTCCCGCCCGGGAAGAGCTGACGCCTTTAAAGTCGTCGTACACCTTTGGTCAGGCGGCGATGATGCAGTTTTCGGAATTTCTGCGATCCGGGATCATTCTGACGCTGGGGCAGAAGTATGGCCGTATGGTGTTGTTTTTTGTGCCGCTCGCCGGCTTGATGTATCTGGTGATCAAGTTCTCGGTGAATCGACTGTTGAACCGGAAGCGTCATGAAAATCGGATCGATCTGGCGATGATTCCCCTCACGCGCGAGCGGGCGCGGATGGATCGATTCCTCGCCCGGCGCGGTCTGCACCGGCCGGTGGAAGAAAGTCTGCTTCAGTTCGCGAGTCGAGTGGAGAGCGAGACCCGGATCAATACGTCGCAGTCGCTGGCGGAGTGGTACCGTCATTACGTCTCCCTGCGGTTTCAGGCCCGGCCATTGGAAACTCAGGCCATCGAGGCTGTCCGCGATTCCCGTCGCCAGCTGGCGCGGCAGACCAAAGTCTCCCGTGAACGCAAGTGAAATGCTCGAACATCCACTGGAAGAGATCGTCGGCTCAGCCATCGTCCTGGACATGTCGGCTCCTTACGTCATTCTGGGGACCCTGGCGTCAGAGGGCCCGCAGTATTTTGTATTGGAAGATGCTGATGTCCACGATCTGCGGGATACCAGCACGACACGTGATCTGTATGTGCTGGACTGCCGCCGACATGGTATCGGGGTCAATCGAAAGCAGGTTTACGTGCTGAAAAGTCAGGTCGTCAGTATTTCCCGGCTGGAAGATGTCGTTCCCTGAAAATCGCCCGATGTGGCTTGGCGAGGGGATTTTTTCACGGGCACTGTGCAGCTGCGGAGTGGCTCAGTTGAGAAAAAATTTCCGCCATTCGTGACAGCCCGGGGGCGGGAACACTATAAATAGAGATCTCAAACACGCAGAATTTCGCAGTATCAAAGGCAGGTATGTCCGCACCCGCAAAACTCGCTCTCGCTGATGGAACCGTCTTTACCGGCACCCGATTCGGTGCTGATGGCGAGGTTTACGGCGAAGTGGTCTTCAACACCAGCCTGACTGGTTATCAGGAGATTCTGACCGATCCATCGTACAACGGCCAGATCGTGACGATGACGTATCCGTTGATCGGGAATTCAGGAATCAACCCGGAAGATGTGGAGAGCGGAGGACTTTCACTCCGTGGATTCGTCGTCCGGGAGCTGTGTCACGAACCGAGCAACTACCGCTCGAAGATGTCGCTGGACGCATATCTGCGAGAGCACAACGTCATTGGTCTGGAAGGGATCGATACGCGGGCACTGGTCCGCCGGATTCGTTCCCAGGGGGCGATGACCGGCGTGCTGTCCACCATCGATCTGGATGACCAGTCGCTGGTGGCCAAGGCCCGCAGCAGCCCGGCACTCGTCGGACAGGATCTGGTCCGTGAAGTGATGCCGAAGTCGACGGCGGACTGGAACACCGGTCTGTACCAGGAATTCCTCAATGAAACGACGCCGGAGTTCCGCCGCAAAGGGGGAGAAACTTCCGGCCCCCACGTGGTCGCGATCGACTACGGGATGAAGTGGAACATTCCCCGTCACCTGCGGGAACTGGGATGCCGGGTGACGGTCGTTCCCGGATCGACCACTGCAAGTGAAATTCTGGCGCACAGTCCCGATGGTGTGTTCCTTTCCAACGGACCCGGCGATCCGGAACCGCTGGATTACGCGATCAACACAATTCGCGATCTGCTCGGAAAACAGCCGATCTTCGGGATCTGTCTGGGGCATCAGCTGCTGGCGCTGGCACTGGGGGGCGAAACGTACAAACTGAAGTTCGGCCATCGGGGCGCGAATCAGCCGGTGTTGAACGTCTTGACTGGACAGGTGGAAATCACCTCTCAGAATCACGGCTTTGCGGTCGATGCCGATTCATTGCCGCAGGGGACTCAGGTCACGCACGTCAATCTGAACGACCAGACCGTCGAGGGGATTCAGCATCTGGGTCTGCAGGCCAGCAGCGTGCAGTATCACCCGGAAGCCTCCGCCGGCCCGCATGACAGTCATTACCTGTTCGGCCAGTTCCTCGACATGATGAGCGCCTCGTCGTCCCGATAGGTCGACTCCGGTTCACTCACGATCTCCATCACTGACTCTCTTTATTTCTTCAAGGTTCATTCATGCCGCAGGAAAAGACGCTCATTCTGTTCAAGCCCGACGCTGTTCAACGCCGCCTGTGTGGTCGCATCCTCACCCGGATTGAAGAACGCGGGTTGAAGTTGCTCGGGCTGAAGATGCTGCACGTGACCAAGGAACTGGCAGCACAGCACTATGCCGAGCACGTCAGCAAGCCGTTCTACCCGATGCTCGAAGAGTTCATTACCTCCGGACCGGTCGTCGCCCTTGTGGTTGAAGGTCCGGAAGCGGTCGCCGTGGTCCGTGGAATGATGGGAAAAACCAACGGACGCGATTCCGCTCCGGGAACCATCCGCGGAGACTTCGGCCTGTCCCGTCAGGTGAATCTGATTCACGGCAGCGACAGTCCTGAAGCGGCTGCCCGGGAAATCAGCATCTACTTCAAGCCTGAAGAAGTGCTGGAATACTCGACGACGCTGGCCGACTGGGTCTGCGCCAGCGACGAGAAATAACCAGCAGCTCTGTTGAGCTCTCTCGGTAACAAATCTCCGAACCGCGTCGCATCTCCGGGATGTGACGCGGTTCGGCGTTTTGATTCATGGGCTGTTGCGACGGCGGGCGAGCGTTTCCTTCGCTCATGGTTGTCTGCCAGGGAAACTCGCTGGCTGGTCTGGCGTGCGGACCTTACGATGCCCGCATGTTTGAATTTCATCTCGATCACGCTGATACCTCATCATCCGCCCGTGTCGGACGATTCGTCACCCCGCATGGGGTTGTGGATACCCCCGCGTACATGCCCGTCGGGACACGCGGGACCGTCAAGGCTGTCTGGCCCCATGAGCTGAAGGCGATGGGGGCTCAGATGATTCTGGCCAACACGTACCACCTCGCGCTCCGGCCCGGGGAAAAAGTGGTCAAGGAGCTCGGCGGGCTGCACCGGTTCATGAACTGGGATGGCCCCATTCTCACCGACAGCGGGGGCTTTCAGGTCTTCAGTCTGGCAGAATTGCGGCAGCTTTCTGAAGACCGGGTCGTTTTTAAGTCGCACGTCGACGGGAGTCTGCTGGATCTCTCCCCCGAACGGGCCATGCAGATTCAGGAGGACCTGGGGGCGGATGTCATCATGTGTCTGGACGAGTGTCCTCCGCACGATGCCCCGCTGGAGCGACTCCAGGCTGCGGTTGACCGGACCACCCGCTGGGCGCAGCGTTGTCGGGACGCCCATAAACGGCCGGATCAGGCCCTGTTTCCGATCGTCCAGGGGGGGACGAATCCCCAGCTGCGGGAGCGTTCCATTCAGGGGTTGCTCCCGCTGGACCTTCCCGGATACGCCATCGGCGGACTGAGTGTCGGGGAAACTCCGGAGTCGATGTACGAGACTCTGGACACCACCGCGCCCCAGCTTCCCGTGCAGAAACCACGCTATTTGATGGGGGTTGGAAGGCCGATCGACATCATTGAGGCGGTGCTGCGAGGGGTTGACATGTTCGATTGTGTGATGCCCAGCCGGAACGCCCGCAATGCCACCGCCTTCACCAGCCGGGGGCAGGTGAAGATGCGAAATCTGAAGCATTTAACGGATGACCGGCCGCTGGATGCGGATTGTAACTGCCCGACCTGTCAGCAGTTCAGTCGCGGGTACCTGCGGCATCTGTTTCAGGTGAAGGAAATTCTGGGCCCGATGCTGCTCTCGGTGCACAATCTCTGGTACTACGAACAGGTGATGCGGGACCTGCGGGAGGCAATTAAGTCAAACTCGGGGCAAGAGTTTCGACGCGACCATCTTGCTCGGATGTCATCCGATCCCTAAACTACCCGCTTCCTCAAGGTCGCCAGTTTCTGCTGGCGGCCGTGATGTTGATTTGCAAAGCCGGGATCGCGCTGTCATTTTTGTCCGGTTATGGACGCACATTTCAGCGAGGTTTTCGGGAATTTCAAAGGGATGGAATCGTCATCCCGGTCATGGTCTGAAACATGTTGCAGTTGAACTTACTGGCCAATCTCCTGGCGCAGGCGCCTGCTGCCCCCGCCCCGGAGCCGACTCCGTTCGGCGGACCGTTCATGGTCTACCTGATGGGCGGTCTGGTGATCTTCATGGTCGTCCAGATGATCTTCGGACGCTCGGACTCCAAAGAGAAAGCCAAACGTGAAGCTTTTATCGGATCGTTGAAGAAGAATGATCCCGTGGTCACCATCGGCGGCATTCTCGGCAGCGTCGTGAGTGTTTCAGAAGACAAGACTGAGGTGACCATTCGAGTCGACGACAACACCCGTCTGAAGATGCAGGCGACCGCGATTCGCGAGTCACTGGCATCGAAGACGAAAGAGACCAAAGATGCCAAGCCGGAATAGTGCTTCGCGGGTTGAAGCGACTGCCGGATTTTCAATCGATCAATAACAGATACGTCAATCTACTGATCCAAGATCGCTCGGCAAGATGTCGAGGCCCCGGAACAGGGACGGAGTACACAGGATGAATTCGCTGAGTATGAACCTGCTGCTCGCTGCTGGTGAATCGACAATCAAGGCTGGTGAGGCTGTCGCGACGAAAGCTGCGGAGGGGCCCGCCAGTGCCACCGCCGGGTGGCTCGTCATGCTGATCGTCCTGGCGATCGTCGTCGTGCCGTTCGTGCTGGGAAGCCTGATTGCCCGCGCTCTGAAGATGCGGGACTACGCGACCAAGATCGGCATCGTGCTGTTCACCCTGACCCTGGCGCTGGGACCGTTCGTCACCCGCTGGGCGACCGGACAGAGCCCGTTGTCCGCCATCAGCCTGGGGATCGATCTGGCCGGGGGGACGAACATGGTCTTCGCGGTCAACAAGGAAGAAGCTGAGAAGGCCGGGAAGGTCGTCAATGCCGACATCATGAATAAGATGGTCGCTGCGGTCAGCCGCCGCGTCAATCCGACCGGAACCGAGGAAGTCACCGTTCGCAAAGTCGGAGCAGACCGGCTGGAAGTGATCGTCCCCGGTGCCGACGAAGACAAGAAAAATCAGACCAAGCGCATGATTCTGGACTTGGGGAAACTCGAGTTCGCACTGCTGGCCAATCGCAACGAAGCTGACCACGCGACGCTGATTGACCTCGCCAGCAAGCAGGGTCCGGAAGTCGATGAAGTCTACCGCAATAAGGACCTCGTCGGGAAATGGCGGCCCTCGGCTGTCGATTCCAAGACGGGCGAAACCAAGGTCAACGCCTACGGCGGTGAAGTGACCCGGACCGTCAAGCGGAACGGAAAAGATGTCACCCAGTTTCTGGTGGCTGTCGATCCCGATCCGCAGCGACGCATCACCGGTGAACTGCTGAAAGGGGTCCGCGAACAGGTTTCCGAAAAGGGACTCGCGGTCGGCTTTACGTTCAATGATCGCGGCGGTTATCTCATGCAGCAGATGACCTCCAAGTATCAGCCACGTGAAGGGGCTGGTTACAAGAATCAGCTGGCAGTGCTGCTGAATGAACAGATTCATTCCGCGCCGTCGATTAACGCGGTGATCGGTTCCTCGGGGATCATCGAAGGCTCGTTCACTCAGGAAGAAATTGACGAACTCATCAGCGTGCTGAACGCGGGTGCTCTGCAGGTTCCCCTGTATCCGACTCCCGTCAGTGAATTCACCGTGAGCCCGACACTGGGAACCGACGTTCAGCGGAAAGGAATTTTCGCGCTGGCAATCGCAACAGTGGCGGTGTTCGTCGTGACGCTGGGTTATTACCTGGCCCTGGGATTCGTTGCGGATATCTGTCTGGCACTCAACGTGATTCTCGTGCTGGGAGCGATGGCTCTCATCGACGCCACCTTTACCCTGCCCGGACTTGCGGGTCTGGTGCTGTCCATCGGGATGGCGGTCGACTCGAACGTTCTGATCTTCGAACGTATGCGTGAAGAACGGCAGCGGGGCTCCAGCGTCCGTCTGGCCATCAAGAACGGTTTCGAAAAAGCATTCTCCACCATTTTCGACTCGAACGTGACGACTCTGATCACCGCTGTCGTGCTCTACTACATCGGAACCGATCAGGTGAAGGGGTTCGCCGTGACCCTGTTCATCGGGATTGTGATCAGTATGTTCACGGCGGTGTACGTCGGCCGGATCATCTTTGATATTGCAGAACGCAAGGGCTGGCTCACCGATCTGAAGATGTTCAGCGTGATTCCGACCGGTCGAGTCGATTTCATGGGCAAGAAGAAGCTGGCAGTAGGAATCTCACTGGCGGTGATGATTGCTGGATTGCTTCTGGTGGGAGCGCGTGGGCGAGACAATCTCGACATCGACTTCCGCGGCGGTTCGATGGTGACCTTCAAGTTCGAAGGGGACACACCGACTTCGGAAGAGGTCCGTGACGCCCTGGGCAAGAAGTTTGAGAAATCGCTCGCACTTGAGCGCCTGCTGATCAACGAAGCGGGATCGCAGCAGATTCTCTTCCGGATGCGAACCATCGAATCCAATGCAGATGTTGTCAGCAAGAACATCGTCGAAGCGTTCAGCGGGACTCCTTACAAACTGGTGCAGCAGCATCTGGACGTGAGCGAAGTAAAGGAAATACCTAAGACGGCAGCAGCTGCCGCCGATGGTGAAGTCCCTGCAACTCCCGCAGTGGACGATGATTTCGCCGGCGGACACGAGTTCAACGTGAAGATTACTCAGGAAATGCTTCCACTTTCGATCACGGAAGAAGTGGTGCAGTACCTGCGAGCTGAGAAGAAGCTGGAGAATATCGACGACGCCGTGGTCGCCGCCGGGATGGATCAGAACGATCAGGTGAAAGTTCACGAAGTCAATGTGAAGCTCGGCAGTCAGATTCCTGCTGAAGCTGCTCAGGACGCGGCGAATTACCTGAAAGCCAAGTTCGACGGTGCTCCTTACTTCGATGAGATGAACACCTTCGATACGTCGGTGGCCCAGGACACTCAGATGTCTGCAATCTTCGCAATCATCCTGAGTCTGCTGGCGATTATCGCCTACCTGTGGGTTCGCTTTCAGCGAGTCTCCTACGGTCTGGCAGCGTGCATTGCACTGCTGCATGACGTGCTGATCACGCTGGGACTGGTCGCCTTCGGAGCGTTGCTCAGCGGCAATCCGATCGGACAGATGTTCGGACTGGAAGATTTCAAGATCAACCTGACCGTTGTGGCTGCGTTCCTGACCATCATCGGGTACTCGCTGAACGATACGATTGTGGTGTTCGACCGTATTCGCGAAGTGCGAGGCCGTAACCCGCAGCTGACCGAGAAGATGATCAACCAGAGTCTGAACGAAACTTTGTCCCGAACGTTGCTGACCTCGATGACGACTCTGGTGGTCGTGATCATCATGTACTGCATCGGAGGGGACGGAATTCACGCGTTCGCTTACTGTCTGACGCTGGGGATTCTGGTGGGAACCTTCAGTTCCATTTACATTGCCGCTCCGGTCCTGCTGTGGCTGGCAAACTGGAATGCGAAGCGTGCCCTTCCGGCATCGTAAGCACCGGGATATGAGACCTTCGCCCCGACAACCTGTCGGGGCGTTTTTTTGACAGGGTGGTCGTATTCGCATGATCGGCGCCGACCTGGACCGGATCGCACTGAGTATCCAGCAGCCGTGGGCGGAATTGATCCTGCGGGGGATCAAGACGATCGAAATCCGTCGCTCGCCAGCACGGCCACGCGGGACCATCTATCTGTACGCATCGCAACGTTTTTCAAGGTTGCCGGGCGTGGAATCTTTGCTCGCCGAGGAGGGAATTTCCTCCGGAGCGTTGCCGCTGGGCGCGTTAGTCGGTACGGTCGAGATTCTGGGGTGTCGCCCCGCGTGTGAGTCCGATGCGGCCGCAGCCCGGATTCCACCTGCATTCCTGTCGGATGCGTATGCCTGGATTCTGGGGAATCCGCAGCGACTCCCCCAACCTGTGCAGCCGCGGTACGTCCCGTTCGGAACGTGGTTTTATCCATTCCAGAGATTGCGGACCAATACGCGGCAACGGAGAAAAGATGGCGGAGTTTGATTTATTGGTCTCGGCAGCTTTCGGCATGGAGGCGATTGTCGTTCGCGAGCTGCGCGATCTGGGGTACGCAAACGCCATCGTGGAGGACGGCCGTGTCCGTTTTCGGGGCGATCATGCTGCCATCTGTCGGGCGAATCTGTGGCTGCGCTGTGCTGAACGCGTGCAGGTCGTCGTCGCCGATTTCAAAGCCAAAGACTTCGATCAGCTGTTCGACACGGTCAAGGAACTCCCCTGGGAAGAATGGCTCCCCGCGGATGCCAAATTTCCGGTGACCGCCCGCTGCGTGCGATCAGAAATCCGCAGCGTTCCGAACACCCAGAAAATGGTGAAACGGGCCATCGTGGAACGGCTGCGCAAGATCTATTTGCGACATTGGTTTTCAGAGACGGGGAGTGAATACAACATTGAAGCAGCGATCCTCGGTGACCGGGTCGTGATGACGATCGATACCACCGGGGACGGTCTGCACAAGCGAGGCTACCGGAATCTTGTCGGACAGGCTCCGTTGCGAGAGACCGTCGCTGCGGCATTGGTAAAGCTCAGCTACTGGAACCCGGACCGGTTGCTGGTCGATCCATTCTGCGGTTCCGGAACAATTCCGATCGAAGCCGCTATGATCGGACGGAATCTGGCTCCCGGTCGCAACCGGTCTTTCATCGCGGAAAACTGGGAACAGATTCCACACTCGACATGGTCGGCCGCACGGCAGGAAGTCAAAGACCTCGAACGCCGCCAGCCGCTCAACATCCCCATCATCGCCACGGATCGCGATAAGTATGCGATCAAGATGGCCACGCAGCATGCGCGGCAAGCGGGAGTCGAGACCGATATTCACTTCGACGTGAAGGACTTCATTGCCTTCCCGACCAATCGGGATGCTGGAATCCTCATCTGCAATCCCCCCTATGGAGAACGGCTGGGCGAAGAGAAAGAAGTCCGTCAGCTGTACTCCGACATGGGGGAATTGCTGCGACCGCTGGACGACTGGTCTTTGTACATCCTGACCGGTGCCGAAGGTTTTGAACGACACTTCGGGAAGCAGGCGGACCGTCGACGCAAGCTGTACAACGCACGGATCGCCTGCACGTACTACCAATATCTGGGACCCAAGCCCGTCGGCGTGGAAGTGATTGAAGAACTTCCCGCACCGGCTGCCAGAGAAGAATTCAGCCCGCGAGCAGAGAGAGAACGTCCTGCTCCGCGCGAGTTCTCTCCTTACCGCGAAGATCGTCCGCGTCCCGCAGAGAGGCCGGCAGCGGATAATCCATGGTCGCGGGCACGCGCGCCGAAAGCCGAGCAGCAGCCTGCTAAGCCCTTCGTCTCTGAACCTTCGCTCCCACCTCCGCCGGTCGAGCAGGTGGAAGTTCCGCAAGAAGTTCCTACTGGGAATGATCTCCCGGTGGAGACCCCTCCTGCCGTGGAATCACATCCGGTTCAGGCTGCACCTGCTGCCCCGGTTGAGAATCCGTGGATCAGACCGAAGAGGGAAGAGCCGACTCTGGTCGACCCGGAACCAGCGCCCGTTCCCGAGATCGTTAAGGTCGATGTCGTCAGCACTCCTCTACAGCCAGTCCCTGCCGAAGTTCCCTCGACTCCTGAAAAGTTGCCGGTCGAGACGCCTCCTGTCGTGGAATCACGTCCGGTTCAGGCTGCCCCTGCTGTCCCGGTTGAGAATCCGTGGATCAGACCGAAGAAGGAAGAGCCGACTCCGGTCGACCCGCAACCAGCGCCCGTCCCCGACGCTGAAGCGGTCGCTACTGCGCCGGCAGTGCCTGTCGAAGAGTCCACACCTTCCGAAAGTGACGTAGAAGTGAAAGAACCCGATGCGAGGGGTGATGACACAAGATCTTCGAAGCCGGATCATCCGTGGAAGAAGAATCCCTGGAAACGCTGACTTCGCATGACCTGTTCACGCAGTTCATGGCCGAGGCGGCCGGGTCGCGGAGTCTGATTTTCCGGGACATGCACATCATCCCGTTGCGATTGGAGCGATTGTCCGGTTTCCTCGGGAATTCATTTCGCGGGGCTGTGATGACAGGTGGCTGCGGCATACTCGAATGCGTATGATAATTTCTGCTGACAGACTTTGTCGGCGGACTCGACGAGCAGCCACGCAATCGAATCGGCCCTCCCCACCATGAATTCCGGGAACCTCCTTCGACGCATTTCGATCACCGGTGCGGCGTTGATGCTTGGCGGAATGGGGCTGGTGTTCTTTGAAGTGCAGACGGGCTACCTGCATCGCCGACTGGGACTGGCGGGGCACTTTCTCAGCATTATCAGCGGGACCACTCTCTCAATCTGGGGGCTGAAAGAAGTTGTTTCACAGCTTTGGCCCAGATTGGCGGGGCGAGGCTACCACTTCCGGATCCCCGGCGTCGGACTCGCCTATCTGGCCATTATGTTCGTGCTGTTCATCGGTTCGATTCTCGCACGGTCGAACCTGTTGATCATGGTCTTCTGCGTCATGGCAGGGTCGTTTGTCGTGAACGGATGGCTGACGTTTACCATGCTGCGCCGGACTCGAATGCAGCGAGACGTGCCTGACCGGGTCATGGCCGGTGAGACATTCATGGTCACGCTGCTGCTTGAAAATCGAAACACCTGGCTTTCGTGCTGGCTGATGCGGCTGCAGGACTCGATTCGCAACGGGGGATTGATCCTGGAGCCGGAAGTGCTTTTTGTTCGGGTTCCTCCCAACAGTCATCGTGTGGGGACTTATCATCTGTGTCCCATTGCCAGAGGTCGGTATGAGTTCACTCACCTGGATGTCATGACTCGTTTTCCGCTGGGGATGGTGGAACGAGGCGTGGGGCGAGAAGCGCCGCATGTGCTGCTGGTCTATCCGCGACTGGGGCACCTGCGTCCGCAATTCCGGCGTATTCTTCAGCACTCGATGGAACTGGTCAGTCATGCACGGCCCAACAACGGCACCTTCCAGGATGACATGCACCGCATCCGCGAGTTTCGTCAGGGAGATGACCGACGCATGATCCACTGGCGCACGAGCGCCCGCATGAATGACCTGATGGTCTGTGAGTATCACGAATGCCGGGACCGGGACCTGATGATCATTGTGGATGCGTGGCTCCCCTCACGTCCCAGTGTCAAACAGACTGAGCAGTTCGAACGGGGACTTCGTTTCGCTGCGACAGTGAGCATGAACTACCTCAGGTCGAGTCGGCAGTCGTCACTGACAGTTCGACTGCTTGGGAAAGAAACGTTCGACTGGTTCGGGGACACGGGTCAACAAAACGCGGATTCGTTGCTGGATGCGTTCGCCTTGCTGGAGCCGAGTCATCGTGAAGACTTTCACCGGCTTGGCGAGGGACTGGGAACCAAGTGGAGCGGTCAGTGTCGGACGCTGGTGATTTCGCCCCGGCCGATGGAATTCAAAGAAGAACTGTTGCGGATCCATCCCGGCTCTGCGATCGACCTGCAGGTGTACGGAACAAGCGAAGAAGAGCTCAACGGACTGTTTGAAGACTCGGACGCACCTTCCGATTCAGAAATGAAGATGCAGAGAGATGCTTGAAGTCTTTCAGATCAGCATGGCATTGCTCGTCTCGCTGGCGGGATTAACCGCAGCGATCGCCGAGGGAACGCCGATCTCCGCCTTCACTCTGCCGATCGCGCTGGCGACCTGGTATTTCGTCGACTTTCAGCAGATCCTGGCCGCTCCCCGCTGGCTTCCCCCCTTCCTGGGTTTGATTGCCTTTGCTGTGGCGGGCGCGGAATATGCGAGCGTTCCGAATCCTTCGTACCTGTCTGTCGGAAATCACCTGCTGGCGTACCTGACATGGATTCTGCTGATCCAGCACAAAGAGATTCGCCTGTACTGGACGTTGATGGCGCTCACGATTGTGCAGATCGCATTAACGTCCCTGTTGACGTTCTCGATCTGGTTTGGGGTCGCGCTGGTCGCGTATACGCTGCTGGCGACCTGGACACTGTCACTGTTTCTTCTGTATCGCAGCGTCACGTCCCTGAACGACAATGATGGAGAATTCGCTGCTCCAAGCCGGGCGGCCACCATGTCGTCGGCGACGGTCCGGATCTGGTCAGGAGTCTCACGAGATCGCCATGAGCGGTTGTTGACCCCCCGGTTCTACGGCAGCACTGTCTCCGTGACCTGTCTGGCGATGTTTATCGCGATGTTGTTCTTTCTGTTCATTCCGCGAATCTGGCCCAGTTCCAGCGTCGCCAGAGCGGGAGGCGCCCCCGGGTCGCCGTTAACGGGCTTCAGTACGGAAGTTCGCCTGGGAGACATGGGAGAGATTCTCGAGAGCAACGAAAAGGTCATGGATGTCCGGGTCTATGATGCGAAAGAGGGGATTCTGCTGCCCCCCCTGGAAGCGGAGAAATACCTGGGAGCCGAACCGCTGTTTCGTGGCGCGGTTCTGGAAGAGTATCGGCAGGGCCGGTGGCATCGTCCGCAGTTCAAGTCTTCATGGCGGATTGACCGCGGTATCCCATTGGCGAAGTACCGCTTGAGGATCGATTTGAATCCGATCCATTCCGAAGCCATCTTCTCTTTTGGAAACGCTGTGGGAGTCTCCCCGACGAAAGACCATGGCAACATTGTCTGGGACTACTTTTCCAATGAGATGAACCGGGGTGAAGAGACCGATCTGGATCGCGAATTTTCGTATGACCTGTTCACTCTCCCGGGAGCCCCTGATGAGTGGCTGGCAGAGCGGCGGGAACGTGAATTGAGATCGCGAATGCGATTTGATCCCGATTCAGGGACCATCACCCCGATGGTCAGTCGAAAGTTTCAGATGAATCTGCAGTCCCTGACGCAGCTTCCCCCCGAACTCGAGCAGCTGTATGGCATCACGGAAAAGGTCGTAGGGAACGCCTCGACGAATCTGGAAGCAGCCAGAAAGATTGAAGACTGGCTGACGAATTCCGATGAATTCCGCTACACGATGAAGCTCAGCGTGTCGAACAAGGCCATTGACCCCATTCTGGACTTTCTGCAAAACCGGAAGGCGGGTCACTGCGAATATTTCGCTTCCGCGATGGCCACAATGCTGCGCTGTGTGGGCATTCCTTCGCGGGTGATTACGGGATTCAAGGGGGGTGTGTTTAATCCGAAGTCGAACACATTAACCATTCAGCAGTTCCACGCACATGCCTGGGTCGAAGCGTATCTTGATAATCGCTGGATGACATTCGACCCGACACCGCCAGAACGGAATGAAACCGTTCTGGGAATTCAAGGTCGTCCTTCTGAACTGGTCCAGGCGTGGAGAAACGTGGAGTCGGTCTGGCATCGCTTCTCGGTCATGTCCCGGGAAGGGCAGGAAGAAAAGATCTATCGGCCCTTGGCGGAACGTGCCGTACACGTTCGTAACACGTTTACGGAACTGATGCAGGGACGGACCACGCGATTGAAGAGTATGCTGGGGTTCTTTACATCGCCCGAACGATGGTTCAGCATCGAAGGTGCCATCGTGGCTGTTCTGATCATCCTGTTGCTGCTGACGATCAGCTGGTTGATTCGTCGGCTGTATCAGGCAGGTCACTCGATTCGCAGCTTCTGGAATTCACAGGTTGCCGCCGCTGTCCGAGGGCAGAAAGTTCCCTTTTACGAGCGTCTCGTGTCGATTTTGAAAATGCATGGGATTGTCCAGCAGCCAACGCAGACGGCACGGGAATTCATTCATGCAGCTCTGCCGAAACTCGAACCCAGGTTGCGTCAGCTGGGTCTGGACGTCTGGCCTGCGGAGGTCGTCGAGAACTTCTATCGCGTTCGATTTGGGCATGAGAAATTGAGTTCGCAGGAACTGCAGGACCTGGAGCAAGGGCTGCGCGATCTTGAAAAGTGTCTGCAGACTGCTTCGGAACCCATATCGTGAACTTCCAGGATCGACGAAGTTTTCTGAACTACTCGGGCGTGTTCCTGCTGGTGCTGCTGGGGGTGAGTCTCCTGCTGGCAGCGGTAGCGGGAATCTCTCCGCTGCGAGAAATTCACTGGTCCTGGCGGGATGCGGTGATCGGCGTTGTTGCCGCGGTGCTGATGGTTCTGGCGTTCTGTTTCATCACCAGTGTGCGGGACCAGGCGGAGCAGATTCTCGGTCCGGCTCTGGCGAACTGCCGCTGGTATGATCTCATTATTCTGGCGACGCTGGTCGGCGTGATCGAAGAGCTTCTTTTTCGCGGAGTGCTCGAGCCCTGGGTGGCGCGGATCGATCCGACATTCGCGCTCATCAGCGTGAATCTCTTTTTCGGGCTGCTGCATTCGGTATCGGTTGCTTATGCAGCCATCGCGACGGTTCTGGGAGGAGTCCTCAGCGGGCTGGCACATGGTCCTGGAGACTTCAATCTGCTCCGCCCCATGGTTGCTCACGCCGTTTACGACTACATTGGATTTGTCTGGCTGGCGAGCCGTTATCGAAAATTCCGGTCCGCTCAGGATGAGCTGTGACCGGGGATGGCGACGTTTGGCAACGCGGCATGTTCACCACGGGGAGGGTTCACCACGGTGACACGGTGACACGGAGAGGTGGATGAGGTGTTCAAGTCGTGGAGTGGGCGGCGAATATAATAATGAATTCACTGATTCTTAGAACGACTCATCTGGTGAACTGACATTGAAAAACTCGGTGTCTCCGTGCCTCCGTGGTAAAATTCCATCCTCCAAACATCAACTGGCCCACTGAATCCTTGATTGCTGCCTTCAACTGATCGTGACATCTCCCTTACTCAATCTCGAAAAGCGTTCGCCGCTGACCATTGGCCATCTGCAATTGGCGAGCCCCTTTGTGCAGGCAGCGCTCAGTGGTTACAGCGACTGGCCGATGCGCACGCTCGCCCGCCGTCACGGGGCGTCTTATACGCTCGCGGAGGTCATGCTCGAGCGATTCGTCAATGAGGTACGCGGCACCGGCAAGACGGAGCATCACCTGTATGTGGCGGATGCCGACCACCCCGTGGGGGGGCAATTGATGGGGGCCGATCCGCTGCGGTTTGCTCCTGCTGCCCTGCGACTGGTGCAGGCCGGCTTCGACGTCATCGATATCAACTTCGGCTGTCCGGTGCGGTCTGCAATGGGCGGTTGCCGGGGGGGATATCATCTCAGCCAGCCGGAAGTTGCACTGGAAATCGTCGACCGGGTGCGGGAAGCGGTTCCTCCGGGGATCCCTGTCACACTCAAAATGCGACGCGGCATTGATCGCAGCGAAATCAGTCGCGACCGGTTCTACCGCATCCTTGACGGGGCGTTCGAAAGGGGAGTCAGTGCGGTGACCGTGCATGGTCGAACCGTTGAGCAAAAGTACCGCGGACCCAGCGACTGGTCGTTCCTCAAAGAGGTCAAGCAGCATGTCGGCGGGCGGACGATCCTGGGAAGCGGTGACCTGTTCACAGCACAGGACTGCGTGCAGATGTTAATCCAGACGGGGGTGGACGGTGTCACGATCGCCCGTGGAGCCATCGGCAATCCCTGGATTTTTCAGCAGGCTCTGGCCATCTGGAATGGGGAATCTCACCCAGCCGCTCCAACGGTCTTCGAGCAACGCGACGTGCTGCTGGAACATCAATCGCTGGCAGAACAGATTTACGGGCCGACTCGCTGGTTCGGCACACTTCGAAAATTCGCTTTCAAGTACGCGCGGCTGCATCCGGACTTCCAGAATCTCCGCACGCGAATCGGCTTTGTACGAACTCCCTCCGACTGGGAAGAGCTTCTTCAGGACCACTACGCGGTGGACGCCCCGGGGCGAATTCCACAGCCGGACGATGTCGCTGAGTCGCAGGACAACTGCAGCACGGATTCGTCGTCGGAGACCTGTTCGAGTGAGGGCAGATGAGACGAAATCAGGGCAGGCCGTCGTTCAGAAGATGACAGCCTGCCCTTGCGAATTCATGGTCCCACTCCAGACCGGAGCGGTGCTTGCAGTTTGTTCAGAGGTCTATGCCCCGATGGCGCGGCTGACTTCCTTCATGTACCGCAGGCTTTCCTGCGCGGTGTATTCCGCTCCCGGGGAGTAGTCGAAGACTTCGACCGAAATCCAGCCGTGGTACCCGGTCGATTTCAATGCTTCGAAAATGGGGAAGTAATCGATGTCTCCCATTCCCGGTCCGCGCAGGTTGACGTCATTCGTGTGGAAGTGACGGGTGATTCCGGCGAATTCCTGGATCAGTTCCGGCAGCGGCGTCCCTTCCCCGGACATCGCTTTCACATCCTGATGCAGTGCGAGATTGGGATGATTCACCTCAGCGATGATCTCAGCGGCTTCGGCACAGGTGTTCATGAAATTGGTTTCCTGGGTCGTCAGCGGCTCCAGCAGGAGTTCCACGCCACGGTCGGCCAGGCGGGGAAGGACGCTGCGGAAAATCTGAATCGCATTCTGGGTCGCCTGTTCTCTGGAGACTCCTTCTTCCAGGTTCCGCTGCTGCGGTGAACCCAGCACCATCAACTTCCCACCAAGATCGGCACACAGGTCGCCCAACTCGCCGAGGTATGCGGCGGTGCGTTCGCGAGTCGCTGCGTCGTTGGTGGTCAGGTGAAGTCCGGTGGTCTTGGCGAGGAGCCAGTGGAGTCCGATGATCTCGAGGCCGTTTGCCCGGGCTGCCTGCTTCAATTCGATGCGTCGGGCGGGAGAAATATCTGCGGGGCTGCCGGCGAGGGTGAACGGGGCGACTTCGACTCCCGTATAGCCCGTCTTGGCAATGAACTCGCACTGTCGGTCCCAATCCCAGTCCGTGAACAGTTCCTGGCAGATGGCAAATTTCATGAGTCGATTTCGGGGGCTGAAGAAGTAATCCGGTAAGTCCGCTCGATGTGTTCGAGACTGTCGCGAAGTTTAAAGAAGTTCGCACTCCCATGTGCAGCGATTCAGGCGTTTTTCCCGCTTGAACGTCCATTTTGGCTTCTGCGGGTTACTAAAGGCCCTTTCGGAAAATGCTCGAGCGGCACAGGAATCGAGATACGCCGCTTGGAACGCGATGTCAAAATTTTCCGGTCCTGACGATTGTGATGGGAAAATTTCCTCCGGCTCGCTCTCTCGCGTGCCGGGGCGTGACGAATGTAAGGGTCGTGAGCGAATCCCGTCGATTCAAAGAAGCGGGAAGATCGGGTCGCACGCAAGCTGACGGCTGCCCCGTTCATGCCCGATATGCAGTGGAAACGGTTGAATGCGAAGCCTGCTCTTCACTCTGGGTAATATTGCGAACTTGCGCTAAGTGAGTTGACTGCATCGGTCGATTTTCAGAGTGGATGAATCCGTATTGGGTTCAATGCATCTGAGGACTGATGTAATGAGGACGACCATCATGAGATACCTGACCTGGATTCCCGTGCTGGCGGCGTTTGTGTCGCTGGTGGGAGTCGGAGACGCCGAAGCAGGGCTGTTCTGCAAGTTCCGGAACTGTCCGCCAAGCTGTTGTGAACCGAGCGGAGATTACTGCTCCGCACGGGCATGCTGCGCCCCGCAGTACAAGACGATTACCGAAACTGTCTGGTGCACCCAGGAATACACTGAATGTCATACCGTGATGGACACCTGCTGCTACCAGGTTCCGGTCACCTGCCAGAAGACGGTGTTTGACACCTGCTATCGGGACGAAACCTACACGACCTGCCGACCGGTGTACACAACTTGCTACCGCGACGTCTGCACCACTGTTCGCAAGCCGGTCTATCAAACCTGCTACCGCACGGTCTGCTGCAAGATCCGCAAGCCGGTGTACCAGACCTGCTATCGCACGGTGAACTACACGGTCTGCCGCCCGGTCTACAACACCTGCTACCGCGATGAGTGCTACACCATCCGCAAGCCGGTGTACCAGACCTGCTACCGCACCGTGACCTGCACGACCTACAAGACAGAGATGGAAACGTGCTATCGCGATGTCTGCACGACTGTCATGAAGCCTGTTACCACGACCACCTGCGTCCCGGTCCAGTGCGGCGAATGGCAGACTGTCACCGAGTGCGTTCCCGGACCGATCGTGGATCGCTGCGTCCAGGATCCCGGACAGTTCGTGATGGATGAATCCGGTTGCTGCCCGACCTACAAGCCCGGTTGCTGCCGCATTGAGAAAGTTCAGTGCCCGCCCCGCACCGTCTGCAAGCGAGTCTGGGTTCCCAAGACCATCATGACTCAGCAGACCTGCACCCGGATGGTTCCGGAAGTGAAGCACTGCCGCGTTCCGTACACGGTCTGCCGCCGGGTTCCCTGCTGCACGACCAAGCAGGTTCCTTACACAACTTGCCATTACGTTTCCCAGACCTGCACCCGTCGCGTTCCTTACACGACCTGCTGCATGGTTCGCGAATGCCGTACCAAGCAGGTTCCATACACCACCTGCTCCTATGTCTGCGAAACCGTGACCAAGCAGGTTCCGTATACGACCTGCAGCTGGACCTGCCAGACGATTGTCAAGAAGGTTCCATACACCACCTGCAGCTACGTGAAAGAGTGCCACACCCGCAAGGTTCCGTACTGTGTTCCTCGCACCGTCTGCGAAACCAAACTGGTCACAAAGACAAAATGCACACCTCGTACTGTGATGGTCACCAAGACCCGATGCGTGCCCAAGACGGTTTGCCGCAAGGTGCCGTGCTGTGAAGATCCGTGCGTGGTTGTCGAGCCGGCTTGTGCCACCCCGACAGCCTGTGCTCCTGGTGAGTGCGTGCACTGATTGAGGAACTCGAACCGGAAGGGGACGTCCTCACACCTTCCGGTTTGATCGAAGACTGATCCCAGATGCATGGCGGGCGACGATCACTTGATTGTCGCCCGCCTTTTTTTCGTTGTCCCTGAAGTCAAATGAAATCCCGAAATTTCTTGCCGAAATGCTTTACGTCGATGGCGAATCTGGGAGAATCCGACGTCGAGGGTGATTGTCGGGGGAGTTCGGAGACTCCTCAGCAGAAGTGCGGCCTTTGCGGTTGGCAGCTATGCCCGCGAACTTTCAATTTCGTCCGGACCGACGCTCTGGTCCGCTGCTCGCCAGTACGCTTGTGCTGTTTCTGGGGGCCATCGGTGCAGCTGTGGTGGTCACCGCCAGCGGGACCAATCCTTATGTCGGCCTGGCGATCTTTGCAGGCTTCGCAGCGATCGTTCCGGTGTTCGTCTTTCTCCTCAGGGTCTCTCCCCAGCGAACACTGACATCGCTCTACAGCTGGATCAAGAGTCGGGAATTCCGCGAAACCGAAGAGTACAAACCCAAAGCGGTGCGTTCGGTCCGTGATTATGGAACCAACCGTCCCCCGTCCGTAGCGGACCTGAAGGAGTTGAAGAACGGAACCAATAACTGGGTTCCTTCCAACGTTCCTCCTCCCTCGCGAAAGCCGAAGAAACAGGGCTGACTCTCAACCAGCGCGAGAATTCTGTTCGCCTGCCGGAGATCTCGCTACAGGAATGAAAGCGGTCCGGACTTCTGCTGCGGGTCATCCGGCTGAGATGCAGGGCTGTCTGCCACTGAAGGTCCCGTCTGCTGGATCGGAGCCCCACTGACCTTGCCCCGGAGTTTACGGATCTCTTTGTACCGGAAGAGGCACAGGCCCGACAGGATGGCCGAAACAGCCGCGACCGTCGTCCCTTCAAACTGCAGTGATTTCCCCAGCCAGATGCTTGAGGTCAACAGAGCGGCAGCAGTAGCCCAGCCGAAACTGTTCAGAATAATCATGTTCCTCAGGAGCGAGGACTTCTGCGTGTGCTTCGACTTGGCAACTGCAATCCGGGCGGATTGATTGGCGACTTCGCGGAACGAGTGCAGGTTCGCCCGCATGGACTTCTTCGCTCCCTCGTCGAGTTTGCGGACCTTCTTGACCGGCTCTTCTACGGGAACCGGTTCGGTCGCTGCCTTGACGGGGGCTTCGATGACCGGCCGAGGTGCTGGTGCAGGCGCGACCGGCTTCGACTCCGGCTGGGACTGCTGATGCGGTTGACGTGTTCGGGCCAGCAGGCGTTCCATATACGCCTCGACGGACACTTCACCATCATCACTGTGCCCCATTGACGATGACTGTGAATGCACCGGCTCGGGAGGCTGCGGACGGATCGGTTCCGGCTCAGGCTTTCGTTCCGGCTGGTCTGCTTCGACTCTTTCCGTCACCACCGATCTCCGGCGACGTGGCGGAGCTGGGGAGTCGTTGTGGGCGGGTTTGTTTTCGGTGAAGTCCGAAGTCTTCATGCCGAACAGGCTGGCAAGTTGCTGTCGCAGCTTGACCGCCTCGTCGTCTTCTTCCGCATTGAGAGCAGATGGCTCTGGCTGCGACGGCTCAATGTCCGTTTGGGCGATTGATTCCGCAGCTTCCTCGGCAGGCTCTAAGTTTACAGTTTCGTCAGCAACTGTCTGATGAAGTTGAATCGACTCCTGCTGGAGACGTTGGGACTCAGCCTGACGCTGTTCGAATTCTTCCCGTTCGATGCGCAATCGCTCTCGTTCGGCCGAGAGCTGTTCGCGACTCTCCTCGAGTTCCCGTTCACGTTCCTCAAGCTGCTTCTGAGTCTCCGAAAGTTGCGACTCCAACGTATGCAGCTGGTCGAGATCCTCTTTCAGCTTGTCGCCGGCTGCATCCACATTGTGTTGCCGACGTTCGATGATGTCGCGTTCTTCAGCCAGATTCGCCTGGGCTGTCTGCAGCTCCTGCATCTGCTGTTTCAGTTCTTCAGCGATAGCATCGGACTCGCTGGGGTCTTCCTTTGGGGGGGCGACCTGTATCGATTCCGCACGCAGGAATTGAAGTTCCGCGCGTTGCTGCTCCAGCTTCGCACGTTCCTCGGCCAACTGGTTCTGCTGTTGATCCAGCTGCGCCTGCAGCGACTCCAGTTGCCGGCGCATCGTCTGCGTCTGTTCGCGGTCGTAAGCATCGCGCTGACGTTCCGCTTCAATTTCTGCATTCAGACGGGCAAAGTTCTGACGTTCAGCAGTGATGTCGTTGAGGCTGACCTGCAATTGCTCCTGAGAAGCAGCGAGCGAGCGGCGTTCCGACTCGATCTCGGCCAGCCGGAGGATCAGGCCTTCCCGTTCTTCGGCCAGTTTGCCATGTTCCTGCGCCAGCAGTTCGGTCCGCCGGGCAAGCTCCGCGTTCGCTTCTTCAGCGAGAAGCTGTGAGGTTGCTTTGGATTCGATTTCGGCAGCAAGTCGTTCGAGTTCCGCGCTCTGTTCCTGCAGCGTCCGTTCCAGTGCTGTCAGTGAAGATTCACGGGCCTCGAGTGCCTGCTGCCGAGCTTGCTGTTCAGTTTCCTGAAGTGCGAGCTTTTCGAGTCTCTGTTGCAGTTCTGTCTGCCGGTCCGACCATTCGCGTTGACGGCTCTCCAGTTCCTGCGACCTGGCTTGCAGATCGCGATCCCGATGCTGCAGACGCACTTCCAGATCGGCAAGTTCACTTTGGCGCAGTTCGATCGTGCGCTGAAGTTCTTCGATCTCCGTTGACTTCGTTTGCAGTCCAAGCTGCTCGGCAGCCTGAGACTCACGCAATGCCGTGAGCTCGGAGCGTTCTCGCTCGAGCCGAGTCCGTTCTTCGGTGAGCCTGGATTTCTCGGCATCCAGTTCACGACTTGCCCGATCCAGGTCGCGATGCTTCTGCTCGATGGTGTGCAGCTGTTCTCCGGCAGATGCTTCCTGATCCCGGAGTCGCTGGTCTTCGACTTCCAGACGGACTTGCTCCTCTTCGACCTGCTGCAGGCGCAGATTCAGGCTCTCTTCCAGTTCCTCGAGGAACCGCTCGCGGCTACGGCATTTGGAATTCCATTGCCGTTGTTCCTCTTCCAGTTTCTGCACCTGATCGACGAGCTTCTGTCGATTCGCAAGCAGTTCCTCCTGCTGGAGGTGACACTGATCTTCGCGTTGCTCGATGTCCCGCTGTCGAGCCATCAGCTGGCGACCCTGCGCTTCGTTACGGGCCAGCATCGAGCGAACTGATGCAAACTGACTGCTGTCCGGATTGTTGGCCTGCGCGACCTGGCGGGCACGGAGTTCGTGATCCCATTTTTTGAGGCGTCGATGGACGCCGACGAGATCACGGGCTCGACCGGCCAGTTCTTCGTAGCGGTCGTTCAGAAGTGATTCCAGCTGGGTCAAGTCCCCATGCTGGCGTTCGAGATTCTTCAGCAGTTCCGGGGCAGCTGCCTCGGCTTGTTCAACAGGCGCCGGCTGGTGACGGGACGACTCCAGCAGCGCCCATTGCTTGTCCAGCTCCTGAGCGCGTTGTTTCAGGACCATGCGTTCTCGCGAGAACTCTTCCCGGGTCGAGCGTTCCTGTTGCAGGAGTTGGTCGAGGCTGGATTGCACCTCACTCAGCAGTTCATTGAGCTGGGCTTCCCGACGCAGAGAGTCTGTTCCAGAAAACTCGTAATTGGCAGTCGACTTCTTGGCTGCTGCGAGCAGTTGCTGAAGTGTTTTGTCGGAGACGGGAGGAAACGCATGGCTGACCACCGGCAGTTCGGCGACCTGAAGCTCGACCGGTCCGAGAATCAGGCGGTCGCCGACTTTGAGTGTTCCCTCGTTGATCGCGCCTTCGTTCACCCAGGTCCGCGGAGACCAGGCTTTGACGACAGTTCTCTGGCTGCCCACGATGATTGTGCAGTGCCGGGGAGCGACTCCATCCACAGGCAGCACGACATTGCAGTCACTGCCCGAGCCGAGCAGGTACGTTCCCGGACTCAGATCCCGAAACGCCCAGTCGAATTGATTGCGGGGTGACTTGAGTCGGATCCCTGCGGGAGCTGCAGTCACCGCAGCAGTGGAACGATTTCCATGGCTGAACCGTTCCGCGTGGCGGGGTTCGCGATTCGCCAGTGAAAACTCGTAGTCGGTCATTGAATCTGTATTTCGAATCGGCTGATCATTCAGCCTTGGTCTTTGCGTGTTGGCATGGAACACATTCTGGCCACAGCCCCAGCGTGGCCGGGAGTCGTCAGTCCCTCTCTTTTTCTCTACCTCAAGCTCAATCCCTTCGCGTGGCGAAATCCAACTTTTCAGAAACTTCCCGATGATCGGCGAGTCGAGTGCAACCCTCGCAACATCTTGTACTTTCGCAGGTTCTGAATGCGGTGAACGTATCTGTTCCGCATCCCGGCCCCCGATTACGCGAGTCGTTCCGAATCTTCCTTCCGAACTGGTTGCAGCGAACTTGCATCACGGACGGGATTTTCGGGTCAGTTCGCAGTGCGCGCACCGGCGGAAGGGCTCGTCTCTCGCACACTTCGGACGTCAGGCAGGGGCAACTGAAATGCATTCTCTCCCCTCCCTGCAGTCATGTTCACCGATGGAATCGACACCAACGGACGGGTGGCATCCGCCCCGAGGCTCCGTTAGAGTGAGTGGTCGCGGACAGGGTGCTGGACCTGATTGTCCTGGTTGAACACTGCATGACGGGAAATTGAACGGTGAACGCGAGTCTCATTTTACTCCCAGGTGACGGGATCGGACCCGAAGTCGTCAGCCAGGCACGGCTGGTGCTGGAGCAAGTGGCCAAACGGTATGGTCACAACTTTGAATTCGAGACTCATCCGATCGGCGGCAATGCCATTGATGACTTTGGGGACCCGCTGCCGCAGTCGACTCTGGATGCCTGCAAGAAGTCCGATGCGGTTCTGCTGGGAGCGGTGGGAGGACCGAAGTGGGACGATCCGAACGCGAAAACCCGTCCGGAAGCCGGCCTGTTGAAGATTCGTAAAGAACTCGGACTGTTTGCCAATCTGCGGCCGATCAAGGCTCAGGAATGCCTGATTGACGCCTCTCCCCTGAAGCGGGAAGTCGTGCAGGGAACGGACATTCTCTTCGTCCGTGAACTGACCGGCGGGATCTACTTCGGTGAATCCGGACTGAAGAAAAATGAAGACGGCAGCGAAACCGCCTTCAGCACGATGACCTACTCCACGCATGAGATTGAGCGTGTTGTGCGAGTCGCTGCGACGGCAGCCCGCGGGCGGTCCGGTCGGCTGACCTCCGTGGACAAGGCAAACGTGCTGGAAGTGTCCCGTCTCTGGAGACGGACGGCCGAACGCATTGTCCGTACCGAGTTCCCGGATGTGAAATTCGACGTGGTGCTGGTCGACGCGATGGCAATGCACCTCATTTCCCGCCCCAGCACGTTCGACGTCGTCGTCACCAGCAACCTGTTCGGTGACATTCTGACGGACGAAGGTTCGATGCTGCCGGGATCCATGGGCTTGCTTCCGTCGGCGTCTGTGGGAAGCGACGGCCCCGGCTTGTACGAGCCGATTCACGGGACCGCTCCGGATATCGCCGGTCAGGGAATTGCCAATCCGCTGGCAACGATTCTGGCCTCGGCCATGATGCTGCGACATTCGCTGAAGCTGGAAACGGAAGCGGCCGCCATTGAAGCAGCTGTGCAGAAGGTTCTCGATGCGGGTCACCGCACGCGGGACATCGCGCCGCGGGGAACTCCCAGCGTCGGAACCGTGGAAATGGGACAACTCGTCCTGGCTGCTTTGGAGTAACGTTTTACGAACGTCGTGAAACAGCGAGATGGCCGGGGCAGATCGAAGGGTCTGCTCCGGGACCGCAGATTGTAAGATTGGAGTTCAAGGATGTTGAAATCCCGCCTGCTGATTCTGACTCTGGTGACTCTCGTCGGATGCAAGCCCGCCCCCCCTGCTGCTCCGGCCCCGGAACCGGCTTCCCCTCCCAGTGCTCCGGCTCCGGAAGGACAGAGCGAAGGTGACGAAACCGGTGCGGCCAAACCTGCCATGACGCCGGTGGAGGGAATTCAGCTGGACGTGCTGAACTGGGAAGAGACTCTGGCCCTTGTGAAACAGCATCCCGGAAAAGTGGTCGTCATGGACCTGTGGGCGACGTACTGCCCTCCCTGTATTGCGGAGTTTCCCAACCTGGTCCGTCTCAATCGGGAACACGGCGACAAGGTGGCGTGCATTTCTGTTTCGACCGATTATGACGGCCTGGAAGATCAGCCGGTCGAGAGTTATCGCGAGAAGGTGATGAAGTTCCTGACAAAGCAGGAAGCCACTTTTCAGAACGTTCTGCTCTCCATCAGTGCCGAACAGTTGTTCGCGGAGAAAGTCGAACAGCAGTCCATTCCGATCGTGTTTGTCTTCGACCAGAAGGGGAATCTGCGAGGCCAGTTCCCCAACCCCAAGGAGCCCGCAGAATTCACCTATCAGGAGCAGATTCTACCGCTTGTCGAAAAGCTGCTGAAGAACGAGTGATTTCAGGAACTTTGGCGACCCGATGTTCCGACTTCTGAAAGAGACGGCGAGGTCTTGCGGACCCCGTCTCTCACGGCCAGGACGGCCTGTGACTTCCCGATTGGCCGAAAGCCATTTCACCTACTTGCAGCGTCCTGATGACGGTCCGTTCCATGCCCGTGGCCCAGAAATCCGAACCGATGACGTTGAACGGGAAACCGTTCGCCAGCCATCCGTTGGAATCTGATGCATTGCCGTTACCGCAACCTGCAGTGACTCCGCGAGCACAAAACCCGGGGGGCGTGGCCCACCGGATCAGCTGGTGCCTGCGGTATCTGGATCCACGGCAATGGATGCACACCATCCTGCATCTGGATGATTCGCCGCATTCGATTGCCCTGGGGACCGCCATCGGACTCTTCGTCGGCATTACGCCGACGGGTGGAATCCAGATGGCTTTGGTCGTGCTGATCGCGTTTGCCACCGGGTGGCTGTTCCGGTTCAACCGGATCGCCGCCTTGCTGGGAGTGTACGTTTCCAATCCGCTGACGACGATTCCGCTTTGCTGGTACAGCTACAAGATCGGAACTCTCTTCTGCGGCAAGACGATCTCCTGGAAGGAATTCAAGCAGCTCTTTGTCGATCATGGACTCAGCGAATGGTGGCTGACGGTTCATTCGCTGTTCGTGACGATCGGTCTCCCGCTGGTGATCGGATCGGTGATTCTCGGGGCGATCGTCGGGGCGCTGTCTTACCCGATCGTTTACGTTCTCGCACACCGGGCTCAGCGTTTCCGCAAAGAATTTCCGCGGTCGCAACTGCACACCGTCGCGGAGTGACAGAACCAAAACGACCTGAGCCGCGCAATTGCGATGCGCGGCTCAGCGAGAGTCTCGAGTCAGTCTGCGGTCGCACTCAGAGCTGATAGCACATCAGCTTGTCCTGCTCCCGCAGGTACAGTTTTCCATCGACCACCACCGGGTGTGACCAGCTTTCCTTCTCCTGGTATTCAGGGGTGAATGTCCCCTGCAACTCGTACCCCTTGGGAGTGGCGGAGATGAGTGCGATCGTGCCGTCTTCGTAGCGGAAGATCAGTTGATCATTCACTGCCGTGACAGCTGCGGAACCGCTGCCGGGGGGACGGATGTCGCCGCCCCAGCGGATCTTTCCGGTCGGAAGATGCACGCAGATCGGAAACCCTTTGCCATGCTGGTGACCGGCATAAACGAAGTCGCCATTCAGAATCATGCCGCCATGATGATTCTGAAAAGTCTTGGGAGGCAGGAAGTACTCTTCCTTGGCGGTGACTCCGTCGCGTGACTTCGAAATCTTCAGCAGGCAGGCTCCGGTCTGATATCCGGTCGAGGCGAACACATAGTCCCCCGAGCAGATCGGCGTGGGGATATTGGCGACGTCGTTGGCGACTTTGTCATACCCCCACAACAGCTTTCCATCTTTCGCCCGAACCCCGATGAGTCCCCGGCCGATCAGCTGGACGTATTGCTTCACTCCACCGGCGTTGGAGATGACGATCGACGAATACGCTGCCCCGTCTTTGCCGCGGTCACCCGCATACGGGACGGCAGTTTTCCAGATTTCCTTGCCGGTGTTTTTGTTCAGGGCGACCATCATCGCCTCCGGGCCTCCCGGTGTGCAGATCAGCTGATCGCCGTCGATCAGGGGAGATTCCGAGAAGCCCCAGCCGGACATCATCTGTCCCTGCCAGTCGTCGACGAAGCTTCGCTTCCAGAGAATCTTGCCGTCGGAAGCCTGCAGGCAGGCGACCTGTCCATCGGAGGAGATTGCGTAAACCCGGTCCCCATCCACGGTCGGGGTGCACCGCGAACCAGGGTATCCATGTTCCGGAGACTGGCCGGTGAGTGGTGTGGACCAGACGGGCTCATGTGTTTCCGTATTGATGCAGATGACCGATTGCCCCTGCGGGAGATTGCCCGTGGTAAAGAGCCGGTTGTCCGCGATTGAGACGCTGGCGTAGCCGGAGCCCATGCCGTCGATCGTCCACAGGTGCTCCGGCTGCTTTTCTTTCCAGTCGAGTTTCAGTCCGGGCTCCTGCGCCTTTCCGTCCCGCTTGGCCCCGCGCCACTGAGGCCAGTCTTCCGCCTGCAGGGTGGGGACAACGTTCAGGCATAGCAGGGCGAACAACCACAGACGAGAGGGCATGGACGAAACTCCGCAATTCTTCTGGCAGGACGTGCGAGGCAGGGGTCAGACTGAGTCGCGAACCAGTTCGGATTCCGTGGGAGACGCCTCCACCACATCGGGTGGGGCCCCCATGAAACGACCGAACTTTCCGAACCGACCATCATACAGAAGGATCAGGTAGGCGGGAACCAGAATGGGCCGGACAACGAACGTGTCCAGCAGCACCCCGAAGGCGAGTGCGAATCCCATCTGCACCATCCCCATCAGCGAACCCGCCATCAGGGTGACGAACGAACCCGCCATGATGATACCGCAGGTGGAGATAATGCTCCCGGTCTTCATCAGAGCCTGCAGCACCCCCTCGGTCCGGCCATGCGTTTCCTGTTCCTCGGTGACGCGGGACATCAGCAGAATGTTGTAATCCTCTCCCATCGCCACCAGGATCGTGAATAGATAGATGGGGACCTTCCAGTCGATGCCGTGGAAGCCGACCGGATCCCACAGGTAGAATGCCATGTAGGTCGCCCCGATCGTGACCACGTAGCTGAAGATCACCGTGATGATCAGGTATGCACAGATTTCCGGCTGCCGCAGCATCAGGACAATGATCAGATACACCGACACCGTCACGAGCACGTCAATCAGGATACGGTCGTGGTCGGTGACAGACTTGATGTCACGGATGGCGGCTGTTGTTCCGAGCGTGTAGATCTTCGCCGAGTCCCGCAGTTTTTTCGATTGTTCAGGAGTGATCTCCGAATCCGGCGGGAAGTGGATCGATTCTTTGACGGCATTCTCAAGGCGGGCGAGATTTCTGACGGAGTTTCGCGAAAACGGGTCGTCGTTCAGGATGACGTCCAGCCGCATGACCTGACCGGCCAATGGACCATCGAGGCTGGTGTAGGTTCGGTGAGCAAAGGTCCGTTTGGCTCCGCGGCTGCGCAGGGGAAGGTTCGAGAGGTATTCCAAAGCTTTGGGATTGGTTCCCAGCGGGTAATGCTGGCTGCGAATGTCAGCAATCCCAATCAGCTCGTCGGAATGGCCCGTGGGAGCTGCGGGATCTTCCCGTTCCAGCAGGTTCTTCGTGATGGTGGCACTCAGCTTTTCCGCAACGGGGATCGACTTCAGGTCGTTGCCGTCGAACACCTCCTGGAGGACCTCTTCTGGAAACCGGATGAACATGGTGTCCGGGCCGGTGATCCCCGCTGGGAAATGGCTTTGAACTGCTTTGGCCCCGACAACGCTCGGTTCATCCTGCGGCAGGTCGGAGAGCAGTCCATAGCTCACATCGTCCTGATAAAGGACGCCAATGATCGCCAGCGGCATCATGATGATCACCGTGGCCATGAAGACACGGCCCGGTTGGCGGCGAAGCAGATCGGCCATGTACTGCCAGACCCGCTCCAGAACATGCTGATCCTGCAACAGGCTCCACATGCTCGAACGGGGAAGCCATCCCGATTTCTCGCCGACTTCTCCCTTGCGCACGTCCGGCCAGAAGGCCCATTTGCCGAAGATCAGCAGGAACGCTGGAGTGAACGTCAGGGCCACGCAGACAGCCACCGCGAGGGAGAATGAAATCGCGAAGCCTGCCTGACGGAACTTGCCGAACTGGGAAAACATCATCATGCCGATGCCGATGATGCACGTTCCCGCACTGGTCGCGAGGGCTTCTCCCACACGTTCGATCGAATAGCTGATGGCGCGTTTGTGAGGCAGACCGTTGTCCAGTTCCTCTTTGTACCTGGCAATCAGAAACAGGCAGTAGTCCACACCGGCCCCGTAGGCCACGACGGTCACATACACATCCAGTCCGCTGAACAGGCCGATCCAGCCCCAGCCGGCCATCAGTCGCAGCAAGCCTTTCGCCAGTTCCACGGCGATCCCCACCGTGACCAGCGGAACCAGAGCAAGTAACGGCGCCCGGTAAATCACCAGCAGCAGGATGATCACCAGTCCCTTGGTGAAGACTTCCGTTCTCTTGGCGCTTTCCTGTTCTGCGCGGAGCATGTCGCGTCCCACCGTGGCGGAGCCGCTCAACTCGAGAGAGAGCCCGGCCGGTCGCTTCTGCTGCAGGTCATGGTCTTTGATGAAGTGTTCGATGCGGCCGACCACGAGGCGGTTTTGCCGTTCGAGAAATTCTGTCTTCAGGTCGACGATCACCAGCGTCGCCTTCTGATTCTTACTGGTGAGCAGTGCCCCGATCCGATCATCATTGGGGGTGGAGATCGACTTGATGACCTGTTCGGCCTCGGGAATCTCCTCGTTCAGCTCCTGCTCCAGCTCGGGAGTCCAGTTGTAGCCTTTGGGAGTCGTACGTTTGAGCTCTTCCAGCTTCTTGACGAGGACGTCCGAGATGAAGGCATTGTCCTCTTCCGTCAGACCGTTCGGGCGATCCAGTCGCTGCAGCACGACGACGACGCTGCTGGACATGGGATCCTGCTGGACCGAAGTGCCGACGTTGTCGGATTCGTTGGCTTCCTTGAGAGTGCTCTGGAAAGCCTCGCGATAGATTCGAACCGCTTCGACGCTCGGGGAACTCTCCGGCAGAAACGCCAGCTCACCATCCTGCCAGACCATTTCCGGTGTAGGTGCGGTGGTATGGGCGATCACGGTGAAGATCAACCAGAATGCGATCCACGTAATCGGGAACCGACTGACGATTTGTCCGAGAAATCGATACATCGAAGCTGAACTTCAAAGAGATGTGAGGCGATCCTGAGTCGAGTCAGCGTCCCGGGGGGAATTCCCTGAGACCACTGTCCGTGCTGACAGCCGGATCGGTGTCTGGAATTTTCAAATCGAATGACTTCAGCCCGTTTTCTCCCGGTGATTCGCCCTGAAAATCACCTGATGAGCTTGACCCTAACGTGGCGAATCGGGCCGGTCAATCGAGCTTCTGTCTCTTACGTGAAATGGGGGGGATGGGAAATTCTGGAGGGTTGATGCGGCCTTTTTTTAGAATTCCCGCTCTCTTGGAGCATTGCGTCGTTGACGGCAGTTCCGAAGGCCAGCGGGAGGTCGGTGATTCAGGCCGGGACCGGAGAGATGCCGGCTCCCAGCGAACTTGCTACGATCGAATTCTGGCAAGAGCAGCCTGCTCTTCAATTGTTATCGAAGCTGTCGAAGTCGGAATTCCTGCGGTTATGGTTCAGCCTCCCGAGAAGATTCGCGCGTTGCGTGATCAAGGTGTCCTCGAAATTCAGTGGTCGCAGGACAAGTGTCTGCGGTACCCGTTCAAGCTTCTGCGTTGCGAGTGTCCCTGCGCCAGCTGCGTCAATGAATTCACCGGAGAGCGGATTCTGAATCCGGATACCATTCCGGAATCGATTGTCCCGGCAGCTCTGAACTTCAGCGGGAACTATGCCCTGAAAGTGGACTGGAGTGACGGGCACAACACGGGCATCTATACCTGGGAGCAGCTCAACATTCTGGCATCCGCTCCGGGCGTCCACTCTGTTGAGCAAAGTCGGTGATGTCCATCTGATCGCGGCCGGGTTTTCACCATGAAGGAACAACTGCCACTGCTGGATACCTTCGGCCGCAAGCACACGAACCTGCGGATCAGCGTCACCGACCGCTGTAACATTCGCTGCTTCTACTGCATGCCGGCTGAGAACGTTCAGTTCATGGATCGCCGTGACCTGCTGACGTTCGAGGAGATTGAACGCTTTGTTCGTCTCATGGTTCCGCTGGGGGTCAATAAGGTTCGACTCACCGGCGGTGAGCCGCTCGTCCGCCGGAACCTTTCCACCCTCATCGAAAAGATTGTCGGGATCCCCGGGATTGAAGACGTCGGCCTGACGACCAACGGAATCCTTCTGGCCGAGCAGGCGCCGGAGCTGTATCGGGCCGGACTGCGGCGACTGAACATCAGCCTGGACGCACTCGACCCGGTCAAGTTTCAGGAGATTACCCGACGCAGTGGCTACGAGCAGGTGCTGGAAGGGATCGAAGCGGCGCGGAGTGCGGGGTTTGATCCCATCAAGATCAATGCCGTTGCGATTCGTGGAGTGACTGATTCCGAAATTGTCCCGTTCGGTCATTTCGCCCGGCAATCAGGCTGCGAAATTCGTTTCATCGAATACATGCCATTGGACGCCGACTGTGCCTGGGAACGGGACAAGGTGCTGGCCGCTTCGACGATTCGCGAGATCCTCTCTCGCGAGATCATGCCACTCGTGGCGGAAGAGAATCCCGATCCCGCTGCTCCTGCCACCGACTACAGGTTCGCGGACGGTCTTGGTCGGATCGGTTTCATCCCGTCGGTCAGCGAGCCGTTTTGTCAGAACTGCAACCGGTTTCGCATCACCGCCGACGGCAAACTCCGCAACTGTCTCTTCAGTCTGGAAGAGTGCGATCTCCGGGCGTTGCTCCGTGAAGGGGCAGACGATGACCAGATCACCTCTGCGGTCCGGAAGTCGATCCACGAGAAGTGGGCCGGGCACCATATCAATGCTGCAGACTTCGTACAGCCACTTCGCCCCATGCACGCCATCGGGGGCTGAGCAACACGGCTCGACGGTTCAGAGTCACCGCGCCGAATCACCTGTCGATGCGCTTCACGACATCATTTCGCGAACAGTGATGACAGGTGCGGAAAGCGGAGCCGGCTGCCAATCTTCGGCGAACGAGGAGCGACCGCGACCGTGCCCGGCTCGCTGGTGCATTGGTCACACGAGACTGGCGGAAGCTCCGACACCTGTTGTGGAGGGTCAACGCTGTAGTCCGGGGTGATGAGCTGCGGAAGCGGCGGTTCGATCCGGGGGCTTTCCGGGATAGGACTCAGCTGCTGTCCGGAGATCGTCACAATGTCACGACGGGTCCCCAGCGGTGCCTCATTCTGCGGGGCTGCTGCCGGGGCTGGATCCGGTGCGACTGAGTTCCGTGTCAGGCTCTTGAAGAATTGCCGTGGAGACGGAAAGAGCTGCCGGGGGGCCGCGACTGCTGGCGACTTGCCTTCCTGCTGTTCAGCGACTGCGGAAGGAAGAGGAGCGGGAATTGTGCTGTCATCCAGCTCTTCGATCTGCGGAGAGAGTGAGACAATGGGGGTCGCCGAACGCGAGTCCCGTGGGGGCGCGGCACAGGTCAGAGCGGAGCTCAGCTGCAGGATCAGTCCGGTTGCCAGAACTGCTCGAATGTGGTGCATTCAGTGAACTCGGTGATACCCCGACGGGAAACCGTTCCCGCCAGAAAAACGAAACTCTCAGCTTGTGCATCGGAAGATTTGAAATCGCTCTTTCAGGCATGAGGCGTCTTTACGAAGTTTCCAGAAGAACTGATCGCTCTATCCGGTAGAGTTGATTCGACAGGATTTTTTCAGGCTTTTTCGCAGACGGAACAGCCCCTAAGACTGTTTCGACTACTTTGATCGCTACAACCGGACCAGTCGGCGCATTCGCTGCAAGCGGGATTTTCGATCCAGAAGGAGATTCGGGAGCGTGCGATCGCGACCGTCCGGTCCGCTGACGTCCCTCGGCACGGATTCTCCGCATCCGATGGGTTCGTCCGATTCTGATCGTCGCAGCCATTCGGAAACCTGGGAGGGTCACAAACTCGCCCGCGGATTGGGAATTCCCGGGACGTGACGATGCTTCTGAGCTACATGTGCAAGGGGACCCCTTCTGGCACCGAGCCTCGTCATGACTCTACTTGTAGAACCGGCACATTCCCGATCTTCGCTGGAATCGCAACTGGTGAGCGTCGCATCACTGCAGCGCACACTGGACTCGACGATTTCGCGGAAGGCGATGTGCACGAAAGCATCAAGGATCGTGATCGTCGACGATGAAGCCGTTCACATCCGCACGCTCAAGCACTATCTCAGCGACGCCGGTTATACGAACTTCATCACGACTTCGGATCCCAGTGAAGCGGCTGACCTCATTCGCCATGAAAAGCCGGACTTGGTGCTACTCGATATTGCGATGCCGGAAATCAGCGGGATCGACATTCTCCATGTGGTTGGCGTCGACCAGTCCCTGAAGTATGTCCCGTTCATCGTTCTGACTGAAACTGCGGATCGTGACATCAAGCAGGTCTGCCTGGAACTGGGAGTCTCGGACTTCCTCTCCAAGCCGGTCGACCCAATGGACCTGCTCCCACGTGTCCGCAACCTGCTCCTCAACAAGCAGTACCGTGACCAGCAGGCCAGTCATTCGGAGTGGCTCGAAGATCAGGTTCGCAAACGGACTGCGGAACTGGCAGCCTCCCGCGAAGAAGTGGTCCACTGCCTTGCGCGAGCCGGGGAATTCCGCGATGACGATACCGGTCATCACGTGGTCCGAGTCGGAAAATACGTGGGAGTGATCGCGCGGGAACTGGGCTTCAGCCAGTCTCGCATCGAAATCATTGAACTCGCTGCACAATTGCATGACATCGGCAAGATCGGGATTCCTGATTCCATTCTGCATAAGCCGGGGAAGCTGGACCCGGAGCAGTATGCTGTGATGAAGACGCATTGTGCGATCGCCAAAGAGATCATTCAGCCGCTTCCTCAGCAGGAAGCCACGTTGCTGCGCTCGCATGCCCGGTTGGGGGCCAGCCTGCTGCACGTCCCGAGTTCACCGCTGCTGATGCTCGCCGCCCGGGTCGCGCAGACGCACCATGAATGGTGGAACGGCGAAGGGTATCCTCTGGGATTAAAAGGTGAAGATATCCCCATTGAAGGTCGGATGACCGCTGTGGCGGACGTCTACGACGCGCTCAGCACGCGAAGAGCCTATAAAGAACCGTTCCCCCGCGAGAAATGTTTTCAGATTCTGGATGAGGGGCGAGGGACTCACTTCGATCCAAAAGTCCTCGACGCCTTCTTCGCACGGGCGGAAGATATCGTGAAAATTCAGCTCGACTACATGGACCGGTAGTCGAACCGATCGTTCGGCTGCTCATTCATCGTCGACGGACTTCCACGAGTCCCAATAGCAGTGGAGCCTTCGTTTCAGAGCAGATTTCTTCTCTGCGAAGATCAGCGTCCCCAACTGGAGCGCCCGTTTCCTTGCTCGATGTTGATGTCGTTTGATCAGCTTCGTCAGCGGTTGGAGCTTCTCTTCGTCACCGAACGCCTCCGCCAGCAGTCCCAGGTCACGGTCTTCTCCCAGCAGGTCGCACAATTCAGAACTCGCCTGAATCATCGGGGTCATACACTCCGGCCAGACCTTCTTCAGCAGGCGGAGATGATACCAATAGTCCTTGCTGCATTTTCGCCATTCGTGCATGGCCTCGGGGTCAGAATCTTCAGTCAGCGAACGGAACCTGTCTCTTCCGCGGCAGTACCTCTTCGCGATATTTTTCAGGACTTTGCGGGGGGAGATCGGACTAATCTCCGCCGCCTCAACGACGCCGACCAGCTGCTCGAGCTTCAACACGATTCCGGGGCGATGCTGCTGAAACTGTTCAAGTGCGACCCCTGGATGAAGGCCTGCGTGCTCGAGCCTGCTTAACGCGTCTTCGAAGAGGGCAGCGTCCCCTTCAGGCCGGGAGGATTTCTGAACCCGGCCGAGTGCCTGTCGCAACGCATCCTGATCGCGGACTTCTGCAAGCGTGTGGGCGACAGACTTCACCTCGCCATCCACACGGCCGGCCCAGCTTCGGTCCCCGGACGGGAGAAGTCGCAGGACTGCACGCAGCTTCTTGATGCACTTGCGTGCTTCGTGGATCCCCTCGAGCTGATCTTCTATCGTCTCGCTCAGCGAAGCCACTGCGATCCGCAGCTGATCGCAGGCAATGCGGCGCAGTCCCTCCTGAACCGATTCAGATCGACGGAAGGCATAGGGCATGGAATCCACTTTTCAAAGGGGAAGGACTTTCCTGACACTGGCGGCTTCATAGTGGATCGATGTGAATTTTACGCGAAGATGAAGACCCGGGCGAGGTGGACGGGTGTGCTCAGTCACTTCCGGGGAATTCCTTTCACACGCAGCGGAGCGAAAACGGTGTGAATCCATTACAGTGAACCTGGCGTTGTTTTGGTTCCTCGGCTGTAGACGACCGGCTTCATGATCTATCTCTGGGCGTTCATTCTGTTCCTTTCGAACACGCTCGCGTGGGGCTCGAACTTTTTTGGCCTCCCGGGGAACTGGCTGCTGCTGATCTTCGCGGTCATTTACAAATTTGTCCTCCCTGCCGACCTGCATCCTGAGGTGAGCTGGACGATCCTGATTGTGTCGCTGGTGCTGGCAATTCTCGGGGAAGTCTGGGAGTTCGTGGCCGGAGCGGCCGGAGCAGCGAAACGGGGCGGCAGCCGACGTGGAGCGATCATGGCCATTGGAGGCTCTCTGGTTGGGAGTATCGGCGGAGCGATGATCGGAATTCCCGTCCCGGTGGCCGGTCCGCTGATCGGCGCCCTCGTAGGGGGAGCGGTGGGGGCATTTGCTGGTGCCTATTTCGGCGAGCGGGGAAAAACTCACACCGAGCGAGTGGAGATCGGCAAAGGGGCCCTCGTCGGGCGATTGCTCGGAACGGCTGGGAAGCTGATTTTCGGCCTGTTGATGCTGATTCTGGTCACGGCGGACTCTTTCGCCGATTTCTGAGGATGCGGTCCGACGGTCGCCCCGCATCCAACAGAATTCTCTTGCCGACAAAAGTGGCACAGGCCTTGCATTTGAGCAATCTGTGAAGTGACCACTCCGGAGTCGCTGTTGCCCGGGGACCGATAACTCTCTTTTTGCTCGGAAGAGAAAGCAAATGATGAATGGTTTGCGATGGCGGCCGCTGCTGGCGGCCTTGTACTTCTGCAGTTTTCAGGCTGTTTTTGCGTTCGGACAGGATGCTCCCGCTCAGGAGCCGGTCACCGAAATGCAGGCCCCCTCTCCGGTGGAATCCGCAGCGGACGTAGAAGCTGGAATCGTCCCGGCGGACACGGGCGACGTTGCCTGGATGCTTACTTCGGCAGCACTGGTGCTTATGATGACAGCACCTGGGCTCGCAATGTTTTACGGCGGTCTCGTCCGTAAAAAAAATATTCTCGGCGTGATGATGCAGTGCGTCTTCCTGATGGGATTGATGTCGGTTCTGTGGTCGATCATCGGTTTCAGCTGGGCGTTCGGAGGCACCAATCCTTTCCTGGGGAACCTCGACCACCTCTTCCTGAACGGGGTGATCGCAGGGGAAGGACGACCGCTCGAAGAAGCGGTTCCCAAAATGATCTTCTGCCTGTTCCAGGGGATGTTTTTCATCATCACCCCCGCACTGATCTGCGGTGCCTTCGCGGAACGCATGAAGTTCAGCACGATGGCGGTCTTTTCCGTCCTGTGGGGACTCGTCGTCTACTGCCCGATCGCTCACTGGGTCTGGTCCGATGCCGGCTGGCTGAACGTCTTCAATAAGGACGCCCTGTTCCCGGGATTTGACTTCGCTGGCGGAACCGTCGTGCACATCAGTTCGGGTGTCTCCGCATTGATCTGCTGTATCCTGATCGGCAAGCGACATGGATTCGGACATGAGCCGATGCCTCCTCACAACCTGACCTACACCTGTATCGGGGCGGCCCTGCTGTGGGTGGGCTGGTTCGGTTTTAACGGCGGAAGTGCCCTGCATGCAGACAAATGGGCAGTGAATGCCTTCTTCGCAACACATCTGGCAGCTGCAGCTGGCGTGCTGTCCTGGTCCATCGCGGAATGGATCGGTCACGGCAAGCCGACGACCCTGGGAGCATGTTCCGGGGGGGTGGCCGGTCTGGTCTGCATTACCCCCGCTGCAGGAGCAGTGAATCCGATTCACGGTGTGATTCTGGGTCTGGCTGCCGGTCTGGTCTGCTATCTGGCCTGCACCAAGCTGAAGAATGCACTGGGCTATGATGATTCTCTGGACGCCTTCGGCGTGCACGGAGTGGGTGGAACTCTGGGGGCGATTCTGACAGGTGTCTTCGCGACGAAGAGCGTGACGGAAGGGGCCGGAGGGCTTCTCGAAGGGAATCCCGGACAGGTGATCAATCAGTTGGTGGGCGTGGGGGCTGCGATGGGCCTCGCGATTGTGGGAACGTTCATTCTTCTCAAGATTCTGGACGCCACCATGGGGCTGCGAGTGACTCAGGAAGAGGAACTGCAGGGACTGGACCTCAGTCAGCATGGCGAAGAAGGCTACATATTCCTCTGATTCACCTGGGCATCTCAGTCAGTCGCGGACTTGACTCAGCAGTGGCGCTGAACCAGATTGGAACAGCGCTTACATCCTCGAAAGGAAAGTTTTCATGAAGAAGATCGAAGCAATCATCCGGCACTTCAAGCTTGAAGAGGTCAAGGACGCATTGACCGCAGCCGGAGTGTCCGGCATGACGGTTTCGGAAGTCCGGGGATTCGGACGCCAGAAGGGGCACAAGGAGCAGTATCGCGGAGCCGAATACACCGTCGATTTCCTGCCGAAGGTGAAGATGGAAGTCGTCGTTGCCGATGACGAAGTGCAGACCGCTGTAGATGCGATTCTCAAAACCGCCCGGACCGGTCAGATTGGGGACGGTAAGATTTTCATCAGCGACCTGCAGGAAGCCATTCGCATCCGGACCGGCGAAACCGGTGGTGAGTCACTGTAATGCAGGTGCTCTGTCGACTGCAGGTGATTCAGCCGCGATCGCTTCTGAATTCGCCTGCAGTACGCGGTTCTGCCTGAACAGCTCCGTCGTGCTGCGTGGCATCGCGCATCTCTCCGGCGACACTGTGATGTGTCGCCGGGACCCTGCGGATCGTGTTTTTCAGTAAATTGTCCGCCATCACCGATGGCCCTTCATTCGAGTCCTCATCCGATTGCCTTTGACTGCAGGGAACATGCATGAAAAAAGTTGAAGCCATTATCAGGCACTACAAACTGGAAGACGTCAAGACAGCCTTGACCGACGCGGGCATCGTCGGAATGACCGTGAGTGAAGTCCGTGGTTTCGGACGCCAGCGCGGCCATAAAGAACAGTATCGTGGTGCGGAATACACCGTCGATTTCCTGCCCAAGCTGAAGCTGGAAATCGTCATCGAAGATTCTGTGCTCGACAAAGCGCTCAGCGCCATTATGGAGTCGGCTCGCACCGGACGTGTCGGCGACGGGAAACTGTTTGTCACCGATATTCTGGATGTGATTCGAATCCGCACCGGAGAGTCCGGCGGCGAAGCGATCTGATCCCGCGACGGATGAGCTCAAATCAAAAGAAGCCGCACATTTTTCGTGTGCGGCTTCTTTGTTTTCAGCGATTGTGAGTGACGGCTTACAGTCCGCCCCGGGCTCCGCTTCCAACCAGCACTCCCAGTTTGGTGAGACCAATGATCTGGTCGATCGGCAGACGCAATTCCGATTTCAGCACGTTCTCTTCGGAACCGACCGCCATGCTGATGTAAGTCGTTTTCAGGTTCAGGCTGTCGATCATCTGACTGCTGATCGGCGAACCGAACTCCTCAACCGCGGAGACTGCCCGCAGTGCGTTCGCCGCCAGACCGGACAGGTCTAGGAACGTAAAGAGATTCGCTTCCTTCATGACGTTGGCGCGGTATTTCTCCAATGCGGCATTGGACTTGGAGGACTCCACCAGCTTCAGGAGATCCTTCATCGCCTTCTCGCCCCCTCCGAATGTGGTGGCGTACTCCCCCTCCAGATAGACCGTTCGCGACTGCATTCCCTCAGTGCCGAACATCAGGGTCTGGATCTTCTCCTGAATGCCGCTGGGATCAGCATCCTCGTTGAATTCCTGTTTGACCGTAATGATGTCCCCTTTGAAGTTGCCGTAGGTTTCCGCATCTTCCTGCAAGGTCGAAGTCTGCTGGAACATCTCGGTTTTCATGCTGCCGGCAAGGTTCACGACAGACCGCATGAACTTGCGAACGACATCGACCGGTTTGGCTTCGAAGATGCTGGACATCTGCAGCATTCCGTCCTTGGAACCCTGCACTTTGATGGCGGCAACTCCAGGGCCGAACTCGACGTTGTCCAGTTCGGTCAGCTGTTCTTCCAGCTTCTCGACAGCTTCGGCGTCGTCGGACATCGCGAGAGACATTTTCAGGCCGAACTTCGTCAGGTCCCGGACTCCTCCGCTGAAGCCGTAATACAGCGAAGCCCCTTCAGGAAGTTTCATCAGCATCGGCATGTCGCTGGTCTCGTTCTTTGCCAGGAAGTTTGCCGAAGCAGAATCTCCTTCGAAAGCGACCTGTTTGCTGAAGACAATTTCCGTGTCGGTAATGGTCACCGAAGCCAGCGACGTCTGTCCGTCCTCGAGGGCCTGGAAGAAGCTTTCCGCCATCGTTCCATAAATGTCGATGACCGCCTGAATGTTCACTCCACTCTGCTGCGGAAGGAATCGGAGCTGATTCAGAAATTCCAGGACTCTGTCCTGAGCGAGTTCGATCTGCTCAGCGTACACTTCCGAAAGCTGCTCGATGTTGACATAGACTGTCAGATCGCCGGTGGTGAAGGTGGTGATCCCGGTACTTCCGAGTTTGGTCGCAGCGGAGTCTGCTTCGTCCGCTTCCGGAAGTTCTTCGGCGTCGGTGTACAGAACCCAGCGGTCCTTGACGTCCGAGCTGACTTCCTCCCCCAGGGCACTGACCAGGTCTTCCGCGTTCAGGGCTGGAATGGCGAAAACCACGGTCGGCGGGGCCGATTCCTCGCAGTAGACTCCGGCGTACCAGTCGCGGGACTGGTCGACTCCCGTCAGAGTCGGGTTGGAAATCATGCGGCCGAGGCTGTCGGACTGCTGCGACTTGATCGCCTCACCGGCCCCTGGCTGAACTTTGTTGACCAGTCCAATGACTTTCTCCATGGTCTGGTCCGGTTCTTTCAGCCGGATCAGAACTGAGACATCTCCTCCGAAATAGGCAAGCGGAGTCTCGTCGGCCGTTGCCCACGAACTGCCGGCGAAAAGCAGCGCCAGCGAACAGAGAATCTGGGAATATCGAAGCATGTGGTCTTTCCTGTCGTTCACCGCGGTGGCGGAAGTGAATTGCGAATGGGACCGTCTTTGACCCGTGACACTTTGAGGAGTGAAGTCCCGTCAGAGTTGCGAGGCTCTTATCCCGGGTTTTCGTCTCCGCGAACGAGCCTGTCAATTCCGGCACAACCCGTATCGGCGGAACATTTTGAGCGGCTCTTGAAATCGTTGTGACTAATGCCGCCTAATTGGCAAGATCGGTAAAATGGGCCTAATGTGTAATTTGTAATGTTGACATTCCACATCCAGAAGTCATGATCACTTCAAAGTGAACGGCGAACCGCAACGCTCTTTCGCGGTTTGTCCTCCTCATCTGCGAGTCGCGTGGTATTTTTCAGAAGCCAACTGTCAGCTCAACCTCGATCTACACTCCGGAGCAACTTATGAGTCGGTATTCCATTCTCGCAGCACTCGGGCTCGTGGCCGCAGTTTTCGCATGCGTCGAGACAAATGAGGCCGCTGCGGGGGGATGGCATCGGGCCTACGCTCGTGGGTACTACGCCGGTTATTATGGCGGGGGATATCCTTCCTACTCGGCGTACACAACCGGCTATCGGGGATACGGCTATCCGTACACCGGCTGGGGTTATGGTGCTGGATACGGCGGCTGGGCTTCGACCGGTTACCCGTATTATTCACACGGCAGCCTCTACAGCGGCGGTTACCGTCCTTCGTACTCCTACGGTCTGTACAACAGCATTGGATACGCTTCTCCCGTGACGTATCAGGCTGGATATGCTCCTTACGGCTACAGCACGGTCAGCTCGGGCTATGATTACGCTCCCTACGTCGCTGGCCCGATTTCGACGATCAACACTGCCCCGAACTACAATGCCTACTACGGGGCGTTCGGCTACTCCTCGGTTGGCTGCGGTTGCCGATAACAGGCAGGCGGACTCTCTGGAGTCTGTCCCGGAAAAATCACCAAAGGCTGCGACGAACGCGTCGCAGCCTTTTTTCGTCTCTGGTATGCTTGGGAATTCCGGAAAATCAACATCCGCTTCCGCGATCACTCGCTGGCTGCGGCTCAATATTGGAGTTTCAAGTGCCCACCGTGTCTGAGTCTGACAATCGTCGTATCGTAGGGGTCTCGCTGGGAGACCGGAGTTACGAGATCATCGTCGGTCAGAACTTTCTCAAGTCGTCGGGCGAGTCGATCCTGAACTGGCTGACCAGCCGTTACGGCGGGGTTGCCGGAGCCTCAGCCTGCATCATCACGGATGCGAATGTCCGGCGGCACGCGGAAGTGGTCCGGGCCAGCCTGGATGAACAGAAGATTCGCACCACGCTCTTCGAAATGGAGCCGGGGGAACAGTCCAAACGACTCGAAGTCATCTCCGCAGCCTGGGATCATCTCATCGATTTTCAGGCAGATCGCCGGACTGTTGTTGTTGCAGTCGGCGGAGGTGTTGTCGGGGACGCGGCCGGTTTTGTCGCGGCTGGATTCATGCGAGGTGTCCCGTTCGTGCAGGTTCCGACCACGCTGCTGGCGGATGTGGACAGCTCCGTCGGAGGGAAGGTCGGGATCAATCACCCTCAGGCCAAAAACATGATCGGTGCGTTTCACCAGCCGCTGGGGGTGTTGATCGACACTGCTGCTCTGGAGACTCTTCCGGATCGTGAGTACCGGGCAGGGCTTGCTGAAGTGGTGAAGTACGGCGTGATTCTGGATGCACCGTTCTTTGAGTTCCTCGAGCGGAATGTGACCGAGCTGAACTGCCGTGATCCCGGAGTGGTCAATTATGCGATCGCCCGCAGCTGCGAATTAAAAGCAGAAGTGGTCGAGCAGGATGAATACGAACAGACCGGCCTGCGTGCCATTCTCAATTACGGGCATACCTTCGCACATGCTTACGAAGCGCTGACCGGATACGGCGAGCTTCTACATGGAGAAGCGGTCGCCATCGGGATGCTTTCCGCCAGCCGACTCGCTCAGGCGCTGGGGAGAATCGATGCGGATGTCACTCGCCGTCAGTATGAACTGCTCAAAGGGCTCAGGTTGCCAGTCCAGCTGCCGCACCCGGAGAAGCTGAAGGCAGATGATGTTCTGCACCGCATGCAGCTCGACAAAAAGACCGTCGGGGGCCAACTGCGATTCGTCCTTCCCTCAAAGCTGGGACACGTTGAGATTGTGAAAGGGGTTTCCCCGGATCTCGTCCGCACAGTGCTCGCAGAAGAAGGAATTCGCTGAACGTCGACTGACTGCCAGAGCGCGAAGCGTGAGCGAGTGCATTTTTCTCGCTGAACAATGAAATGCACTTGCTCACGCAGCGTGCTCTGACAATTGGAGCATTTTTGACGTCGACTTAATTGATTCCCGCACCGCAGTGCCGACAGGAGTAGTGCAGGCTGAGTTGATCGACCTGCCAGTCCGACTCCGGTTTGTCGGATTCGACGTGCACCAGGTGAACCACTCCGCGTCCGAGTTCGAGGGCGGTCTCGATGGAATCAGCGATGCGGCCGCGGCTCTCCGAATCGACTTTCACGCGGTCGATGATCGCTTCGACGACATGTTCCCGCTTGTGGTCGATCTTCGGAACATCTTCAATCGCATGTGTCGTCCCGTTGATCCGGACCCGGAGAAATCCCTGCGTCCCGAGCCGATCCCACAGCTTCTCATAACTTTGCCCGACAGCAATCTGCATCGGGGCAGCGATGTAGAGCTTTGTTCCGTTCGGCATCGCTTGCACCCGTTCGACGATCTGGTCGGTCGTCTGGCGGGAGACCGGTTGCTGACAGTCGGGACAGTACATCTGTCCCAGCCGGGCGAAGAGGACTCGCAGGTAGTCGTAGATTTCGGTGACGGTTCCGACTGTCGAACGAGGTGTCGCCCCGACGGTTTTCTGTTCAATGGCGATGGACGGAGAGAGGCCGGAGATGTGTTCAAGCCTTGGCTTGGGCATCTGACCCAGAAACTGGCGGGCGTATGCGGACAGCGATTCCACATAGCGCCGCTGTCCTTCGGCATACAGAGTGTCCATCGCCAGTGAGGTCTTCCCGGAACCGCTCGGCCCGCAGAAGACGCTCATCTTGTCGCGGGGCACGGTGATGTCAACTGACTGCAGGTTGTGCTGGGAGGCTCCGCGAATGGTGATGGAGTCCTGGGAGGGGAGAGGGGACAGGGAAGAGCGATTGGATGTCGCTTTCTTCTGGGATGATGCGGTTTGTTTCTTCGGGAACAGGATGGGGGCGAGTGCTTTTCCGGTATGGCTTTCTTTGCATTTCGCAACCTGTTCCGGGGTCCCTTCGACGATCAGTTGGCCGCCGCCGTCTCCACCTTCGGGACCGAGGTCGATGACCCAGTCGGCCGTCTTGATGACGTCCAGATTGTGCTCGACCACGAGCACGGTGTTCCCTTCATCCACAAACCCCTGCAGCACCTCGATCAGCTTGCGCACGTCTTCGAAATGCAGACCAGTGGTCGGTTCGTCCAGCAGATACAGCGTCTTGCCGGTCGAGCGCTTTCCGAGTTCGCGGGCCAGTTTGATTCGCTGGGCTTCGCCTCCTGAGACCGTTGGCGAGGCCTGACCAAGCTTCATGTAGTCGAGTCCGACATCATGCAGCGTTTGCAGCATTCGATGAATCTTGGGGTGATTCTTGAAGTGTTCCAGTGCTTCCTGCACGTCCATGTCGAGGACGTCTGCGATCGACTTCTCACGGTATTTCACTTCGAGAGTTTCGTGATTGAAGCGTTTGCCGTTACAGACGGTGCAGGGGACCCAGATGTCGGCGAGGAAATCCATCTCGAGCTTCGTGGCGCCGTTCCCTTCACACGCTTCGCAGCGTCCTCCCGCCACGTTGAAACTGAACCGTCCCGGGGTGTATCCGCGAATCTTCGCCTGCGGCAGCTGCGTGTACAGCGTGCGGATCTCATCGAAGAGCTTCACGTACGTAGCGGGATTGGACCGGGGAGTTCGTCCGATCGGCGACTGATCGATGTCGATCGCCTTGTCGAGCAGTTTCAGCCCAGTGATCTTTTGATGCGCCCCGGGTGTCCCCTTGCCTTTATTCAAGTCGCGGTTGAGGACTTCCCAGAGAATGTCGTTGCAGAGCGAACTCTTGCCGGAGCCACTGACGCCGGTCACACAGACAAACAGTCCCAGCGGGATCTCCACATCGATATTGCGCAGGTTGTGATGGGCAGCGCCGACAATCTTCAGATGATTCTTGCCGGGCGCGCGGCGTTCTTTAGGAATCGGAATGGACGTTCTTCCGGAGAGGTACGCCCCGGTGACGCTCCGTTCGTTCTTCATCACTTCTTCGGCAGTTCCCTGCGCGACCACTTCCCCTCCGCGGACACCCGGACCCGGGCCGAAGTCGACCAGATGATCGGCAGCCCGCATGGTGTCTTCATCGTGTTCGACGACGATGACGGTATTCCCCTGATCCCGAAGATTCAGCAGACTTCCCAACAGCATGTCGTTGTCGCGGGGGTGCAGACCGATCGACGGCTCATCGAGAATGTAGAGCACTCCCACCAATCCCGAACCGATCTGACCAGCCAGACGGATCCGCTGGGATTCTCCTCCGGAAAGCGTGGGAGCAGAACGGTCGAGCGCGAGATAACCGAGCCCGCATTTCTTGAGGAATCCGAGCCGGCCGCGAATCTCTTTAATTGCCTCTTCCGCAATGTGGGCCGCTGTCGGTGAGAGGTCGAGCTGTTCGAAAAACTGAACAGCATGATCAACGGAGAGTCCACAGACTTCAGGCAGTGAGAGCTGGGCTTTGGCTGTGGAAGCTTTTCCTTTCCCACTAGACGCGGCCCGCTCAACACTCAACGTCTTCGAAGTGATCCGGACATTTCTGGCCTGCGGATTCAGTCTCGCCCCGTCACAGCTGGTACACGGAACAACTTCCATGTACTTCTCCAGCTGCTTGCGACGCATGGGGTTTTTCCCCTTGAGATAGTCGTCAAGCAGTTCTGAGAGGTATCCGTTCCACACTCCTCCATGCTTCCAGACTCCGCCGGAGTGTCGCCAGGAGAAGGTGATGTGCCGGTCGCCGGTTCCCCGCAGGAATTTCTGTTTCGCAGGCTCGGGAAGATCTTCCCAGGGAATCTTGTACAGAGCCCCGTCGACCAGTCCCAGGTCTGTTTCAATGGCATCAGCGACACCGTTGAGGATGTGTCGACGCCAGCGACCGACCTTGCGAAATGAGGGGATGAGATCAATCGCCCCTTTGGAAATGGAAAGCTCGGGATGAGTAATCAGGCGGTCGAGAATGAAGTCGTGGCGCATCCCCAGGCCGGTGCACTCACGGCACATGCCCAGCGGGCTGTTGAAGCTGAACAGCTGCGGGGACGGGGGATCGTAGCTGATCCCGCAATCGGGGCAGGCGTACTTCGACGAAAACAGTCGCTCTTCCGGCTTGTCGCCGTCGGTCAGCAGAATCAATCGACCTTCGCTGAGCTTGGTCGCGGTTTCAATGGCGTCGGCCAGTCGGGTCCGCTGTCCCTTCCCAGCGACCAGTCGATCGATAATCACGTCGATCGTGTGTTTGAAATGCTTTTTGAGACCCAGGTCGTCGGACAGGCTGACCACTTCGCCATCGACTCTGGCCCGGACGAATCCCTGTTTGAGCAGGTCTGCAAACAGATCGCGGAACTCCCCTTTCTGCTGCTGGATCAGGGGAGCGAGAATCTGAAACTTCGTCCCCTCCGGCAGCGACATCAGGCTTTCCAGAATCTGATCCGTCGACTGGGCGGTGATCGGTTTTTGGCAGCGAACACAGTGTCCCTGACCGACGCGGGCGAATAGCACTCGCAGATAGTCGTAGATCTCTGTGATCGTTCCGACCGTGCTGCGCGGGTTCCGGGAGGTGACTTTCTGTTGAATCGAGATTGACGGCGCGAGCCCGGTGATGGTGTCGACATCGGGCTTGGGCATCTGGCCGAGAAACTGGCGGGCGTACGTCGAGAGCGATTCGACATACCGGCGCTGACCTTCGGCGTAGAGCGTGTCGAACGCCAGCGAACTCTTTCCCGACCCGCTCACGCCGGTCATGCAGATCAATTGATTACGGGGGAGAACCAGGTCGACGCTGCGCAGGTTATGCTCTCGTGCGCCTCGAATGACGATATCGGCAGCGGGCATGGAAATCCGTTTCAATGGGAGGTGGAGTTTTGTTCATTATAGCCATCTCCGGAACGTTTCAATGCACCGACGAAAGAGATTCCGTAGGGTCCGCTGTGCGGACCAGAATTAGAAAAGGGGGGCAGTCTTGCGGTCCGCACAGCGGACCCTACTGGATCACGATTGTGAAAATCCCCAGGATTGCCAGCCAGACAATTCCCAATGCGTCCCAGAACCAGGCACAGACTTTGACTCCCCAGTAGTATTCATGATCGTACCGGGACAGCGTTGTCCGCGCGGTGACGAAACAGACGAACAGCGACGCCACGAAGAAGTGGACCGCGTGCAGGCTCGTCAGTGCGAACACGAACGACAGCACTTCGAGTGAAGCGTCCTCTGCTTTCCGTTCAGCGGGGAACATCGACCACAGGCCGTAGAGCTGTGTTCCCATGAAGAGGGATGCACAGGCCAGTGCTGCCAGCAGCCAGCGGCGGAACGTTCTCTGACGCTCCTGACGGACGGCTTTCAAGGCCAGATGCAGCGTGATGCTTCCCGCAAACAGCAGGCAGGTGCTCGCGAGAAATGCAGCCGGAAAGAAGATCCGTCCCCGGTCCGCAGATCGGCCGAGCCGTGTCATCAGTTCCAGGCATAGCCCCGCTGCCACTCCGCAAACCGCCAGTGCCAGTGCGAAGAATGTCAGAGAAATGCGACTGCTTCCCGTGACATGTCGTGCGGTGGCAGCCATGGCGTGATCCACACATTCCGTATGGTCCGCTGTGCGGACCGTGATGCGAGATATGCAACCGCAATATGGTCCGCACAGCGGACCCTACTCAACTGAGAATGAACCGAGGCATCAGTTCATGTCCCTGCGGCAGGGTATCTCCCGTGGCTGCCGCGGCGATTTCATCATAAGTGGCCGCTCCGTTGTGTGTGAACCCGGTGCCGCACATGGCGAACGGCACCCAGCCGTGGCTGTGAGTTTTCGTTCGAATGAAGGTCGGGTGATCGGGGCAGACCAGCAGCCGATACTCTCCCTGAGACTTCAGGTACTCATGAACAGGGCCGACGATATGTCTGTCGATCTCTTCCAGAGCGGTCACCTTGGCGTCGGCGTGTCCTTCGTGAGACGCTTCATCCGTCGCCTCCACATGCACGACGACGAAATCCGTGCCCGCTTTCAAGGTTTCGATTGCTGCCCGCCCTTTGGCTGCATAATCGGTGTCGAGATACCCTGTTGCCCCAGCGACTTCCACGACATCCCAGCCGAGCAGCTGTCCGATTCCCCGCAGCAGGTCGACAGCGGTAATGACCGCACCCTGCACTCCGAAACGCTCTTTGAACAGAGTCAGCGACGGAGTCTTCCCTTGTCCCCACAGCCAGATCTGTGTGGCGGGGAGTTCCCCTTTGGCGATTCGTTCCAGATTGGCCGGGGCACTGGCGAACACTTCTCGACTTTGAGTCATCAGGGCCCGCAGGTCGCAGGCCCCCGAGCCCAGCGGAAGATGCTCTGCAGTCGACTGGTCGGTGATGTCGTGCGGGGGAGTTGTGAAGGTGTCGGATGCAAACGGAGCCTTCCCGCCTCGCGGCCGGTACACCAGCAGATTGCGGTAGCTGACACCGGCGTAGAACTTCCAGTGTTCGTTTCCGCAGCTGGCCTGCTGCATGAGTCGGATCAGTTCGCTCCCCGCCTGATTGGAGATCTGCCCGGCTGTGAAGCTCTTCATCCGCTCGTCTTCGACGGTCACCAGATTGCAGCGGATCGCCCAGTCCTCGGGGCCCAGCTCAATCCCCTGTGCGGCAGCTTCGAGCGGGGCCCGGCCGGTGTGAAACACGAGCGGGTCGTAGCCGAACAGGTTCATGGTTCCGACGTCGCTGCCCGAGGGCATACTGACAGGAACGTTGTCGGTCAGCCCGGAGATCCCCGTTCTCGCGACTTCGTCCATGTGAGGCACGTGGGCGGCCTGCAGCGGGGTTCGACCGGCCAGAGATCCCTGCGGCTCATCCGCACAACCATCGGGAATGACGAGAACGTACTTCATTGCGAAAAACCGGGAGTGCTGAATGAAATGTTGATGCTGTGGGTGAAACAGGGAGTCAGGTCAGGCCGACGGGGCGAAGTTGCTTCGCTTCACTCCGTCTCCTCCAGCGGGACGCGTTGTGATTCGTTCCGGCATGCCTCTGATTCGAAAGACTATCAGCCTGCGGGTTCTGAATCGAGAGTGTCGATTCTGCAATGAAGGAATCAGGCTGTGTCGAAGCGTGCCGGCTGTCGAAACTTCCTCTTGATGCAAATTCTCTCTCTGAAGTACATTTCCGGCCCATTCCCGAATCCTTTCCTGATTTTCGTTGAAATCCCGCAATTTCACTCACTCTCTCTGTGGGTGTGTCCGCAGTTTCCCTTGAAAATCTCCCCTGTTTACCACACGTATCAGCTGCTCCGACCGACGTCATGCGGTTTTGGGCGTGCTGATCACAGTCGCAACAGCGACACGGAGTCTCCCGTGCCAGTGCCGTTTCGCCTCGATTGCCTCTGCCTTTCTTTGATGATGACCAGTCTGATGTTGACGTCCGCGTCAGCTCAGGACATGCGGATCTATACCAGCGTGTCGGACGTCTCCAAGGGGGCCCCGCGCGTCGTTTCTCACAGTCTCACCCTCTTTCATGCGGGGAAGGTGTACGACTACATGGATGAAACCGGCGAAGTGGTGATCTTCGAGCCGGTGCATCACCGCTTTGTCATTCTGGCGAAGGACTACAGGGCTACTGAAGTCCCGTTCTCGGAGCTGAACCACTTTCTCGAATCGGCCCGGACGGAGTCGTTGACGTATATCAGCAAACTCAATGCTCAGGAGAACAGCAACGCCGCTCGACTCGAAGCATTGGTCCGTTTCCAGCTGGCACCGGCATTTCAGGAATCCCAGAATGAGTCGAAGCAGACACTGGAACTGGCCAGCGAACATCTGACCTACAACGTGAAGACTGCGAAGATCGAATCAACGCAGTTCGTCCGCCAGTACCTGGACTATGCAGACTGGGCAGCGAGACTGAATTTCGTGCTGCGTCCGAATTCCACATACCCGGAAGCCCGGCTGAAGCTGAATGACAGCCTTCGCAAGCTCGAACTCCTTCCCACTCAGGTGGACCTGCAGCTGCAGATGACCGAGCCAGTGCGATTGCGAGCCGAACACCAGTTTGCCTGGGAGTTTCTCTCGATCGATCGTTCGAACATCAGCAGCTGGGAACGGACCCTGCAGTCCGACCGGGTCCGCTGGGTCCCGTTCCAGCAGTATCAGCAGCAGTCAGTGGTTCAGAAGTCCCGCTGATTCTGGGTGAGGCGATCTCACGACCCGAAGAATGCAGGGCTGCCCTTCGATTGCGTCCCATTGGGTGCGGTCGGCCCTGCTCGCCGGAAATTCATCGGTGCTGACGTAATTCAAGGGGATTCATCTCGAATGTCCCGTTCGTGAGCCCAACCGTCTTTGCTGCCTGCCTTGCTTCTCGACAGGTTCCGCACGCGCTCTCCAGGTGAATCAGAACGTCACCTAAACGCCCGTTCCTTCAGGCCCACGGGACTTTTTCAATTGCGGGGGAGCGCAAGGAATTTTGACTTCTCCCCGCTGTCTCCCTGTCGAATGATTCACTTCGTCGACTCCCCGAAGTTTGTTTTTCAGGAATGTCCGGAAGGGGCCAGGGATGAATTGATGGATCATCCCGTTCGTGCCGACGATCGGCATTGGAAGCATGAACTTTCCGAATCGATCTGCTAACCTATCTGTGATTGTTGATAAGAAAACCGCCAGCGGATTTTCCCTCGTCAGGTGATGCGTCAATGAATTGATTTCGATGCACTCACCCCCACCTAGAAAGTTGATCTGATGCTGAAAAGATCCAACCGTCGAGACTTCATGGCCACGACCGCTTCTCTGGGAGCGGCGGTGTGGGTCGGACACGATGTGCTGCGTGCTGCGGAAGAGAAATCTCCAAATGCCAAGGTGCGATATGCCTGCATCGGAGTGGGGGGGAAGGGGGGTAGTGACTCTGACGATGCGGCTGCTCATGGTGAAATCGTCGCGATCTGCGACGTGGACGACCGCACACTCGAGAAGAAGGGGAGCCGACCGGGCTTCGAAAATGCTGAGAAGTTCTCGGATTACCGGGAAATGTTTGAGAAGCTGGGGGACAAGATCGATGCTGTGACGGTTTCGACTCCGGACCACATGCATGCCCCCGCTTCCGCTCAGGCCATGAAGATGGGCAAAGCCTGTTTCACTCAGAAGCCACTGACTCACACCGTTTGGGAAGCGCGTCGTCTGCAGGAGATTGCCAAAGAGACCGGCGTGGCAACGCAGATGGGAAATCAGGGGACCGCCCTGGGGGGACATCGCAAGGCTGCAGCCCTGATGCAGAAGGGGGGCCTGGGGAAGGTGAAGGAAGTTCACGTCTTCACCAATCGCCCGATCTGGCCGCAGGGGGGAGCCCGTCCTCAGCCGGGAACCGTGCCGCCCTTCCTTCACTGGGATGAATGGATCGGCGGAGCTCCCGAGCGTCCTTACGCAGACGGCTATCATCCGTTTGCCTGGCGAGGGTATTGGGACTTCGGGACCGGCGCCCTGGGAGACATGGCTTGCCATATCTTCAACATGCCGTTTGCCGGTCTGAATCTCGCGAATCCCCTGACCATTCAGGCGACCTGCACCGGTCACAATCGTGACAGCTACCCGCAGGCTTCCAAGATTGCCTTTGAATTTGCTCATCCCACGGGAGAAGGTCTGCTTCCCGTCTGGTGGTATGACGGCGGAAATCTCCCGGATGAAGGACTCCTGAATGGCCTGAAATTCCGGGCCAAAGGGGGAGTGATCATCGTCGGTGAAGATCTGACTTTGTATTCCGCCAGCGATTACGGTGACCCCTGGATTCTGATCGACAAGGAAGGGAAGGAAGTTCCGGTTCCGGATGTCGAGTTCGAAGCTTCACCTGGCCATTTCACGGAATTCCATCAGGCGATTACCGGAGAGCGGAAGCAGGCGATGTCCAACTTCGCCAATTACGCCGGTCCTCTGACGGAAACGATTCTGCTGGGGAATCTCGCGGTTTACGACGCTGCCAGCGGAGAAGGTCGCAAGATTCATTGGGACGCCGAGAAGATGGTGGCGACCAATGCTCCTGAAGTGCAGGTGATCGTGAATAAAGAATACCGTGGAAACTACGGAGAATACCTGAAGGCATAAACCCCTGTCTCAGGGGAGTGTGGCGGCGATTCGGGAGATTTGCCGTTCGAAAGCTGTGTTGATCGCCGCCGGAACGCCACACTTTCATGAGATTCGCTCTCGTCGCGATGCATTGGCGAAAGCCTGTGCACGTTGATCAATCTCGACACCCCCGGTGAACTTCGCCGGGGGTGTTTTTTTATCCGGAGATGCCCCAGTCAGACCTGAATGCTACTCGCACGATATTCATTTGCCTGGGACCGCTTTTTTGTCTTTTGGTACACCGAACTGGTTTGTGAATCACAGTTTGCGAGTAGGTCTTCATGTGTTGGGACGGATTGAAATTGAGCGGATGCGATAAATCGGTTCATCGGTTGTTAGTCACTCGCAGGAAGATGTTTACGGTAAATTGTGGCAATCCTCTGATAATTCTTCAAAAATAATCAGTCCGATTTGATGCGTTCGTGTCAGTAGTTATCTGTGAACCGCATCCAGCACGTCGAGTGCAGGTGCGGACTGCGAGGATTCAGCGGAGGCCATCGAACTCCTCGCGTCAGGAGTCCTGCGTCGCGACTCATTTCTCAGCTCAATTCCCATGAAGCAGACTGCCACTGGATCGACCGCTGCCGCGATGCTGTTCATGCAGCACTATGGGTTTGTCCGCGCCATGGCTGTCCGGTCCGCTCCCTGGCCAGGCTTGATCGATGACATCTTTCAGCAGGTCTTTCTGGAGTTCCTTCAGAGTGCGGACCGGCTCGACCTGCAGCAGGACATCCGTCCTTTGCTGGCAACGATGACCCGTCATATCGCACAGCGGCACTGGAAGCAGGCGATTCGGCAGCAGCCGGAAGCGTTGCAGAATCTCGCCAATCAGATTCGCCTGATTGCAGACGGGCATGAAGAAGAGATTCATTGGGACGACGAATTCAATGCGATACGTCTCTGCCTTCAACGCCTGCCGGCGGAGAGCCATCAGCTGCTGGATCTGTACTACTTTCAGCAGGTTCCGACTGAAGTGATTGGCGAACGTCTTTCCATGAAAGCCGACACCGTCCGCCGGGCACTCTCCCGCCTGCGTGAAAAACTTCGCCAGTGTGTCCAGCATTCCACGAAACCAGACATCGAACATGCCTGAAACACGTCCGACATTCCAGGAGCGCGCTCGCGTCGAGGAGCTGATTCAGCATTGGCTGGAACAGACCCTCAGTCCTTCATTGGCGGAGGAGTTCTCCGGCCTCATCTCTCGCTTTCCGGAACTTGGTGAACACTCGCTTCAGCAACTTCACACAAGTCAGCTGCTGCTGGAAACTCTCAACCCGCAACAGCAAATCTCATCGGCACTTCCCCTTGCCCCGGGACAGGTCGCTTCAGGTTCCAGATGGCGACATGTTGTCCCGCTGCTGGCAACGGCACTGACTGTGGGAATCGTTGTGATCTGGGCATCGCTGCGAACGCCAGTGGTCGAAATGGAGCCGCAGGAGAATGTGGCGGCAACCGTTCAGCCGACTCACTCGGAGGAAGCGTTTGTTTCGCCAGTACCGGATCCGCAGAATGTGATCACAGGGGAACCGATGACAGACGCAGTGGCTGTCGTTTCCCGCAGCCTGTCTGCAGTCAGCTCTCACAATCCTTCGCAACTCGATGTGGGGAGTGTTCTTTCCCCGGGGCTCTTTAAGCTGGACTCGGGACTGGTCTGCATCGACTTCTTCAATGGAACGCGATTCGCCATCGAGGGGCCTGCTGATTTGGAAATTCGCGCGAGCAATCATCTGTTTTGCGCGACAGGAAAAATCACAGCTGAACTCCCCTCGTCAGCTCGGGAGTTTCTGATTGAGACGCCGCAGGGAAGCATTGCTGAAGCGAGCCGACGGATCGGTCTTGCCGTCAGCCCGGACCGGACGGAGGTGCACGTCTTTCAAGGACAGGCGAAGCTGAAAGAATTCGCGCAGATGCGAGTTCTTCAGGGCGACGCCCTGGTCTTCACCGGGCAGCAGATTCTGAAACGGTTGTCCGCGGACGAAAAGAGCTTTGTTTCCGTCCGGAAGATTGACGAGAAGTTTGCTCACGCTGTCCGTGACCAACTCGAAAAGTGGCGAAAATTCAACGACCAGGCCAATCAGGATCCCAGTCTGGTCGCCCGTTTTGAGTTCAGCGAGATTGCGTCAGATCCAAATCCTGTCCTGAAAAATCAAGCACGTTTCTCCCATGTCGGCGGCGGTTCGATCGTTGGCTGTCAATTGACCAAGGGAAGCTGGACTGGCCAGCAGGCACTCACGTTTCAGAGTCTGACCGATCGCGTCTGTCTCGATATTCCCGATCAGTTTGAGGCAGTCACGATGACGGCCTGGGTCCGGTTGCACGCCCTCCCGGAGAAGTTCGCGGGACTGGTGATGAGCGATAGTAATCCGCAGGGCGGAGTGCACTGGCAGCTGACGGGCGATCGAAAAATCCGGGTGTGCTACATCAGCGATCCAACCACGTGGAACAAACTGTGCGAACTCGATACCCCGACGATTCTCGGCCCGGGCCTGCTGGGGAAGTGGCTGCATCTTGCGGTTGTGCTGGATTCCGGGCGTCAATCCGCGGCTCATTACTTGAATGGAGAAATGCTCTCGGACGGGCCGTTCTTGATTGATAATGGGATCTGCATCGGTCAGGCGAGTCTGGGGAACTGGTCACGTCCGGGAAACCACCATTCACCCATCCGGAATCTTCAAGGAGATCTTGGTGAAGTCTCCATTCATGGCCGCGTCCTGCCCCAGAATGAAATTCGGCGAATCTATCAGGCAGGCCTGCCTGCCGGAGTTGCCGGGCCCCGTGTCATGAGAAGTGCAGATCCGATTCAAGGGCCCGTTCAACCGTAGACCAAAGTGCGGACCAATCCATTCTCCCTGTCTCGCTATTGATGTCATTTCGACAAATTCATTTTCTCATAGGAGGACCAGTCGATGTCTTGCGCCCAACGAAGTCGATCCCGTGGCTTTACCCTCATCGAATTGCTGGTGGTCATTGCCATCATTGCAGTTCTGATTTCACTGCTGCTCCCCGCAGTCCAGCAGGCCCGTGAAGCGGCCCGCCGCAGCCAGTGCAAGAACAACCTGAAGCAGTTCGGCCTGGCGATTCATAACTACCATGATGTATACGGATGCTTCCCGCTGGGCACATCCGGGCCTGCTGAGGCCAGCAGCCGCTGGAGCGCATTTGTGACGTTGCTTCCTTATTACGATCAGGCGCCGCTCTTCAACAGTATTGCCGCGGCACCAACTCCTGCGTTCTATGGAGGGGTCTACACCGTACGGCTTCCTATGCTGAAGTGTCCGACCGCTCCACAGGTCAAGGACCCCGCCCCCAATTTGCCCGGCACGAATTATGTCTTCAACTTCGGTGATGTCTCTTACAGCATGACCCAGCGTTCCAGCGTTCGGGGACTCTTTGGAAACAGCTTCAAATTTGCGATCCGGGATGTCACAGACGGGACTTCCAACACCGCTATGATGTCGGAAACAGTCCTGTCAGATGATGACGGAACAGGCCTGACAGCAAATGGGTTTGCAGCGGTCACCCGCGTGAACCCCCAGCAGCCAGGTACCTGTAAGCCACAGTTTGTGAACGGACAATTCATCGCATCTGCGACATTGACATCCAGAGATCGAGTTCCCGGAGGACGCTGGAGCGATGGCATTCCAGCGATCACCAGTTTCAACACGATTCTTCCGCCGAACTCCCCCGTCTGTGCAGACGCCAACGGTACGAATGGTGTTCTGCCGCCGAAATCCATGCACGTGGGGGGCGTTCATCTCTTGCTGGCGGACGGTGCTGTCCGGTTCATCAGCCAGAACATTGATGCCGGCAACAGCACAGCTTCACCTGCGATCACCGGACCCAGCAAGTTTGGCGTCTGGGGAGCGCTGGGAACGCGAGAGGCTGGCGAAGTCCCCGGAGAGTTTTAGTAATAGCTCAGAGATACGCTTGGACTGAACCAGGGTTTATCCAGCGGGTTGAATCGTTCCTAAGCGTTGAATGTCGTCCTTCCTGATTGAGGTTCCCGCAGTTTCAATATGATCAGAGATGGAAAAATGAGAATCAGACTAAATGCCGCGTTGATGCTGATCGTCAGTATCACAGTTTTGCAGTCCGGATGCAGCCGACAGGATAAGTGGGAAAAGCGGCGACCGAAGGTGTATAAGGCTGCGGGAGTCGTTCGGCAGGGTGGCAGCCCGCTCTCTGATGCAATTATCAATTTTCATCCTGTTGAAGGAGAGTACGGCGGAACCGCGGTCACAGGTTCCGACGGAAAATATCAATTGACGACTTTCAAGGAACACGACGGAGTTGTTCCTGGGGAATACAAGGTCACGGTCGAGAAGAACGACTGGATTCCGATTGGACCGAAGCCATCAGGGCCGCCTCCGGATGGAGGCGTAGTTCAACTTCAGCCGCTCAAGAAAGTTCCACGTACAGCACCCCAATACGCTGACATGGAGAAGTCTGGATTTACTGTCCTTGTCACGCCCGACGGGCCTAATCAGTTCAGCTTCGATCTCGAGCCGTTCGAGCCGGATTCAAAGTGAGCAGCTCACTTTGCAACGACAAAACCCAATTGCTCGGCCAGCATTCCGGCCCGCGTCAGAATGCTGGCCGTTCGTGTACATACAGCCGCGCTCAAAGCTGAAGAAGGAGTTGTTGTGCCACGTTTTCAGATGAAAGTTGATACGAAGCTCGTACTGACATTGTTCCTGGTAGTCGTTGTCGCGTTGAAATGCGTGTCGTTCTTGCAGGCTCAGGACGAGGCCGCAGTCGCTGAAAAGAAGGCCGCTGAGGAAGCAGTGACCGCTCAGAAGTTCGCGGAATGGAAGCGGACCCTGCCTCCGGAGCAGCAGGCGTGGGAAACGCTCCTCGAACAGAATCTGGGCAAGTTTTATCTCCCTCTCTATCAGCGGGAAAAGGTCGCTGGGCGAGAGACGACCTGGGATTATGTGGCCGATGTCCCCGGGCTTCCTCGCGTGTTGTTGATTGGGGATTCCGTTTCGGGAGGTTACACCCGCCCGGTTCGAAAAGAACTGGCAGGGATCGCGAACGTTCATCGTGCCCCGGAAAACTGCGGTCCGACCAGCAATGGTGTGAAGAAGCTGGACCTCTGGCTGGGGGACGGGAAGTGGGACGTCATTCATGTCAACTTCGGCCTGCATGAAACCAAAACGCCCACACAGGATTACGCCACTCGCCTGGAATCGATTCTCACCCGACTGAAGGGGACGGGGGCCAAAGTGATCTGGGCCTCGACCACTCCAGTCCCGGATGACTGGAAGGCGTCACCTGATCTGTCAGGGAAGATCGTGGAATTGAATGCAGCCGCAGCTGAGATCACTGAGAAACTCCAGATCCCCGTGGACGACCTGTACAGCTTTATCCTTCCACAGCTGAAAGAAACACAAAACCCAGGGGACATTCACTTCAGCCAGAAGGGCTATTCCCTGATGGGAAAACAGGTTGCAGCGTCGATTCTCGCTCAGCTGGAACCAGGCAATCCGCCTGCACAGCCCCATGCTAAGCCGTAGTTTCAGTCGACGCTGATGCGATCTGAGCGGCGCGGAAGTGGTCAGGAATTGTGTAACTCATGTGCGGCTAGCACGTTATGAAGAGTTTTGCCTACGGAGTGGATCCGTTCGGGCAGAAGAAAAAAATAAAGGGCCTGCAGGGTTGACGGGCCCGCGGATCTGATTAACATTGCTCCTTCCCCCACACGACGCGG
>NZ_CP195791.1:5027500-5115000 GCF_051465655.1 Planctomicrobium stercoris | reverse complement strand
GGATGTCTTACTTCGATCGGGTGATCAAGAATCCGGATGGAGAGTTTAAAGAGATGCAGGGGATCTCGTTACGGAACGTGATTCCCAATCTGCAATCGATGAACAAGTCGATTTCCGGGACCACCTCACTCGAACTGCTCGATTTCACACTCCCTCGCCTCGAGGCGGCACCCGAGGATCACTTTGGAATCGTGTTGCTGACTACCGGGGGAAACGACATCATCCACAATTACGGTCGAACTCCTCCTCGCGAAGGAGCGATGTATGGAGCGACGATTTCTCAGGCCCAGGAGTGGATCGATGCATTCGGAGTCCGGCTGAATCGGATTCTGGACGAGATTGAAGCCAAGTTCCCGGGCGGATGCGACATTTTCCTGGCCAACATCTACGACCCCACGGATGGAATCGGCGATGCGGAACATGCTGGACTGCCCGCATGGCCGGACGGCCTCAAAGTGATTCAGGCCTATAACGATCTCATCGAGAAGACGTGCGCGTCACGCGAGAATGTCCATCTGGTCGACATTCATTCGGCCTTCCTCGGGCATGGCATCCATTGTCGCAAGTTCTGGCGATCCGGTTATCGGGCGAGCGATCCGTACTATTGGTACTTCGACAACCTTGAAGATCCCAACGACCGGGGCTACGACGCTATCCGCCGGTTGTTCTTAACGGGGATTGCAAAGCACGCGAAACCGCGACTTGTTCAGTTGGCGAAATCGTAAACCGGTTCTGCAGCTGCATCTTTCGCAGGCTCGCCGGCAACGCTCTTGGCATTCTCCTGGACACTCTGCATACCGAGGATGGCGAGAAAAAAGAAACCAGAGACGATCAGGCCCAGCAGCAGTGTTCCCACGCTGCGGTCAATTTGAGAATCGTTATACGTCTGGCCTGCCATGATTCGGTTTGTCCGAAAGAGTCTTGCTGGGTGGCACCATCGATCCAATGAAGGGAGATGCAAAGCCAAGGAGACACCGGTCGTGAGGTGTTTCCTTTATCGATCCGTCGAAGCATGAAGAATTTTGTAGCAAAATGAATGCCGCCCGGGCATTCCTGTGAGAACACTCGGGGCGGCGGGCAATTTCGCCGATTTCCAGCACAGCGAACCGTTCTGATGTTTCGCAACGTGAACGTCAGTGTTTTAATTTCGAGACGCTGCGCTGCTCACTTCAGTTGCTGCGGCTGCACGATTTCTCCCGGAATTTGACCGTCCAGGTAGCGCCAGTTCTTGATGAAGGAGATCAGGTCCGCCATGTCCTGGGGAGGGATGGTCCGTTCCAGTCCGACGGGCATCAGCGAGACACCATTGTTCTTCATCATATCGATTTCGTCCCGGGGAATCGTGATGACCTTTCCACCGGGCTGTTTCAGAGTCACGGCGGTGGAAGTTTCACTCGCGATGACTCCTGTTTCGACGCGGCCTTCGGTATCGGCAATCGTGAAGCTGAAGTAGTTGTTGTCGACGGCGCGATTTGGATCGAGAATGTTTGTCAGCAGGAACTCGGATGTTTTGGTGCGAGAATCGGAAATATCCGGAGCAACGTTTACTCCCAGATCGCCGACGCGGTGGCAGGTTGCACAAGTCTTCTCAAAAACCACGCGGCCCTTGTGGGGATCCGCTGGCAGGGTGAGGACTGATGCGTACTCCGAAAGTACTTTCAGACGGTCTTCGGGCGGGCTCTGCTTCAGAAGAGCTGTCGCCCGAGAGCTGATCGCCTGGTTCTGAGACTCCACGAACCGCTTGGCGATTGCCGGGTCAATTTCCAGGGGGGCGATGTGTTTGGCTTCAACGCTGTCCAGCAGCCATTGGACCCCTTCAGCAGAATTGGCAAGGGCTGCGATGGCACTGGTCCGGATCTGAGGAGTGCCGACTGCCACGAGCTGACTCAATTCCGGAACGGCAATCGAGCCGGGAAGCAGCCTGTAAATGTCAATGGCAGCGTTCATACTGTCCAGGTCGTTGGACGCCGCCAGTCGCTTCAGGACGGGAACCGTTTCCTGAGGTGGGAGCAATGCGAGGATGGGGAGCTGGTCAAGCTGGGGTTTTGCAGTGGGTGCGGAATCGACGAATGAGAACAACACATCGTTCAGGCAGGCTGCATAGGCCTGACGCACCTGAGGTGACATCTTTGCCACAGTCTCCGGCAGCCAGGTGCGGGCGTTGGGAGCACTTTCGAGAATTCCACTGAGCACAGCTCGCTGCCAGGCCCTATCCTTCGGTGACGCAGCCGCCTGAAACACGGTCGACAGCAGGTGTTCCAGTTCCGCCGGTTGATTGCGACGGGCCAAGGCAGCCGTGAGGAACTGAATGCCTTGCGGGCCGAGTCGCATCGGTCGGCTTCCCGGGGTTTCGCCTCGCCGCAGCACGAAGAAGACTTCATCCAGAACGTCCGCCAGTTGATCGCCGGCATTGATGACGAGCATCGAGCAGTACCATTCGTGCTGACCGTCTTCGGGAATCTGCAGGATCGCAGCCCCTTTCGGATTGTGATAGTACGGGTGTTCGGTTCTCGCGACGTTGGGGAAATCCTTCCATTTCGTGTTCACGAGGATCTGTTCGAACAGGTGCGGGTCTTCATCGAACGGGGCTTGGGGGGCGAGGTATCGCTGCGGAAACTCCAGCATCTCTTTTGAATCCGCAAAGTGGCGACTTCCCAGTTGCAGGGCGGCCCGCTTCGCAAAGGGATGTTCCAGGCCGGCGGCCACATGTTCGACTTTCAACAGGTTCAGTGCGTCGAGAACCCACAGAGCGTGGCTGGCTCCCCAGTGACTGTCTCGCTCTTTCACGAGCGAGAAGAGTTCTGGTTCGATGGTCTGATCCTGCCGTTCGAGCAGAAGTCGCTGAGCCGTTTCCCGCTGCCACTGGTTGGGATGCTTCAGCAATTCCACGAGATCTGCGGAGCCAAGTTGCTCCAGGTGGGTGACATGTGAAGACGAAAAATCACGGAGCTTGGGATCGGTTCTGGAAGAGACTCGCCAGATGCGTCCCATGTCTGATCCCAGCAGCAGGTCCGGGCGATTCTTCAATTCGTCAGGCATGAACTGCGGATGCTCGATGACGGCCCGGTACATGTCGCACACATACAGGGCTCCATCCGGACCCACACTGAGATTCACTGGTCGGAACCATTCGTCCTTGGTCGCGAGGAACTCTTTCTCATGGCTTTGAGGGGCAGCCAGGAACGTACTTCGGGCAGGCTTGATGACGTCGCGATGCACCAGATTGGCGGTCGGCTCGCAGACAAAGCAGTTTCCATAATCATGAGCGGGCAGTGCGTCGCCACGGTAGATCAAGACACCGCAGGCCGCTGTGAACTGATTCGCGTGCAGATTGGATGTGGTCCAGGTTCGGGAGATCGGATACAGACGCGAGTTCTCCGCAGCTGGTGAAACATCAAAGTAGACGGACTCTGGCTGCAGCCATGGGACCCGGTGGATGTCCGCATCTTCCAGCATGATCTGCTTGCAGGGATGGCGGTTGTCGCACAGGAAACGGTTGCCCCAGTCGTCGAACGTCAGTCCAAACTGTCCCATGCCCGAAACGGCTTCGTATCTGCCTGTGAGAGGATCGAAACGAAAATCCATGCCGGACAGGGAAACCGGCGGGCTCTTTGGATCGAGCTTCCACGGATTGCTTTCTCCGGGAACGATCTCACCCCCCCGTAATCCGTTGGCGACATAGATCATGTTGTCGATTCCCAGCGTGGGATGATTGCAGCGGAGCTGTGGGTTCTCGACCTGAAATCCCTGGAACCAGACCTGCGTTTCGTCTGCTTTGCCGTCGCCATCGGTGTCGCGCAGGAAAAGAACCTTGCCGTCGGTGGTGACGATGACACCGTCTTTCCACAGCATCAGTCCGTTCGCAAACAGCAGCTTGTCGGCAAAGATACGCGAGTTTTCGTAACGGCCATTTCCGTCGAGGTCGTCCAGCACGCGGATGCGTGAGCGTCCCGGTTCTCCTTCGCTGGGACCGTTGGGATAGTCCGTGTATTCGACCACCCAGAGTTTTCCGTCAGCTCCGAAAGCGATTGCGACGGGATCAATGACATCGGGTTCGGCAGCGACCAGATCGATTCTGCAATCGTGGTCAAGAACAAATTTTCCCGCGGCCAATTCTGGAGAAAACGGGCCGCTGGAAGATGCAGCCGAGTCTTCAGCGTACGCATGGAAACTGGCCAGACAGCAGAAGAGGACCAGGGTCGCCTGCAGAATTCTCATGAAACTCAAACCTCGTGCAACTCGGCAAAGTCTGGAGGACTTCGCTCCGGTGGGACTGATTGTTTTTGCAGTGGAGTCAGCATACCTCACTGCGAAGCAATTGTCCCGGGAACGGCTTGCAAACTTTCCCGCCGAGCGACTTAGACCAGTTTGGTCTATCATGTGCGGGCGATTCAGGATTTTCACCGCATGAAAGTCCATATTATCGCCTGCGGAACGTTATAGATTATTGGCAAAACCGCTCTAGTCTGATCAGTCTTCCGCGCGACTGCCGTCCCCGCACATCTTCACGATCCGCGGGTCGAATCTCGCCACAATCTCCACCAGATCCTGCTGGGCAGCCATGACGTCATCAATGTTCTTATAGACACCGGGTACTTCGTCGGATCCTGCGGAGAGGACCGTTACTCCCTTCTTCTTGAGGTCACCACGCACAGCGTTGAAACGGAATTTCGCATTCGCCTGCGTGCGGGACATGATTCGCCCCGCTCCGTGTGAAGCGGAGTTCAGACTGGCTGCGTTCCCTTTTCCTCGAACCACATACGCAGGTGTCGCCATGGAACCGGGAATGACTCCCAGTACACCTTCACCAGCGGGGGTGGCCCCTTTTCGATGAACGATCACTTCGCGGCCGCCATGAACTTCCTTCCATGCAAAATTGTGATGATTCTCTACACCTCCAATCGCTTCAGTCCCCAGCAGTTTGATGACGTTCTGATGGATCACCGCATGGTTGGCGGCAGCGTAGTCCCCCATCAGGTTCATTGCGTTCCAGTACTCCTGCCCTGCTTCTGTTTCCAGATCCAGCCAGGCCAGTCGACCGAAGTCTCCGTATTTTTTGGGAAGATCTTTGCGGGCGATGTTGCTGTAGGTGGAACAGACCGCGAACCCCGTTCCCCGGCTCCCGCTATGGCTGAGCAGAGCAACGTATGTCCCCGGAGAGAGTCCCAGTTCAGGCTCATGCAGTGTCAGCAAACCGAATTCGACGAAATGATTTCCTGATCCGGAAGTCCCCAGCTGTGACCACGCTTTGTCTTTGTTTTCACGGGTGACACGCGTGATCGACCAGTCCTGATCCATGACCGGATGGTTGTGTCGTCGTTTGAATGCCTTGCCCGCTCCGAACATCGTTCCCTGTTCGAGGGCCTTCTGGAATTCCGGGAGATTCGCTTCATCGGTCAGACGTTCCGGAGGAACGCTCAACAGCGACAGCTTCATGCGGCAGGCGATATCCACCCCCACTGCATATGGGCAGACCGCCCCCTCCAGTGCCAGAACTCCTCCGATCGGCAAGCCGTATCCCGGATGCGCATCCGGCATCAGGGCCCCTGCAACGGCATTTGGCAGTGAGCATGCTTCCCGCATCTGCTGATGCGAAAGTTCTTCAATGAACTGGCTTCCCCAGGTCGGATACGCGATCGGTTCACGCACTTCGGGAACAGGCGTCTCGATGAGCGCTTTGGCGAATTCGGAGAAAGGGCCTTCGACAATCTCCCGGGGATTCTGCAGTGCCGCCAGCAGTTGCTTCTGAGCCTCTTTCCCTCGCAGTCCGCCGGCGACAGCGGTTTCGATGGCTCGAATCGCTGCGGGCACGACGTCATCCGGAACGCCGAGTTTGGTCAGTTGTTTGCGGTTCATGATTCTATTTTCGACGCGGAAACCGGAAGTCCAGTCTGAATTTCTGATTGCGACGGGATCTGGCGGGTGTTTCTCTCGAATTAATGAAGATTTGATGATCCGAAGCTGACAACGCGTCACGGGGCCGGGTTCGTGCCGGAATTTACGGGTCAATGACTTCGTGACAAATACTTTTCCCCCCTCGTTGAGTCGGCAGCGACGGGAAAATAAGATAGGGCATCGATTTGTCCGCGGATTCGGTTTCGTTCTCCCCTGATTTTGCTTCAGGAAGCTGGAGAAGAAGAGAAGATTCGTCGTCAATTCCGGGACAGGGTAGAAGACAGGAGTCTGGCATGGCCGGCAACAAGATCGTTCTCATTGAGGATGATCGCGAAATTCAGACAACGCTGCGAACCGTCCTGGAGTCGGCCGGTTACCGGGTTTCGTCCGCGTCGAACGGCGCGGAAGGTCAACGCCTCATTCAGACTGAAGATCCGGACCTCATCATCACGGACATGATGATGCCCCGCATGGGCGGATTTCCGGTTCTGGAATACCTTCGCACCCTGGAAGATCCCCCGCGCGTGATCATGATCACCGCCAATGAAGGGGGCCGGCACAAGGCCTATGCCGAGATGCTGGGGGCAGTAGACTACCTGCGAAAGCCCTTCGCCATGGATGTCCTCCTCGAGTCGGTCCGAAAGGCACTGGACGAAGGGGACGACGAAGAAGCTGACGATCAGGGACCTCTTCGCAGACGCGTGACCAAGAAGAAAAAAGACTAGAGCAGTCTGGTCGATCACGTGCAGGCGATTCAGGATGTTCACCGCATGAAGGTCCATGCGATTGCCTGTAAAGTATGATCGACCTGTGCGAAAGCCGTTCGTCAGCGGCTTCCCACCACAAATTCGTATTTACCTAGAGCAGCTTCCACCTTTAACTCTCCCCACTCGAAAATGCTCCTTTCCGAAGTTTCGACATCAGCTTCCCGCTGGCATGACCTGGCCCGACGTGTTCTTGCGGGAGAAATGATCTCTCAGGACGAGGGGCGGGAGATCCTGCTTTCTTCAGATGAAGAACTGCTCGACCTGCTGGCCGCAACCTACACGATTCGTCGAACATACTTCGGTAAAGCGGTTCAGCTGTATTATCTCAAGAACGCCAAGAGCGGTCTGTGCCCGGAAGACTGCGGCTACTGCTCACAGTCCAAAGTCTCGGACGCCCCCATCGAACGATATTCCATCGCCAACGAACGCGTGCTGATGGAAGGGGCCCGAAACGCCAAAGAGAGCCAGGCCCGTACATACTGCATCGTCGCCAGCGGTCGTGGTCCTTCCGACCGGGAAGTCGACCACGTCTGCAATGTCGTGAAGAAGATTAAGGACGAAATGGGCCTGCACATCTGCGCGTGCCTCGGTCTCCTGAAGCCGGATCAGGCCCGGCGACTGGCAGAAGCCGGCGTCGACCGCATCAATCACAACCTGAATACGTCGCGCCGCTACTACGAAGAGATCTGCACGACTCATACCTATCAGGACCGGCTCGACACGCTGCAGGTGGCTCATGAAGCGGGCATGGAACTGTGCAGCGGACTGATTGTCGGCATGGGCGAAGTGCATCAGGACATTCTGGATGCGGTGTTCGAACTCCGCGGCATGGACGTGAAGTCGATCCCCGTCAACTTCCTGCATGCGATCGATGGCACTCCGCTTCAGGCCCGTGATGAGCTGGATCCTCGTTACTGCCTGAAGGTTCTCTGCCTGCTGCGAATGGCCCATCCCAATGTCGAAATTCGTATCGCGGGAGGGCGTGAGCTGAATCTCCGCTCGATGCAGGCGATGGGGCTGTACGCTGCCAACTCCATCTTTGTCAGTGATTACCTGACGACCAAAGGACAGACCAAGGAAGAGGACTTTGAAATGGTGAAGGACCTCGGGTTTGAAATTGTGATCGGCGGACACGAAGCGTCGGTTCACGCGTAGAGCTGGACGCGGGCGTCAAACGCACTTGCTCACACGTCGTGCTCTGATTTTCTTAAGTTGAAAGGATGCCCGATGCCTGCTTATGCCGTCTTCATTCGAGAAGCGACTCGCGACCAGTCTCAGCTGGATGTTTATTCCCCGAAAGCGGGCGCATCCATCGAAGGGCATCCCGTCAAGATTCTCGCAGCCTACGGTCCGCAGGAAATTCTGGAAGGTCCGCCAATGGAAGGGGTGGTCATTCTCGAGTTCCCTTCCATGGAAGCCGCGAAGGCCTGGTATGATAGCCCTGCCTATCAAGAGGCCCGGGAATACCGCTTTAAAGGGGCAGACTACCGGGCCTTCCTGGTGGAAGGGGCCTGAACGACAGCGCTTCCTTCGAGCGACCGAACGATTGTTTCAGACGCTCGGCGGCGCCTTCTCGGGGACTGTCAATTTCTGCGTGGGAATCTGTTTTTCCGATCCCGGAACATGCCGGAAGATGAGCAGTCCCAGCGGAGGCAGTGTCAGTACAATACTCTGCTCCCGCCCATGCATGCTGACGGGCTGAGTATCGGCTCCGCCACCGGAACCGACATCCGTTCCGCCGTACATCCACGCATCGCTGTTGAAGATTTCCTGATAGGTTCCTGCCAGTGGAACTCCCACTCCGTAGCCGTCTCGCGGAACGGGGGTCATGTTGAGGACGACCACCAGTGTCTCCTGCCGCTCCTTAGAAAACCGGCAGAAGGCATAGACGCTGTTGGCCGCATCATCCGCCTGAATCCAGGCGAACCCATCCTGCGTGCAGTCCTGCTCATGCAGGGCAGGGTGCTTGCGGACCAGAAAATTCAGGTCTTTCACATAGCGTTTGATCCCAGCATGTGTGTCGACCGACTCCAGTGCCCAGTCCAGCTCAGCGTCGTGGTTCCATTCCGTCCACTGTCCCAGTTCGCCCCCCATGAAGAGGAGCGATTTTCCAGGAACGGTCGCCTGATACCCGAGCAGAAGTCGCAGATTGGCGAACATCTGCCAGTGATCCCCCGGCATCTGTGAGATCAGCGATTTCTTGCCGTGCACCACTTCGTCATGGGAAAGCGGCAGAACAAAATTCTCCGTGAAGCCGTACAGGGATCGGAATGACAGTTCATTCTGATGATGACGTCGATGGATGGGACTGCGGCGCAGATACCGCAACGTGTCATTCATCCAGCCCATGTCCCACTTCATCGTGAAGCCCAGGCCACCGTCATAGACCGGTCGAGAAACTCCGGGCCACGCGGTCGATTCCTCAGCGATCGTCAGAATGCCCGGGAACTCCCCGTGCAGCATGGTGTTCATGTCCTTGAGGAACTGAATCGCTTCCAGATTCTCTCGACCTCCATAGCGATTGGGGATCCACTGTCCCGCCTTTCGCGAGTAATCGAGATAGAGCATGGAGGCGACAGCGTCCACGCGCAGGCCGTCGATGTGATATTTATCGCACCAGAACCGGGCGCTGGAGAGCAGGAAGTTCCGGACTTCGAATCGCCCGTAATTGAAGATGCTGGTGTTCCAGTCGGGATGGAATCCCTGACGCGGATCCGCATGCTCGTAGAGGGCAGTGCCGTCGAAGTTGTTGAGACCATGGGCATCGGTCGGGAAGTGACCCGGCACCCAGTCCAGCAGCACTCCCAGCCCCGCCTGATGGCACTTGTCCACGAACATCATGAAGTCATGGGGAGTGCCATACCGGGAGGTGGGGGCGAAATAGCCGGTCGACTGGTAACCCCATGAGCCATCGAAGGGATACTCGGTAATCGGCATCAACTGGAGATGGGTAAAGCCCATGTCGAGGCAATACCCGATCAGCTGATCCGCCATTTCCCAGTAGCTGAGGTATCTGCGGCCGTCTTTGGGACGACGCCAGGAGCCGAGATGAACTTCATAGGTCTGAACAGGACGCTCGAACCAGTTCACGCTTCCGCGAGACTGCATCCACTCCTGATCCTGCCACTGATGGCCGTTCAGGTCATAGACAATGGACGCTGTCCGGGGAGGCTGCTCAGCGTAGAACGCATACGGATCGGACTTCTGAATCAGTTCGCCGGAGTGCGTCCGGATGCTGTACTTGTAGGCTTCGCCCGGCTGCATGTCGGGGACGGTCCCGGACCAGACCCCTTCGTAGCTGGAGTTGAGGTAGAAGGCTCCGTGGGACCAATGGTTTCGATCGCTGATGACGCAGACTTCACGGGCGTTGGGAGCCCAGACGGCGAAGCGGGTCCCGCGAAAATTCCCGTCTGAAACAGGGTGGGCCCCCAGCCAGTCATATGCTGTGCAGTTCATTCCGCTCCTCATGGAAGCTCGATGCCTCTCGAGCGATACGGCAGTCAATTGAGTCGCAGTGGGCCGTGTCACGTTCCCGTTTCGGGAGAAGGGCATTGCTTTCGGTTCCCAGGGTGTCTGTGTTCACGAGTGCAATGTAGATGCTGAAGGAATCAACCGGAATGCCAAATCCGTGCGATTGTCGAATGCGGGAGCGACATTCCTGCCGGGTTCTCTGTTTCCCAGCCAACGCTGGATTGCGAGAGCCCCCCACAGCCCCTACTGTCTCCGCTGGGAATGCACAAACTCCGATCCGTTTCAAGATTCGGGAGTGAACCACGGAAAGCACGGAAGGGGAGAAAAAAGAAGTCAACCGCGAATGACGCGAATCAGGCGAATCATTCAATTTAAGATAGACAGAAGTTGACTCATTCAATTGTTTCCGACATCCCCTCGTTCACCTCATTCAGTTTTTTATTCGCTGAATTCGCGTGATTCGCGGTTCTAACCTTTCTGTTCTCTTCCGTGAATTCCGTGGTTCAAATCCCTCACTGTCGTACCGGTAACTTATTTTTACAATCCAGGCAAAGATCGATGACTGAAGGCAATGTGAAGTCCCTGAACCGCGATGAAATTCAGGCGCTGATCCCCCATCGTCCCCCGTTTCTCTGGTTGGACGAAGTGGTCGAGCTGCGCGAGACCTCATTGAAAGCACGAAAGTTCATCGATCCGCAGCTCGATGTCTTTCAGGGGCACTATCCCGCGCATCCGGTGTTGCCGGGGGTGCTGCAGTGCGAAGCGGCGTTTCAGGCGGGGGCGGTACTCATCGCCAGCCGGTTCCCCCCTGAGCCGGATCAGGTGCCTGTCGTCACGCGGTTGAATCAGGTGCAGTTTCGCCGCATGGTGACGCCGGGCCAGACCATCGAAATGGATGTCGAGCTGACTGAGAAGGTCGCCAATGCTTATTTTCTGAAGGCGAAAGTTTCGGTCGATGGCCAGGTGACAGTCCGACTGGAATTTGCCTGTGCGCTGGCGAATCCGCAGGGGTGAGGGCGTGTTGCGGGAAAGCCCGCACTCGGAGAGTGCGGGATACAGAGAGTACCTCGCACTCTCCGAGTGCGAGAACCGGCTATCTCGCCGGGCAACCATCTCCTACGAAAAGATGGCTGGAGCAGCTGGAGTGTGAAGTTTGCAGCCGTCCTGCAGCACAATTTCGGTCCCGGGAGCGATCCCCAGGAATTCGAGAATCATGGCGGGAATGCGGGTGATCTCCAGCGGGTGATCGAGGATTGTCTCCCCGTGCTCATCGGTTTCTCCGATCACCTGTCCCGCCTGCAGCATCCCCCCCGCAAGCAGACCGGACCACGCCTGTGTCCAATGGTCCCGACCTCCAGCTTCGTTCACCTTGGGACTTCGCCCCATTTCCCCGGTTGCAGCCACGAGCGTCTGTTTCCATAGGCCCGTCTGATGCAGATCATCGAACAGCGCAGCCAGGGCTTTGTCGAACTGCGGTCCCAGCAGATTTCCATAGTCGAAGATCGTGGCGGGGCCAACGCCAGGAAAGCCATGGGCGTCCCAGGTCAGCTTCCCTTCAAGCTCGCTGAAGGTGTTCACTGCGACGTATCGCACGCCGCTTTCTACGAGTCTGGCTGCGGTCCAGAACAGCTCGCCGAAATGGTTCTCCCCGTAGGCATCACGAATCCGTCGCGGCGCCTGAGAGAAATCCGGACGAGAAGTGGCGGGGAGTGCAAGATCGTTCAGCCCGGGAAGTGATGCCGATTCGTCGCCTGAAGTCAGACATCCTGAACTGTCCCCGCTGCTGGCGGCGGTGCCAATCGAGCGAACGGTACCGCCCAGTTCCACAGCGACGGGAGCACGGCGGTTCGACAGCAATTCCTTGAGGACGAATCCGATGTGTGGAAGGCGGATTCCTTTTTTGACCAGTCCACCCGTCAGAAGCAGCTGCAGGCCAGTTGCGTGAATCGGAGCGGCCTCGTGAAACAGCGATCGCAGGACCACCAGCTGGTCGGCTCGTTCCGCCAGTCGCGGCAGGCATTCCGAGAACCGGACGCCTGGAATCTTTGTGGCGATGGAATGCAGTGGTCCCCGAATTTCCCGAGGAGCGTGTGGCTTTGGATCGAATGTCTCCAGGTGACTGGCACCACCGGTGAGGACGATCTGGATGGCACTGCCTCCCGAGGCGGCCCGGGCTGCCAGTGCTTCGCTCAACGTCAGTCCCACCACTCCGGCCCCTCCTGCCGCTAAAAATCCCCTGCGAGAGAGCGCCGGGAATGACTGTGCCGAACTTGATTTACTCATGAGTTCACCTCGATGGTCTGAGCAAAAGCATATCAGGAAACACCGAAAGAAGGAAAAGGGGATTCGGAACCGGGGCTCCCGAGGTCATGTTCAACGGGCATTCGGAGCGGCATCGTGATGGTCGGTGATTCGGTTTGAGGGGTTTGCCTTACGTTTCAGCGGACGAAGTGACAGAATAGTTCGCTCGACGTTTTTGGAATTCAGCGGAAACTTGCAGATGCGAAATGTGTGTCGATGGGGCATTCTCGGAGCGGCTGGGATTGCCAGAAAGAACTGGGCAGCGATTCGAAATTCTGGAAACAGTCAGCTGGTGGCGGTCGCCAGTCGCGAGGCTTCACGCGCGGCTCAATTTATCAATGAATTACAACTGGATTGTCCACACCCGACTGTTCCCGTCCCCTGCAGCTACGAAGAACTGCTGAGCCGAAACGATATTGATGCGGTCTACATCCCGCTCCCTACCGGGCTGCGGGCGGAGTGGGTGATCAAGGCGGCTCGAGCCGGAAAGCACGTGCTGTGTGAGAAGCCGTGTGCGACCAGCGTCGGCGAACTGCGTGAGATGCTGGAAGCCTGCAAAGCCAATGGCGTGCAGTTCATGGACGGAGTGATGTTCATACACTCCTCGCGGCTCCCGGCGATTCGTAATGCTCTGGATGACGGTGAAAGCATCGGCACGCTCAAGCGGATTGTCGGGCAATTCAGTTTTCTTCCGCCGGACGACTTCTTCCAGGGCAATATCCGTGTCAGCCGTCAGATGGAACCGCACGGTGCACTGGGAGACCTTGGGTGGTACCTGATCCGGTTTGCGCTATGGACGATGAAGCTTCAGATGCCTGTTGAGGTCAACGCCAGGATGCTTTCCCAACACGGGTCTGCAGACGCAGCGGTCCCGACAGAAGTGTCGGCGGAAATGCTCTTCGAAGGGGGAGTCTCGGCGAGCTTTTACTGCTCTTTTCTGACGGACCATCAGCAGTTCGTGCACGTCAGCGGGACCAAAGGGAATCTCATGGTCAATGATTTCGTCCTGCCTCATTTTGGAAATGAAACCGCGTTCACCGTCTCTCAAAGTGTCTTTGACATCCAGGGAACCCGGTTCAACATGCAGAACTATCCCCGCAGGGTGGCCGTCCGGGAACTCAGCAACAATGGCGTCGATGCTCAGGAGACGAATCTCTTTCGCACGTTTTCACAGCTGGTCAATGAGGGGCGGATTGATCCGTACTGGCCTGACATTTCTATGAAAACGCAGATCGTGCTGGATGCGTGTCTGGAGTCGGCCCGGAATGACGCCCGGCCTGTGAGAATCTCGAACCCGGAGAATCGTTGAACAGAATCTCGGTTTTCCAATGTTGATGCTTCCCACATTTCAGTAGTCAATTTGGACTCGAACATTCATGGCTTCCGGCGATCCAATAACGACCATGCCTTCACTGTCGGCGATCGTCCTTGTGATGGTTGTTGCCGGTTGCGGAGGGCAGCCTCAGAAGCCGGCCACAGCTCCGCCTGTGCAACTCCCCGCCGCCGCGCAGCCGCAGACATCACCGACACATGAAACGGTCGACGTAGTCGAAGTGGAAGAGGAAACGTTCGAGCCGGAGGAGGTTCCCCAGGAACCGGTTGTCCAGAAGATTTACAGGGATTCGGATCGACGCCCGCAGCGGGATGATGCTCGAGCTGCGGAGTTCGGGATTCGCAAATACTCATCGGAACGACTGATCCTCTACACCGACATTGATCCTGCACTGGCTGAACCGCTCCCGGAGCTGGTCGATCAGGCCTACGCTGCCTGGGTGAAGTACTTCGGAGAACTTCCTCCAAATCGGGAAGGAACCCCGTATCAGATCACCGGCTATCTGATTGAAGATCCACAGCGGTTCGTCGCGGCTGGGATGCTGCCGGAAGGACCGCCAATGTTTCGCTTCGGACGTCATCTGGGAGCAGAGTTCTGGATGAACAAGATGAACAGCGATTACTACCGCCGACATCTCCTCATCCATGAGGCAACACACTGTTTCATGACGACCATGCTCCGTCAGTATCCGCCTCGCTGGTATCTGGAGGGGATGGCGGAATATTTCGGAACGCATGTGGTTCATCCTGACGGGACTGTCGAGTTCGGAGTGATGCCCGGCCGGTCCGAAGCCTTTCCGGGCCTGGGACGAATTGAATCGATCCAGCAGGAACTGGTGCGAGGGAAACCTGCCAGCCTTGCTCATCTGGGAGCATATACCGGGCACGACTGGGATCAGCCATTACCGATTCCCTATGCCTGGAGCTGGGCGCTGTGTCAGTTCCTCGATGAACACCCGCGGTACCGCGACCGCTTCCGGGAACTGGGGCAGCACATGGAAGAGAGTGCCTTTCTCAGGTACATGGCAGACCACTTCGAACAAGACCGGGCGTTGCTGGCAGCGGAATGGGATCAGTACCAGAAACGACTGGTCTATGGTTACGACGTCGCCGCGAATGCCTTTGCCACTTCTCCGGAACCACTCAGGCCGCTGGAGTCCCCTGTCAGCGTGAATGTCGACTCTTCGAAGGGCTGGCAGTCCACCGGTCTGCACCTGACCGCAAATCAGCCGGTGCAGATCGACGTGGAAGGGGAGGTCATCCTTGATGAAACAAGTCAGCCCTGGCGCAGCGAGCCGCAGGGAATCTCGATCCGCTATGCGGCAGGTGAACCGATTGGACTGCTGATGGCGGGGATCCTTCCCGACCAGACCAGTCAGTCAAGTCATGAGGTCTTCGAAGTGATTCCGGTCGGCCGGGGAACGGAATTCGTCCCCCGGTTCAGCGGGGAACTCTGGTTGAGGGTTAACGACGTCGGGAACGGCCTGGGAAACAATTCCGGGGAGTATCACGTGCAGATCCGCACGAAGTGATGGTTCGGACGCAGAGCAGCTCGTCCACAAGCTTCAAGTGCGTGGCAAAACGCGTTCAGCTTCTTAAAGTACGTGTTCCCCTGTTTCATCTTGTGACTGGAAAGTCTGCTGCTCGTGTCCGTTCCCGTACTTCCCGCCGACGTGCTCCAGGAATATCCGTTCACCCCGAAGTCGATGCAGATCGACGGGCTGCGATATTCGTATGTCGATGAAGGGACGGGCCCTGTGTTGCTCTTTGTGCACGGCAATCCGACCTGGAGCTTCGCCTGGAGAAACCTGATCAAGGCTCTGTCCAGCCAGTATCGCTGCATCGCGGTCGATCACATTGGAATGGGACTCTCGGATAAGCCGCAGAATTACAGTTATCACATCGCTCAACATATCCAGAACCTGCAGCGCCTGATTGAGCATCTGGACCTCAAGGACATCACCCTGCTTGGGCATGACTGGGGAGGCTGCATCGGGATGGGAGCAGCGGGAAGAACGCCGCAGCGGTTTCGCCGATTCGTGATGATGAATACAGCAGCCTTCCGGTCGCAGAGAATCCCGTTACGGATTGCCGTCTGCCGGACACCCGTGCTGGGACCGTTGGGAGTTCGAGGATTCAACCTCTTTGCAGCCGCTGCCATCACCATGGCTGTGACGAAGCCGATGTCACCTGCTGTGAAGAAAGGGTTCCTGCTTCCGTACGACTCATGGGCGAATCGGATCTCGGTGCAGCGTTTCGTCGAAGAGATTCCGCTTGAGCCCGCTCATCCGAGTTATCAGACTCTGGTCGACGTGGAACAGGGTCTGGCACAATTCAAAGACCATCCGTTTCTCTTCATCTGGGGGGAGCAGGACTGGTGTTTCACGACTGCGTTTCTGGATGAGTGGGAGGAACGCTTTCCTCAGGCCCGCACGGTGCGCTACCCGGATGCCGGGCATTATGTCTTCGAAGATGCTCATGAGCGGATGGTGCCGGAGCTGCGTGCATTTCTGGGCGAATAACCGCCCGGAGTGTTGCAAAATCGCATCAGAATGGACTTTCAACAGATCGCGTTGAAAGGACAAATTTTGTTGACTTCCCGACCGGCTGCCTTACCATCAGGATTCGAGATCACTCGGCCGTTTGCGAATCTCGCACCACAGCGTCACCTCCTTTGTGTTCGAATCAGAAGGCAGACCGATGCGGTTATTACCGCAGGGAGATTCTCTGTTTGTTCTGGCTCCGGCCAAGATCAATCTGTCACTCAAGGTTCTCGGGCGTCGGGATGACGGATACCACGAACTTCAGACTGTGATGGCGTCTGTCGGACTGTACGACACATTACGATTTGCTCCTGCGGAGGAAAGCCTTTCGCTGCGAGTTCACTCGCTGTGTCGGTCAGTCAATTCTTCCCCCGTCAACGAGATTCCTGTCGACGATCGAAATCTGGTGATCAAAGCCGCCAGACTTCTGCAGGCTGAAACCGGAGCTCGGCGGGGAGCGGACATCACCTTGTGGAAGCGGATCCCGTCTGAAGCAGGTCTGGGCGGGGGCTCGAGCGATGCTGCTGCCACGCTTGTTGGGCTGAATCAATTCTGGAACCTGCAGCTCAACCCGGAACAGCTGCATGCATTGGCGGCGCGACTGGGAAGCGACGTCAATTTCTTTCTCGATTCACAGGCAGCGGCACTCTGTACCGGGCGGGGTGAGAAAATTGAAACAGTGCCGCTTCCACAACCCTTCAGCGCAGTGATCATCAAACCGCCCAGCGGACTCTCGACTGCGAAGGTCTTTCAGCAGTGGTCTCGGGATCAGGTGACGTCCAGCACTCCTGTGCAAACGAGTGTGATCGAAAATGACCTGCAGGAACCTGCAAGACGTTTAAATCCGGAAATTGATCAGCTGCTGGCCCGACTGCAGCGGCAGGATGTTTTGAAAGCGGGAATGACAGGAAGTGGCTCTGCCTGCTTTGCAATTTGTCGAACGGCACGACAGGCCAGAACCCTTGCCGGCAGGTGCCGGAGCTGGCGAATGGGACAGGTGTTTGTGGTTTCTTCAGGAGTATGAAGGAACATGTGCAGGAGATCTCGCTGGTGACTGAAAGACCTGAGGGTATGACGCAAAGGTTCCGTGAGAAGCCTGGCGCTCATTCCTCTCAGGAAGCGGGTCCATTTTTTCACTGACGACTTCACGGAGGATGTGATGGAAATCACTGAAGTTCGTATCAAACTGATGGACGGCGTCCAGGACCGGTTGCTGGGGTTCTGCTCGATCACCTTTGACCGGGCCTTCGTCGTGCGCGATCTCAAGATCATTAAAGGGAGCCGCGGCGCCTTCGTGGCAATGCCCAGCCGGAAGCTGACCGATCGCTGTCGCGGATGCGGAAACAAGAACCCCCTGCGTTCCGCATTCTGTTCGCAGTGCGGCATTCGACTTTCCGAAAACCGGTCGGCCAAGTCCGTGGAAGGAAAGGCGAAGCTCTACGCGGATATTGCTCATCCGATCAATTCCGAATGCCGGGACCAGATTCAGCAGCGGGTACTCTCAGCGTACGATGAAGAGCTGGTTCTCTCCCAGCAGCCCGGGTATGTCTCCCGTTACGACGACTTCGGCGAGTTCGATCTGGAAGGGGTCGATGCGGATCGCTGGGATGAAGAGTTTGCACGGAAAGAACAGGCGCTGACGCCTGAAAACTGGGATGCTGCAATCGCAGAGGATCCTCAACCTTCAACCGATTCCGGCGACTCTCCCACGCAACCCGCCCGCATGGAGGGATTCGGCGAAGGGGTACTCTGAGCCGGCAGTGAATTCGGCAACTACCAGGAATAGACGGTCCGCAGGCGGGTCAGGATGGCTTCTTCGAGCAGACCGTCACGCCCAAGCGGGAGCCACGTTGAGGGACTCGACTGACCCACCACCGGGGAGAGGTCTCGAATCAGCGGAGTGCTTTCCGAAAAAGTCGCTGCCCCTGCGGAGTTGCCAGCCACTCCGACCAGATCTTCGATCTCTTTCAGCACGGTGACGCTCACCAGATATCCCTGACCGCCGTCGTCCGGCTGCAGGCTGATGATGACAATTCTGCGAATCGACTGCATGGAGCTTTCGAGCCGGTTCTCGAATCCCACGGAATCGTGATGCCAGGGTTCAAAGAGCCCGGACCCCACTTTCGGGACCGTCTCGATCACCCGTCCCAGTCGGTTCTCCCGCCCGATTTCGAACTGGAAGTCATGGAGCACATCGATTGCCCGTTCCCAGACCAGTTCCTCGTTGGAAGTCGCCACCAGCAGCGGATTCGACACCGGGATCGGCGCGCTCGTCGATCGCGAGCCGCCGGGCAGGGCACATCCCAGCAGGCTGCAAAGTGATCCAGTGAGGAAAAGTCGACGTGAGACCACGGATTCTGAACGCGACTTGGAGTGGGAGGGGAAGGATGGGCGGGGAGTGTCGCAGGAATCCAGGAATCCCGCAAGATCGATCTGATGCGACTTAAGATGCTCCGTAGCCAGTGCTTACGGTGACTGGGCACTCCCTTTGCCGACTGTCAGTCGGCCTTCCATGCCCCGTGCGGGAGCTTCTCCGTTTAAGGCGCGAGTAATCGTCGTCACGTTATGATCGAACATTCCGACGTAACTTCCCTCGTAGGTTCCCGGGGCTCCCGTGGAATCCGAGAAAAGGGTTCCCCCTTCTTTCACAATCCAGCCTCGTTGCTGGGCTCCTTCGATCACAGCTCGCAGATTGGCGGAATTGACAGTCGCTTCGACGAACAGTGCCGGGACACGATGTTTGACGAGGAAGTCGACCAGGTCGTTGATGTCCTGCACTCCCGGTTCAGACTCCGTGGAGATTCCCTGAACAGACTTCTCTTCGATCTGATAGGCGCGTGCAAAGTAACCAAAGGCATCATGTGCGGTGATCAGATATCTGGACTCTGCCGGAATACTCCCGATGCAGTCACGCGCATACTGATCCAGCTTTTCCAGCAAGGCCCGGTACTTGGCTGCGTTGCTCGCAAATTCCTCAGCATGGGCTGCGTCGGCACGACTGAGAACCTGGACAACTTCATCCAGGCATTCGGCCCACAAGGCAGCATCGTTCCAGACATGAGGGTCGGGATGGCCGGCGAAATTGGCAGAGTGAATCAGCTGATCCCCCGGCAGACCGCTGGTGACCGCTGCTACGGTTTTGCCGCTTTTTTTCACGCGTTCAAAGGCGGACTGCATCGCTCCCTCCAGCCCCAGTCCGGAGTAAAAGATGACGTCGGCCTTCATCATCAGCCCCAGGTCGCGAGACGTCGGGCGGTAGAGATGGGGGTCGACTCCTTCTCCCATCAGTCCCGTCACATGGGCATGGTCTCCTGCGACACTGCGGACGAGGTCACCCACCATGCTGGTGGTCACGACAACATTCAACTTCGCCGGATCTGCGTTGGCATTGGCGTTCTGTCCGGTGGTGCTTTCCCGTTCACATCCAGCGAGAGCAGCGAACAGGCCTGCCGCCAGCAACAGGCTGCGGCGGAACGAGGAACAGCGGTCTCCTCGAGAAGGGAATACGCTGCTGACGTCGATCGGAAGCGGAGGGAGTGTTGACAAGAGAAATGGACCTCAGGTCTGGAGGATCGGCGAGCGTCCGGGGGTGAAGAATAGAGGCAACGTTTCGCTGGGGTCAAATGCCGAAAAGCTGAAATGCTGGAAAAACTGGCTATCGCATCAGGAAGCTCCCATGGAATCTGCCGCAAATCCTCAATTTCGTGCGCTTGCGGGGAAATCTCAATCCCGGCCAAATGAGGAGATTCCCGCTGCCCCTTCTTCCGTAATTTCAGGACGTTAGTAGAATGGAGCCATTTCACGCAGTGCGTCATTCTGTTGAGCAACCCACCATGGACAATCAGGAACCAATCGTCGGTCGTATTCTGATCGCAGACGACAACGAGCAGAACCGTGAGCTGCTCGAGGCCTACCTCAGTGATGACGGTCACGAAATCCTGATGGCAGCGGACGGGCAGCAGACGGTGGAAGTGGCCCTGGAGAAGATGCCGGATCTCGTGCTGCTGGACATCATGATGCCCAAGCTGAGCGGCTATGAAGTCTGTCAGAAGCTCAAAGAGAACGAAGCGACCCGCCGCATCCCTGTCCTGATGGTGACTGCGCTGAAGGAAATGGGAGACATTCAGAAAGCGGTCGACGCCGGAGCGGATGATTTTCTGACCAAGCCGGTCCATCGACTCGAATTGAAAACCCGCGTCCGATCGCTGCTTCGCGTCCGCCATCTCACCAGCGAGCGAGACCGTCTCCTCGCCTATCTCGCGGAAGTGGATGCCTCCAATCCACGGCAGTAGCTGCCAGCCAGTCTCACCGTTCGCGCCGGATCGCTTCGGCGATTGAATCTTTCGACGAATCGGAATCGCCCCGGGGTGATGACCGACTTCCCCATTCGCATTGAGAAATCGTTCAGACCATGTCCACCACTCCGATTGTGATCCTCAAGCCGCGTCGGGCGCTCCCGTTCTTCAGTCAGCACCCGTGGGTCTTTGCCGGTGCTGTGGGAAGCGTTTCGGGCCGCCCGGATGTCGGGACCGAGGTGCTGGTCCGTTCTCAGGAGGGGAAGTTCGTTGCTCGCGGACTCTTCAATCCCCACAGCAACATCCGGGTCAGGCTCTATTCCTGGGACGAGCAGCAGCCGCTGGACGACGAGTTCTGGAGAGGACGGGTCCGCAGTGCCGTTCAGTTTCGACAGAAGTTGTTCGCCGGCACCCCCGCAGAAAAGGCATGCCGACTCATCTTCAGCGAATCCGATGGTCTGTCCGGTCTGAGCGTCGATCGGGTGGATGACTGGCTGGTGGTGCAATGGACCAGTGCTGCCCTCGCGCAGCGTCAGGCAGCGATCCTTGACGAACTGCAGTCGCTCGTTTCTCCGCGTGGCCTGTGGCTGCGAACGGAAAAAGGGATCAAGGCGATGGAAGGTCTGGAGATTGAAGATGGACTGGTGGCTGGAGAAGTCCCCCCGCCGTCTCTGGAAATTGAAGAAAACGGAATCCGGTTTTCCGTCGACCTGCAGGCGGGCCAGAAGACCGGCTTCTACTACGACCAGCGGGACAATCGGCGTCTGATGCAGACGTATGTTCGCGGTGGACGCGTGCTGGATGCTTTCTGTTACTCCGGAGCTTTTGCACTCGCAGCAGCGAAACTGGGGAACGCCCGTGAAGTGGTTGCTGTCGATTCCTCAGCAGCAGCTCTGGAACTTGCTCAGCGAAATGCGGAACGCAATGAACTCTCGGATCGCATTGCCTTCCATTGCGAAGACGCCTTCGAGTTTCTGGAGGCTCAGGTCGCTGCGGGCGAGAAATATGATGTCGTGGTGCTGGATCCTCCGAAGCTCGCCCGTTCGCGCAGCGGGCTGGAGCGAGCCGCCAAAGCCTACGTGCGACTCAACAAACTGGGAATGGAAGCACTCAACCCGGACGGAATTCTGATCACCTGCAGCTGTTCCGGTCACGTCCAGCGAGAAGACTTTCAGCAGATCATCTCACGGGCGAGTCTCGAGACCGGTCGTCGCGTGCAGATTCTCGAAGAGCGTGGACAGGCTCCGGATCACCCAGTTGCGGTCACCTGCCTGGAGACGAACTACCTGAAATGCACGGTCTGCCGGGTGGAGTAATGTCAGTCGTCGGTGTCTGCACTGCGTGGGTATCGCAACTGATTTTCAGAGTTTCAAAATGAACCACGGAAAGCACGGAAGTCACGGAATTTTACGCTGGCGTGGCAACTCGGTCTGTGAGAGATGACGCCTATCTAATCGAAAGAGGAGCATCTTCAGCATGACTGCCGCTTCTGACTTCACGTCGAGTGCTGACGACTCAACCTCGTTCTCGAGTACCACCGAAGAGCTGATGTCCACAGAATTCATCTTCCGTGAGTTCCGTGCTTTCCGTGGTTAGACCTCTTCAGCGTCGCCGTCGACACCGGTTTCACGGGGCCGAGCCGGACGGCGGCAGCAGATGCCCCATCTTCAATCGCTTGGTGTCCATGTAGCGGCTCCGCTTCTCATGCGGCGGAGCGATGATCGGCACCTGTTCGACGACTTTCAGATCGACCCACTGCTCGAACGCTTCGGTTTTCTTGGGATTGTTGGTGAGAATCCGCACCTGCTTCAGTCCCAGGTCTTTCAGAATCTGCAGGCCAACCATGTAGTCGCGCAGGTCTGCTTTGAAGCCGAGTCGATGATTGGCCTCCACCGTATCCAGACCTTCATCCTGCAACTGATACGCCTTCAGCTTGGCAGCCAGGCCGATGCCCCGACCTTCCTGCGGAAGATAGACCAGCGCGCCGCAGCCGGCTTCTTCGATCATCTTCATGGCCATATGCAACTGGTCACCGCAATCGCAACGCAGCGACCCCAGAATATCCCCCGTGAAGCAAGATGAGTGCATTCTCACCAGCGGAGCGGGGTCTGAACTCAGATCGCCCCAGACAATCGCCAGCGGTTCCTGGTCATCGTGTTCGACACGGTAGGAAATGAATTTGGGTGATCCGAAATCTTCAGTCGGAATCGTCACTTCCACTTCACGGTGGATGAGATTCTCCCGGATGCGGCGATATTGAATGATTTGGGCGATGGAAATCATGGGCAAATCGAACTCGCGACACAGATCCCGCAGCTCGTCCATATCCGCCATGCCGGAACCGCGCTGGCTGCAAACTTCGATGAGGCAGCCGACCGGAGTCAGTCCGGCCAGCTTGAGGAGGTCGACGGTGGCTTCCGTGTGTCCGGCGCGTCGGAGCAATCCGCCGTCGCGGGCAAGCAGTGGTGAAACGTGTCCGGGCTTGACGAAATGCTGCGGCTGGCTGTGAGGATCAGCGAGTGCCCGCAGAGTCCGGGCCCGGGCGTCCGCGCTCACTCCGGTTCCGCTTTCGCGATGGTCGAGGGGAATCAGGAACGGAGTCTGGTGGGCAGAAGTATTCGAATCCCGATCGACGATCGGGGAGAGTCGCAGCCGGTCGGCCGTCTCCTGAGTCATGGGGGCACAGAGAACCCCAGCTCCTTTGCGGAGCATGAAGTCGATCATTTCCGGGGTGATCGATTCCGCGGCGCAGATCAGGTCCCCTTCGTTTTCACGTTCCTGGGCATCCAGAACGACGACCATTCCCCCGGCCTGCAGCTGCTTGATCGCGTCTTCCAGGGTGTTCAGTCCGGTCATCACATTCGGTTCTTCAGTCATGTCTCTCTCGGCGCTCAGTCTGGGACCTGTCCAATTATAGGCAGAGATCGCAGGGAAGCACGAATGAGGAGAAGTCGAGAGTCGGGAGACGAGAGTCCAGAGCAAGAACTTCAGCGATTTTCTGACTCTGGAGCGAATCGCACGACAGTGTGGCGTTCCGGCGGCGATAAACACAGCTTTCAAACCACAAATCTCCCCGAATCGCCGCCACAGTCCCCTGAGACAGGGGCTCGACTCTGGACTCTCTGCTCTGGACTTTCCCGAAGTTGAATCTGGCGAACGCCCTGATGCACTTCCGGATTCGTCTTGTTGCAAATTCTGCAAACTGGTAATTTTTGCCGGTCCCGATGGAATCGGGAGCAGTTCAGGAGGCACGGAACCGGGAATTTCCCCTTTCCGAAGCGATGACACCAAGGATGGATGCCGTTTCCGAAGCAATGATGACGTGTCGGCTGACACGATTGTGGCGGGGGCGTCGGGCGGCAGCATGGAGGCGAACACATGGGGAGCGCCATTCGCGTTCTTCAAGCGGCAGATCTGAATCTGCATGAGCCGCTTGAATCTGTCGGCAGACTGCCGGCCCTGCAACGGGAAATCTTCAATCAGGCCCGGGAAAGTGCGGCACTGAAAGTCTTCGAGACCGCACTGCAGCTGCGGGTCGACCTACTCCTGCTGACGGGTCCGCTCGCAGACTTCGACGCTGAACCCCGACTGGCCTGTTTCCTCATGGAGCAGTTTCGAAGGCTTCAAGCCGGCGGAGTCTGCACAGTCTGGGCGACTTGCGATACAACCCAGCTTCCGAGCTGGTCGGTGCGGCCAACGGACGTCGCCTGCCTTTTGCCGGGCGAGATGATTAACGTCTTCACCCACGCCGAATCGCGGCAGATTCGGGTGGAGCACAGTTCCGGCGACCGTACACTCAGGTCTTCTCCCGAGGTCGACCGATCCTCTTGTGACCTGGTCATATCAGTCAGCGGCACCGGGACATCTTCACCCGCGATCGAACTTTCCTCCCACAACAGCGACCAGAAGCTGCGACTGGAGTGCATTCCGGTACAGAGGACCGGTCTGGGTGACTCCGGGCTCACAGGGATGCGGCTGGTAAACTGTCCGCTCGGCGAACGTCCCACGGCCTCGGTCCTTCCGACCGCCGCAGTCACCTGGAGAACGGAAACGATCGACCTGGCGATGCATCCCAACCACGCCTCGCTGATGGATGAAATCGCACGGCGGAGTCGCTTGCAGACTGAGGCCTCTGACTCGCGTCTGATCTGTGTTGAGTGGATTCTCTCTGGTGTCAGTCCGCTGTGGGAAGAGCTGGTTTCCAATCGGGATTCGCAGCTGCTTCTGCAGGAAATACGAAATGCCGCTGGCCGTGAGTCCCGGATCTGGAACTGGAAGGTCCATCTGCATCCGTCCCCGGAACAGTATCGCCTGTGGAGCAGTTCTCCGGCGATCGCCGAAGGGCTGCTGCAGTTTGAACAACTGAGCACCGCAGATTTTTCCGCCGCTGCCAGCGTTCCGGGGTTTGCCACCGCGGGCCTGCGAGGTCCCATTCTCACACACCACGAATTCCGCGGGCACCGGATCCGTCTGGTGCGTGAACTGCGACAACCAGAAGCCATTGCGGGCACCATTTCCAGCCAACAGTAGCCACTTGCTCGACGGGCGATTCAAGAAGACCCAGCACAGACAGCAGCTGCGGAACCCAGGAAACTCACATGCGAATTCAGCAGATACATGTCGAAGGTTTTGGAACGCTTTCCCAGTGCAGAATCTCGGGACTCTCCGAAGGTCTGAGCGTCATTCACGGTGTCAACGGTTCTGGGAAAACCACACTGATGCACTTCCTGACGGGAGTCCTCAGTGGCTACGACAAGGCTCGCAAGGCGAAGCTCCTTCCCCCGCTGAAGCAGGGTACGCCCGGGGGAAGTGTGACACTTCGAAACGAAGCGGGACGTTTCGAAGTAATCCGACACGCCCGGTCTGGACACTCCGACACTCTGGCGATTTCGTTGCTGCAGGGAACCGCCAATGATGTCTCGGATCTGCGAAAGAGACTGAAAGAGATTCCCGAACATGTGCTGACCACTCTCTATGCCGTGACTGGCAATGGAGCCTTGGACCTTGCGGGATTGGTGGAATTCGCACGCGAGCAGGGGATCGACCTCGGTTCGCGATCAAACGCGGGGGCCTGGCTCTCCGCAAAGATCCGCGACATGGAAGCAGAGCGGGCGGAACTTTTCCGGACCGCCCCGACACAGGGATCACTGGTCTCGCTGGAACAGGAACGGGATCGGGTTGCCCGGGAACTGGCTGCAACTCGTCAGTTGCAGGCACAGCAACTCGCAGCGTGGCAGCATTCACTGCAGGCGCTCCGGAAGCGGATTGAAACGCTCATCGCCCGTGGAACATGGCAGGATGGTGAGCTTCAGGCTGTCGAAACGGACCTGACCGAAACACAGGATCGGTTGTGGTCCACACGCGAAACCAAAGTGCAGGACGTGGAGACCGTTGCCCGTCCGACGCCGGTCGTGGAAGCAGACTGGATTGCCAAGCTGTCCGCGATTGATCAGGAAATTGCACACATTCAGCAGGTGCTGCGAGACCTTGCTGCTTCGCGTATGACTCTGTCCATGTCCAAAGCAGAACTGGCGGGGGCGGACATCCCGGACTTCGAAAGCACGCTGCAACGCCAGCGGAAATCGCTCTCCGCCATCGAATCGCAGACCACGAATCTCTCACTGATTCTGGCACACCTGCAGCAGTCGGCCGCGTGTATGTGTGGTCCTCAGTCCGCTCACCTGCAGGCGGGAATCGACGTCATCCGCGAACAGGTCTGGCTGATCTGTCAGGAACTGGGCCGACAGACCTCCGCCCATCAGCATGACCTGCTGCAGTCGCAGCGTGAAGGGGTCGACCGCTGCGAGCATGAACTGGTGCGACAAGTCCAGCGACTGCGGCTTCGACGTGAAGAGATTCTCCAGCAGCGTGGACGCAAGCCTGCTGACCGGGTGCATCATCGCACCCTGCATGAAGCGGCAGGATGTCAGTGCGACGGACATGACGAAGCGGTCTCGCAGTGGCAGGACCGGACGGCAGAAACTCCAGTCGCTCAGCAGGTGATCGTCCGGGAACGGACCGTCATCACATCGGCCGCACGTCCCGGGGATCAGCAACTCGAAGTCAATCTGCTTGCAAAACGGGCCGCTTTTCGCGGACAGCGTGCTGAAACGACTGAACAGCTGCGGCTGGCCCGCCTTGAACTTCAACAACTCCTGTGGGCCGCGAAAGAGTTCTCCGGAGACCGGACCGCTCAAGATCTGCAGAACGAATTTACACTCATCGAACAGCAACTTGCAGACGCCCGTGAGCAATGGCAGTCGCTGACGCTGCTGCAGACGGTCCTCCTGCGAACTCAGCAGAAGCTGAATGCCGATGCGATCTCCCCGGTGATTGCAGAAGCGTCGAAGTTCCTGAACCAGATGACGGAAGGCCGCTATCCCCGCATGCGGTGGAATTCGAACTCCGGTGAGCTGCTGGTGGTGAATTCCGCTGACGGCGAACTTCCCGCACAAGCCCTGAGTCGCGGGACGCTGGAGCAGGCGGTGCTGAGCTTCCGGCTGGCACTGTGCCGCGAATTCCAGCGTCGCGGAACCGAACTTCCGCTCATCCTCGACGACGTTCTGGCGGACAGCGACGAAGACCGACTCAAAGCCGCTGTTGATGTCCTGTGCGAGTTTGCCCAGTCTCATCAGATCCTGTTCCTGACTTGCCAGGAACACCTCGTCAATCTGTTCTCCTCAAGATCTGCGGTGGTGCTCGCCCTTCCGGGGACTCCCTGGGTTTCGAGTCGTCACGAACTGCCATCCATTTCATCCTCTCAGGCCACCAGGGAAACGGTTTCGCCGGACGCTTCGGCGACGATCAGCCAATTGACACGGGACCGCATTCAGCCGGATGAACCGTTCTGGTTGCAGACAGCCAGCTCGATCAGCCACGTTCCTTCGCTGGGTGAGCAGATGGCCCGGCGACTTGGGGCACTGGGGGTCCGCAATGTCGGCGAACTCGTGGAACTCGATCCTGAGAACGTTGAAATGCCGCTCGACAGTCTGCAGATTTCGGCCAAAACATTACGTCTGTGGCAGGCGGAAGCTCGACTGCTGTGCTGCGTTCCCGGGTTGAATGGTCGAGATGCACAGTTGCTGACCCGCTGTGGAATTCTGTCTCCAGGCGAGTTGGCCGAGTGTGATGCGGCCACGCTTTCGAACCGCGTGGCTCAACTTCGGTCCCGTTCCGCAGGCGACTATGAAGTCCAGTGGCTCTCGCAGCAACCGGACTGGCCGACCCGTTCTCAACTGGAGAGCTGGGTTCGAGGGGGACGTGCAGCCCGCTCATGGAAAGCCGCCCGGGAGTGGTCCGAAGGGCGAAAAATTCACATGCGGCATCAGAACGCCCGCCCCCGGAAGCGGATGATCCAGCCTGCCGCAGTCGTTGAACCAACTTCGCATGTCCGTCTTCATTCGCAGTCGGAATCGGAAGGGGCCGAGTCGACCTGGAAGTTTTACCTGCAGTTCGACAGCCCGATCGTGGATGCTCCTTCGATCGGCCCGCGCATGGCCGAACGCCTGAACGCCATCGGCGTCGAACGGGTTTCGCACCTGCTGGCAGCGCGACCGACAGAACTTGCACAGCGTCTCAACCGTAGGGATGTCACTCCGGAAAACGTCCTGGCCTGGCAGCAGCAGGCGAATCTGATGTGCCGTGTGCCGCAGCTTCGGGGCCATGATGTGCAGGTTCTTGTCACCTGCAAGATCACCGATCCGGAAACACTCGCGGCCATGTCCCCCACCCAGCTGTTCGCATTGGTCGAACCGTTCGTGAATTCGCGGGACGGCGTTCGCATGTTAAGATCATCTCGTGTGCCCGATCTGGCTGAAGTGACCGACTGGATCAACTTTGCCCGCCAGTCTCCTTCGCTGAAAGCGGCATAACGTCATCTCCCTCTTCCCGATCGCTCGCAAGACACACTGACCATGATTGACTACGAACAGCTGGGGGTCTTCTACCTCGGAAGAAGTTTTGATGTCACCAGTGGTCAGGCGTCGCCCCAACCGATCCTCTATGACTCGAAAGACCTGACGACCCATGCGGTGATTGTCGGGATGACCGGCAGCGGCAAGACCGGGCTGGGAATCACCCTGCTGGAAGAAGCGGCGATCGATCAGATCCCGGCGATCATCATTGATCCCAAAGGAGATCTGGGAAATCTGATGCTCACGTTCCCGCAACTGCGGGCCGGAGATTTTCAGCCCTGGATCGAATCCTCGGAAGCACTTCGCCGGGGGATGACGGTTGAAGAGTTTGCAGCCCAGCAGGCCCAGCAATGGAAAGAGGGACTCGCAGCATGGGACCAGCCGACCGATCGGATCAGTCGATTTCGTGATGCCGCCGAAGTCGCGATCTACACGCCCGGAAGCGACGCGGGAATTCCTTTGACGGTATTGAAGTCACTGGATGCTCCTCCTCCTGCGATCCGTGAGAACTCTGAATCACTTCGCGAACGGACGGCCAATGCTGTCTCCGGACTGTTGACTCTGCTGGGCCTCAATGCCGATCCACTGCGCAGCCGCGAACACATTCTCCTTTCCAACATCCTTGAGACCGCCTGGAGGGAAGGTCGGGATCTCGACCTCGCCCAGCTGATCCGGGAGATTCAGACTCCACCGTTTCACAAGATCGGCGTCATGGATCTGGAGTCGATCTTCCCCGCTGCCGACCGCCGTCAACTGGCGATGACGATCAATAATGTGCTGGCGTCTCCGGCCTTCGCAAGCTGGACACAGGGAGAACCGCTGGACATTCAGAAGCTGCTCTACACCAAGGAAGGGCGGCCTCGTCTGGCGATTCTCTCCATCTCGCATCTGAGCGAGCAGGAGCGAATGTTCTTCGTCACGATCGTGCTGAATGAAATGATCTCATGGATGCGGTCGCAGCCGGGAACTTCCAGCCTGCGTGCGATCCTCTACATGGATGAACTGTTCGGATATCTCCCACCGACAGCGAATCCACCTTCAAAAACACCACTGCTCACGCTGCTCAAGCAGGCGCGTGCTTACGGTCTGGGACTGGTCCTCGCGACCCAGAATCCTGTCGACCTGGACTACAAGGCACTTTCGAATGCCGGGACCTGGTTCCTCGGTCGACTGCAGGCCGAACGGGACAAGCTACGCGTGCTGGACGGACTGCAGGGAGCCAGTGAAGCAGCGGGGGTCGCGTTCGATCGTCAGAAGATTGAAACGATTCTCTCTGGCTTGAAGAACCGGGTCTTTCTGCTGAATAACGTGCACGAAGATCACCCGATCGTCTTCCAATGTCGGTGGGCTCTCTCCTATTTGCGGGGACCGCTGACCCGTGAGCAGATCCGCACCCTGACAGCACCCTTCAAGGCGGCCGTTCAATCGGTCGTTACCGCAGCCCGCACGGCAGCGACAGTAGCGGCCAATGTTGTGGCGGCCGGCGTTCCCGGAGGGGCTCAACCGGTCGCACCGATCCTGCCGCCGGAGATTCGGCAACGACATTTGCCCGTGGGGCGAGGCGTGTCGAGAGACGCCCGTCTGCTCTACAAGCCCGCGTTACTGGCAGTTGGTCGAGCCCACTATGTCGATGCGAAATCGAAAGTCGACAGCTGGAAGGACATTGCCTGGCTGGTGTCGATCTCCGACGATTCCGTCACCAAGGACCCCTGGGATGACGGTGACCCTATCCCGGCATCCATTCCGAACGACCCTCCTCCCGCGGAAGTACATTATGCGGAACTTCCAGGCGAATGCCTGCGGGTCACCTCCTACAAAGGCTGGGCCACATCCTTCAAGAACTTCCTCTATCGCACCCAGAATCTGGTCCTCAGCTACAGTCCGGACCTCGGGATCTACTCCTCTCCGGACGACAAGGACGGAGCCTTTCGCGCCCGGCTGTCTCACCAGGCGCGAGAGGCACGTGACCTGAAGATGGAGAAACTCCGCCAGCAGCACGAAGTGACTGTCAGCAAGCTCAAAGAGAAGATCCGTAAGGCAGATCAAAAAGTGGAAGTGGAGAAGCAACAGGCCAATTCCGCGACGATGACCGCTGCCATGACCTTCGGTTCGTCTGTTCTGGGAGCCTTGTTCGGGCGAAAGAAGCTCAGCGCCACGAACGCGAACCGTGCAGCAACCAGCATGCGTGCGGCATCACGTGCTGCCGAACAGCGGGGGGACATCAAACGCGCTGAAGAGACTCGTGATCAGCTGGAAAAAGAACTGGCCTCGCTGAATGAACAACTGGAAGAACAACTCGACCAGCTGAAAGAGAGCCTGTCCGAGACCAATATCAAGGTGGAACCCTACGAGGTGAAGCCCCGTAAGTCGGATCTCTCGGTCGATGAAGTCGCGTTACTTTGGATGCCGTTCGTGATCACGGAGAGCGGACGACTGGAGATTGGATACGAAGAGAGTTTGCTGCAAGTAAAGGCCTAAGGGATTGAAGATCAGATGGACCGGTCTCACAGAGACGGGATGGAAAGATCTTCAACCACGGACGGCACAGAACTCACGGAAACGACCGGCAACTGAACGTCAGTGGATTTGAAGACAGGTTCCACTCCTGATCTCGCCTGCGAATGAGTCAAAGTTCTGAGAGATGAAGCTCGAACGGAACAACGAAAATCTTCCGCGAGTTCCGTGTCTTCCGTGGTTCTTTGTTTGAAGCGAATTCACGTGGCGGCTTCGGAGCGAGAGAATCTCAGCTGTGCGAGAGTCTACTTCGAGAAGGGTCCGCTCGGGCCGTTGAAGGAGAGTTCGACTTCTTCCTCGCCGTTGAAGTACGCGGGAATCGAAGGGAGATGCAATTCTTTTGACCAGACGCGTTCGGAGCGTGGTCGTTCCCGTTGATCCTGCGAACGGGCTTTCGTGGCGACTTCCCGGGTGGCATCAATTCCGTCGCGATGGTCCGGAAGAACCTGGCTGGTGCGTCGCCGAGGCATGAGATCGAAGCCGAACCACGGCATCGGGGAATCGCTGCTCATGGAGAACCATTGATGCCCCACCTCGCATCCCGAAGATGCCAGGAGAAGCAGCAGCGGAAGAATCCGCATCAGGCTTGAACTGAAGGGGAGTCGCATCATGCGGCTTTCTCAGTCTCCGCTATCGCTTTCGGTTTGCGGCGGAAGACCATGGCTCTTCGAAAGCGGATTCAATGGACGGATCGTCTCGCAACCGACAAGCAATGTCAGCATCAGCAAGCCGATGATCGTCGGGAATCGCTTTCGTTCCACATCCGCCTCCTGCGGTTGGAATTTTTCAATGGTGCCTCGTAAGTCGAAAGGCATTCGCAGAAACTTCCGCCGATGCACACTCTCTTCAGGGCGACATTATGAACAAATCAACACCCAGCCTTCATGGCGGGGGGCAAACGGTTGGATTTTTGTAGGGGATTGACTTTGAAAAAGGGGGGGGCTGCCGGAGCAGAACGCTCGGCGCGGGGAAAAATAGCGGGAGATCGCGTTTTCGGGAAGCCCAGTTTTCCGGCCCGATGGCTACGCAGCCACGCTCATCAGTTCTTCAGCAGCGGCTTCGATCTCGACAGCCTGGATCGACTGCAGCTCGTCGACATATCCGACCAGCAGTGCCAGGTCGCAGATCTGGTTGATCCGGCGGGGGATCCCCTGCGAGAGTTCCCAGATCGACCGTGCCGACTGCTCGTTGAAGATGTTGCTGGAGCGGCCAGCGACCGACAAACGGTGCCGCAGATAGGGCAGGACTTCTTCCTGATGCAGCGGTTCCAAAGCGGTCCTGACCACAACCCGCTGGTCGAGTGCAGCGACACGCTGCAGGCGCGAAAGCAACTCCGTTCGACCGGAGAGAATCAGGGAGAAATCGCTTCGTCCTTCTTCGCGAAGGTTTAGAAGCATCCGCAGCAGGTGCAGCTGTGGTACCTCGAGCAGATGTGCATCATCAATGAGCAGAACGACGTGCTTTTGTTCAGCCTGAAACGCCTGCAGCTGTCTTTCCAGTGCGAGCAGAACAACGTCATCACTGTCTTTCGCGGTGACACTGCTGCCGAGCCGACTGGCGAAGTAGGCGAGAGTTCCTGCCGGGCTCAGTTGTGGGAAGACAAGACGGAAGAATGGCCCGATGCCATCGTCCCGGGTGTCCCGCTCCAGCACGTGTGTCAGAAAGGACTTCCCCAGGCCGTGTTCGCCGGCGATCAGGCCGATTCCCTTACGCTGATCCACCAGATACCGCAGCTTCAGAAGAGCGGTCTGATGAGTCTGACTCGCGTAGTAGAATTCGGGCTGGGCTCCGTCTTCAAACGGTCGTCGGAGGAGATGCCAATGTGCTTCGTACATGGGGTCGGTGATTTCTTCGGATCAGCGGACGGGGTCCAGAATTTCGATCTGCCCTGACAGCCAGACAGGTTCGGGGGCAGGCGAGGCCAGCGTTTGCTGAAACCCGGCGGGAGTCACTTTTTCGCGTGGAACGATGCGGCTGGTGGTGTTCAGCAGGCTTGCCATTCGGCCCGGAACGCCAGCCGGAGCAATCAGCAGCGGCTCGGAATCGTCGAACCCGGAAGGGTCGATCGCGGCAGGCTGGGAAGGATCAGAGAATGTGGCGGAGACCGGAAGGTCACCCAGACGCCGAAACACCGAATCCTTCGAGGTCGGTACCGGCGGTGTCGTCGCATCCTCAGCGACCTGGATGTCGGTTGACCAGAACATGACCAGCGACCCGACCAGGCAGATCGCGGCCAGACAGAACCAGTACTGTTGGCGTATCCGCAGCATACGGCGGCATCCTGTTTTCATACATTCGGCGCGGGAAACGCGAGCGCGTCCCTTCCAAGCATCGGCGAATGAACTGCAGAACTTAACGAAAATACCGGATCGGCAGATTCTTCGCTGTCGACGAGCTTGAATCTCGCTATCTCGCCAGACGATACTTCAATTTCATCAAGTTTTCTGGATTCAAGCTTGAGGGGTACATTTGCTCATGATGCACAAACTGGTCTCCCAATTTCCGTTCTCACGCCGAGCCTGCCTGCAAACTGCTGCCGGTCTGGCGATGGGACTGCTTCTGGTGCCCGCGACACTCTCTGCTGCGGACGAACCGGCAGAAAATCCGTATGGCGATTTCAAAATCGGGCTTCAGAGTTACAGCCTGCGGAACTTTGACGAAGAGACCGCACTGCAGATGACCAAGAAGCTGGGTCTGCATTACTGGGAAGCATTTCCCAATCACATTCCCATCAGCACCGTCCCGGGATACGTCACCGAACAGAAGACGAAGCTGAAGAACGCCGGCGTGGAGTTGACGTCGTTCGGCGTTGTCGGGTTCGACGGAAACGAGTCGAAGGCCCGCGAGATTTTCGACTTCGCCAAAGCGATCGGCCTGCAATCGATCAGTGCCGATCCCAATCCGGACGCGAAGACGTTCGACATGCTCGACAAGCTGGTCGAGGAGTACCAGATTCCCATTGCGATTCACAACCACGGCCCCGGACACCGCTACGAAAAAGTTGAAGACGTGCTGAAGGTCTGTGAAAACCGGCATCCACTGATCGGAGCGTGTGTCGACACCGGACACTATCTGCGCAGCGATGAAGACCCGGTTGAGGTTGTCCGCAAGCTCGGCAAGCGGGTCTTCGGGGTTCACCTGAAAGATGTCCGCACCGTGCGCGACGAAGAAGGGAAGAGCACCAAGAAGCTGTTCACGATTCTGGGCGAAGGGGACCTGAATGTCGTCGGCCTGCTGCGGGAACTCCGCAACCAGGGATATGAACTCCCCATGTCGATCGAATACGAAGAGAACCCGCAGAACCCGCTTTCCGATCTCGAGCTCTGTCTGGCGACCGTCCGCAATGCTGTCGCGCAGCTGGATGACAAGGAAGAAGACTTCATCTCTCTCTGGGATGGAAAGACCCTGGAGAACTGGAAGATCAACGAGTCTCCGGACAGCTGGGCCATTGAGAATGGCGAGATCATCGCCAAAGGCCCCCGCAGCCACCTGTTCTACGTGGGCGATCAGGCTCCGTTCAAGAACTTTCAGCTGCGAGTGGATGTGAAGGCGGCCCCCAACAGCAACGGCGGGATTTACTACCACACCAAGTTTCAAGAAGAAGGGTGGCCCGGTTACGGCTTCGAAACTCAGGTGAACAACACCTATGTGAAGGATCCCCGCAAGACCGGAAGTCTGTACGCTGTGGCCGATCAGCACCAGCAGCTGATTCCGGACGACACCTGGTGGACACAGGAAGTGACCGTGAATGGAAAGCACGTCGTGATCAAAGTCGACGGCAAGGTCGCTGCCGAGTACACCGAGCCGGATGACTTCCAACCAGATGCGAATTTCCCCAACCGCCGTTTCGGATCGGGCACGTTCGCGTTGCAGGCACACGACCCCCATAGCGTTGTGCACTTCAAAAATATCCGGGTCAAGAAGTTGCCGGATTAATTGATGGAAGGATGTCGGGGTGAATTCCCGTCATTGATCGAGACCGTGTGAGTGCTCGCACTCGGAGAGTGCGAGTGACGTACGCCGCACTCTTTGAGTGCGGCAATTTTCCTTCGGGAATGAACCAGTGCTATGACCGATCTTTCACGTGCTGCCCGGCAATTGCTGCGAGACTGGCAATCTGCCGGGCTGACACACCTGCCTCGCGTGGCAGTGCCGGAGCGACCATTAGCTGCTGCACCCGGTCCCGAACCGCGTTCGGCTGCTTCGTCTCCACTGCAGGCAGCTCAACGCATCGCCCCCGCCAGCCCTGCACCTCGGCCGGAACCGCGGGTCATGGCTGCTCCATCGGTGAGCAATCTCGAAGAGAACCATGATCCGTTGCCGGTTCGTCAGGAGAAGCTGAGTCAGGTGGCCGCCTGTGTGGCAGGCTGCGTCCGGTGTCCGCAGCTGGCGAGTACCCGCACGCAGACCGTCTTCGGTGTCGGAAATGCAGCGGCCAAAGTGATGTTCATCGGAGAAGCTCCAGGCGCCGATGAGGATCGTCTGGGAGAACCGTTCGTCGGCAAGGCGGGTCAGCTGTTGACGAAGATCATTCAAGCCTGCGGGTGGCAGCGGGAAGAGATCTATATCTGCAATATTCTCCGTTGTCGGCCTCCGGAGAATCGAACGCCAACCGAGACGGAAGCTGGCAATTGTCGCGAGTACCTGGATGCCCAGATTGCGATTGTTGACCCGGAATACATCGTCTGCTGGGGCTCGTGTGCTGCCCAGAATCTGCTGGGAACCAAAGACGCCATCGGCAAGATGCGGCAGCGTTTCTACCAGCACGGACGTGCAAAAGTCCTCTGCACCTATCATCCTTCCTATCTGTTGCGGAACCCGGCAGCTAAGAAACCCGTGTGGGACGACATGAAGTTCCTGCTGGCCGAAATGGGACTGACGCCGCCAGCGGGCTGAGAAGAATTTGTCATTGGGGATTGAGGATTGGTCAATGGGGAATTGAAATAGCGAGACACGGACAGGCCGCCCCGCTCATTTAATGACAAATGACAAATGACAAATGACAATTCCTCCCCATCCCGACTTCGCGTGCTCGTCACCGCCGGGCCGACCCGCGAATACCTCGACGACGTACGGTATCTCTCCAACGCCAGCAGCGGACGCATGGGGTATGCCATCGTCCAGGCAGGGATCAAGCTGGGCTGGGATGTGGTTTTGGTCAGCGGTCCAGTCGAGTTGCCGCCTCCGCCGGGATGCGAGTTCCATTCCGTCGTGACCACATCTGATATGCGGGATGCCGCATTGAAGTTGTTCCCGACATGCCAGGGAGTGATCGCTGCCGCAGCTGTCTGCGATTACAAACCGAAGCAGAGAATCACCGGCAAGCTCTCGAAGACCGGCGGACCGATCACGCTGGAGATGATCGAAACCGATGATGTGCTGGCGGAACTGGGACGGCTGAAGACGACGCAGTGGATTGTCGGTTTTGCTCTCGAGGCGCAGAACCCCCGGGAAAATGCTTTGCAGAAGCTGCGACGCAAGAACTGTGACTGGATCGTCCTCAATGCTCCCAGTGCGATCGGCGCAGACGTCAATCAGGTCGAATTGATCGATCGCGCAGGAGAGACGGTCCAGAACTGGTCCGGCAGCAAATCGCTCGTCGCCGCCAATCTCGTGGGCTGGCTCGATGAAAACTCTGCGGACGAGCGATCAACGCTGGACTGATCAGTTCTGCGGCGGGGTCCGGCCGGTAAGACGTTCGCGGAGCAGTCCTGCCCGCGCCGCATTCCGTTCCGCCGACTCCAGAGCTTCGCCCCGGATCTTCTGCAGATGAGCCGGCTGGGTCTGAATGCACAGCTCGTTGACAGTGGAAATTTCGATGTCATCCACCAGTCCCAGATTGATTCCCAGTCGGACGCTGGAGAGCAGCTCCATCGTTTCTTCGGAAGAGATCTGACGAGCACTGCTGAGCACTCCCATGGCGCGCGAGACCTGATCGTGCAGCCGCTGCCGGTCCCCTTTCACCAGGGCCTGCCGCGCCTTTCGCTCGTAGGAGAGAACATCCGGAATCACCTTCTTCAGGTTCTGGATGATCTGGTCTTCCGACTTCCCGAGCGTCACCTGATTGGAGATCTGGTAGAAGTCCCCCATGGCCTGACTCCCTTCGCCGTACAGGCCACGGACCGCCAGGCTCATCTTGTGCATCGACTGGAAGACTTTTTGAATTTCCTTTGTCATGACCAGGGCCGGGAGGTGCAGCATCACGCTCACCCGCATTCCGGTTCCGGCATTTGTCGGACAGGAAGTCAGGTAGCCGAACTCGTCGTTGAAGGCGAAGGCGACCCGTTGTTCGAGTTCGTCATCGATCCGGTTGATCTCTTCCCAGCAGCTCTCCAGCGCGTACCCGCTGCGGAGAACCTGCATGCGGAGATGATCTTCTTCATTGATCATCAGGCTGACGGTTTCCTGACGACCGATGCAGGCGCCGCGTGGCCCCTGGGATTCTGCGTGTTCGCGGCTGATCAACTGACGTTCGACGAGGAACTGCCGGTCGACCTTCTCCAGTTCGTTGACAGGGACGTAGTCCAGTGCGGGGGTGCAGGAGAGGTGTGAGATATGTTCGCGAAGGATTCCGTTGATTTCCTTGCGGACCGGTTCCTCAGCCCGGGGGGGGAACGGGAAGGTGGCCAGATTCCGCGCCAGACGGATGCGACTGGAAACGACGATGTCCGACTCCGGGCCGGTGCCGCGCAGCCATTCGCCGCTGGTGCCAATCAATTCATCCAGATCCACTGCCGTATACTCCCCTGATGCTTCCTCTTTTCGCAACGGATGCGAAAACTTTCGTTACTTGTATTTTCGCGGACCAGCCTCGTGCTGGCAACGGCGGACGGGATCAGAATTCGAATTCACAGCAGATCTTCAGAAACTTGTTCGCGCGACAGTCCTGGAAGCGGGCCGAATTCGTCCTCGTTCAAGATTGGACAGGGAGCAGGAGGAGGGAGGCCGTCCCAGCTCGTGTGTGAGACTTCGCCCCCTGCCCCAGCGTCAAGCGGCGTTATTTGGCTTTCTTCAAGCCTTTGACGACCTCTGCCACCTCGTGGCTGTCGAGTTCGGGGTTTACGTTTTCATTCTTGTAGGCAATCTTGCCATCCTCATCGATGACGAACGTCCAGCGTTTGGCTGTCGCAAAGCGGATCAGATTCAGTTCCTTGCCGTCGACGTTGACTGTCACGGACTTCTCTCCCAGCGTCACCGGAACGCCGAAAGCAGTGGCGACCTCCCCTTTGACGTCTGCCAGCAGCGGATAGTTGAGATCGTGAGCCTTCTTGAAGACCTGATGGTTTTCAACCGTGTCTCCGCTGACCCCAACCACTTCCACGCCCAGTTTCGTCAGGGACGACATGTCATCACGGAACTTGCAGGCCTGCTTAGTACAGCCGCCGGTCAGGTCTGCCGGATAGAAATAAACCACCAGAATTTTCTTGCCAACATGATCCGCAGACTTCCACTCAGAACCGTCATCCGCCTGAGCACCGAACTCCGGAGCGGGGTCTCCAACTTTCAATTCTTCCACAGCGAAACTCCTCTGGGGGGACAGCAGGCTGAGCAGACAGGCGGCGGTCAGACAGTAGATCGCTTTCATAGAATTCCTCCGGCGTGGCAGTTCAGTTGGATGTGAAATCGAGCATAGGACCCGATCCGGCATGCCGTCCAGTGTAGGTGGAATCCGGTACTGTGCGAGCACTTGCTGGAAGTTCCCGACGAAATCATACTGACTGAAAAGTGGCACGTGAAATCATCGGTGCTGCTGACGGCCGCTTCATTCGAGTTTGTGGAGAATCCTTTGATGTCTCGACTTCTGATGACTGCACTCATCGCCTTGTTGACAGTGTCTGCAAGCGACTCGTTTGCCGAAGCTCCACAGCCGCCGGAAGGCTTCCGGGCTTTGTTCAACGGCAAGGACCTCACCGGGTGGCACGGGCTGAATCCGCATCAGGTGGAAAAGCTGGAAGAGGAGAATCGGGAAGCCGCGTTGAAGAAAGAACGGGACACCTTCGCCAGCCAATGGCGGGTGGAGAATGGGGAACTCGTGAACGACGGGACCGGACCGTACGCCACGACCGACGAGGAATTTGGCGACATTGAACTCTGGATTGAGTACAAGACCGTTCCCAAAGCGGACAGCGGAATTTACCTGCGAGGGACGCCGCAGATTCAGATCTGGGACGTGAATCAGGAACCTCGGGCGAATGCGCCTGATCGAAAGCCGCATCTGGGCTCCGGCGGACTCTTCAACAACGATCCAAAGTCTCCCGGGCGAGATCCATTGGTCGTCGCCGACAAGCCGTTTGGCGAGTGGAACTCATTCCGCATCAAGCAGGTGGGAGACCGCACCTGGGTCTGGCTGAATGACCAGCTGGTCGTCGACGGTGCCGTGATGGAGAACTACTGGGATCGATCCCGACCACTGCCGAAGAAGGGCCCCATCATGCTGCAGACCCACGGAGGAGAGATTCGGTGGCGAAACCTGTACGTCCGCGAGATCGGATCGGACGAGGCTCAGGCACTGTTAAAAGGGAAGTAATGGGTCGGTCCTGAATTCCGGACGGCCGCTGTGTGAAAACTCAAGAAAAGTCTTAACCACGGAAGACATGGAACTCACGGAAGGTTTCTATTTGCACCCGAAAGTTTGAGCCGACTTCGACGTTGGAAATGCTTTTGCGATGCAAAAGCGAGAACAGCAAACGAAAAGAACAACCAAAGCACTTTCCGTGAATTCCGTGCCTTCCGTGGTTCCCTCCGCCGCGATCCATCAAGAACGCGTGACGTTTGAGCAATTTGTCATCTCGCGACGACCGGAGACTGGCCCCGTTCCACGTGCCGTCGCCAGTGTCCGAAGCGGAAGCATGAAAGCAGCTGAATAGCCGTCTGCCCCAGCTGAGCGGTCGGCCGCCCCTTCTTCTCGAAGAACTCCTGCAGACCGACCGGTTCTTCGACGCGGCTGTTCTCGAATCGAATGAAACCAAGACTCCACGTCGGAAACATCCGTTCCTCGGTGGGACCTTTTAAAAGCACCTGCACTCCGCAATGTCTTGGGTCGGCAGCGATCCGGGCAAAGGTCTCCTCGACAGCTTCCTCTTCCCCTTCGAGAAGGTGCATAAACGAATCGCCCCGGTGGAGAAGAATCCCGGTGACTCCCGCGATGTCGTTGCTGACGCGAGACTTCAACAGCAGCCGGGAGAGTTCAACTCCTGACAGAGGAGCACGAGCTGTGCTGGTGTAGATGAGATGGATCATGTTCATGCCTTTCGTGAGAGCACGTGAAACTTTCCGGCGCTGGAATGGCTGCTCGGTGAAGTCATGGGGACTCTTGGGGATCGGCGGGATTCGACCGCAACAAAAAGGCCCGATGTGCCAATCGCCTCCCGGAGGGGCCAGATTCACAACCAATTCTTGGATCGCTTTGTCAATCGATCCGCATGATAAATCGGCTCGGGGACACGATGTTTTGCAAAGGCGGATCGACCGATTCTGGTGACATCTTCCAGCGTCAGTCGGTTGCCGACGGAGAGATACACCGGTTTCGAATTTTCGGAAACCCGGATTGCCGTTGCGAGCACTTCATCCCCATCGCAGACAGGAACTGCGGCAGGATCTGCACCTTCCGGACGAACCTTTCCGCACAGCAGCGATTTTCCGACCCCCAAAACCGGGTGATCAAGGGCGATCCCCAGACATGTTGCGATCCCGGCCCGCCACGGATGCAGCCGGCCGTTTCCATCGCAGAAGATGACGTCCCCCAGCTTCCCGGCAGCCCGGGCCTGCTGGCATAACTCCAGCATGACCGGCAGTTCACGGTAAGTCAGATACCCGGGGATGTAAGGAAAGCTGACGGGCATCGTCAGCGTGATTTCATCGAGAACGTACAGTGTTCGAGCGTCCAGCAGAACATATGCTCCGCAGGCGGTTCCATCCTGACGGTATGCGACATCGACTCCCGCGAACGCCCGGGGAGGAAAGGGCAATGGAGCCTCGATCACCTGTTGGCCGAGAGACTTTTGAAAATTTCGCAGCAGTTCCAACGGACGAGTAGACGTGAAGTCACGAAAGCATGCCGAAAGATCGACAACCCCGGTCTGCGAAACCGTGACACCTTCTTTCCTCAACAACCGGACTTTGGTCTGCGGAACGCCACTGATGTGCAGGCCGACTTCACCGGTCGAGCGGACGACCCGATGGCAGTTGCAGCCCGGCAAATGCGAGTGATGGCACAGATATTCTCCCAGCCAGCGTGCGGCCCGTGTTTTCTCGTCCCCGAGGGCACGGGCCAGTTCACCGTAGGTTGTCACTCGCCCCGCTGGGATCTGCTTCAGCAGGTGTTGAACCTGACCAGCAAGATCGACGCAGGGAAGGTCCAGTTGCAACGGGTTGTCCTCTAAGGAAAAGACGATCACCTGTGAAACGCTTGCTCACATTCTAGACCAGTTTGGTCTATCATGTGCAGGCGATTCAGGGTTTTCACCGCATGAAAGTCCATGTTATCGCCTGCGGACCGTAATAGATTATTTGCAAAACCGCTCTAACGTTCCACGTGATTCGCGTTGAAGAACTTCAGAGCGGTCAGTCCAGAGGGATGATGAATTTCCTGCTCTGGACTCTTCGCTCTTGTCTCTCGTCTTCTCACGGTTGCGTGCCCGTCGAACGTCCAGCTTACTTGGAGTTGATCCGGACGCCGACCTTCTTCAGCTCTTCAACCTGTCCTTTGGCAGCATCCGGCAGCTTGTCGACATCCAGATAGAGAAACCAGAACGGGGCGAATCGTTTGGGGCCCGCTGCATCTTTCGCGGACATCTCAACCAGCGGCGTGAGATCCGTGACGGGAGTCCCTTCCAGAAATGTGTAATGCAGATTCGTGAATGCGCCCAGCGGTGAAAGGTCTGCAACTTTGTTGTTCTTCAGCCCCAGCGTTGAAATCCAGGGGAGCTCTCGAATGGGATTCAGATCTGCCACCTGATTGTCGTTCAAATCCAGCGACGTCAACTTTTTTAATTTCGCCAGTGGAGCCAGATCGGCGATCTGATTTCCTGCCAGATACAGCGCCCGCATGTTTTCAAGATTCTCCAATCCTTCCAGAGAAGCAATCTGGTTTCCTTCCGCTTCCAGATACTGCAGCTTGACCAGCGCAGCGAGCGGCTTGAGGTCTTTAATCTGATTCTTCGAGAGGTACAGCGACTGAATATTGGTGAGCCCGGCCAGCGGCTGCAGGTTCTCAATCTGATTGTCGCTCAGTTTGACTTCGGCCAGCTGAGGGCAGCGTTCGAGTCCGGTCAGATCCTTGATCTGTTTGCCGCGGGCATCGAGGAAGTAGATGGTTTTCAGGTCTTCCGGATCGATCTGGGGCTTGTTGATCTGCTTCTGCTTGAGAATTCCTTCAATGACGGACTTCAGTTGCGGGTCCGGAAAAATCTCGTCCGCGTGAACGACGGAAGCGGACAGGAAGAGGGTCATCAGACAGAGCAGCGAGGAGATTTTCGGCAGCAGCATCAAGGGATCCTTTCAGGTGCTGAGAACAGGAGGGACATCACACTCCGAAGGCCACTCACCCCCGGAGAGGAGGACTTTCATCTTAACTCCTCAGACAGCGCGCCCTCAACCCGCCGACTTCCCCCTTCCCTACCCACTACCAACTGCCAACCACCCACTACCCAAAAAAAGCCCCCGGCATGGCTGCCAGGGGCTTCGAGGTTCAAATCACCTTCAACAACATCGATGTCACTGAGAATCAGTAGACTCTTCACCAGATCCGACCGAAGCCAGAACCGGTTCTTCGCCTTCTTTCAATTCGCCAATGAAGTCCAGCTGCTTGGTGTCGCCGACTTCCTTCACCTTGACGATGATGTGGTTCTTGCCGTCGAAGACGCCGCGGAGGAGTTCTTCCGCCAGCGGATCTTCCACGTAGATCTCCACAGCTCGTCGCAGCGGACGGGCACCGTAGTCGGTGTGGTCCCGGTCGCTCTGCTCGGAACGGCTCTTGTCGATCACCAGCTGCTTGGCTTCGTCGGACAGGTCGAGAATCAGGCCGCGTTCCTTGAGGCGTTCGCGGACCTTCTTCAGTTCGTAATCGATGATGGTCTTCATGTCGTCGTCGCTGAGCTTGTGGAACACAACGACTTCGTCCAGTCGGCCGATAAACTCCGGCTTGAACTGACGGCTGACTTCGCCCATCACGTTCTTCTTCATTTCATCGTGAGCGGCTTCGCCCGCCTTGTTTCCAAACCCGAAAGCCGGACTGGAAATGGCCTTGGCACCCACGTTGGTGGTCATGATGAGGATCGTGTTCTTGAAGTCGACCCGACGGCCGAAGCTGTCGGTCAGGTGCCCTTCTTCCATGATCTGCAACAGCATGTTGTAGATGTCCGGATGGGCCTTCTCGATTTCGTCCAGGAGCACGACCGCATAAGGACGGCGACGGATCTTCTCGGTGAGCTGTCCCCCTTCTTCATAGCCGACATATCCCGGAGGAGCACCGATCAGGCGGCTGATGTTATGCCGTTCCTGGTACTCGCTCATGTCGATCTGGATCAGGGCTTCTTCATCACCGAAGATGAATTCCGCCAGCGACTTCGCCAGCAGCGTCTTTCCGACCCCGGTCGGACCGGAGAAGAGGAACGTTGCTGTCGGCCGCTTGGGATCTTTCAGTCCGCTGCGGCTGCGGCGAACGGCTTTCGAGACCAGCTTGATCGCTTCGTCCTGGTTCACCACCCGGCGATGCAGGTACTTCTCCATTTCCAGCAGACGAACAGTGTCTTCGCTGGAGAGACGGGTGAGCGGAACACCGGTCATCTTGGCGACCACTTCAGAAATCACTTCCGCGTCGACAACGCCATCGGTCTCCTGCGACTTCTGACGCCATTCCCGCGTGATGGTTTCCTTCTTCCGCTTGAGCTTGTCGGCCTGATCGCGGAGCGAGGCTGCCTTTTCGAAATCCTGATTGGCGACAGCTTCTTCCTTCGCGGAGTTCATCCGCTCGATATCTTCTTCGAGTTCCTTCAGGTCGGGCGGACGGACCATCGACTTCAGACGGATGCGGGCACCCGCTTCATCGATGACGTCAATCGCCTTGTCCGGCAGGCAGCGACCAGTGATATACCGGTTCGACAGCTCGACTGATTTTTCCAGAGCGTCGTCGGTGTACTGCACCTTGTGATGGGTCTCGTACCGATCTCGCAGACCTTTAAGGATCTCGACCGCCTGCTCTTTGCTGGGAGGATCGACCATGACCATCTGGAAACGACGTTCCAGGGCACTATCTTTCTCGATGTACTTACGGTACTCGTCCAGTGTGGTGGCACCGATACACTGCAGTTCTCCACGGCTCAGAGCAGGTTTGAGCACGTTGGATGCGTCGATCGCTCCTTCGGCTCCACCAGCCCCGACCAGCGTGTGCAGTTCATCGATGAACAGGATGACGTTCTTGGCGCGACGAACTTCGTTCATCACCGCTTTGATGCGCTCTTCGAACTGACCACGATACTTGGTTCCAGCGACCATCATCGCCAGGTCCAGCACCACGATTCGTTTTTCACGCAGCAGTTCGGGAACACTTCCTTCCACCACCATCTGGGCAAAGCCTTCGACGATGGCGGTCTTTCCGACCCCTGCTTCACCCAGCAGAACCGGATTGTTCTTCTGACGGCGACAGAGAATCTGCGTGACGCGTTCAATTTCATTGGCTCGGCCGATGACCGGATCGAGTTTCGCCTGACGGGCGAGTTCGGTCAGATCGCGACCAAAGCTGTCCAGGGCGGGAGTCTTGCTCTTGCTGGCCTTGCCGGCCGGGGCGCCGCCGCGTTCGGTCGGTTCAGCCCCTTCGATGCCGTGTCCCAGAAGGTTCAGAACTTCCTCGCGGACATCTTCGAGCTTCAGTCCCAGATTCATGAGGACCTGAGCCGCGACCCCTTCCTGCTCACGCAGCAGCCCCAGCAGCAGATGCTCGGTCCCGACGTAGTTGTGGTTCAGGTTGCGGGCCTCTTCCATCGCGTATTCGATGACCTTTTTGGCCCGGGGAGTCTGGGGGAGTTTCCCCATCGTCACCAGGTCCGGTCCCGATTGCACGATCTTCTCAACTTCGAGGCGGATCTTTCGCAGATCCACATCGAGATTCTTCAGGACGTTCGCAGCGACCCCGGAGCCCTCTTTGACGAGCCCGAGGAGAATATGTTCGGTGCCGATATACTCATGGTTGAAGCGCTGGGCCTCCTGATTGGCCAGCTGCATGACTTTTCGAGCCCGGTCTGTAAATCGTTCGTACATAACTTCCGACTCCTCCTCTTCCTCTTGCGTGCCCTGTGTGCAACCGCTCCTCCGTGGCGGGAACTACTGCCGTGCGACGAGCGCGGCAGGACGTTCTGAAGCAGTCGACTCAGGACTCCTCAGGAAGCTTCCGAATTCTAGTCCCAGTCTGAAAGCGGGACAAGATTTGGGGTTGAGACACCGAAAATTGTGCCAAAATTTTACGATTGAGACGGGTGAGATCGGTACCAAAGAGCCCAAAAACACCATTCGATGATGGCATCGTCGAATCTGACGAGGAGTTCAAAAAGTGAATCTGACTGGCGTCTCAGGGGCTAGTTCCCAGTTTTAGCTGCTGGTTCCACTTCTTTCGCCATTTCCATGAGTTCGGCGAGCATCTTGTCGGAGGCGTCCCGTTCGAGAATGTTGGTTCCCAGCCAGGTCTCGTATCCTCCCAGATCAATCTGGCGGGGAGGAGGCAGGTACCCCATGTATCCGTGTGTGATGGACATCAGAAACGCAGGCTGAATCGGGCAGCGTTTTTTGAATTCCAATCCGATTTCGGAAAACACTTCGCACGGCATGGTTCCAATGCACAGGTTGCCGATTCGCAACACCTGCAACGGGACCTCGGCCTCTTCAGGATAGTTGGCCAGGGCAATGGCTCGCTGGGCGTAGACCAGCGGAACATCCAGCGGCTTGCCCGCCCCGGCAGCGACCATTTTCTCTGCCCATTCCAGCATCTTCGCATCCGGATGGCGGTACTTCAGATTGATGACCCGGAAACACGCCGCAAGCGTCACGTTCCGTTCGTACTTCACATTTTTCAGCGCTTCCTGAACCTTGGTCGCGACATCCCGAGCCACGTAGTTCATCTGCTCGTAGGGCTTCTGGGCGGGACGGGGATTTGTGAAGTTGATGTTGTTGACGTCGCCGCTGGTGCCGTTGGCCAGAATGGCAACGTACGGAGGATCCTGCCTGAGCGTTCCGGTCAACTCCAGAAAGTGTTCAGCGAACCGGCCAAAGTAGTCCGAGGAAATATCCGAGCCAGGCACCCCGCCCACATAATGCAGCGAATAACTGGCCAGAAGTGCGATTGGCTTTCCATCCGGTTCCCGAAACGACAGGAACGACAGGCTGGGATCCGTTGGACCAGCGGGCTCCACGAGATCTGGACTGCCCGCTGGTGGGTTCATTTTCACCTTGTCATCAGAGTCCCCGAAAGGATTGACCGGCATTTTTCCCGGCTTCAGATACCAGCGGCGATTAAAAAGATGCTCGGGAATGTCGACCGTTCCGAAGCCGAATTCCGCAGGTCGCAGCAGGTTTTTGGCACGTTGAACGCCGTCCGCAATCCGTCGGGCGACAAACAGCTGATACTCATCGAGCGGAGCATCCGGATCGAATCGGTTCGAGCCCAGGACGCTCGATGCGGAATGAGTGTGCGTGCCGCAGACCAGAGCGTTCGTCGCGGGAATTCCAGTGTTCTTCTCGATCAGACGGCGGGCTTCATTGCAGGTCGCTGCCGAAATTCCCAGCAGGTCACAAACGACCAGTGCCAGCGTTGTCTTTCCATCATCCAGAACGATGCAGCGGGCAAACAGTTCATCGTGAATGTTCGTGGAAGGTTGCGGAACGAACCCTCCGATGATCAGTCCGCCGATGGGCGGAGTGATGTTGCTGGTGGCTGCTCCGGCCCGAAACTCAGGAGTTTCGGCACCCTGGGCAAACGTCCCCAGAGTCAGCCACAGGCAGCTCATGAGAACAAAAGAATACCGGCTGAACAGGACACGACGCGGGAGGGTGTGTGGCATAGGGCGGGCTCAAGCGGAGGGTGTCGAAGACCGCGCTCATCGAGTGCGGAGATTGAGGAGACAAACTCTCAATTTTCTTCACGGATGCTCGGTTTCCGATCCGTTCGAGTCAACCCTGACGCCGGTGAAATCACCCGGACCAGCTAAATTCTCTCCCCCCGTCCCAAGCCTCAATACCGCCGAATCACGCTCTGCAGAACCCCGAGAACTTCCACGTTCTCGCTGTAGATGGGCTTCATCGAAGAATTCGCCGGCTCAAGCCGAAACCGGCCGTTCTCCCGGTAGAATCGCTTCAGCGTGGCGTCTTCACCGTCGACCAGTGCTGCCACGATTTCGCCATCGCGAGCGGTGGTCTGCTTCCGGATGACAGCATAATCGCCGTCGGTAATGTGGTCTTCGATCATGGAATCACCACGCACCCGCAGGCAGAACAACTCATCGTCTTCGAACAGGTCGGCGAACTCCGCCCGCTCCGATTGCTCGACCGCCAAGACCGGGGCCCCGGCCGCGATCTGACCAGCGAATGGCAGACTGGTTTTGCCGCGACGAACCGATTCATGCAGCTGAATGGCCCGGGACATGTTCGATTCCCGAGTGATCAGCCCCTTTTTCTCCAGCGCCTTCAGGTGGCACATCACCCCGTTCGGGGACCGGATTCCAAAGTGCAGACCGATCTCCCGAACCGTCGGGCCGTACCCTCGATTCAGAATGCGATCCTTCAGAAATTCGTAGATGAGGTGCTGTCGCTTGGTGAGTTTCGATTGTTCGGTCATCGCGTTTCTCCTCCCTTGAATCAGGCTGAAATTCGAACTCCGTCACTGGAACTCAACTCACCCATGCCGTCTCGAAGCTGGACGCGCCGGACATTCGACGAACCTCCATGACAGGGGCTGGCCACTGAACCGTCTGTTCACAATATACCTATGTGCAATGTTCATGTGTACCCTGTCTTCGTCATTTCTGGCTGAAACTTGAGCCTTTTCGCGAAAAAACGCCGGGCACGGGCGTCTTAACCGGCTCATACCCTACATCCCGCACAACTGGAGCATGGCGGACAATTCGCAGTTCGTGCAGAACCGTTGCACCAGATTCCAGCGGTGCAACCGGCCGATAGCAAAACGTCGTTCCATTTTCGGTAACGACTCTTCAGAACGCTCGGGCGGGATAGAGGGGCATTTCGCACTCATGACCAGGTTTGCTTTGCTCAAGCTGATCTGCGCTCTGGCCTTCCTGTCAGGAGGACTGGCTGCGGCACACGCTGAATCTGACTGGATTACCCAGGACAGCTTCATCGAATGGCCAGAGTCCTTCAAGGATGACCCGGTACTGCCGGAAGTTGTCGATCCCACTTCCATAATTCAAACGGAATTTCTCGAAGTGCCGATTCCGGAAGACAATCCGGCTGCCATGCAGGCAGAGCCCGTTTTCGTGGAACAAGTTCCCCAGTTTGCCGTGCCGATGACCTCCGCACAGCTGGATCAGGTCAGCAGCTACACATGGCAGGTCCTTCCCCCCGGACTGCTCTATCACAACTATCTGGCGGGTGAGAAAGAACCTCGAACTGCCGCGACGTGGCTGTGGGATAAGAAGCGGGGCCTGATCTGGGAAGCAGCTGTCGGAAGCAAATGGGGACTGCTCCGACACGGAACCCAGGGGACCGACGCGAAGGGGTTTCAGTTCGATGTGGAAGGGGCTGCCCTAGTCCGAATCGATCCTGAAGAAGAATCCGACCTGGAAGCAGCTGACTTCCGCGCAGGGTTCGCTGGAACCTGGAGAAAAGGGAAGTATCGCTGGAAATTTGGGTACTCGCACATCAGCTCGCACGTGGGGGACGAATATATCCTCAAGAACCCCCTGTATGACCGCGTGAATTACGTTCGCGATTCGCTTCTGGCAGGAATGACCTACGACTTCACCCCGAAATTCCAGGGCTATGGCGAAATTGCTTATGCCGTCGGTTGTGAAGGGGGTGAGCCGGTCGAGTTGCAATTCGGACTTCAGTACTCACCCGCGTTCGGAACAGGCTTCCGCGGGGCGCCCTTTGCAGCCATCAACGGTCACCTTCGTCAGGAATACAATTTCGGCGGAAGCGTGAATGTGGAAGCAGGGTGGGCCTGGCGCGGCGGTGCTTCGAACTCTCTCTTCCGGTTTGGATTCCAGCACTACAACGGTCAATCCATGCAGTGGTCGTTCGTCAACCGCTACGAAAACATGACCGGATTGGGAATCTGGTTCGACTACTGAGAGCGAAAGAGCTCTCGAGCCTGAGCGAGCTTGCGGACCGATTAAAATATTGTCGGAGATGTCCGGGCCGCCTATACTGGATTTGCTATGAAAATCCTCGAACTGCAGCTCGATGAGTCTGAATCGATTCGCTTTTGCGAGGCCGCGGAACGTCTGGGGGTCACCGAAGAAGAATTATTGAGAGCCAGCGTCGAAGAAAAATTACTGCGACTCGACCAGGTGTTTCGCTCAGCTGCCGAGTATGTGCTTGAAAAGAACGAGGAACTCTACAGGCGTCTGGCATAATGCTGTACGTTTCTCGAGATCAAGTGATCGAACTGCACCGATTGATCGTTGCTCGTACGGGAGGCAGTGACGGGCTCCGGGACGCTGGAGCACTGGAGTCGTGCGTGGCCCAGCCGGCCATGACCTTTGACGGTATCGACCTGTACAAGTCTCTCGCTGAAAAAGGCCGCAGTTCTGGGACACCTGTTGGTCTCGAACCATCCTTTTGTGGATGGAAATAAACGAGTCGGCCACGCAGCCATGGAAGTGATGCTCTTGCTGAACGGTTTTGAAATCCATGCGGACGTTTCCGAACAGGAACAAGTCATTCTCGCAGTTGCCGCCGGAGATCTGAAACTTGACGCATTCACGCAATGGGTGAAAGAACACATTGTCTCACGCGAGTAGCGATCTTCTGGCCCCATGCTTGCTCTCGCTCAGGAGTTGACGCATTTGAGCCCCTGTCTCAGGGGAGTGTGGCGGCGATTCGGAGAGATTTGTCGTTCGAAAGCTGTGTTTATCGCCGCCGGAACGCCACCCTGTCGTGAGATTCGAACTTGGACTTTCCAAGTCACCCATCAAACTGGTTTTCCAAAGGTCTCCCAGGGGCGAACCTGAATTCCAGAGGATGGGTCCTGATTCCCATGTCTCCCGCCTTGCGAAAATCTTCTCCGCTGCCAAGACTGTCCAATTCCCCCTCGAGCGCTGATGGTGATATGGACGTCGTCAAATCTGAAATTCCGGAGACTGCTCAGGCATCGGCCCCTGCAGGATCGTTGCGGGAACTGCTGCATGTTGCCTTTCCGCTGGTCATCAGTGCCGGCTCGCTGTCATTAATGAATGTCGTGGACCGGATCTTCATCGCCCGCCTGAGTCTGGATGCACTCGCCGCCTCCATGCCGGCCGTGATGCTCAATTGGACTATCATCAGCCTGCCGTTCGGCATTGCTGGTTACACGAACGCCTTCGTCTCCCAGTACGAAGGCGCGGGGCGAAAGGATCGCGTTGCGTCCGCGGTCTGGCAGGGAATCCTGATTGCGGTTCTTGCAGGTCTGGTTCTGCAGCCGCTGGTGCTGTTCTCCAAACAGATTTTCGGATCGATGGGGCATGAGCCGCATGTCGCGGAGCTCGAGGCGATTTATTTCAACACGCTTTGCCCCGTTGCACTCCCCATTCTGCTCAACTGTGTTCTCTCCGCATTCTTCACAGCGAGAAAGCGATCGGCCGTGGTGATGTGGGTGAACCTGGCGATGTCGGTGATGAATGCCTGCCTGGCCCCGCTGTTGATCTTCGGCTGGGGAAGCGTGAAACCTTGGGGGATCAGCGGGGCAGCCGCGTCGACAGTGCTGGCGGAAGTGAGCGGAACTCTGATGTTCATCTGTTTCATGATCCCCGAAGCCCGCAAGCACGGTTACCCCTTTGCAGCCACCTTCCGGGCCGACTGGGAGCTCTTTCGACGAAATCTTCGTTACGGGCTTCCGAACGGAGTCCAGATGCTGCTGGATGTCGGTGCATTCACGCTGTTCATCGCGTTGATCGGGAAGCTCGGGACGAATGATCAGGCTGCGACCAACCTGGCGTTCACCCTGAACTCAGTCGCCTTCATTCCGATGATGGGAATGGGGACAGCCGTAATGACGCTCGTCGGACATCGGGTCGGAGAAAAGCAGCCGCATCTGGCAGCTCAGACGGTCTGGAAGGCATTCGCACTTTCCGGCGGATACATGCTTGTGTTCGCAATGATCTATCTGTCCGTGCCCCGGCTGATCCTGTCTCCATTCATGCACGGTGATGAGCAGCAATCGTTCGAGACGATCGAACCGATTGTGGTCGGTCTCCTGAAGTTCGTTGCGCTGTATACGTTCTTCGATGCGATGGCGATCATCTTTGGATCTGCTGTGCGCGGAGCTGGCGATACGCTGTTCTCCCTGATCTTCTCGATGATCTCTGCCTGGCTGCTGATGGTGGTCCCCACGGTTCTCATCATCCGCTGGGGCGGCGATCTCTACGACTGCTGGGCCGCGATCACTGCGACCGTCATCGTGATGGGCATCGGCTTCCTCGCCCGATTCCTGCAAGGCAAATGGAAGAGTATGCGGGTCATTGAAATCGACCCGCTGGAAGGGCTGCCGTAAGTGCAAGGTGGAGGGTCCGCTGTGCGGACCAACATGGAACCTCCCTTTTGCGTCGCGGTCCGCACAGCGGACCCTACGGTTAGCCGACTTCCACGACCATGGCGGTGGCGTTGTCCCGGCCGTCGGCTTTGACGGACAGCTCCACGATTCGTTCCGCCGGGGTCTGGAGGCGTTGTTCCGGTGTCGGCATTCGGATCAGGTCTTCCAGTGCATGGTCCCAGACCCCTTCGATCACCCCGTCGGTGCACAGCAGCAGGCGATCTCCCGGTGCGACCTGGATCTCTCCGATCTGCGGAACGACATACCGATTCCCGGATCCGAGTGCCTGGGAAAGGACGTTCTTGCGGGGATGCTGCCGGGCTTCCCGTTCGTTGAGCTGTCCCTCCCGCCGCAGCCAGCCGACATGGGTGTCGTCGTGCGAGACCTGTTTCATCCCGCCTCCGCGCGGCAGGTGATAGATCCGGCTGTCGCCAATGTGGCCGAAGTAGAAACGATCCTGGGCGAACCAGACGAGGCTCAAGGTCGCCCCCATGTTCTTTCCCTCATCGTAGCTGTTCCCCAGAACGGTCAGCTGGCGGTGGATTCCCAGAAACAGTTCCCGCAGACAGTCACGAATCCCGGCGGACTGATTTTTCAGCTTCAGGCTGAACCGCTGCGGCATCAGTCGGGTAATGTTGTCGATCGCGAACTTGCTGGCGAACTCGCCTGAACGTTCGCCTCCCATTCCGTCGCTGACAGCAAAGACGTAGTCGAATTCCCCGACCGGGACCTCCCCCTGGCTGCGGAGGTAAATGAACTCTTCCTTGTTAAAGGAAACTCCCAGGAACTCGTCTTCGTTGTTCGAACGAAATCGCCCCACATGGCGGTATCCCGACCAGCGAACCGTGCTCAGCGTGGGAGTTTCCAGGAACTCATCAGCATTGAGAGGGGCTGTCGGGTGAGATGGCGGAGGGGGAGCGCCGGCGGATTCATCGAGAATCGTGGCGAACTCGAAGTCGATCAGGCAGAACCGGCCATCTTTCGCACGGTAGGTGACGTTTCTCAGAAAAGGATCGTCGTGACGGACGCCGTAGGTTTCCAGCTCAGCAAAGAGTGCTTTCAGCTTTTCGTCATCCATCTGGTCGACGCGGGCGCCGCAGTTGGTGGTGACGAGTTCCAGCTTGTCGGCATCGTAGCTGAGGACGCGGGGGACGAAATCACAGCCCTGGCGCTCGAGATACTGCAGGACGCGGAGCTCGTTGTCGAACCGCTCCTGAGCGTTCTGGTGCCGGAAATATTTGTGAACCGTGCCGTCGTAGCCAATCTTGACCATCGCCCGGGCGGTGTTCTTCGCCTCTTCCATGTGATGTCTTCCCTGCTCGCTTCAGCATTACAGCAATCCGACGGTGCTGTCTGAATGACTTTACAGGCTCCGAGTTTAAGATCAACCGATTATTGGAGGCAGTAGTATATATACTACTGCCTCCGTTCTCGCACCAAGTTCTCGGGCTCTAGAAAATGGCGAGGCTCTGCTGCCGTTACGTCTCGTAATCAAAAGTTACGGTCCCAGCCTGCAAGGAGACTCTTCAAGGTGTTTAGCCGAAACGCCTTACGACATTTTCGCTTTGCTGTAGTCCATTGCCGTGGCGTTGTTGTCGATGCAGTATATATACTGCATCGACAGGGTCGCAAAGGCTGTCGTCTACGCAACAAAGAGAACGATTGAGGCGAACGTGTTTATTTCTCCCGCGAAGGCCATTTCAACATTCCGTCAAGCGGATCAAAGAATCTGGAATCGCAATGACCTTCTGCGTTTTGTCGCGATTCACCTTGGATCTTGGGTGTGTCCAAAATCAGTCAAGAATGCAGTCCGACTTCAGTCACAGGCACCGACAGCCGCCCTAGATGTACTTTTGGAAAAAATCCCCCTAGCTTCTATTTCACTGGCGTTCCCTTACAGAACAGTCACGCGTTACGTATATGGCGAAGCCTCGACCCAAGCCATCATTCAGTCCGTTGACTCGGATGGTTACTTCAGCCACTTCTCGGCAATGCAATTTCACAACCTCACAGACCAAATCCCCAAATCAATTTACTTCAATGTTGAGCAACCGGCGACCGGGGGAGGAGGTGCTCTCTCTCAGCCAGCTCTTGACCGAGCCTTCAAAGGCAAGTGCCGAGTCACCAGTAATGTCATCGAGTTTCGAGGACACACGATTCACAAGATCAATGGGCAGAACACCGGAAGACTGGGAGTCTTACAGGGAACACTCGATGATGGGACCACAATTCAGGTGACAAATCTCGAGCGTACATTGATCGATATCGTTGTTCGTCCAGTTTATGCCGGAGGAATTGCTCAAGTCGCCGACGCATACAGAAATGCGGCGGATCAGATATCCGTGCAGCGCCTTGTCAGTTATCTCAAGCTTTTGAACTATACCTATCCTTACCATCAAGCTATTGGATACTACCTGATGCGAGCCGGATGCTATTCGGAATCTCAGATATCGGAACTGCGCAAAATGCCCATAGATTTTGACTTCTATCTGACCTATCAGTTGCGAAATCCCGTGCTCAATGAGGAGTGGCGTCTATATGTCCCAAAGGGATTTTAGCTGATCGCAGCATTTGCAGACGAACTGGAAGTAGAATCCAAAATCTTGGAGTTGGTGTCGGTATTCGGGGGCCACTGTCTGAACAACGGATTCAAAGTCTGGCTCGTGCTGGCTTCGGGTTTCTTGAATCCGTCCCAGCCAATTCAGAGGAACTTTTTTGGCTACAAAAGTTTTGGTAATAATTTCGAGAAATTCCGGATCGTCAAAATTGAATCCATATGTTTGTGAAATGACGTACAAGTCAACGAAATCCCGAGCTCTTGCCGCTGGTGGACGATTACGGTGAACAATCGGGCCATAATCAGGCATCTGCTGACAGATGGCTCGCAACTTCTCAGCAATCACCATGCGAGGCGAGTACCCGAAAATTGAACGTCCACCGATCTCGAATGTTTCCTTATCATCGCAGAACTCGTGGCGGCTGAAATCAATCTTGAATTTCGTGCTGCCACTCTGGTCAACAACACTCGCCAATCGACGAAGCTGTTCAATGTTGTTTTCATGCTGCTGATACCTGGATCGTTCAACGAGCTTGAACTCGCAGCGATATCCTCCCCAGAAGGATTTCAAATCCTCCGAAACCTGAGCGGGGACTTCCACAAACATGAAATCAACAACCATCAAATCGGCCTCCGCGAATGATTCTGTCAAGCATGTTCTCACCTTATTGTTCAACTCGGCGCTGTCGACAAATTCTCCGTCAATCGAAATGTCCACGTCTTTGGACGCGCGCGTTGTCAGTTCAAAAGCAAATTGAAGTAGATTGCCTCCTTTTAACACCAACTGTCCACCCAATTCGCGATCAGCCAAAAGAGCGACAATCACTCGCTGTTTGATTTGATTGAGTCGATCGAACTCGGACATTGGGATTTTCTGCCGGTAGAATGAATAGCATCCATCAGAATCAACACTGCGTTTTTATAGCACCACTGAGGAAGCAAGGCACTCTCTGTCATGCTCCACTCACAAAAAGCAGTTCTTCGACTGAGCTTCAAAGAAATGTCCACCCATCAAAAAGCAGAGCCGCACACTGGGGGTGTGCGGCTCTGGTGAAGTTCAAGCTGGGCTCAACTCAACTCAGACTTCTGGAACCAGTTTGAGGGTCTGGGTCAGGCGTGCGAGGATCTTGTAAGGATCAGCCTGGGAGTTTGGACGGCGGTCTTCCAGGTAACCCCGGTAAGCGTCGTTCTTGACGAACGCATGCGGGATACGGATGGAAGCGCCGCGATTTGCGACCCCGTAGTTGAACTTGTCGATCGACTGGGTTTCGTGCAGACCGGTCAGACGCAGGTGGTTGTCCGGGCCGTAGGCAGCGATGTGCTCGTTCTTGTACTTGTCGAAAGCTTCCATGAGCTTCTCGAAGTAGGCCTTGCCACCCTTCTCACGCATGAATTTCGTGGAGAAGTTGGTGTGCATGCCGGAACCGTTCCAGTCACCCTTGACCGGCTTGCAGTGCCATTCGATGTCCAGGCCGTACTTCTCAGCCAGGCGCATGAGCATGTAGCGGGCGACCCACATGTCGTCGCCGATCTTCTTGGAACCCTTGGCGAAGATCTGGAATTCCCACTGTCCCTTGGCGACTTCGGCGTTAATCCCTTCCAGGTTAATGCCGGCTTCGCGGACAATGTCAATGTGCTCTTCAGCCACGGTACGGGCGATGTCGCCCATGTACTTGTAACCGACGCCGGTGTAGTAGGGTCCCTGCGGTGCGGGGTAACCTTCTTCGGGGAAGCCGAGAGGCTTGCCGTCCTGCCAGAAGAAGTATTCCTGCTCCAGACCAATCCACAGGTCCGGGTCGTCGATGATGTTCGCGCGGGCGTTGGTCGGGTGCGGCTCGCCGTTGGGGAGCAGCACTTCGCTCATGACCAGGAATCCGTTCTTGCGGGTGCAGTCCGGGTACAGGGCAACCGGCTTGAGCAGACAGTCGGAGCTGTGCCCTTCAGCCTGCATTGTCGAACTGCCGTCGAAGCCCCACATCTCGAGGTCTTCAACCGATTTGGGGGCCTTGTCCACGATCTTCGTCTTGCTGCGAAGATTGGGTTCCGGCTTGTATCCGTCCAACCAGATGTATTCCAGCTTATAAGTCGGCAAACTCATTCGTACTCACTCCCATCGAAACCATGTTGGCGAGGCGACAGCATGTTGAGCGGACAGTATCGTGAACACGACACTGGATCTCCTCATCGGGGCGGATCCATGCCCTGCTCACTCGAGTTTTCGGCTTGCGTCAATCTTCCGACTGGCTCCGACTCCGGGCCAGCCTGCTGATCCGGAATATTTCGGAAAATCGACGCGATCGCTTATCGAAAACTCACACTGATCCTCACTCCATCAGGCAACATGCCTGCTCTGGAGGCGAGACTGCTTAAACACTAAGCAGTCTCTTGCGGGTGAGGTTTGCATTTTTCCTCGTAAATTCGGGTCTCATGCCGCCCCACCCACTACGTTCGCGAATTATGGCAAACGGGATGCCAGTTTCTGCAGCCATCTCGTTGGCGATTCTCAGCTCCGGCAGGCTAACCAGATGACGCGGAATTTTCCAGCACATCCCTGTCTTCGAGAAACCCCCTCCCTTACGATCAACCGGTTCCGACCCCCGAAGGAAAACCCGCGACTTCAACCCCTGTTGTTGACGCCGGATGCATCCAGCGGAATGATTGTGGTGTTCCCGTGAACTCCGTCATTACCGGCCCGGAGATCACGGGGCGTCAGCTGTGGTCCTGGCGTACTTGTACTCAAGAACTTGGATTCCGATTGGACAGGATTTCGGTATTTTGTTTCCTGGCCAGCTACACCGTCGCCCTGGCGCTGGAGTTGACCCAGTTTCTGCGCCGTAATCTGGCGATCCGCTGGGCGTCGATCGCCTTCACCGGGGCGGGACTCGTCGCGCAGACCGCTTATCTGATCGTCCGCAGCCGCCAGCATGACCTGCCCCCGCTGCTGGGGTCGACACATGACTGGCTCCTGGTCTCCGCCTGGATGGGCGTGGTGCTCTATCTCGGGATCCAGCTGTGGAATCAGGAAATGTCGCTGGGGGTATTCTGCCTGCCCGTCATTCTGGGGCTGGTCGTGTCTTCCCGATTTGTCAGTACCTCGCCGGTTCCCCAGCTTGCGGAGCTTCGCTGGTGGAGCATGGTGCACGCCTCGTTCTGGGTCTTCGGAATGATGGGGGTACTGCTGGCGCTGCTGGTCAGCCTGATGTATCTGGTACAGCATTATCGCCTGAAGCAGAAGCAGTCGGAGCTGCCGGCGCTGCACCTGTTCAGTCTGGAACGTCTGAGTCGCATGAACTGGTGGCTGATTATCCTCTCCGTCCCGTTGCTGACGCTGGGGATGCTGAGCGGATTATGGTTGATTCATCTTTCAAAGATGAGTGCACATCCGGTGAATCTGTTCAGCATTTCGGTCGCTGCCAATGCTGCCGTGTGGGGGGCGATGGCCCTGCTCTTCGGCTGGCTGCTGGCCGCCCGACACCGGACGGGTCGAATTGTCGCGTGGCGAACGCTGCTGGCCTGCATTTTTATGCTGGCGACGCTGCTTACCATGAAACTGACCAGCTCCGACAACATTCATAGCAGGGCGGACACCGAGCCCAGAGTTCAGGGTTCAGAGCAGGAAAATGTCAGCTCTGGACTTTCCGCTCTGGACTCTCCGCTCTGGACTCTCGGCTCGTCTCGCACGGGGGGGCTGTCATGAATGTGCAGGTCGTTTACTGCAATCATCAGAGTGCCAACCTTGCGGTGCGGGAACGGCTGGCGTTCTCTTCCCCGGAGATTCTGACACGCGCCTACGGGGAACTCCGGACGCGGTTTCCCCGGTCGGAACATGTCGTGATTTCCACGTGCAACCGGGTGGAGGTCTACTCCGCTCAGGAAGACCCGGCGGACGCCCCGACGCACATCCAGCTGGCGGAGTTTTTCGCCGACTTCCATCATGTCCCCCTCGCGGAGTTCATGAATGATCTGCTGGGACGGCAGGGGCCCGAAGCAGTGCGGCACCTGTTTGAAGTCGCTTCCAGCATCGACAGCATGGTGCTCGGCGAAAGCCAGATCGTCAATCAGATTAAAGAAGCCTACGAGCTCTCGACCCGCACCGAAGCCAACGGCCCCATGACCAACGCCCTCTTTCAGAGAGCGTTAACGGTCTCCAGTCGGGTCCGCACCGAGACAAAGCTGTCCAGCGGTCGGGTCTCCATTGCCAGCGTGGCGGTCGGTGAATTCGGGAAAGGGATCTTTGACCGGTTCGATGACAAGACCGTCCTGGTGATCGGTGCGGGGGAAATGGCCACCGAAACCCTCACGTACCTCAGCGATGAAGGTGTCAACCGGGTCCTGGTCTGCAATCGCAACATCGAACGCGCCCAGCGACTGGCTCAGGAGTTTTCCGGCGAGGCCCGCAGCTGGGACCAGTTGACGGAATGTCTGGCTCAGGCGGACGTGATCGTCAGTACCACAGGGGCGCAGCTGCCGGTCGTGACCGCTCCCATGATGAAGCAGATCCGGAAGAAAACCGGGCCCCGGCCATTGTTCATCCTGGATCTGGGAGCCCCCCGCGATTTCGAAACCGGAATCGGAAAACTGGACGACGGCATCTTCCTGTACGACATCGATGACCTGGAAGCGACCTGCGAGCGCAATCGCCGGACCCGTGCTCAGGAAGTCCTGAAAGCTCAGGAAATCATCGACGAAGAAACCCGCCGATTCATGCACGACGTCTACCACAAGGCGACTGGGCCGGTGGTCAAGCGACTTCGGGATCACTGGGATGAGATCAGTCGGCAGGAGCTGGAAATCCTGTACCGGAAGCTGCCGGATCTGGAAGATCGAGAGCGTCAGGCAATCGAGAAAGCGATTTCCCGAATCGTCAACAAGTTGCTTCATCCGCCGCTGGAGACGCTTCGACACGAGGCACGGTCCGGCACTCCACACGGTATGATCGATGCCATTAAGCGCCTCTTCCATCTTCGTGACGAAAGTTGAGAAATTCTTTCGCTCCGGTTTGTATGGATCGCACTGAATAAACTGCGTTCCGGGGGGCGGTGGATGAAGGGTTCCGCCGCGGATGGCTTCTGCAGAGGTGAGCAAACGACGCGAAACGCGGGCGGGAAACTCCGGTCTTTCAGGCCGGCTTGACTCGACGCAACCTCAACTCCTCACAAGAGATTGTGGAAGTCGTTCTTGACGCTGGTCGTCATCTTCGTATTCTTAATGGGATCCTTTGTCGTTCTCACGTCTCTTCATTGCTGAAAATGCGGATTGGTTTCACATCTGCAAATGTGACGGCTTTTCTGGTTCGGCAATCTGAGTTGAAGTTTCACCAGGCCTGGATCGAGAATGACTAAGACAGGATGCAGGTCTTCTCGATTTGCAGCCTGAAGAATCGGCACAAGTTCAGTGTGGCAGATTCCTCGCTGCAATTGTGTCGATCATTTCAGACAGAAATCCATTTCGCGATTCGGCACGGATGGCGGCCGCGAGTCCAGTATCCATATCCATCAAGCCGTCCTGCGGGACGACTTCAAGGGGAACCTGATGGCAGCTTCGTCCAAGCCAACCGCCGTCCACTTCGCACTCGCCTTCTCGGTGATGACCACGATCGTTCTCGGGCTGGTCTGTTACATGACTGCGTCAGAGAATCAGAAGTTAAAGGTGGCTGCCGAGACTGCCCGCACGACCGCTGCCAGTGCTGACCAAAGGGATCGTCAGTCCCAGGATGACATCACTCTCCTGAAGAAGAAACTCGGCTACGTCGATTTCGATCAGATCGGAGCTGAAGCCGACAACACCCCCAACACAGTCGTCGGTTCGCTGAACCGGGATCTGGCTCTCTACGGGAAGGAACAGGTCCAGCCGAACGCCGCTTCTCCGACCGTCGCTGCCACCTTGCAGAGCCTGCGATCCGCCCTGAATGCTGCCCTGCAGAACGTGCAGGAACGGCAGACACAACTGGTCGCTGTCCAGGCAGAACTCGCCCAGGAAATCGCCAGCCACAAGAATCGCGTGAAGGAACTGGCGGACTCTCAGGCGGGCTCGGAAGATCAGCTGAAGAGTCTGGTGGCGACCCGCACGGAACAGCTGGCTCAGAAGGATGCCGAAACAGCCAAATGGCGAGATGAATTCCGCAGGGAGCAGCGGGAGAAAGAATCTCTCCGGGATGAACTGGATCAGGTTCGCAAGTCCAAGGACAGCGAGATTCATGACCTTGAAAACATCGTTGCGTTCCTGCGACAGAAGCTGAACGAACTGGAAGACCTGAGCTTCGACAAGGCTGATGGAGCGATTGTCCGCGTCGACAACACCACCCGCTCTGTCTGGATCAATCTGGGCTCTGATGACGGAATTCGCCCCCAGGTGACATTCGCTGTCTACACCCGCAGCCATGAAGGGTTCGGCCGCGGCAATGCTGACATCAAGGCGAAGATTGAAGTGACCAAAGTGCGAGGTCCGCACCTCTCAGAAGCACGCATTCTGAAAGATGACATCAGCCGTCCCATTCAGGCGGATGACCCGATCTACTCGCCAGTCTGGACGAAGAATGCCAAGGAGTACTTCTCGTTCGTCGGGATTGTCGACATGGACGGCGATGGCAAGAGCGACCGCGAACTCCTGCACAACACGCTGGAAAACGCGAACTCCGGAATCGAACTGGAGATCGACGATCTTGGAAACCGTGTTCCCGAAGGGGCCGGACTCTCTGTGAAATCCAAGTTCCTGGTGATCGGCAAAATCGAAGACCCCGCTGATTTCCCGGGCACTGACGAAGCCAAGCAGGAACAGGTTCGCAAGATTCTGGACGAGTACGCCGTGCTCACCAAGGAAGCATTGCGGAAGGGGATTAAGGTCATCACCTTCAACGACTTCCTGAATTACATGGGATACGAGCAGCAGCATCGCCTGTACAACACTTCTGCCAACCAGAAGTTCAATCTGAAATCCGGAGCACGAAGCGCCTCGACCAACGAAGAACTGGGGTCGTCGCGCATCTCAACCGGGCAGACTTCGAAGAGATTCCAACCTGTCGACAAGTCCAAGCTGCAGCCACAGCAGCCGTAAGTCGATCGACACGAATTGAGAACTTCCTCCACGGGGAGCCTGCCAGACTGGTCGGCTCCCCGTTTTCATTCACACACGTCATGGACGGGGAATGGTTGCCTTCCGGGCCGAGATGGCGGAAAGTGGATTGCTGAACTCCCCCTCTCCGGAAACCAGTCCAGAACGATTCCATGACGAACGCCGAGATTGCTGCCGCGCTGGAAGAGATTGCCCAGCTGCTCGAACTGCAGGGGGCCAACAGCTTCCGGATCCGGGCCTATCGCAATGCAGCACACACAGTCGAAGACCAGTCGGAGTCGCTCGCCAGGATCGCCCGGGAAAATCCGTCGGCACTCACTCAGCTTTCGGGGATCGGGCAGGACATTGCCACGAAGATCCGGCAGCTGGTTGAAACGGGCAGCTTCCCCCTGCTGCTGGAACTCCGACAAGAGTTTCCACCAGCCCTGCTACAGATCATGCACCTGCCGGGACTGGGGCCCAAAAAGGCCGCCGTCCTGCACCGCGAGTTGCAGATTCGCTCCATTGAAGATCTGCATGCTGCTGCGAGTGCCGGAAAGATTGCTGCCCTCAAAGGCTTCGGCAAGAAGTCCGAACAGGCCATCATTGCCGGCTTGCTGGAGCTGGAAACAGTCGGTCGACGCACACTCATCTCGGATGCCAGACTGGCTGCGGAAAATGTCGTTCAGGATCTCTCAACCCTCGAGGTTGTGACCCAGTACAGCATCGCCGGCAGTTGTCGTCGCTGGAAAGAGACATGCGGCGATCTCGACATTCTGGCGATCGCAGCTGACTCCACGGCTGTGATGGATCGACTCAAAAAGCATCCGCTGGTGGCCAGTGAACTCTCACGCGGCCCGACAAAACAGCGAGTCAAACTTGTCGACGGCCTGGAACTGGACCTGCGAGTCATCCCCGAAGAGTCCTTCGGCGCAGCCCTGATGTATTTCACCGGCTCCAAGGAACACAACATTGAGATCCGTCGCCGCGCGATCGAACGTGGCTACAAGCTGAACGAATACGGCTTATATCGGGATGAACAACTGGTCGCGGGAAGAACGGAAGAGGACATCTACGAAGCTGTCGGCCTGTCATGGATTCCGCCCGAGCTGCGCGAGAATCGCGGGGAGATTCAACAGGCGGAATCGGGGACCCTGCCCACGCTGCTGACGCTGGACGACATTCGCGGTGACCTCCACATGCATACCACCGCCTCCGACGGCACCGCCAGCATTCGGGAGATGATTGAAGCGGCCCGCGAACGAGGCCGTGAGTACATTGCCATCACCGATCACTCGCAGCGGGTCTCGATGGCCCGAGGACTCAACCCTGAGCGGCTTCGCGCCCACTGGCGGGAGATTGCCGAGATCCGTGAAGAGTATTCGGATATCGAAGTGCTGCTCGGAATCGAGTGTGACATCCTCGAAGATGCCCAGCTCGACCTGCCGGACGACGTTCTGGCTGAAGCGGACTGGGTCCTGGCGGTTCTTCATTACGGACTCAAGCAGCCGGGCGAACAGATCATGAAGCGGCTGCTCAACGCCGTTCGCAATCCGTACGTCTGTGCCATCGGTCACCCCAGCGGGCGGATGGTGAGCCGACGTGCGGGGGCAGAAATTAACTACCCTGAACTCTTCAAGGCGGCTGCCGATCATGGCGTCATGATGGAGATCAACGCGAACCCGCATCGACTTGACCTCAGCGACGTTCACGCTGCGGCAGCCCGCGACCAGGGAATTCCGATCGTGATCAACACAGACGCCCATTCGACCGGCGGAATGGACGTCATGGAATACGGGGTCTCGCAGGCCCGCCGTGCCGGCCTGACGGTCAAGGATGTCGCCAACGCCCAGCCATTCAAGAAGTTCAAAAAGATGCTGCGGACCGCCTGACCCGTAGGTGCCCGCCGTTCGCCGCTCGGTATTCCGGCCGAAGCCCTGATTCTGCTAGGCTCCTGCTCTAGAAGGATCGTCGGGAAATTTCAGGAGTTGCTTTGCAATGTCTGCAAACCAGTTGCAAGTTGATCAATTTCATTGCGGAAATGGCCGTCCCCTGCTCTTTATCGCGGGGCCATGTGTCATCGAGTCGGAGGAGCTGATCCGCGAGACGTCGCTGCGGATTGCGGATCTGGCGTCGCGGCGAGGCTGGCAGATCGTATTCAAGTCCAGTTTCGACAAGGCCAATCGGACCAGCTACAGCAGCTTCCGGGGACCGGGTCTGGAACGGGGACTGGAGATTCTGGCGCGGGTGCGAGAGGAGACGGGTCTGCCCGTTACCACCGATATTCATACTCCGGAGCAGGCTGGCCCGGCTGCGAAAGTCTGTCGCATCCTGCAGGTGCCAGCGTTTCTGGCCCGTCAGACCGATCTGGTCAACGCCATCGCAGAGGCGGCTCGGGACAACGGTGGAATCGTGAACGTCAAGAAGCCGCAGTTCATCGCTCCGGAAGACATCATCCATGTGGTCAACAAGTGCCGGGAAGCGGGAGCGAACAACGTCCTGCTCACGGACCGGGGAACGATGTTCGGCTACGGCCGACTCATCAACGACTTGACCGCCATCCCGACCATGCAGGGAATGGGATGCCCGGTCTGTATTGACGCCACGCACAGCGTGCAGCGTCCCGGCGGAAGCACGACCGGGGGAAATCGCGCCATGGTGCCGTTCATCGCACGGGCTGCCGTGGCAGCGGGAGCGGACGCCGTCTTCATGGAGACTCATCCCGATCCCAACAAGGCAAAGTCCGACGGCCCGAATCAGGTCCGACTGGACGATCTCGAGAAAGTCTTCGAACAGCTCACACGCGTCCGGGAACTGGTGAACGAGTTCAACGTCAATCAGTGAGACTTGATTTTGTATTGAAAGAGAATTTTTAACCACGGAATGCACGGAGATCACGGAAAATCAAAAACTGATTTCTGCAATTCTCACTAATCACAAAATCAGTCCGGTCACTCCACAATCTGGACTGTGACTTTTCCGTGTCTTCCGTGCATTCCGTGGTTCAGATTCAACTCTGTCAATGTCAGACACACTTTGTTACACGGTCTTCCACGCGCGGTCTTTCGCGCTGTTGAGAACCGCGTCGCAGACTTTCTGAGTTTCCAGTGCGTCCCGGAACGTGGGTCCGCACGGCTTGCCTTCTTCAAGGCTCTTCAGGAAGTCTGCCACCTGATGCACGAACGAGTGCTCGTAACCGATCTGCAGGCCGGGGACCCACCACTTGTCCATGTAAGGATGATCGCCGCCGTTGTCGGTGACGTGGATGCTTTTCCAGGCGCGGAAGGCTCCTTCTTCCTTGTATTCGAACATTTCCAGGCGATGCAGGTCGTGCAGGTCCCAGCGCAGCGACATGTTCTCCCCGTTGATTTCGAAGGTGTACAGTGCCTTGTGACCGCGCGCGTACCGGGTTGATTCGAACAGTCCGAGCGAACCATTTTCGAAGTGACAGATGAACGCACAGGCATCATCGATGGTCACTTTCTGCTTCTGGCCGGTCGCCTGATGAACTCGCTCCTTGATGAACGTTTCGGTCATGGCGGAAACGTCGGTCACTTTGCCATTGAGCCAGATAGCGGTGTCGATGCAGTGAGCCAGCAGGTCGCCGGTCACTCCGGAGCCGGCTGCTGCGGCGTCCAGACGCCACAGGGCGTTGCCCCCCTGAGGGAGATCCGCGTTGATCGTCCAGTCCTGCAGGAAGTTGGCGCGGTAGTGGAAGATCCGCCCGAGCCGACCCGAATCGACGATCTGCTTGGCGAACGTGACAGCGGGGATCCGGCGGTAGTTGTACCAGACGGTATTAGGAACCTTGGCTGCTTCGACAGCCTGGCACATCTCTTCCCCTTCAGCGGTGTTCATCGCCAAAGGCTTTTCGCAGAGAATCATCTTGCCTGCCTTGGCGGCAGCAATCGCAATCTCCTTGTGGAGATTGTTGGGTGTGCAGATATCGACAGCATCGATGTCGTCGCGGGCGATCAGGGCCTTCCAGTCGGTCTCGATCGATTCGTAGCCCCACTGGTCGGCGAACTCCTGAATCTTCTCCTTGTTCCGAGCACAGGCGGCCTTGAGGACCGGTCGGTACTTCAGCTCCGGGAAAAAGTCTGGAACCCGCTTGTAGCCGTTGGTGTGCGTGCGGCCCATGAAGCCGTAACCGATCATGCCGATGTTGAGCGGCTTGCTCATAACAGGTCTCCTCTCTCTCGATGTCGTTGCGTGGTGATTTCCGGGAACGAAAATGTATCACGAACGACGGGAATTTCACCACGCAGAGACGAGGGAGCGTATAAAAAATCCGCCGCGACCGGACTGATGAAAAGGAATCGGTCTCGCGCAGAGTCGCAGAGACGCGGAGGAAAAGGAGGAGAATAAGGAGTTTCAATCGCGACGGGAGCCTGTGATGACCGGGTTGATCGATCCAGATTTCCCCTATTCTCTCAGCGACTCTGCGCGAGATCTTTGCATCAAACATCAGCGAAAGCGGGGCACTCCTGATCAATCACCGGCTTCTTCCACGCCCGTAGCTCCTCCTGCTATTGGTCAGAATCGGAAATCCATGATCCAGCACCGGGTCACGGTGTGATGTTCAGTGTTCACACGAATCATCATACAGGGCATGTGGGCCAATCCATCGTTTTCAGGAGGTGCCGTCAAAGCGTCTCCAAGATAAAATGTGTAACAGAGACTCTTGGTTCCAATGAGTTCGAATTTATCAGCCATCACCAAGACAGGTTGCAATTCCCAGAACTCATTCTGCGACACCGAATGAGCAAGCATTCGTTCATAGAGTTCCCGAACCCCAGGTTTAAGGCGAGTGGGATCGATTGTGCTGGGGAGGTCATCAAGGACTTCAACAAGCACCTTCTGATCTGGTGGGGCAGTTCGTTCGCAACCAAAGTTGAAAAAGAGCAAAACGCTCAATACCACCATCAATCTCATAGTTCCTCCTCTACCGGCGACTTCCTCGCTCGCAGTTCTTCCAATCGCTGCTTGATGCGTTGCTCGTAGCCTCGGTCAGTCGGTTCGTAGTAGTGCTTCTCGACCCCCAGGTAATCCTGGTCGACCCAGCCCCCTTCGCTGTTGTGGGCGTACTGGTATCCTTCTCCGTGGCCAAGTCTCTTGGCCCCAGCGTAGTGGCCGTCCTTCAGGTGTACCGGGACCGGGATAACCCGCTGCTGCTGGACGTCGTCCATCGCCTGATTGATCGCCATGTAAGCAGCGTTGGATTTCGGAGCGCAAGCCAGATACGTGACCGCCTGAGCCAGAATGATCCGGCACTCCGGCATGCCGACCCGTTCGGTCGCTTCCGCAGCGGCATTCGCCAGAACGAGCCCCTGCGGGTCGGCGTTGCCGACGTCTTCTGACGCGAGTATCACAATCCGGCGGGCGATGAACCGCGGATCTTCCCCAGCCACCAGCATCCGAGCCAGCCAGTAGATGGCTGCATCCGGATCACTCCCCCGCATGCTTTTGATGAACGCACTGGTCACATCGTAGTGCTGATCCTCCTTCGCATCGTAGAGGACCGCCTTCTTCTGAATGGACTCCTGCGCCACCTGCAAGTCGAAGGCTCCGCTTCTAACTCCCCCCTGACCTCTCCCCTCTGTCCCCTCCTCGAGCGACTTCACCCCGATCTCAAGTGCTGTCAGCGCCCGCCGGGCGTCGCCGTCACACACCTCAGCGAGGAAGTTTAGAGCTTCCTCCGTCGCAGCGTCCGGGGACTGGCCGAGTCCGCGTTCCTTGTCGGTGAGGGCTCTTTTGAGCAGGGTCAGGATGTCTGACTGGGTGAGGGACTGAAATTCGAAGACCTGGCTGCGGCTGATCAACGCGCCTGCCAGCGAGAAGAAGGGGTTCGCGGTCGTGGCTGCGATCAGGCTCACGACTCCCGCTTCCACATCGGGGAGGAGGACATCCTGCTGCGTCCGGTTGAAGTGATGCAGCTCATCGACGAAGAGGATGGTCCGTTCGCCCCCCCGCTGGAGCCGGGAACGGGCGTCGTCGAGAGCGGCCCGCAGTTCCTTCACCCCCGCAGACGCTGCGTTCAGGACGACGAAGTGTGACTTCGTATGTCGGGCGATGACTTCACCCAGCGAGGTCTTTCCGGTTCCCGGGGGGCCAAAGAAGATCATGGATCCGACCCGGTCCGCCTGCAGCATTCTTCGGAGCAGCTTCCCGGGGCCGAGGAAGTGCTGCTGCCCGGCGAATTCATCCAGCCTCCGGGGCCGCATCCTGGCAGCCAACGGCCGGGCCGATTCCGCATGTGCCCGTTCCTGCTTGTCGAACAACCCCGCCATTCTCTCGCTCCGTTTCTCATCGATTGTCGAGAGCGAAGAGCGAAGAGTCCAGAGCAGAGAGCCCGCTTGCTCTGGACTCTGGACTCTGGACTCTGGACTCTGGACACTCAACACTCAACTCTTCGCTCTCAGCTCCGCCAGCATGTTGCAGAACATGGCTCCCTGCTCGATGGCGTCGTCCAGAGCGTCGTGGGTGTGCGGGAGCCGGTCGAACCAGTGTCGGGGCATGTTCCGCTTCGTGGCGTCCCGGTAGCCGGAGTTCATCAGGCACATTGCCATGGTCTTGACATCGAGGGCGGAAAACGAAAACGGACTCTCTCCGGCAAACCGCATCAGGTACCAGTAGACGAACGTGAAGTCGAAGCCAGCCGGGTACGCGACAAAGACGCAGGTTCCCGGGAGGGACTTCAGCCATTCGACGTAGCGGAGCATGACCTCAGCTGGGGGCTGGGGATCGCGGCGGCACTTGCTCCAGGCACGCGAGTTTCGTTCCCACCAGGCCATCGTGTCCGGGTGTCCGCTGGCGCCGGGCAGGGTCTCGAGATTCGCACTGAACGTCGAGACGAGCGTTTTGTCCGCGAGGTAGGCTGCCGATCCCAGGCTGAGCATGGAGTGCGGTCCGGGGATGGGGCCGTCGGTTTCGACATCGGTGCTGACGTAAATCTCGGGCATGGGGAGGCTGAGTGTCGAGGGCGAGGTGGTGTGTGGATGACGAGCAATCGGGAGCCGCCCCTGCCACGCTAGTCGCTCAACACTCAACTCTCAACTCATCGTTCCACGTGAAACGATGCTCACACCCCAGCCAGTCGCCAATGGCAGTTCATTTCCTTCAGGTCCCATACGTCGCCTCCGCGTCACGGGCGGAACGATCTGCTGAAGAGGAAGACTTCCCCCCGTTTCACGTGGAACGGGGAGTTGATAAGGGGAGAGGGGAGAGGGGATTGGGGATTGGGGATTGGGGATTGGGGATTGGGGATTGGGGATTGGGGATTGGGGATTGGGGGCCGACCCCATTCAGCCTCCACAGCCCGCCCCTCAACACTCAACACTCAACACTCAACTCTTGGCACTCACCACTCTGGACTCTCCGCTTTCGACTCTCGACACTACATCCATGTCCTCATTTCGCCCCACGTCGATCGCTCTGGGATTTCTGCTGGCTGCCGCCTTCACGCTGCGGGCGTGGTCGCCGGGGAATATGGGGATCGAGCACTTCGACGAAGGGGTGTACGCCTCCAACCTGTTCTCGGATCACCTGGACTTCAAATACCCGGACCGGCAGTTCTACGCTCCCCCGCTCTGGCCGGCGATCCTCGAATGGGTTCTGATCCTCAGCGGGGCGAATCCGCACGCGGTGATGTGGGTGAACGTGGTGCTTGGCACAGCCCTCGTGGCAGCGGTGTTCTGGACCACGAAAGAGTTGGTGCGAGTCGAGCGTCCAGAGCAGAGAGTCCAGAGTATTGAGAATCGGCGAGCGGGAGACGTGAGTCTCCCGATGAACCTGCTCAACCAATTCTCAGAGACAGCGGGGCTGGCGGCTGCTGCCATCGTTGCCTTCAGCGACATGTTCATCCAGTACAGCCGGGCTGCGCTGACCGATACTCCCGTCTGCCTGTGGATGACGCTGGCGGTTGGAGCGGGAGCCAGAGCCTATCGAACCGCCAGCTGGGGGTGGGTGCTGGCGGGCGGTCTGCTGACCGGACTGGCCTGGTGGACGAAGTACAACGGCTGGCTGCCGTTGGCGATTCTCGGCTCCGGACTGGCGGGCTGGCTGCTGTTGACCCGCGAGGGTCGAGCCTCGTTGAAGTTCTCCTCCCCCCGTCCAGGTCCCACTGCGGGTCGAAAAAAGAAGGTGAAAGCAACTTCGCCCCGCTCACTCCCCGTGGGGATCCGGCAGTCACTTCAATACGGTGGAATCGTCGCTGTGGCGGTCATCTGCTGGTTGCCCTATCTGTCGGAGCTGCAGCCCACCGGCGGGTACGCTGCTGTCGCAGCCAATCATCGCGGGTATCTTGTTGGGTGGTCCGGCTGGGGAAGTTCACTGCTCAGACACCTCGAAGTCGACCGGTACTACTCGCGCGGCGCCACTCTGTTCGGGGTCGTTCTCGCCACTCAGATCGCGTGGTGGCTCTCACCCCGGGCGGGCCAACTGGCCCCACGGCCGACGCGGAAATCAGGAAGAGGATCCCCGCTGCTGACACTGGCGATCTCCCTTCCGGCGGTTCTCGTGATCGCCGGTGCGGGCCTGATTCCCGCCCTGCTGGCTGGCGGACTCCTGATCCCGTTGTGTTGCTACAGCAGAAAATGTCCGGGTCAAAGGTGGCCTGTTCTCCCACTAGGAGGATGGCTGTTGCTGGCGTGGATCATTGGGCTCGGGCTGACGACTCCGCTCTATCGCCCCTATCCCCGGCTCATTCTCCCCTGGCTGATCAGCCTGTCGATGGCGGCCGGAATCGGACTGGCCCTGGCCGCTGCCGTGCTGCGGGAACTTGCTGCTGATTCTGAAAACGATTCAGGAGATGTCGCTGCATCAGCCGGTCGACCAACCTCGAAACGAAAGCTCGTCGATGTTCTGGTGGCCGTTCTGCTTCCGCTGGGAGTTGCTGCCTGGATCCTTTCCCCGAAGGGAGTCCAATGGGAGGATCGGAACGGGCTGCGAATTGCAGCTGATGAAATCGTGGCTGGCATCCAGAGCGATCTGCAGGGGCGAGCTCCATCGAAGGTCCCGGAAATGGACTGCGTGATCTACGTCCTCGCCGAGCCTGGACTGTACTATCATCTGGCTGCATTGGAGAACGAGAAACTCAAGTTCATCACCCAGCCGGCGTCCGACCTGGGGATGCTCACCTCTGGGAAGATCGACCCTCGAGTCCCTGCCTACCTGGTGACCGGCCCCCATTCGAAAGACGAAGCAGCGCAGCTTCAGGCTTCAAAAGACCGGGCGAATCAAGTGCATTATGGATCGATAGAAAACGGTGCCACCGGGTATTCGTACCACCCGAGCGATCTCGTCTTACTGGACGACAAGTCTCCCGCTGAGTGCGGTAGGGTCCGCTATGCGGACCACTTATTCAGTGGGGGCGCGGACCACATTCAGCTGCCCGAGAGTGAACCGATCGGGCTCTGGTCGGTCCGGCAATGACCGCTGTGGGCAGGCCTTTCCGGCCTGTTGGCACTTGGCTGGAATGCGGGATGAATTTTGGACTTATTGTCCATTCCACCCAATTTAACTTAACTCCGCCGCCTTCCCCGTTAACAGGAATTTGGCGGCAGAGGCGAAATCATTTCCCGAGAGTGCCGACCGGTCTGCAGTCCGGGCGGGGTGTTGGTCGAGAATAGACGTGTCGGGTGGGTGGAGTTGCCGCCCGGCGAGAAACAGATCAACGGATTTGATTGTCAATTTGTCTGTACGGAGACAGACCCCCATGAGCGAAGCAGCCACCACCTCCTCACAACGACGCCTTGGCCGCGGGCTTTCCGCACTTCTCGGAGGGGGGGCCCCTGCCTACGAGGAGTCGCAGCAGGAGATCCAATCCGAACTCCGGAACATCTCCACCAGCGAACTGACCCGTAACCCGTTTCAGCCTCGCAAGCAGTTCGACCCCGAAGCGATCGGGGAACTTGCTTCGAGCATCAAGGAACACGGCATTCTGCAGCCGCTGCTGGTCCGGTCTGTCGACAACGGATATCAGATCATCGCCGGCGAACGTCGCTGGCAGGCGGCCCAGAAAGCGGGAGTCACGTCGATCCCCTGCCGGGTCGTCGATGTCGTCGACAAGACCGCCTGCGAATTCGCTCTGGAAGAGAACCTGAAGCGGAAGGACCTGAACGATCTGGAGAAGGCCGAAGCGTTCCGGGACTACATCGCGCAGTTCCAGTGCTCGATCGAAGAACTCAGCAAGCAGCTCAGCATGAAGCGGTCGACCGTCAGCAACATGCTGCGACTGCTCGATCTGCCAGACCCGGTCAAGAACGCTCTCAACAGCGGGCGCCTGAGTGCTGGTCATGCCCGCGCCATTCTTCCGTTGCCGCAGGCTCAGCAGCTGGAACTTTCAAGTCGCATTCAGGCAGAACAGCTTTCCGTTCGCCAAACGGAAGCGACCGTCAAGAAGATGCTGGGACGTGAACCTGAAGTTGAAGCTGCAACCGCTGCTTCAACCGAGCAGCCCACTGACGTCCAGCAGCAAGCTCCAGTTTCTGAAGCAGAGAGCCGACATCCGCAGCAGCACGGGGAAGAACATCAACAGGCACAGCACATCGAAGAAGCTTCGAACCAGCATGCCGAAACGCTGCCGATGCACCAGGAAGATCCCAACCGGACGCATCATGTGGCCTCGCTCGAGTCGCAGCTGCGAGACCTGCTGGGGGTTCCAGTCGAGATCAAACTGAACTCGAAAGAGAGCGGCCAGATCGTCGTACAGTTCGCGAACAATCAGGAGTTCGAACGAATCCTGGGGACGCTCCGACGCAACGCAGCGTGAAATGCACTTGCTGCGAGATAGAAAATGAAACGATCCCCCACTTAACCGGGGGATCGTTCTTTTATGGGTTGCTGGTAAAGCTCGATTGCGGGAGGGAGTCATCCTCCGTTCAGCAAGCGTCAACCGACGTCAATTGTCTCGCCGAATCGATCCAGATCCGAAGGGGAAAAATGTTCCGGCAGCAATGATGTCCCAGTACCCGGTGATATAGTGATTATTGCCCCGTCCGGACTTGTTCCATTCCTCTCCGTGATCCAGATCCTGGAACCACGCGAGTCCCGGCGGGTCCGGGGGAACGTAGAACGCGACGCCGCCGCTGATGCTATTTCTCACCCCGATTGTAAACTCGACGTCCCAGTTGCTGTGACGGGACTGATTCCGAATCGTACAGGAGGTCTCCCAGTCCCCATTGCGATGAAAGGTCACCACGAGATTTGTAAAAAGAATGGGGCTGATTTCCCAGGGATTCCAACGCCAGGTGTAGGTGTTCGCGGTCACCTGAATGGCTGCTGGCGTATTGACCGGTCCAACAGGTTCCGCGTTGACGCGGTCGAGCTCGAAGCGGGAGTACTCCGCAGGAGTGGGCTGGTCGCTCTGCCCGGCATCTTTGTTGGTCATCTTCGTTCTCCAGGTTGATTCACCGAATGGGCCCGCTGCATGATGAACATGCGACAGGGAACGCGCCTGACACTGTAACGAACGCATGGCAGCGGGAAAAATATTCGTAGAAGACGCAATTGATCCGAACTCCGCTGAGACCGATTTGTTTCCACTTCGGAAAGGGTGAGGTTTCCGAGCGGGAACCGTCGCGAATACGGATTCCCATGGACATTGATCCCGAAATGAGGTAACACATCTCAAGACACGGGACGCGACATCAGTTGTGCCCCGTGTCATTTTTCAACTGAACCAGACCATTTCACGCCACGAGCTGCCGCTCGTGGTTTCATTTTTGATCGCGATTGCGTTTGAGACGGGTGAGTGCCATGGAGCGACAACCGATTACACGTGAAGGCTACGAAAAAATTCGTGCCGAAATTAAGCATCTGGATGAAGTGGTGATGCCGCAGATCGCTCAGAATATCGCCGACGCTCGTGCGGAAGGGGATCTGAAAGAGAACGCGGAATACCACGGCCAGCGTGAAGAACAGGGGCGTGTCCAGGCAAAGATCTACCAGCTCAACGCCAAACTCGCGAGCTGTTATGTCGTCGACAAGGCGGACATGCCCAAAGGTCAGGTCACCTTCGGTTCCACGGTGACCATCAAGGACCTTGACCTCGATGAAGAAGAGACCTACGAGTTCGTCGGCCCGGGCGAAGAGAACTACGACGGCCCGGTGATGAAGATCCTCACCACCAGCCCGATCGCCGTCGGCCTGATGGGGAAGAAGGAAGGGGAGAAAGTCGAAATCACTCTCCCCCGCGGCAGCATGAACGTCGAGATCGTCAAGATCGTCGACCACGGGGATTGACGGCGTTGAAGGTGAAGCGTTAGGAGCATCCGGGATCGCAGAGAGCGGCCCCATCCCACGCCCACTAACAAATTCAGTCACCATTCAGGCCCGGTACCACAAAGTGCCGGGCCTTCTGTTTGTCATCCCAGCGCCGAACGATCTCTTCTCCCGGGAATCAAGAGTCGATCGGATCAGAGGAATCAGCCGTCGGGTGGGCTGCCAGAATTCGCCCTCTTCGCGACGCTCAAACAGAAAGAGCCACTGAACGTGTTCGGTGGCTCTTTCTGAATTTCAGGTACAGTCAGTTCGTCAATCGTCTCGCCCGGAACCGGGTTGCTCTGAGATAAAAGACATCACCTGACCAAGTGGAGGCGCAGGGACTCGAACCCTGGACCAACGGATTAAAAGTCCGTTGCTCTACCGACTGAGCTACGCCTCCGGGTGGCCGGGCAGAATTGCTCCGCTGGCCGGACGGGCGATCATAGTTATCCAAAATTTCTTCGCAACCATTCGCGGAATGATTTCCCGCAATTCACCCGATTGTGCGGGCCGGTGCGCTGCAATTTGCCGCATCCTGACTTCTGGGCGAATCTCACGGGGAGGTCGTCGCGGGGCAGGTTGCCTGCAGGGCCAGTTCCTTGACCGCTCTCAGATCGAGTTTTCCTGTTCCCAGGATGGGAATCTGTTCGACCGGAATGAACGAATCGGCAGAGGGGAGCCATAATTTCGGCAGGCCGGTCTGGGCCAGTTCCTTGATGATCTGTTCCACCGGTTTGCACAACTGCGTGTAGAGCACAATCAGGCGCTCGCCTCGGTCTTCGTCGGGGACAGCTGTCACTGCCAGCGGGATCATTCCTTCTTCGTCTTCGGGAGACTCGCAGATCTTGAACAGCTCCTGTTCGATCCGAATGTGCGGGACCATTTCCCCCCCGATTTTGGAAAATCGACTCTGCCGTCCGGTGATGGTGAGGAATCCGTCCTGATCGAGCATTCCGAAGTCGCCGGTGTTGTACCAGCCGTCGTGAATCAGTTCGCTCGTCTTTGCGGGTTCGTCCAGATATCCCCGCATGACGTTCGGGCCTTTGATCAGCAGCAGACCTTCAACACCGATTCCGCGATCGGCACCGGTATCAGGGTCGACGATCTTGGCGGTCACGCCCGGCAGAGGACGCCCGACGGTGCCAAGTTTGGTTCCCTGCTGGTACACCGTTCGTGAACGGTGATCGGGAATATTGACTGCTGCGACAGGAGAAAGTTCCGTCGTTCCGTAACCTTCGGTCGGCAGGACTTTGAACTTCTCCTCGAACTGTTTTGCGAGATCGACTGGGAGTTTCTCAGCCCCCACGACAATCAGGTCCACCGTCTTGAATTGTTCAGGCTCGCAGCGTTTCATGTACATCTTCAGGAAGGTCGGTGTCGCCATCATGATGGTGATCTTGTTTTCCTGACAGAGTCGTCCGACTACTTTCGCATCCAGCGGATTGAAGTGATAGACGCCCCGGACGTTGTAACACATCGGGAGCCACATGCAGGCTGTGTAACCGAACGAATGGAAGAACGGTAACACTCCGAGGACACCGTCGGTGTGCTGCAGGTTCAGCAGATGATCGATCGCTTCCACGTTGGAGCCGATATTGGCCTGGGAAAGAACAACCCCCTTAGGTTCGCCGGTCGATCCGGATGTGAATACGATCGTCAGGGTCTCGTCGGGATGAATGCGGTTCAGCCCGAGCCACATGTCGAGGATGCGAGCCGGGACGCAGTAGGCTTCGGCCGCCCCGATCAGACGGTCGAGCGAGGTCACCTGCTCCTTGACGTCTTCGAGGTAGATGAACGTTGCCCCTTCGAGATTGAACGGTTTCTTCTCCAGGAATTTCCGGCTGGTGATGACGTGCTTGAGCTGGGCTTTCTTCACGCAGAAGTTCAGGACTTCTTCTGACAACGTGTAGTTCAGATTGACAGCCACGCGACTATCGACAGCCAGGGCCATGTTCGCGAGGCATCCGCCGACGGAAGGGGGGAGAAGCACCCCGACATGTTTTTCGCCCCGCTGAAGTGCGATGCGGTTGAGAACGCGTCGCATGGCGAGTGTCGCAGCCAGCAATTTGCCGCCGGTCAGTTCGGCTTTGGTGGAATCGCAGATCTTGGGGACAAACTTCGACGCTTTGCAGTGCCGGATGAATTGTCGGGCCGGAATGACTTGATTCTGTGACGCGTCCATTTTTACAGCCTCAGCTCCCAGGTGTTCGACAGCCTGTCGTACAACGGCAACATCCTGTGGGTTATGGAGTGGATCTCCGAAGTGAACATCAACAGGCAGGGGCCATTTTCTCGGCCATTTCCAGAAAACCTTCCCCCCCCGCCAGCTGAAAATGCTGCCCCACAGTCCGTGGAGATATGTTGGGATGACAGGGACATCGATTCCACGGATGATCTTCAGTAATCCACGCTGGAACGGTTGAATCTGTCCAGTGCGGGTTAAGCCCCCTTCAGCGAAGATGCAGACAACTTCGCCATTCTTCAGGGCCTCCCGAGCGGTGTTGATCGACTTGACCACAGCGATCGGGCCGTCTTCCGCACGGATCGGAATGACCCGCATGAACTTGGCCAGCACCCGCAGCAGCGGCATTTCCGTAAAATCTGAGTATACCAGAAATCGTATAAACCGGGATGAAGAAATACACAACATCACCCCATCCAGAAAAGAAACATGATTGGCGACAATCAAGGCTCCGCCGCGGTCTGGAATGTTCTCGATGTTGTGAACCCGCAGCCGGTAGATGGAATGGGTCGCCAGCCACATGCAGAAACGAAACGTCCAGTCGGGCATGAGCCAAACGGTGTAGAAGACCACAGGCAACGTCATGAGGCTGGCCACCATGAATATGGCAGCGGGCGAAAGCGCCAGGACGGTCCCCAGCAGATAGAAAATGCCAAACGACAGCACAATCAGAACGTAGGTTATGAAGTAACTGCCCGCGAGAACCGTCCCACGAGTCTTCTCTTCACTCCTAAACTGCAAATAGGCTTCGAGCGGAACGTCATAGAGCCCTGCACTGGCCCCCAGGAGAAAGAGACCGATGCTGGATCCCCAGTAGGCGAACTGGGATTTTGCAGGCAGATCGAAGTTCATCTGGCTGCCCGCGATGAACACCAGTAAGGCACTGCACGAAATTCCAAGGGCTCCCAGCGGAACGATCCCCAGTTCAACCTTCCCTTCTGACCAGACTCCCGCCAGCAGACTCCCGGCTGCCACTCCGGCAATCAGGGTGCCAAGGAGAATGCCGATGTCTGTTTTCCCGAGTCCCAGCGTCGTCTCGCCAAATGGGTCGATGTTCTGCTGTGCGAGGGAGGCCAGAAAGTAGAAGAACGCGATTCCCAGGGCTGTCCGCAACAGGCGGCGATCCGCTTTCAGCAACCGGATCGCGGGAATGACGTCGAGCAGTGGATTGAGAGTCGGCTTGCGAGTGGGGTCGGCCGGAGGACCCGTTCGAACCGGCAGGCTGGTGAACAAACCGGCAAGTGCGATTCCGATCAAAGCGGCCGCACTGGGCCAGGCTGTCGACCAGTTTCCGCTTCCCAGCACAGGTCCGGTGAGGTCATAGATCACGAAGCCGGCCACGGTCCCCAGGCCAATCGCGACGATGGAGAACATCGCCATGATTCCGTTCCCCTTGGAGAGCAGGCTCGAGGGGAGCATCTCCGGAATGCTTCCGAACTTGGCGGGGCCGAAGAGCGCACTCTGGACCCCCATGAGAAAGACAATTCCGAACAGGGAAGTGATGCTTCCATAAAGGATCGCGAGCACCCCCAGCATCATCAGCACCAGTTCTGCCACCTTGCAGGCGTTGATGACGTTTCGTTTCGAATAGCGGTCGGCCAGCCAGCCCGCCACAGGCATCAGAAACAGAAAGGGAAGGGTCAGGCAGAGTCCGCCAAGAGCGACCGAAGCCACGTTCCCCAGGACGGGCTGCGCGATGGGAACGGCCAGCCAGCGGAACAGATTGTCGTTGAAGGCGCCGAAAAACTGTGTCAGCACCAGCCCGAGAAAGCTGGTCGATTTCCAGTTCTCTTTGGATCGAAGCTGCGAGTTGGGCAGCTCATCATCGCGATGAGGGGGTGGCTGTTCCATGCTGATTGACCGAAGGCGAACGAAAGGTTCCTCGACCCGCAAATGACGTAAAGGCGGTACAGAGTCGAGATTAACACGATTGGCCGATCGCCAAAAGAGGAACTCTCGGAAGGACGGGGCAACCACGTGGGCTGAGGGCCTGGAGTGGAGCCCCCTTGGAACCCGGAGGACTGGTTGCCCGGGAGCTCAGATCTGTCTATTGTGCCCGGGTCACGTTTTGAAAAAGCTGTTTTAGAAGTTTTCAAAATGACGTTCGGTATTCCGCAGGCGATGGTACGACGTTCATGCGAAAAAACGCCTGAATTGCCTGCACGCGGTAGAGCTTAGATTCGACAGGAGAGAGAGATGTCCATTTCTTTGACACGAGCTGCATTGCTGGCGGCAGTCCTGGCGGGGGTGCCATCCGGCATTCTCGCACACGCTGCAGAGGAGCCGAAGGCAGAAGTGATTGTCCCGACGGAGACCATCCAGTTGCTGAACGGGAAAGACCTGTCGAAATGGTACATCTGGCAGCAGGAAGAAGGGCGGGATGCCGACACGAAAAACGTGTTCACCCTGCAGCCTGATGGAACCTTGCGAATCTCCGGTGAGGGGAGCTTCGGCGGCCTGACAACTCACGATGAGTACAAGGATTACCATCTGGTCATGGAGTTTCGCTGGGGGACAGCCACCTGGGGGAGACGGGCCGATCGTGCTCGCGACAGCGGGGTGCTGGTGCACTGTCAGGGACCGGACGGAAACTATGGCATGGCCAATGGAAAGCCGGGCCCCTGGATGGCATCCATTGAATGCCAGATCATCGAGGGAGGAACCGGTGACATCCTGGTCCTGCGAGGGCCGGATGAAAACGGCAAGACGATTGAATCGACCGTCACCTGCGAAGTCACCAAGGACCGCGATGGCGAACCGGTCTGGACCCCGGGAGCTCCAACCGCCACATTTGAAGTCGGCCGCATCAACTGGTTTGGACGAGACCCGGACTGGAAGGATGTTGCCGGATTCCGAGGCAAGGATGATGTTGAAAGCCCGGGACAGGAGTGGACCACGGTGGAGTGCTTCTGCAAAGGGGACGAACTCGTCTACCGGGTGAACGGCGTTGTCGTGAACCGCGCGACCAAGGTCTTCCCGTCAGAGGGCAAACTCATCCTGCAGACCGAAGGTGCGGAACTGTTTGTCCGCCGCTTCGATCTCCAGCCCCTCCCCAAGGAGATTCCCTGAAGTCAACTCTCCTCATGGAAGGAATCCATGAAACGCAAACGGATGCAGATCACTCCGGTCGAGTCGCTGCCGGACCTCTTCGCCACCAGCCGGTACATCAGTGTGCTCGCTGCAGCGAAGACGTTACCTCTGAGTGGCTCGCGTCCGGAGATCCGTTCGCGGCTCCGGGAGAACTGCCCTGATCTACCCGGTGTGTACGGCATGGTGAGCCCGACGGGCCAGCTCATCTATGTCGGCATGTCACGCAGTCTGCGGAAGCGGCTGCAGTCGTACTTCTCTTCGAAGGTCTCCAGAACAAAAGAGCGGCGCATCGGCCACCGGTCGATGACGCTGATCTGGCAACCGGCAGCTCATGAGCTGATCGCCAGGCTGCGGGAACGGGAGCTGATTCGTCAGTATCGCCCCAACTACAACGTGCAGGGGCACCCGACCCGGATGAAGCTGGGGTTTCTGATTCTCCTGGAACAGACTGCTCCCGCCTTCACGCTTCTGCCTCACCTTCCGCGAAAGCATGGGGGAGCCTGGGGACCGCTCCCGCTGACAAAGTTTCTTCGTCAGGCGGTCTCTGAACTGAACCATCAGTTCCTGCTGCGGGACTGCCCACGTGAAACACCGATGCAGTTTCGGGGCGATGCAGCATCAACGGAATCGCAGGAATTCACCCCCTGCATGCGGGCAGATCTGGGAACCTGCCTCGCGCCGTGCATCGGCGGATGTACGAAAGTCGCCTATTCCAGATCGCTCAACGCCGCCCGAAAATTCCTGAACGGGACCGATCGTTCCGTGCTGGAGGTGTTGTCACAGGAGATGAAGGCGTCGGTAGAGCTTCGTCGTTACGAGAAGGCAGCCACTCTGCGTGACCGCCTGCAATCGCTGGAACGAATCGATCTGCATCTGCGACGATTTCATGACTGGACCAGTCAGGCCAACTTCCTCTACCCGGTCACTTCGGCTCTAGATGGGCGGGAGTGGTGGCTGGTGATAGCACGCGGCGCGGTCGTCGAAGTGCTTCCCCGGCCTGTTGAGCGGAAGGACCGGGAGGTAGTTCGACTTCATCTGAAACAGCTGGGAGCCCAGTTCGCGGGAACCCCTGCACAGGCGTCTGTGACCGGTCCGGATGAATTCGAATCGGCCCGACTGTTGTTCCGCTGGTTCAGGCTGTTCCCGGAAGAAAAAGATCGGCAGCTGTCACTCGCGAAAGCGTGCCGTCTGTGTCAAAGTAATGCTCCTAGCTGAACATCGAATTTTCCAATTCAGAAGAACGTCCAATGCCACAACACCAGGTTCTCATCACCGACCATCCCTGGCCCGGAATCGACATCGAGCAGCGGCTGCTCGCTCCTTATGGCGTCGAGATTATTGACGCCCCGGATGAATCCGAAGCGACCCTCGCGAGACTTGCGCAGAATGTCGATGCCATCGCCACCTGCTGGGCGAAGGTAACGACCAAGGTGGTCCAGGCTGCACAGAACTGCAGGATCATCTGCCGGATGGGGATCGGACTGGACAACATCGATATCCCGACCGCGACCTCGAAAGGGATCGTCGTCACAAACACTCCCGACTACTGCGTGGGGGAAGTGGCCGATCACGCGCTGGGCCTGCTGCTGGCAGTGACACGGAACATCGGATTCTTTCATCACCGCACCAAGGGCGGGGAATACAACCTGCGCGCCGCCGGCACCATGCACCGGATGCAGGGCCGAACCCTGGGACTGTTCGGCTTCGGCAAAACCGGTCAGCTGGTCTATCAGCGGGCCCGCGCCTGCGGAATGAACGTCATTGCCTGCACTCCCAGCGGAAACGATTACGGAACCGGCTGCAAGATGGTCTCCTTCGAAGAACTGCTGGAGCAGTCGCACTATCTTTCGCTGCATGCTCCGCTCACCAGCGAAAACCGCCACGCATTCAACGCGGATGCGTTCGGGAAGATGAAAGACGGCGTGGTGCTGGTCAACACCTCGCGTGGACCACTCGTCGACCACACTGCTCTTTATGATGCCATTCAGTCGGGCAAGGTGGCAGGGGCCGGACTGGATGTCTTCGAGCCTGAGCCGCCCGATCTGTCGGATCCGCTGTACCGGGATGAACGTGTCATCGCCACTCCGCACGCAGCCTTCGTTTCAGAAGAATCCCTGATCGAGATGCGAGAACGGGTCGCTCATCAGATCGCCGCTGTGCTGAGCGGCGAGCGCCCAGACAATGTGGTGAACCCCAAAGTTCTGGCAGGGATTTGACCTCGCAAAGTTCCGGACGTCGGCATTGATGTCGAATGTCAGGATGGCAACAAAAATGGAGAGTGGGAGCCTGAAACGTCCCACTCTCCGTTTCGTTTCTTACTTACGAAGACGCCGGGCAATCTCATCCACGACATCCTTGATCGGGATCCGGACCTGCTCGAGCGAGTCCCGGTCACGGAGCGTCACGGTGTCCGCGGTGAGAGACTCATTGTCGACGGTGATGCACCACGGTGTTCCCGCTTCATCCTGACGTCGATAACGTTTGCCGATCGCAGCCTGTTCATCGTACGTGACAGCAATCCCTGCGTCCCGGAAGGCCCGGTAGATTTCCTTGGCTTTTTCTGGCTGTCCATCCTTCTTAACCAGCGGAAAGACAGCCACTTTGATCGGCGCCAACCGGGGATGGAAACGCATGACCACGCGGGTCTGCATCTGCCCCTTATCGTCCGGAGCCTGATCTTCGTAGTACGCTTCGCACAGGAACGCCAGAGTTGCCCGGTCGGCTCCCGCACTCGGTTCAATCACGTGAGGAATGAACCGGGACTTCGACGCTTCATCGAAGTACGTCAGATCCTTGCCGGACCCGCGCCATTTCGGCTGGCCATCCGGACCGGTCTCGACAACCAGTTCGCCGTTTTCGTTCTTGAGTTTCCCTTCCATGTGCGATCGCAGGTCGAAGTCACCGCGATGGGCCACCCCTTCCAGCTCCCCATATTCCCCTTCTGCCAGGAACGGGAACTGATACTCGATATCCGCCGTCCCGCATGAATAGTGAGAGAGTTCATCCTTGTCATGATCCCGCAGCCGCAGATGCTTCGGTCCGATTCCCAGGCTGGTGTACCAGGCGAACCGGCGGTCCCGCCAATACTGGTACCACGCTGGCGACTCTTCCGGTCGGCAGAAGAATTCAATCTCCATCTGCTCGAACTCGCGCGAACGGAACGTGAAGTTCCGCGGGGTGATCTCATTACGAAAACTCTTGCCGATCTGGCTGATTCCGACCGGCAGCCTGACCCGCGTCGAATCCATCACGTTCTTGAAGTTGACGAAGATTCCTTGTGCGGTCTCCGGCCGAAGGAAGGCTGCGTTGTCCTCAGTCCCCAGGGCCCCGAGGATCGTTTTCATCATCAGGTTGAAGTCGCGCGGCGCGGTGAACGTGCCGGGCTTGGTCGCATCCGGAGCGATCACGCTGGCATATTCTTCAACGGAAATCGTCGCCAGACTGACCGGCTCGCTTTGCCAGTTCAACTTGTCCGCTTCTTTGGATTTCAATCCGAACAGCGAACATGCTTTCTTGGTCAGGGTCTCTGCAAGTTCCGATTCCTCGACCAGAGCTGTGACGAAGTACCGCTGCGAGGGTGACGGAGCGTCCTTGGAGCCAGCGAGTGCCCCCTCAATCCAGCGCCCTTTCGTGTGATCGAGTCGATAGCGGCCCTTGCTCTCTTTGCAGTCCACCATCTTGTCGCAGAACAGGTCGTAGTGCCCGCTCACTTTCCACACCTGCGGGTGCATGATGATAGAGGTTTCGACGCCCACCATCTGGTACGATCCCGGGGCTCCCGGCGGCGGGTCGAGGGGGTCGTGCCGGGAGATCATGTCTTCCCACCACGCATTCCGGACGTTCCGCTTCAGCTCGGTCCCGAGCGGACCATAATCCCAGAAGCCGTTCTGGCCCCCGTAGATTTCCGAATTCTGAAAGATGAATCCTCTCCGCTTGCACAGAGAAACGATTTTTTCCATCAATCCTGAACGATCCGCATCCGCCATGGTCGCTGCTTTTCCTGTCTCTGACAAATTTGAAGTCCGAACCTGAATTGTAGTCGATCCGCAAAGGACAGCATACCGGACGAGTCGGGAGTGCTGAGTACAACTTTTGGTGACAGGCGTGTTCTCTCCCGATGACTTCCTTCAGCGGCAGATTTCAATTCCAAACGCGGCCAGCAGTACCGTGAACGCCTCTTTGATTTCTCCGTGTCTCTGTATCTCCGTGGTTTTCTGCTCCCGCGACAGAGTTTTGAAGAAGCGGCGCACAGAATCGTAGTTGAAGCTGCGAGACTGGTCCCGTTTCTAAACCTGGACAGCAATCTCTTTTGGCCAAGGAAGAGACATGTACGAGTTCCCGCAGTTTCTGACGACATTTGTACTTTTGACGGCAGGAGTGCTCGCAGCCCAATATCTGATTCGTTCCAACAGAATTCGAAGAGTTGTCCAGTTCGGAACAATCGCTTTCATGTTGTTACTGGTGGCAGAATTCTTTCTGGGAAGCCCGTCGGATTCCATTAAAAAGAGAAGTCTCTACCAATGCCTCAACAACGAACGCAATGTTGGAGTCGCACTTCAAAATTACATCATTATCCATAACGGACGTTTTCCGCCCCTTGCCGATGGGGATCCGCCGGTCAGTTGGCGGGTTGAGATGCTCCCCTTTCTGGACCAAGCCGGACTTCACGAGCGTTATGATCGGGACGCAACCTGGAACGATCCCCGCAACTCACCGGCGACGACACTGGACGTTCCAGTCTTCCGTTGCCCTGTCATGCCCAAAGCGGTCGAGAATTCCCCCGTCGAAACTGCGTTTGCGATTCCCCACGGCACTGGCGGGATCTATTCCCCGGCGGGGATATTGACGATTGAGGAAATCACCGACGGCACCAGCCAGACGTTGATGCTCGTCGAGGCCGCCGGGCAGCATATCGTGTGGACGGAACCCCGGGATGTCGACTTCGACCAACTGCCGATCGGAGTCAATCTCCCCGGTGCGAGAAAAGGGGAGTCGGATGGGATCATCTCCAGTTATCACCCGGGCATGGCCACCGCGACCTTCGCAGATGGAAGCGGACGCTGGCTCTCTAACAGCATCGATCCATCCGTATTGCTGAAGTTGTTGCGGGCGAATGATGGCAAGTTGAACGAGGGGGAGTTCTGAATCCGTCGATGTAATGCGGCATCTTCAATTGCGAAAAAGGATTTTGAAACGCAGAGGTCGCAGAGTTCGCTGAGAAAGTGGGGAGAAGAATTTGGGATTCTGAACTCTCGCTGAGCCGCAGGGAACTCTTGCTGACTCTTCACTTGCCGCTCGGCCAGTGCTGCTCCCTCCCGATTGAATCGACCTGCCCCTGCCTCCCCTCTTTCTTTCCTCCGCGAACTCGGCGCTCTCTGCGTTTCATTCTCCTCCTCAAAAACATCTGGCCCCCATCAAAAACAAATCGCCTCCCGGGGTAGCCTATCGAGCAATTCCATGCGACAATTGTTGAAACGTGCTTCTTCCGGACCCGAGAACAGCCTGCGATGTCGACCGAGACGAAAACCGAAATCGGGAGCTACTTTGTCTCCAACTATCCCCCCTATTCCCAATGGAATCGGGAGGATGTGCCAAAGTTCTTCGAGGCACTGCACGCCGCGCCGCAGAAGCAGGTTCCGCTGGGGATGTATCTGCATATCCCCTTCTGCCGAAAACGCTGCAAGTTCTGTTACTTCCGGGTCTACACCCAGCAGAACGCCGACACGATCAAGAACTACGTCGACACGCTCGACAAAGAAGTCCAGCTGCTCAAGGACCAACCCGCACTGCAGGGGCGCGATCTCGAATTCGTCTACTTCGGCGGCGGAACTCCCTCCTATCTGAGTGCCCGACAGCTGCACATGCTGCGGGAACGTCTGAGCAAATCCGTCTCCTGGGACAAAGCCCGGGAAGTGACCTTCGAATGCGAACCGGGAACCCTGAGCCTCGAAAAAGTTCAGACCCTTAAAGAGATCGGGATCACCCGCGTGTCACTCGGGGTGGAAAACTTCAACGACAAGATTCTGGAAGAAAACGGCCGTGCCCATCTCTCCCCCGAGATTGAGCGGGCATACGGCTGGTTGAAGGAAGTCGGTTTTCCGCAGATCAACATCGACCTCATCGCCGGCATGGTTGGGGAAACGGATGAGAACTGGCAGGCATGTGTTGAGAAAGCCATCAGCATGCAGCCGGACAACGTCACCATCTACCAGATGGAACTTCCCTGGAACACGGTCTATTCGAAAGAGATGCTGACAGCGGGGATCGAATCTCCCGTTGCGGACTGGCCGACGAAACGACGCTGGGCGAGTGAAGCGATCGATCAGTTCCAGGCAGCGGGCTACCAGCTCTCCAGCGGCAACGAACTCGTCAAGAACCTCGACACCGATAAGTTCATCTACCGGGACAATCTGTTCCGGGGAAGCGATCTCCTGGCGGTGGGAGTTTCGTCATTCGGACACCTGCAGGGAGTCCACTACCAGAACCAGGATGAACTCGAGAAGTACATCGCTGGTGTGCAGGCCGGTGAGTTACCGGTGAAGCGGGCACTGGTGCCGACACAGCATCAACGTTTCATCCGGGAATGGGTCCTTCAGATGAAAGAAGGTCACGTTGCAGCTCAACCGTTCCGCGAAAAATTCGGGGCCGATCCGCTGAAAGAGTTCGCGATTCCTTTGGAGAACCAGCAGAAGGCCGGTTATCTCAACGTCGACGGCGACGAAGTCCACCTGACCCGCAAGGGGCTGCTTCAGGTCGACAGCCTGTTGACGGAATATTTCGAAGAACGGCACCGGGAAGTTCGGTATACCTGACTTCTGAAAGCAGACCGTCACGAAGGAAGCGGAACTGCATCAGCGATACGGGTTCCCGGCCTCGTAGAGTGCTTTGATCTCTTCATCGCTCATCGCTCGTGACAGGATGACCATTTCATCGACGCGACCGCTGAGTTTTCGATCATACGCATTCCAGTTTCCGATCTGAATTTCCCCCAGCAGCGCCGGATTCGCCACGTCCACGATGACTTCGCGATCGAGCTTTCCATTCAGATAATGTTTCACCGAACGCAAGTCTGAATCGTACACCAGAGTCAGATGGATCCACCGTCCCTGGTCAAAGAGTAACGAGGGATTTGAGTCGGCTTCGTGCTTTGCCCCGTCGCGGCGAGTGACATCCTGGTTTCCCCAGGTTCCCAGCCGCATCTTTTTCGAATCGGTGATCATCCAGTGGATTTTCCCCACCTGATTCCCCCAGTCATTCGTATGCAGCAGTGATTGATATGGCTCCGAGAGTTGATCGAGCCTGACCCAGGTGGAGAGAGTCAGACGCGGCCAGCGCTCCCCTTCCCCGACATTCAACTTAATATGATCCCCGATTTTGACGAACTCAGCGGCCCGTGTCCCCGGCCAGCGTCCCTGCACCAGACCGAAGTTCCCATCCGAATATTTCAGCGATTCGAAATCGAGCAGAATGATGAGACTGGGATCGTGCCGCAATTTTTCCAGTGCAACATCAGAGACTTGTTGCTGACCAGCGGCGATGGCTGCATGCAGCGAAGAAATTTCATTGGGATGAATGAATGCTCCTGATCGCAGGAGGCTCGGCTTGCCGGACAGGCTGAGCGCATCTCCATCGACCAGATTTCGAAGTGAGTTCCCAGCCGGCGAGTGTGCGACGACTTCGCCTTGAAAGACATGCACTTCCGCGTCACCGTTCCGCGGGACGTCGACACCAAACTTCGTCCCCATTTCAACAATCTGACCCGACGGAGTCACGACGGTGAACTTGCCGGCAGTCGGCGGAACATAAGCTGCGAGTCGACCGTGCTCGATCCGTACTCGTTCCGGGGATTCGAAACGAAAGCGGGCTGGGGCCTCGATGACAAGACTCGTCTTGTCTTTCGTCAGAAGGTCGATCGCCCCCTCAGAAATATCATACCATTCGTCGCGGAGGAGCCTCCCTTTCTCGAGCCCTGAAACGCCTTCGCAGCTGCTGACACTGGCGTACGCCGACTTTGACGATTGCCACCAGAAAACACTGCCGGCGGCCATCATCATCAGGCAGGCAGCCAATGGAAGAACCCAGCGATGAAGCAATGCCCGGCGACGGACCGTTGGAGCTTGATGGGGTGCTGCAGTGACAGCGTAATCCATCGCGAGAGACATCAGTCCAGCGTCGATGTTGACCAGCTCCAGGAATCTGCGGCGCGCCTGAGGGTCGTTCCGCAGATGGTCATTGAGATTGTCCAGTTCCGCGACGGAAACCTGACCTTCCGCGTACTGTTGAAAGAGAGTGTCGACATCCCTGGGGTCTTGATTCATGATGCTGCTATGCTCTGCGTGCCTGTTCTCGATGAATACATTCCAACAGTAACCTCCGGATCCGATACAGCCACTTGTACAGGGCCGCTCGGGACAGCCCGTTCAGTCGGGCAATTTCCTGAATTTTCGCGTCTGTTGAATAGGACTTCATCAACAGATCGCGGTCTCGTTCCGGCATCTTTCCAAAGCAGTTCTCCAGGACATCCCGCTGTTCCTG